>NZ_NHOU01000098.1 GCF_002179555.1 Salinicola salarius | reverse complement strand
TCCGCCAATGGGCTACGCGTGTCCTCCGAGAGCATCTCACTCAGGGCTGGACGCTGCATCAGCAGCGCTTCGAGGCCAATGCGCGAGAGCTGGAGGCGGCGATGGCGCTGGTTCGCAAGGCGGCGCACAGCTCGGCGTTGGATCTGCCGGGCGGCCGCGGGTTGGTGGATATCGTGGCGCGTTATGCGCAGACGTTTTTGCTATTGCAGCGCTATGACGAAGGGCTGTTGAGCGACCCTGACGTGCAAGCGGGCGGCCGGCTCCCTTCGTTGGAAACGGCGAGATCGGCGCTGGACGCGTTGAAAGCGGAACTGATGGGGCGTGGAGAGGCAACCGAGCTGTTCGCGAGGGATCGTAGCGATGGGTTGGCCTCACTGCTCGGCAATCTTGACCAGTCTGTCTTCGGCGAGCCGGCCTATCCGAGCATCGAGTCGAAAGCGGCGCATCTGCTCTATTTCGTGATCAAGAATCATCCGTTCGCCGACGGCAATAAACGCAGTGGGGCGTTTCTGTTTGTCGACTTCCTGCATCGCAACGGGCGTCTGCTGTCATCTGTTGGGGAGCCCGTCATCAACGATGTCGGGCTGGCGGCGTTGACGCTGCTGGTCGCGGAATCCGATCCAGCCAATAAGGAAACGATGATTCGCCTGATCATGAACATGCTCGCCAACGACTTCTCATCCACCTGATAACGTTGCCGCTTCCATACTTGCCGGGGGATCTCCTTATCATGACTCGCGTCGCTATCTTCGTGGATACCCAGAATGTCTATTACACCGTGCGTGAAGCTTACGGCAAACACTTCGATTATCGTTGGTTCTGGGCGAAGGTGACGGCGAACCGGGAGGTGCTGACTGCCCGCTGTTACGCCACCGACAAGGGCGACGCCAAGCAGCGTGAGTTCCAGAATATTCTCCGGTCGATCGGCTTCGAGGTGAAGCTCAAGCCGTTCATCCAGCGCTCGGATGGCTCCGCCAAAGGCGACTGGGACGTGGGTATCACGCTCGATGCCATTGAGTACGCGGCGCAAGCGGATGTAGTGGTTCTGGTCTCGGGAGATGGAGATTTCGATCTGCTGGCACAAAAAATTGGGTATACGGATTTAATGGTTGATTGGGCATCTTCACCCCACCAACCTGATACCACCCTCAGATGGTTGATAGATCGACCCCGTAGTTGAGTTCCTCTGCGAAGTCCGGCAGTCCGTAACCGATGGTTTTCTTGTGGAACGGAGAGACCTTTGCAGTCGGGGGCTTCTTCTTGTGCTTCGTGGTGTACAGCATTCGTGCCCGCATCACCTCGAAGGAGTAACCACGCCCTTCACGGTTCTTGTCCTTCGCCAGTCGGTTGATGGACTCCGTGTAAGCGTTGGTGACGGGCATGTCCGTCTCGAAGTAAGTCATGATCTCTTCGCGCCAGTTGCCTACAGCCCTGACCAGATCGCTCCAGACTTCCTTCTGGCCCTTCGGAATGGTGGCTATCCAGTCGTCCAGGGCGGCTTCTGCCTGTGGCCGTGTGGTGGCATTCCAGATGCCGTAGAAGCGCTCCTTGTGCTCGTAGGCGGCCAGCAGTTGCGGGAATGCGCCAGTCCAGGTCTCCATAATGAGGCGTTCCCGGTCTGATACTTCGTGAGCGCGTTTCAGCAGGAGTTTCCGGTCTCCCTTGAGAGTCCGGCTCTGG
>NZ_NHOU01000097.1 GCF_002179555.1 Salinicola salarius | reverse complement strand
CTCGGTGGCCAAAAGCACTTGACCACTACACTCCGGCACGGCAAGCACCGGCTCGCTGGTCTTAAAACGAAAATACACATCTGCGAACATTCCTGGATGAAAACGATCTTCAGGATTGTCCAGCTCCAGCCTGACAATCCGGGTGCGGGTCACAGGATCAATGGTGTGGGCTTCCTGGGACACCGTTGCCACGCCCACACGACCAGCTGCCCTGACTTCGGCTTCCGCGCCCTTCTCAAGAACAATGTCGGAGCTTGCTGGCAGATGGGCTTCTACCCAAAGTTCACTCTCGTCAGCAAGAGTCACCAGCGGCTGGCCAGCCTCAACTCTTTGTCCTTGCTCAAAGTCATCGGTCAGCACTGCGCCATCCACGCGAGCCCTTAGCATGTATTCACCGAGGCTACCCACGCCACTGGCCTTCAGTGCACCAATGTCATCATCGTTTAGCCCGTAAGCAAGCAGAGTCGCGCTTGCCGCCTCAATATTGGCTTTCGCGGTATTGAACCGCTGATCACCCACCACGGAACGACCCAGCCCGCTGATTCGCTTCCATTCAGGAAAAGCTTTCCTGTAATCCGCCTGCGCCTGTGCCACTGTCTCACTGAACAGGGTTACCAGCAGCTGGCCTTTGGTTACGTGCTCACCCAGTTCCACGTGACGCCGCAGCACCACTGAGGCAACCCGGGGGGACACGTGATAGCTGGTATAACCGTTGGTTAGCAGCTCACCGGGCGCGTAAATTTCATAGTCAACGAGCCGGCTTTCGAGCGTTGCCACTTCAATGCCGGCCAGATCTTTCTGTTTGGCGTTGATGCTTGCGGTGGCCGCTTCTTCATGGCCACCGTTCTCGTCTTCGTGGCCGTGCCCCCCTTCCTCTTCATGCTCACCTTCTTCACCATGATCTTCCTTATGCTCGCCCTCCTCACCGGTGACTTCCTGACGATCGTCGCCACTGGCAGCATGATCATGGCCGGCTTCCTGATGAGCATCTTCCTCTGCCTGTACAAAAGAAAGTGGGGCTGTAAGCAACGTCAATGCGAATACAGAAATCAGAGTTTTTTTCATAATGAATATCCAGTTTCCAGACTATTTTTGGAAGGGGGTGATCAGTTCGCCAGACTGACTCAAGAGCTCAATCAGACCCAGCTGCGCCTGCTTTTCCAGTTCAATACCGGTTTTCAGGCTCTCCGCGCGCTGGCCCAGCGCCTGGAGATACTCAGAGGTGGAGAGGTCGCCGACCTGCCACTGCTTCTCAAGCAAATCAGCACTTCGCTGTACACGCCCCTGGGAGAGTTCTGTCCATCGGCTGAGTTGGGTGTCGTATCGCTTCCAGGCAGCTCGGGCGCCCGCCAGACCATACTGCTGCTTCCGATAAAGTGCCTGAAACCGAGCTTCGGCCTCTAATGATCGTCGGTTGGCAGCCTGGATTTCGGCACCGTAGTTATTACGGACATTCAGAGGGATCGAGAACGTCAGGCCAACCAGGTTCTCACCGCCATCACGCCCTCCGCTCAGCCCGACCGTGGGAGATGCCGCCGCTCTGCGACTGACCACCTCGGCTTCGCTCCGCAGCACCTGCCACCTCGCGCGGGCGGCAACAATTGACGGATGAGCCAGCAAATTGTCGTTATCGACCCTGGAAGCAAGAGCCGGCCAAATGTGCCCGGGGATCCCCCCATCCTGAGGCCGCCAATCCGGCAGAAGCTCTCTGACCCGGGCTTGCGCCTGATCAACCGCAGCCTTTGCCTGGGCGAGCTCACTGAGCTGCTGAGAAAGGCTTAAAAAAAGGTTCTTCGTCACTTCATGTGGATTTGGCCT
>NZ_NHOU01000096.1 GCF_002179555.1 Salinicola salarius | reverse complement strand
TTTTCAGACCGACCTCATGAATAAGCCGGGTTGACCAAGAATAGGGCCGCAACACGCAGCGCGCCAAAACCTGTCACAGGCCCGAACCGATGCCCTGTTTCGATGCATCATTTGTAAACAAACTGCAATCTTTACCAAATAGACTTTCCATTGATTCTTCAATACCCACAAGCAAACTGAAAGGAAAAAACCACTATGAGCAAGAAATATTTGGGCTTGGCTTTGGCGATTTCTGCCGCTTCTGCTGCACAGGCCGGAACCGTTACGACCAGCGGCAAAGACCTTGTGATCGATACCGAGAGTGGTATCAAGGTGATAACGTCGGATAAATCAGCGTCTTTTCAGCTCGGCGGGCGCCTTCAATGGGATTACGACGCCACGCAGTCTGACGACAACGGTGTTGACACTACCGATTTCGACGTGCGCCGGGCACGCCTCTACGCCAAGGGCCACTTTGGCGACTGGGCGTACAAAACCCAGTTCAACGTGGCTGAGAGTGATGGCGCCGACGGCGGGACCGCTGAGGACCTGTACATTCGCTACCTGGGATTTGGCTCGACGGCAACCGTGACTATTGGTAAGCAGAAAGAGCCATTCGGCCTGGAACAATTAACGAGTTCAAAAGACATCTCGGCCCTTGAGCGATCCGCCATGACCGAGCGTTATACCCCCGGTCGCAGCGGCGGCATCCAGCTCAGTGGCAAAGGCAGCAACTGGACCTACGGTATCGGCTATTTCGAAGCAGACGGCAATGGCAGCGACGACTTCAATAACACGGCAGTAACCGCACGGGGCACGTTTGCACCGATTCAAACGAATAGTCTGGTTGCTCATCTTGGTGCGGGCTATACCACGCGTGACGCCGACGTTCAGGCCGATGAGGTCGATACGTTTAATCTGGAGCTCGCCGGCGCTTCCGGGCCCTTCCATGCCCAGGCCGAATATTTCGATTCCGAAGAAGGCCAGGTGGATGTTGATGGTTATTACGTACAGCTTGGTTGGGTTGTCACCGGCGAAAGCCGTCCTTACAAGGCTGGGGCGTTCAAGCGAGTGGAACCGTCATCGCCCAAAGGAGCCTGGGAAGTTATTGCCCGTTTTGAAGATGGCGACGGAAAATACAGTGATGTGGGGCTGGCCACAACTGACGGTAAGCAAACAACACTGGGCGTTAACTATTACGCCAACAAGAATGTTCGACTTGGAATGAGCTACATGGATGGCGAAGAAGCCAATGGCGCTAGCGGAGATGAAGTGCGTGCGAGGTTGCAATATGCATTTTGAACGCATGGGAGAGTGCTTGGTTGAGCTCACCACTTGATAGGGCACTGGTACGGGAAGCATTGTCCTGAATCCGTGAAGCCGGCGCCGACACTTTCCCTATCACCGCCAGCGAGCACTTTTTGATCATTCGCCCCGTGCAAGCTGGCTTTCGCAAGCCCGTTATTGCCAAAACCCACCGTGCTGATCGGTGCTGACGGCCCGTTTTGTCATGCCTTTCCACCCGCCAGGCACGACATATCTGGCGATCGCGTGTCGCTTGGAACTGCTTGTGGATAGAGTGTCGCCGATTGACGGTCAGCATGGCGTTCCTCGTGGATAACGCAGTCGGCTCCGCAGCGTCTTGAGCACCGTCATGCGCCCGATATCCTGCCCGAAGTCGAGGATGATCTGCCGTGCCTTGTGAATCACGAGAGCCGCACGGTGCACCAACTCTTGTAGCACGGTGCGCAGCCGGCGCCGCTTGGCCGGGTGGCGA
>NZ_NHOU01000095.1 GCF_002179555.1 Salinicola salarius | reverse complement strand
ATGGGTGTCCGGTTTTAGTGAACCACTACAGGAAGCGTATGGGCAAGCCTTCCTGGACGAACTTTGCGAGCAGATACGTGGGTACGCTACCTGGATGAACGAGGAGCTCGACGACTTCTATCGGGAGTATGAGGATCAGCTAGGCCAGATCGGCCCCGACCAGGATAAAGATGCTCAAGTGCTATTGGGACTGAAAATGGCACCACATTTTTGGGCTTTCTTTGAGCATAAACGCCAAAGCGCCACGGAAATTTTACGACACCATACAAGCCCTGCAGGCGAACCCGATCCATTAATTGTGAAGTGGAACGAGGGCAGGTATGGAATCTACGTGGCACAAGTGCCTCTGGATACCGTGTCTCGCTGGCGTCAGCCTCCCCCCGTAGGGATTGTGCCGCTGATCGAGCGTGGCCTATTGATGCGCAAGGACCCTGAGCTCAGCCCGGCGGCCATTGATGCGCTTGAGGCGGACATGAGCCAGGCGGAGGTGGCCGATCGACTCACCTGGCTGCTGCACTGGCTGCGGGGTGTCGCCTGTTATCGTGCCGAAGACTATGCCTCTGCTGCCACTCACTACCAGCGAGCGTTCGACGCTGCCAAGTACACGGCCGGTGAGTACCAGTACCTGCTCGTGAACCAGTATATCGAGGTGATGGCAAAGACCCGCCAATGGCGGCAATTCAAGAAAGGCGTTCTGTGGGCCTGCTATCTCGGTGTATCGGTTCGTTGGCTTCGTGAAGACAAGCCCACCACAGACAACCTGAAAAGGGTCTACGAACTTATGGGAATGAAGCAGATGAATTGACCTTCCCCCTGGTTTAGGTCCGTCATCAATGTGAGAAACCGCTCCTTCAGGCACATTGCTGGGCATAGACCACGGGTGGCAAATAGCCCAGCGAGCTGTGCGGTCTGACATGGTTGTAGTGGGTTCTCCATTGTGTGATTTCGTGTCGTGCATCCGCCAGGCTCAAGAACCAATGCTGATTGAGGCAGCTGTCTCGGAACTTGCCGTTGAAGCTCTCGATGAACGCATTCTGCGTCGGCTTGCCCGGTTGGATGAAGGCCAGCGTCACCGTCCGCTCACGCGCCCAGAAGAACATGGCCTTGCTGGTCAGTTCCGGCCCGTTATCGCAAACAATCGAGGCTGGCAGTGAGCGCTGCTGCGCGATCTCGTCCAGGAACCGGGCCAGCCGACGTCCTGAGATAGACGTATCCACCAACTGGCCGACACACTCGCGGCTGAAATCGTCCACGATGTTCAGCACACGAAAGCGGCGTCCCGAGGCCAACTGGTCCGACACGAAGTCCATCGACCAGCGCTGGTTGGGCCTGTCCGGCAGTGGCATCGGTATTCTCGGCCGGAGCAACCGCTTACGCCGCCGAGTTCGGACCTGAAGACCCTGCTCGCAGTACAGCCGGTAGGTCCGCTTGCGATTGATCACCAGGCCCTCCTGACGCAACAAGGCATGCAGCAGCAAGTAGCCATAGCGGGGATAGCAGGTCGCCAAGGCTTGTAGACGGGCCCGAAGCGGCGCATCGTCACGCGGCATCACCTGGTACCGGGCTACCGACCTTGCCAGGCCCAGCAATCGGCAGGCACCTCGCTGGCTGAGCCAACCGCCTGCCACCAAGTGCTTCACCGCACGCCGCTTCGCTTCGGGCGTCACCACTTTCCCGAGACAATCTCCTTGAGCGCAGCATTGTCGAGGGCGCTTTCCGCCAGGAGCTTCTTCAGCCGGGCGTTCTCGGTCTCCAGCTCGCGCAGGCGCTTGGCCTCCGAGACTTCCATGCCACTGTACTTGGCCTTCCAGCGGTAGAGGGTCTGCTCGGTCACGCCGTTCTGCCGAGCCAGCTCGGCGATCGAGACGCCGCGCTCGTTGGCCTTGAGGATGCTGATGA
>NZ_NHOU01000094.1 GCF_002179555.1 Salinicola salarius | reverse complement strand
AGCAAGACATCATTTTTCAGACAAAGCGTAAGAAATGCCCGAACTCTGGGAGCTGGCAAAACAATAATAGCTTTTTTCTATAAATCATAGTCACTTTAAATTTATAAACATGCTTCCGTTCAGCTATTTTCTTAACACAAGCCTAGTATCTTTAGGCTTGGCATGATAGCCATAGAGAGAATTTAATCTATGGGGCGGAAACTAATATTAGTGTAAGTGTCACAAGAATAACCTCAGGAGAAAGAGATGACGCCAGAAAATAAGGGTGTTAATTGCGAAAACTGGGTGAAAACCTTTTCTAAGGCTTCAAACAGTGATCCAGAGATTGAGGCGCATGGTAAGCATTTCACATGCTCATATCTTCTTGACATGGAACAGCATCAGTTTGTCGTAGAGGTTCATAAAGGAAAGGTTGTAGATATAACGGTAGACCCCGGCCCTCTAGATGTTAGATATCAGTTTGCAATCCGAGCCAGTGCTGAAACTTGGGGGGAGTTTGGAAAGCCTGTTCCTAAGCCTATGTATCATGGTATTTGGTCTGCTACTTTTCGACGCGATATGAAGATAGAAGGCGATGTTTTAGTTCTTATGCAAAATCTGCGGTGCTTTACTCGCCAAGTGATTTTGCTTAGAACCACAGGCACCCCAGTTTGAATCTAGTATAAGAAAAAGGAAAAGGAGGTTTTTCATGAACAATGATTATTCCGTTACCGGTCGCTATGTAAAAGTTAGTGTTGATGGCTTGGACTATAAGGTTTTCTATCTGGAGAGTGGCCAAGGGAAGCCTCTGGTCTGCCAGCATACAGCAGGTTGCCATAACCACCAGTGGCGTGACCTTCTGGAGGACGAAAGCATAACATCAAATTATAAGGTGATTGCTTACGACCTTCCCAGACATGGGAAGTCGGACCCTCCCGAAAATACAGAATGGTGGAAAGAAGAGTACAAGTTGACTGCTGACCACTTCTCTAATTTTATTGTCGCATTCTGCGATGCTCTAGAATTAGAGAAACCTATATTCATGGGTTGCTCTTTCGGGGGGAATGTTGCGCTCCAGCTTGCTCATCGCTTCCCCTCAAGGTTTGAGGCTATTATCCCTGTTGAAGGAGCTGATTACGCACCTGGCTTTTACTTGGATTGGTGGCATCATCCTCATGCTAACGCCGCGCAAGTATGTGGAAGCGGGGTATGGGATCTTATGGCTCCGCAATCTCCAGAGAAAGATATTTGGAAAACATGGTTCTACTACACGCAGGGTTCTGAAGCATTTAAAGGAGACCTTCATTTTTACTCTGTAGACCATGACCTCAGAGATAAACTTTCTGAGATTGATACATCTCAGTGCCCTTTGATTATGTTGACAGGGGAATATGATTACCTAACCACACCTGAAGATGGGCGTCGTACCGCTGAGCAAATAAAAGGAGCAAAGTTCATCGAGATGAAGGAAATTGGCCATTTTCCAATGAGCGAAAACTATCCTGTTTTCAAGGGTTATCTTCAACAAGCTCTTTCTTTGATAGCGGGATGATCTAGAAACAAGGTCCGGGGTGTCTTGCAGACCCCGGACCTATTAGCAGCTTCTATAGAAAAGGTTATGAAATTGAATAATATGTCGCTCCTACAGACGGGCTTATTCATTAACTAACGGGAAATAGATGTATGGCGATGAAACATACCCCGTCACCAATCCAGCCAGTGGCTCCACCATTGCAAACGTTTCTAAAGCTGGAAGAGACGAGACTCAGTCTGCAATAGAGGGCGCCCAGACGGCCTTCAGGTCTTGGCGTCGAAAGACGGCAAAAGAACGAAGCAAGATCGTGCGCCGCTGGGGAGAACTCATGCTGGAGAATCAGCATGACCTGGCGACAATCCTTACTACAGAGCAGGGGAAACCCTTCACCCCGCCTCATTCACGAGGGTGCTGATT
>NZ_NHOU01000093.1 GCF_002179555.1 Salinicola salarius | reverse complement strand
TGCCATCCGCAGCCACCTGAATAGTTACGAATTGATTAAGCCTCAGGACATGAAGGACGTGAAGATCCTGGAGCGGTGTGAGATTCGGATTAGGAAAGTGTTGTGAATAATTAGGTCTATTAAAGAGGGAGAGCGCTTTGTTAAAGTTTTTCCTATTTTATTTTTCATCTATCCTGAGATGGAAAAATGCAGCTTAAGATTCTCTCAGCTTTTTTTATTTTTTGCGGATCATATTTGCCGCTTAGCATAATCCTTCTGATTAAGGACTTTGATGAGGTTGCGCTGAGTGATGATATTTGCTGGGGGTATTTTTCTGGTGAGAGAACATGCTACATACCGTTCTCTAATCCTTTCTTGAGTTTTGGTGCGGTTGCTTTTTGCTTGTCTTGTCTGCTTTTGTCCCTTTGGATTCTCAGCCGGATCAGATGTAAGCATGAAGTCAAGGTTGTCGAAGTTAAACATGTGCCAATGGATTTGATGAATTATGTTTTGCCTTATCTGGTTGCATTTATATCCATAGAGTACTCAGAGTCCAAAGAGTTTCTTGGGTATTTAGTTTTTTTAATGTGGCTTTTTTGGATAACCTACAAGACGGGGCGGGCTATTTTGAATCCCGTGCTTGCTGTCTTCAACTGGAAGCTTTATGAGGTTTCTTATGTTTTAGGGGATAATGGGGCTAAACGAACGGGTGTTATGCTATCTAATTCAGAAGTTATTCCTACAGAGTACGTAAATCATAACAAAGTACAGGATGTAATGATAGTGCGGAGGGAACAATGAGTGATGATTTAAAATCTCTCAAAGAGTTTGATTTTGATAGCGCCAATGTTCATCTTTGGGTATTCAAGACTGGTGTGGATGCAAATAATAAGCAGCTTCCAAGATATACTGGGCGCTGGGTAGAGACGGGACAATATCTTGATGATGGCTTGTCAGAGGTAGCACAGACCGTTGTTGAGGACGTAACAGAGATAACGCCGTACAACATTTTGGCACAAAACAATGAAGGCAGTGCTCTTACTATACCCTTTGAAGAAACGCATGTGGGGTTGATTGTCGATGCCTGTTATGAACAAGATGATAAAAGAAGAATAGATAAAGTGAAGCATCTTACAAATGCCGTTTTTTATGTGGCTAAATTTGTAAGGAATGGTGGGGTCGTCTATGGGATAAAAAGGACTCCTCCAGAGTGGAAGAATGTTAAGCGTCGCAATGTAATCTCTGTAAATTTTCGGGATGAAGAGCTGGAGGTTGAGGAGGCGGATACGTTTTCTATCCAAAAAACATTTGATGTTTTGGTGTGTGGATCCACTGTGTTTGCGCTTCACAAGAATAATTGTGAGTCTATTCTTAACTATAAGCAGGCTCATCTGGATAACTTTGATCAGCTTAACCAAGATTCAGATTTTGTGGATCTTTTCGACGATGTTGAGCCGATTAAGAAATATGTTGGTCGAGATAAAATTCAGCTAAGGAGAGCGGCTGCTATTCAGGAAAAGGGGTATTATAGAAACTCCGATTTTATTAAAAGTTTGATAGCAAACAAGGATCGGCTAAAGCTTAATATCTCGGTTGATGGCAATAATAGGATTGTTGTTACTGAAGATGCTTGTCGAGATATATTTCAAGCTCTCCTCGATCATCGTTTGATCTCACATTTTCAAGAAAATGTTTATGACGTTCAACACACTGTAGATGTGCCATAAATCATGTGCGGCCGCTTTGCTCTTTATAGCCCATACACCAAGCTCTCCAAGGCCCTGCGCTTGCCGTTGGAGCCTGAGGAGCTGACTCCGCGCTATAACGTGGCGCCGGGCGCCTGGATCACCGCGGTGCGCCATCCCAGCGATGACGCGCCGCTGGTGATGGATGAGGTGTGGTGGGGCTACCGGCCGCACTGGGCGAAGGAGAAGGCGCCCGAGCCCATCAACGCCACTGTCGAGAAGGTGGCCACCTCCAACTACTTCCGCGGGGCATTCGCCCATTATCGCTGCCTAGTGCCGGCGGATGGCTGGTATGAACCCCGCCTCATTCACGAGGGTGCTGATTGA
>NZ_NHOU01000092.1 GCF_002179555.1 Salinicola salarius | reverse complement strand
TCAGGTGGCCAGATTCACTATGCCACTACAATGCAGATGGCCTTCAAGGTGGCTGATCCGACGCTATTGGAAGGTATTAATGTAGGCGACAAGGTTCATTTCGGACTGCAGGGCGCTGACCATGTCGTGACAGAACTGAGCAAGAACTGAAGCGTGGCTTTAGGTTGTGCCAGCCTGATAATTATATCTTGACCTTAAAGTCAACTTCAAAGTTATCGTTAGAGCGGCTTCCGAAAGCCCCTAAAACCAAAACACGATATCTGCGTATCGCTCAGCAACCTGAATAAACGAAAAAGTCACGTTCACTATTGAAAATTTCGAGGATTATACAAATGCGTAAAGTAAAAACCTTGCTCGCTACTGGTATTACATTTGCAGGTCTAGCTTCAGTATCGATGGCATTTGCCTTGACGGATACCAGCCGTACCGGACAATCCGAGGCAATGATGCAATCAATGGCTACCCATGAGCAGTCAAACTCAAACGCAATGCAGCATGAAAGCATGATGCATAACAATGGCATGATGCCTCAGATGAAAAAATGCCGTCATATGATGATGCAGGATAAAATGGAGGAAGGCTGCTAAGTAGTATTAGGTATGGGCCGGCTTTTATATAATAGAAGCCGGCCTTCAAGTCGAGTGAATGCTCGTAAAAGTAAATATTTTATATCAGTATTATTGACTGAAATGTCATAAGCGCGACATTTTAAATATATTTGTTCAACTGGTTTAAAAAGTCTTTGTATTGCGAACGCAGAGTGGCATCTTCAGGGCCATGGTGACACTATTCTGTATCAAACTATGCATGCGGGCTGATTTTCCAACCTGAGTCTGGATGCAGTTTTGCGCACAAGGGCAAGATAGATCTCAATTTCCTTGGTTCTTGATCCCGATCTCAATTGGTGTTCTGCCGTCCAGAGTGGGCACATTGTCGAGCTTGTGAATAAGACCTTTCAATTTTTCCAGATCACCCTCGGCAATAGCTCGTTCGTCGGGAGTCAAAGGCACTGCCTCTAAATATCTTCCGATAGACGACTTGCTTTCAAGGGCTTGGGCTCTTGCACTGGCTTTTGGCAAGTTAAAGTCACAACCTGCACAGGCCATGCGATGTGGGCAGCTGCTCCAGAAAGGGTTTGAACAATACGAGTCACCCAGGTCATAGAAGGTGTAGGGCTCATCTGAATGGCGAGCAATTACATCATGGTCGATCAGGATGGAGACCATATTGGCCATTTGATCAGCTTTGATAAATGATGCTGCCAGCTTGGTAGGCCGAACTCGAATATAATGTAAAGTCGAATTCGGTGAGCTATGTCCTGACCACTGCATCAACTCTATCAGCGACATGCCTTGAGGAACGCTGGCAAGCGCCGTCACTGCGGAAGCACGCCCCCTATGGCTTGTGATTCGCCCGCGACTGTCTTCTAAAGGTACACCTGCCTTGGCACACAATATAGGAATGATGGTGCCATTGATAACACCGGAACCTATGCGTTTGCCTCGAAACTGGAATAGATAGCTAACTTTTCTCCCGGTTCGCTCATCAAATAATGCGGCCTGGTTGATAGGTCTATCTTTCAGCCAAGCATCGATGTATTTCTTTACGGCTATCGCTACGGGCTTGACGAAGGGCTTGAATGTTTTGCTGGCAGGAATATCGAGGTAGCATAAGGACCCTGCTGGAGTGATAGTCCCATCCTCGTGTACCACATCATTGGTTTGGAAATGTGCGCATTCTTTGTCCAGTCGCATAATTTCATTACTGCGCAAACCTGCGTGAGTCCATATCACGGCAAGGGCTTGCACCATCGATAGGGGGTAATGAATCTCAGAAAGCAGATCATTACGTTCGAGATTGAGGCTTGCCCAAATAAGCTTGAGCCATGTCGAATCATCAATAACGCGTGGGTTAATGCCGGAGTTGAATGTTACGGATCTTGGCGTGGCCAGGTGATATCTTGGACTGAACTTTAAACGTCCCCAGCCCCACAGCTCAAAGTCTGTAAAAAAGCGTCGCAATGCATGCAAAAAACTGCGCTTTGAGTTGGCAGCGATGGGCTGTCCAAGTCCTTTGAAGTTTGTTCCCTTCGCTGATTTCAAAGCCCATTCCCCGACAGTCATCCGGAGCTATGGTGATTTCTGGTGTATGAGAG
>NZ_NHOU01000091.1 GCF_002179555.1 Salinicola salarius | reverse complement strand
TCAATCAGCACCCTCGTGAATGAGGCGGGATAACCTGGTTACCCATTGCCTCTGGAATTCCGTTTCAGGCGCTCGCTCACCTCTGGATCGCGTGATTAACGCGAAGGACACCTCGGGCTCCACACCCAGCCTCGCCGCTAAAAGGCTAAGCACCATCGAAGAA
Organism: Salinicola salarius; assembly: GCF_002179555.1. GTDB lineage: Bacteria > Pseudomonadota > Gammaproteobacteria > Pseudomonadales > Halomonadaceae > Salinicola > Salinicola salarius_A. Next base: position 1,992 of record NZ_NHOU01000091.1, on the reverse strand, counting down.
CGGCCAACGCCTCCCCGACAGTGAAATACTATTTTTCTCTTCTTTTCCTGCAAAAGCGCCAAGGAATCGATGAACTGCACCACTTCCCGGTCATTATCGGCCACTTCATCTTTGATCGGGAAGTTAAGGTATAAAACTCCCTTGTTCTGACAAACCTCTCCCTCAGCAAGAAGTTCAAGCTCTGCCTGCTCTTCACTAGTCAGCATGGAAATTACGATTTCATAACCTGCCAGTTTGATTTCCTCTATACTCTGTTCGAGAAAATCACCTCCTTGCGGGTGAGGCATGATAGCAAACTGATCATCACAAAGCCCCTCAATCTTATATATTGAATTTATCATTTATACTCACCAAAATATAACGCTTGGCTTTGCGGCGTGCCGGAGCGCAGCGTAGGCGCGTCCGACAACAGCCACTTGTTACAAGCTTTTTTCACGATATTGCTCATGCAAGTTTAGCTTGGCAACTTCCAGTTGTGATAAGAGCATTTCTTTAACCTTATTTGTCGAGACTGAAGAGGTTTTGTCGTTAAAGCTCACGCTAGCAACTCGAATAAGAAGTTCGGCGTCATTTTTCCCACGACTAATGAACTCGCCAAACTCAAATACAATGCGACAGTCGCCAGAACATTCTTCTTGCGAAAAAGAGTATTCTGCTTCTATCCGATACACCTCTAAATACTTATGATATTTTTTATCCTTCACGAAAAACGTTGTATGAATATCGTTTCCCTGAAGAATCATATTTTTAATTTTGTCTTCCATCCACGAAATGTCATCAGGCAGCTCGATCTTCTTGTCTGGCCTAAAACCAATGTCCTTTGTATCTTTAAAGTACAAAGCATCCTTTAGTTGCTTCTGAGATAAATCTTGAAGAAAAGCCACTCTATTAGAATTACTAAAGTCGTTAAATCTAATACGCCTAACCTCGGAATCTTTACTCACAAAGCCTTCATTCTTCATATTTTGGACGATTTTTTGAGAAACCTTCGCCGCAACATATTTAGTCTCTTGTGATGTGTGATTTAAGCTCATGCTAACATCTAAATTACTCTCACCTTTTTTTAGCGTTATTTTTCCTGAGAATTGAGAAGTATTTTTATCCCAACTTTTCGTCAAGTCATACCGTTCAACTTTGAATTCCATTTCAACGTGATCTTGATTTCCATCAACCGCTTTGAAGTTTGGTGCGCCCAGCACTTTATAGTTAGAAAATGGCTGGTCAATTATATCCTGTATATTTAGTTCCGGAGGAATGGCATCAAGCAAGGATTTATCTCCACCTGCCCAAGGTATGCTCTGCGTGTGAATCTTTGGGTTATCCTCTTTGCCTTTGACTTTATCAACCAGCTCTTCAAGTTCATAAGGAGAAATTCCGGTTTTTATCAAGAGCGGGACTGTATTAGCCTTCTCATCATCAGAGAAAAAAACACCTCTTCTTCTCAAAATCGACTTAACATCAGCCTTGGTAATTCCTGGTTGACTTAGAAACTCTCTTAATGAATCACCATAAGGCAAAAGGAATCTTTTATTGTTCATTTACAAGGCCTCTAAAATCTCCGCTGGAACTGTGTACGCTGACATCAAAAATCGATGCTCTTTCGCCAAGGCTTCTAATGCACTTACTTACAGTTGGCTTATCCTCTAGCTCATCATACTGAGTAAATATAAAGACAAATTCTTGTGAAAAATCTTGGGATATATCACTAGCGAAATTTAATAGCCGCTTCATTGCATCTTCACTAAAATGCTCGATGGTAGAAATACAAAATTTTTGTTTATTACTATCTTTATCGATCAATCTCATGGGAATGATCGGAGACGTAAGATACTCCAGCGGTAGCATTTTCCCGTATTTTTCAATACTTTGGTCTGTATAGTTTGACGAATTAAAAGAATAGTGAAAATTCAGTTCACATGCATTGTAAATACGGCGCGCAGTTACAATCGAATTATATATAAACCTGATTCCGTGAAGCCAGCGCCGACACTT
>NZ_NHOU01000090.1 GCF_002179555.1 Salinicola salarius | reverse complement strand
TTTCGGGCCGGCCTCATGAATAAGCCGGGTTCACTGAAGCCCTCGGTGAAGTTGCCTATGCAGCCGGTTTCCTGGAATGGTTCGCCGAAGAGGCCAAGCGTATCTATGGAGATGTGATTCCGAGTCACAAGGCCAACTCGCGTATCTTGGTCACAAAGGAACCCATTGATGTGGTTGGTGCTATCACGCCCTGGAACTTCCCATTGGCGATGATCACTCGGAAGGCGGCTCCTGCGATTGCCGCCGGCTGCAGCATGGTATTGAAGCCTTCCGAGGAAACCCCGCTTTCTGATCTTGCCCAGCGTTGGTGGACACCGACTTAAGCGATCATTCGGGCCTCGAAGGCCACCGGGCTGATCATCCCGATAGCACTGTGCCGACGCTGTCGGTTGTAGTCCAATTCGATGTACTCGAACACCTGCTGGCGCATCTGTTCTCGCGTTCGGATACGTTCACCGTGGATCGCCTCGACCTTGAGACTATGGAAGAAGCTCTCGGCGCAGGCATTGTCATAGCAGTTTCCCTTAGCGCTCATGCTGCAGTGCAGACCGTGCCGAGCCAGCATCGACTGGTATAACACCGAGCAGTACTGGCTTCCGCGGTCACTGTGCACGATGACGCCCTTCGGCATTCGGCGGTTCCACAGCGCCATCTGCAGGGCGTCGACAACGAGATCCGCTGTCATGCGCTCACGCATTGCCCAGCCAATGACCTTGCGCGAATATAGATCGAGCAGAACCGCCAAATAGAGCCAGCCTTCATTGGTCCACAGATAGGTGATATCGCCGACCCATTTCCGATTGGGCGCCTTTGCCACAAAGTCCTGTTGCAGCAGATTGGGCGCAACCGGTAGGCCGTGTCGTGAGTTCGTCGTTGCCTTGAACCGACGAGCCGCTTTGGCATGAAGGCCCTGACGACGCAGGCTGGCAGCGACCGTCTTGCGGTTGATCGACAGCCCTTCATCCTTGAGATCGAGCGTCAATCGAGGCGCGCCGGAGCGGCCCTGTTTGCGATGAAAAGCGCTGGCTACCCGATAGTCGAGAGCGGCTTGCCGGTGATGTCGTGCCGATGATAGCCCACCGCACTGCCTCCAAGCGTAATAGCCGCTTCGGGCCACGCCCACGCTTCGACACAGGCGCTGGATAGGAAATGCCTGATGGTGCTGATGGATGAAGGCGTATTTCACTTCAGGCTTTTCGCGAAATACACCGCGGCTTTTTTTGCAATTTCAAGCTCTTCCGCTTTCTCTGCGAGCTGCCGCTTAAGCCTCGCATTTTCATCGGCCAACGCTTGTTCACGCTCGGACGTGTTGGCCTTCTGCTGAGCCTTGGCACGCCACTGATAGAGCTGGCTGGTCTGCAGTCCAAGCTCGCGAGCAGCAGCGGTGACACCGATACGGTCGGCGAGCGCCAAGGCCTCATCTTTGAACTCGGGCGAATAACGGTTGCGGGTTTTCTTCATCGAAGGAGCTTGCCTTGTCATGGGTCACCTCGTCTCAGTGTACTGTCTTAACGGGGTGTCCACTGCTGATGGGCAAGATCACCTGCCATCGGTGGTGCCATTATGGACGCCAAGGTCGTACGCAAACTATCTTTCACCGGCTCTACACAGGTTGGAAAGTCACTAATGCGTCAAGCGGCTGATACCGTCAAGAAGCTTTCACTGGAACTTGGCGGCAATGCTCCCTTTATCGTGTTCGATGATGCCGATGCCGCGGTGCTGGGTGCAATAGCAGCCAAATTCCGCAACACCGGCCAGACCTGTGTCTGTGCGAACCGCTTGTATGTCCAAGATGCTGTCTATGAGGAGTTCACGCGTAAACTGGCCCAAGCCGCTTCGGAACTCAAGGTATCGGAAGGATTCTGTGAGGGAGCGTGCCAAGGACCGCTGATTAATGCGATGGCCCTCGACAAGGTTCAGGCCCATGTTGCTGATGCCGCTGAAAAAGGGGGCGAGATCCTCGCAGGGGGCAAGCCTAGCGAACTCGGCGGCACCTTCTATCCGCCGACGGTGATCGGAAATGCCAATGCCAAGATGATGGTCACTCACGAGGAGACTTTCGGGCCTGTGGCCGCTTGTTATCGGTTCAGCAGCGAAGAGGAAGTCCTTAGTATGGCCAATGAGTCAGATTATGGGCTGTCGGCATATTTTTATTCACGCGATATTGGCCGAGTCTGGCGAGTTGCCGAGGAGCTGGAAGCTGGAAGCTGGGATCATAGGCATTAATGAAGGGGCCATCTCAACCGAAGTGGCACCTTTCGGTGGAATTAAGGAGTCCGGTATCGGCCGGGAAGGATCTCATTATCCCGGCTTATTCATGAGGCCGGCCCGAA
>NZ_NHOU01000089.1 GCF_002179555.1 Salinicola salarius | reverse complement strand
TCGTGATCAATCAACAGGATACGCCACCCTTGGCTCTTCGTCGTTGGGTGTGGAATTCGCACCCTGAGCTGGGCCAGGATATGACCTCTACGATGACAGGAGGCATGGCATGGACGGCACCCAGATTCTGACCCTCGGCCTGGGCCTGGAAGCGCCCTGGATCCTCAAGGACCAGCACCTGGATACCGCCGTGTCGCCCCACCGGTTGGACCTCTACGTCGAGGCCGAGCGAGGCAGCCTCTACCCCTGTCCTGAGTGCGGCAAGGCCTGCCCGGCTCACGACTTTGCCGACAAGACTTGGCGACACCTGAACTTCTTCCAACATCACTGCTACTTGCACGCCCGCGTGCCTCGCACCAAGTGCCCTGAGCATGGCGTCAAGCGCATCGAGGTGCCCTGGGCCCGGCCAGGCAGCGACTTCACCCTGCTGTTCGAGCAAGCCGCCATGTCGTTGGTCAAGGAGATGCCGGTACTGGCCGTCTCCCGGCAGCTGGAGATCTCCGACAAGCGGCTGTGGCGCATCGTGCACCACTACGTCGGCCGGATGCTGGGGGAACTGGATCTGAGCAACGTGGCCACCGTCGGCGTCGACGAGACCGCCTCTCGGCGCGGCCAGCGTTACGTGACGGTGTTCCTCGACATGCAGCGCAAGCAGGAGCCGGTGATCTTCGCCGTCCCCGGCCACGGCAAGGACACCATCAAGGCCTTCAGTGCCTTCCTGGCGGCTCATGGCGGCGATCCGGACAACGTGGTCGAGGTCGTCTGCGACATGTCACAAGCCTTCCTCAGCGGCGTGGCCGAGCATCTTCCCAAGGCCGACGTCACGGTCGACTGGTTCCATATCGTGCAGACCTTCACCAAGCGGCTGGACGAGGTGCGCAAGAAGGAGCGCCGGGAGCAGGGACACCCCAAGTCGCTGCGCTGGGCCCTGCTGAAGAGTCTGGACAACGAGAACCTGACGCCCAAGCAGCTGGTGGCGCTCCAGGAGCTGGTGGCCGACCAGAGCGCCACGTCCGACGCCTGGGTGATCAAGGAGAAGCTGCGCTGGATCCAGAAGGCCCCGACACCGCGGGCGGCTCGGTGGCGTATCACGAACTACCTCAAGGTCATGAAGGCGGCGGTCTCGGAGAAGCCTTTCCTGAAGCCGATGGGGAAGGCCCTGGCGACGCTGGAGCGGCATGCCGACGCGGTGGTCAGGCGGTGGATCTCGGGACTGACCAACGCACGACTGGAAGGCATGAACGGCCTGTTCCAGGCGGCTCGGTCACGCGCCCGCGGTTACCGGAACGAGGCCAACTTCATCGCCATGATCTACCTGATTGGCAGCCCGGTGGGCCGCCTGTTCGATCAGGCCAAATCCACGTGAAGCGACGAAGAACCCCACCCTTCCTACCTCCTCCCATCCACCAGACTTGAGCTTAACTCGAGTATGAACCGGTCCTCCTCTTCAGAATGGTCGGGGTCTGCTATCAGCCGGCCGAACTCGTCGGTGAAGGCAGTCTTGGCCTCGTGGAACGAGACGTCATGCTTTTTGCGGTTGGCGGCATCCTTGCGGGGATCCCAGTCAAAGGTAAGATGGCTCATGCACTACATTGTAGTTATAGCGTATGGATCGTCAATGACGGCATTCCCCGGAAGAGGCCGTAGCACGGAACCAAGCCCCCCCTCCATAACTGCACAGGCGACAGTACCGCTCAGCAAGGGGACACCGATCAGGCAATAATCATGGCTAAAGAACGCCGCCATGCAACCGATAACATATTGACATTACTCTATTTTCCCGGAGCCAGTTCTCGTCATGGCGGTCATCCATACCAACCTGCTGTCTCTTAAGGCCCAACAGAACCAGGGGCGAGCCTCGAACGGTCTATCCACCTCGCTCTGCCAAAATGGGGAGTCAAGTCGAGACAATACCAGGTTCACCACCAGGGCTTTTGCCTCCTGCTCTCGACTGCCGATCAGACACCAAAACGCTTCTTTAATCGGCCCAATGGCTGGCGCTTGTGTGTGTTCTCATATGTCAAACTCACCGTTCCAGGTAGTTTCAATGACAGTGGAAGACTACGAATTCGTGTTGGCAGAGCTGCAGCGGCTCATCGACGACGCCAAGTCGCTGATGACGAAATTCGAAACTGTGGAATTCGACCAGCAGCTGCCGGGTGAATACCACGCGCTACATGAGCTCTATACCCGGGCGGTGAAAGCTCAAAAGCGTTATACCTATGAGGCATTGGATCTCATCGAATCCGATACATCGGCATTGGAAAACTTTAATTTTAATTAAATCATATCAATTCCAATCAACAGGACTCACCTGCCGATTCGTCACCCTATCCTCTTTTATAGGTATTGGCTCCCTCCTTTACTTTAGAATTCCTGTTCACTGTCGATAACTCCAGAAATCAGCCTTCGTCCGTCTGTGCGCCGGCGCGCGAGGGGTGATGACAACCTGCATCGGCACGCTCGAAGGTATCAATAGT
>NZ_NHOU01000009.1 GCF_002179555.1 Salinicola salarius | reverse complement strand
CTCAATCAGCACCCTCGTGAATGAGGCGGGTAAACGGATAAGGGTCAAAGGGCTTGGCCAGTACCCCACCCACATTGACGATGACCCATACCAGCAGCACGGCCGAGAACGTCAAAATGAAGGCCCAGGAACCGCCGAACAGCGCCACCCGGTCCGCCATGCGCTCACCGAACGTCGCGGACCTGTCCAGCAAGTCCTCCGGGTTTTTCGAAATGAGCTGCCTGTTATTGAGACTCTCGATGACCTGATGTTCCAGCTCGCCCAGTTCACCGCGCTCTTCCTCCAGCATTCGCTCGACGTAGAGATGGCGAAACCTGGCAAGATCCTCGCGACAGATCATCTTGCCCTCTTCCCAGCCGGGCGCCGCACTGGCGATCAACGCAGACACACCCGGACGCACGGCAATCCAGGGCTTGAGATCCCCCGCCTCGAACCGACGCTGGCAAACGTGGCAAACCTTCGTATGCGTATCGTTCATTGCCATTCCCACCTGTGAATCACGCAACCGAAACATCGAGACAGATTAAACGGCATTGTCAGCCGGATAGGAATGGTATCAACTACTCCCCTTCAGATTTCTAGATTGGCCCTACTGGTTTGTAGCCGCCCATTACGCTCCTTTATCTTTTTGTCGTCCATCAACCTAGCGATGAGTGCCTCAAGGCGCTGACGAACCGCCCCCGTCACGCGCTTGAATCCCAACTGATTGATGGAAGCACTCATGGCCTCCTCCGGACCCATCGAGACACCGTCGCGCAGCATTTGCAGAATCGCGTTCTCGAGTTCTGCCTCTGGCACTAACTCAAACTTACGCTGACTTGCGGGAAGTCCACTCCAGTCTCGTAATGGCAGCGTTTCACGATTAATAATATCGAGAGTGTCTTCATCCTGATTCAGCAAGCCTTTCCTTACCAGGGTCCGACACTCGGCATCCACGCGTCGCTGGATTCGGGCGCCGGCACGCTGAATCCCAGTTGCTTCGGTCAGCCTGATCAGCAGCATCTTTCTATGGATCGGCCCCTCCCCTTCGACCACAGCCAAGATGGCCTTTTGCATGCGATTTACGGGGATTTCGTCGAACTGGCTATCTGCACTGGATAAGCCAATCCGCGTTGAGCCGACGGGAGCGTAAGCCGGTATACCAGGAATTGGGCCCGTTTCGGCTTCCCGCGCTATGCCACTAGGGACTTCCGCCTCGGTCGCTTCTTCAATTTGAGGCTCGTCATCCCACATCGGCGTGATGTCCTCGGCTGCCGCCTTGGCCCGCGCTTCCAGGTCCTTCTGGTGACGGCTAGCGGCCTCCAGAGCCTCCTTCAAGCGTTCCGTCTCGGCGGCCGCATTACGGAACCACTCGGTGCTCCAGATGCGATGGAAGCGCCAACCCAACCCTTCCAGGACGGACTGGCGCAGGCGATCTCGATCACGCGCGACAGCACTGCTGTGATAGCTGGCTCCGTCGCACTCGACTGCCAGCAGGAACCGGCCAGGGGACTCAGGATCGCGTACCGCCAGGTCGATGAAGAAGCCCTGACTACCCACCTGCGGCTGGACCTCGTAGCCCAAGTCCTGAATGGCACGCATCACTTCCCACTCGAAAGGTGAATCGGGCTCCCTCTCACTCATCTCGTAAGTAGGCAGCTCTCCCGTCTCGGCATACTTGAGGAAAGCCTGCAGGGCACGAACCCCGAACGGGGATGACTCGGTGACCTTCAGCTCATCGGCCTGGAAATTGACGAAGACATCCATGGCCAGCCGGGCGCGAGAAATCAGCACGTTCAGGCGTCGCTCGCCCCCGGTCTTGTTGATCGGGCCGAAATTCTGTCCGAGACGACCTGCCGACGTGCGTCCATACCCGACACTGATGAAGATCACATCGCGCTCATCGCCCTGAACGTTTTCCAGGTTCTTAATGAAGAACTCATCCCCTCCGTCATGATGGCGGAAGAAGTTTTCGAGCTCATCATGCTCTCGGCGCAGACGCTCCACCTCCAGCAAGATGGCTTCTCGCTGGGCGGTACTGAAGGCCACCACCCCGAGCGACAGCTGGGGAGTTTCTTGCGCATGCTGGATTACCGCCTCGGCAACAGCACGAGCCTCGCCCGCATTAGTCCGCGAGCCACCGCGGTCGTAGTGAGTCTCAGGCAGGTGACGGAAACTCAGCCCTCTGGCCTCTGGATGGACACCGGGGCTGGGGAAGATCAGCAGCTGATTGTCGTAGAACTGATCGTTCGAGACGGCGATCAGGGAGTGATGGCGACTACGGTAGTGCCAGCGCAGCATGCGCTCGGGCATACCGCGGGCCTTCATCATGCCGAGAATACTTTCCACGTCAGCCGTGGCGCTTTCATCGGCCTCCTCGTCACTGAGTTCGACGGACTGGCCGAAGAAGTTGGTGGGCGGCATCTGCTTGCTGTCGCCCACCACCACGACCTGGCGCCCCCGAAGAATGGCACCCAGAGCCTCGGGAGCCGGAATCTGACTCGCCTCGTCAAAGATCACCAAGTCGAAGTCCAAGTTTCCCTGAGCGAGATAGCCCGCTACCGACATCGGGCTCATCATGAATACCGGTTTGGCCTGCTGAATGACGGCCCCCGCCTCACGCAGCAGCTTTCGAATGGGCAAGTGGCGTTGTTTCTTTGTGAACTCCTTACGCAGGACCTCCATCTCCCCCGGTGCATGCTTGGGCGGAAGATTGGCATGCAGGCGCTCGACCAGCGACTCCTGGGCGTAGCGGAAGCTGGCCTGATCCAGTTGTTTGAACTCCTGAATCAGACGCTCGTGGGTCAGCCGATCGAAGCGCGCCAGGCGCGGGCGCTCGACATAGGCATGATCCACCAGACCGCCGAAATAGCTCAGTTGCAGCCATGCGCCCAGGGCGCGCGGTGCGTGGGGCCAGCTGGCCAAGGTCGTTGTCAGATGCCCCAACCCTGCCGCCTCAAGGTCTTCACAAAGCTGATTGAAGCGCACCACCGCATACAACTGGGCAGTATCTCGCCAGCCGGAGAGCCGCTGATGCCAGGTAGCCAGATCAACTTGTGACGCTTCACCCTGCCACTGGACCTGGTGGCAAAGCTCCTGCAGCAACCCTTGGATTCGCTCTGACTGTGCTTGCAGTGCTTCTACTTGGTCAGCATGTTCCCGCAGATCGGGGTTACCATCCAAGAAGTCGGCCAGCCCCGCCGGCAACTCTCCCTTACCGATCGCGTCATATAAATCGACGATCCACTCGGCGAGCTGCGCCAGCACCAACCAATCGCTCTCTTCGCCCTGCCACTGAGCTCCAAATAGGGTTTGGCAAGTGGGCGACAGGCGCTCCAGCGTCTTACGGTGCTGCTGGGCTTCCAGCAACTCATCAACCCACCCTAACCAATCTACCGGCGTACCTGCCAGCTGGCCGCGGGCATAGCCTTTCAGAACGGCAGCGGCACGCCGATACTCGCCTGAGAAGATGCGCCACCACTTGTCGGCCCGTCCGGCAAGCCCGGTGCGAATCGACAGCAGATCGGCGTCGTACATCGCCTCGATGAACCGTGGCTGCATGGCATCACGGGTGCGTGACAGCGCCTGGCCGGCAGCGATCGCCTGCTGCACCTCGTCACGACGGGCCTGCCATTGCTCGGTATTCACCTTCACTCCGGCCAAATGCGGTGCATTAAGCGCGCGCTTGCCGGCCCGCCGCAGGATGGCGATGTCATCGAAATCCTGCGGAATCGGCAATTGCATGGCCTTGGCCAAGGCGACGGCATTGTCGGTTAATTCCGTCAGCTGGTCGGCGGCCCGATGAACCAGCTTGCGAAGCTCCTGCTCTTCGCCAGGCGAGAGGGCATGACGCCGCGAGTAACGGTATGGATTGTCGGAGGGTGGACCGTACTCAGCCAGATAATCGCCCATGGCACCCATGGCACGCTGCCCACGGGCCAGCTCCTGGGGCCCCCAGTCGCGTAGATGCTCGAAGTCGATCCGCGACAATGCCTGCAGGCGCTCATCTCGCTGGAGTTGCAGCATTTTCCCCAGTGCTGTCACATAGTCGGTCTTTGAGGCCAAAATGGTGGGACGGAGCTCTTCCACATAGTCATCCAGCGACTCGCGCACCTCGCCCAGACGCTGATACTCGCTTGAGCGATCCGGTACCTTGGGAAGCCCGTTATCGAACACTCGCCGCAGCGAATCGAGGACCGCTTTCTTGTTGCTCTTATGGCTGTGCAGCTCCAGTACGGCATCGCCGAGGTGACACTCGTCCAGGCGTGATTTGACGACTTCCAAGGCCGCCATCTTCTGGGCGACAAACAAGACCTTCTTGCCGCGCGCCAGCGCCTCTCCGATGAGGTTACTGATGGTCTGCGACTTGCCAGTTCCTGGTGGGCCCTGCACTACCAGGCTCGCGCCTTCCATCACCGCAAGGATAGCCTCGAGCTGGCTGGAGTCGGCGTCCTTGACTAGGTGGAGCGACTCGGGTGTCTTGAGCAGATCATGGCCAGAAGACGCCTCGAGTCGCTCGGCATCCTCGCGATAGCCCTTCTCGAACAGTTTTTCGAGTTGAGGATGCTTCAGCAAATCATGCGACTCCGGCCAGTTCGCCGGGTCGAGGTCGGTATACATCTGAAACTTGCCGAACGAGAAGAGGCCTAGCCGAATCTGATCGACGTGGACCTTCCAGCGAGGGCGATCAGCGACCATCTCTTGGACGTGTCCGAAGTAGTCCACCAGCGACGCTTCTTCGTCGAACTCGGGAAGTGTGAGCCGAAAGTCTTGTTTCAGCCTGGCGGCCAAGGCCAGGTTTCCGCCCATCTCGGCATTGGTGTACGACAGTGTGAAGCCGGCGCGTGCAGATTCCCGCTGGAGCTCCACCGGCAGCAGGATCAGTGGCGCATAACGTGATGTGTGGGCATTTTCATCCTCATACCACTCCAGGAACCCCAGCGCCAGATACAGCACCTCGATGCCCTGCTCTTGAAGCAGGGTATGGGCTTCGTTCTCCAGTTTGATCAGCCGCGTGTCCAGTTCGCGAGCCGGCAGGCGCGTCTGCAGATTGAGGTCACTGAAACGCTCTTCGCCCTGCTCCTGCTCAAGATACGCCTCTAGGGGCGGAAGAGGCTCTTCCTCTTCACCCTGCTCTCCACTTTTACCTTCGCCAACGTCCTCGTCCGTTTCAGTCTCGTCTTTGCCATAGACTTCAGGAAGCGGCAGAAAGCGCATGGTTTTTTTTTCTTCGACCAGGATGTTGACCACCTCAGTCGATCGCTCACCCACGATATCGAGAAAGCGTTTGTTACTGGGAACATGTAATAGCGGATTCCCGCGCAATCCCATATCGAGGAGCTCATGTCGGGCGAGCTCGAGCTTGTGCTGAAGTGATGCTTTATCCATGTTGCGCGTTCTCTACGTGGGTCACGTATATAAGTTCAAATATTATTGTCACCAAGGACTGGCGGTCTCAATGACCAAGTGCAACACGTGAGCCATCAGGTACGGTGTTGCCATGACTTACTGCTATCGCCATCTCTCTGCTGAAGACCGAGCCGCCATCATGATGATGCGAGCCACGCATTCGATCCGGGCCATTGCCACTCACCTGGGGCGTGCGCCGAGCACCGTGTCGCGAGAAATTGCTCGCCATACGGTCGACCCCATCAAGGGCTACGATGCCGGCCTGGCGGGCTATCGGGCTCGTCTGACGCGACATCGGCCACGCCAGCGCCCCAAGCTGCATCCCGACGGGGAGCTCTTCGAGGTAGTGGTCCACTTGCTGCGCAAGTGCTGGTCACCGCAACAGATAGCCCGCACACTGAAGCGCATGTCTCCCAACGATTCACGTCGGCAGGTCTCGCATGAGGCCATCTACAACGCGCTCTATGTGATGCCCCGCGGCAGTCTCAAGAAAGAGCTCATCGCCTGCCTTCGGCAGGGCAACGGCAAGCGTCGCTCACGCAGTCGTGGCAAGGATCGACGCCAGCAGATTCCCGATCTGGTCAGCATCCACATGCGCCCGCCTGAGATCGAAGACCGCCTGATGCCTGGCCACTGGGAGGGTGATCTCATCATGGGTGCCAACAATCGCTCCGCCGTCGGTACGCTGGTGGAGCGCACCACACGCTTGGTGATCTTGGCGAAAGTGGATGACACCACGGCCACGGCGGCGGCCGTTGGCTTCAGCGACAAGCTCAATGAAGTGCCGCGAGCCCTGCGGCTGTCCATGACGTACGACCAGGGCAGAGAGATGATGAAGCATGCCGAGATCACGCAGAAGACCGGGACGGCGATCTACTTCGCTGACCCGCATAGCCCGTGGCAGCGCGGCTCCAATGAGAATACGAACGGGCTGCTGCGGCAGTATCTGCCGAAGGGCACGGATCTGTCGGTCTACAGCCAGGAAGAACTCGATGAGATCGCCGACTCACTGAACACGCGGCCGCGCAAGACGCTCGACTGGCGCACGCCGCTGGAAGTCTACGCCGAGGTGCTCAAGAAATCGGTCGCTGGACCGAGCACCCTTCAATAGCGTTGCGCTTGGAACTTGAGACCGCCACTGCTCGGTTGATGATCTCATCCTTAGTTTCCCATCACTGTTGCACTGTCGGCTGCTCTCTCCCCGCCAAAAGCTTCAATATCAACAACGCAAACTGCCTTCCCGTTTCCTCATCCTCCAGCAGCGGCATACTGAGCTTTTCGTGGTCGCTTCCTTGAAGGCCACTGCCTTGGCGGCGATCACGTGCATCAGCGGGCCGCCCTGCTGGCCCGGGAAGACCGCGCCGTTGAGCTTCTTGTAGAGCGCCTCGTCGCCGTGGGCGGAGAGGATCAGGCCGCCTCGCGGGCCGCGCAGGGTCTTGTGGGTGGTGGTGGTCACCACATGGGCGTGGGGCAGCGGGCTCGGGTAGATGCCGGACGCCACCAGCCCCGCCACATGGGCCATATCAATCAGCAGGTAGGCGCCCACCTCATCGGCAATGGCGCGGAAGCACCGCCAGTCGACCACCCGCGCATAGGCCGAGAAGCCGGCGATGATCAGCTTGGGTTTGTGGCTGCGCGCCAGACGCTCAACCTCGGCGTAATCGATCTCGCCAGTCTCGGCGTTCAGGCCGTACTGCACGGCGTGGTAGTGCTTGCCGGAGAAGTTGAGGGTGGCGCCATGGGTCAGGTGGCCGCCGTGGGCCAGGCTCATGCCCAGCACGGTATCGCCCGGCTTGACCAGCGCCATGAAGGCCGCAGCATTGGCCTGGGCGCCGGAGTGCGGCTGGACGTTGGCGTAGTCGGCGTCAAACAGGTCGCAGGCGCGGTCGATGGCCAGCTGCTCGACCACATCCACATGCTCGCAACCGCCATAGTAGCGCTTTCCCGGGTAGCCCTCGGCGTACTTGTTGGTCAGCTGAGTGCCCTGAGCCTCCATCACGGCCCGGCTGGCATAGTTCTCGGAGGTGATCAACTCGACATGATCCTCCTGGCGCGCCACCTCATCGGCGATGGAGGCGGCGATCTGGGCATCGAAAGTCGCGAGGGCAACCTGGTTCATGATGGACTCCTGTTATTGTCGTAACGGATTGTCGGTGGTGGGCAGGGTGTAACTTCGAATCTATCGGCTACCTGCCGGGAGAAAATTTGAAATCCTTATGCGCCGATAATCGGGGCGAGGCTTATCCAGTTCATGCTTCGATTAAAGGCGATGGGGCGGGGCAAAGATTGAATAAATGCGACAGGCTTCCTGAGCAGGCGACGCCAGCAAGCATCGCCGGCTCTCCCGTTCGGCAGATACCGGCCGCCCCGAGACAAAAGTCTGACGCCGCGCGGGGGGAGTGAGAGCGACGCGGCCTAGAGCGCCGGCCGGCCCTCGACATACAGAAATAAGGGATCGACCCGGTCGCTTCCGGGCTCGCCGGCACGCTTGCGCATTTCCAACGGGGTCACGCCGAAGGTGCTGCGAAAGTGGCAAGAGAAATGGGCCGTATCGGCGAAACCGCAGCGCTCGCCGATCCCGGTGATGCTCTTGCCAGTGTAGTGCAGAAGCCAGAGTCCGTAGCGCAGGCGCAGGTCACGCGAGAACTTCTGGGGCCAACGCCGAGGGTCTCGCGAAAGCGGCGCTCCAGGTTGCGACGCGAGGTGGCCACCCGCTCCGCCAGCGCCTCCATGCTGATCGCTTCCCCCAAGTGCTGTTCGGCATCGCGATGGCGCGATGCACCAGACGATCGCCCACCTTGCCGAAGACCACCGGCTGTAGCTGGGGATGAGTGCCCACCCGGGCCTCGTCGAGCAGCATGGTGAGATGGCCGCCCCACAGCTGGAGACGGCTTCTTGGCCGGCGCTGGTCATGAAGGTCCAGTGGCAGCGCAGCTGACGGCTCCGGTCCCCCTCGTCCGCGGACAGGCGCAGGCAGTCGACGAAGGCGGCGAAAGGCAGCAGGATAAAGCGCTGCAGCAGGACAAACCCCACGGACAGGGGGGCATTCCGCGAGGAGAGGCTGTTCGGTGCTCCTGGCGTCATCGGATTTTTGCGCGAGAGATTGTCGCGAACGCGGTGACCAACCCAAGGCACCAGCGTAACCCGTGCCCGGTTCCCGTACCACCAGAAGCGTCCTTGGCCATCTCGACCCAGCCTCATTGAGCAGCAGTCGCTCTGTGAGTTCCGAATACGCAAAAGGCGAGCCCGGATGGGCTCGCCTGGGAGGAAAAGCTGTCCCGATAGCATCAGGACTGAGTACTCGCGATGGTGTTCACATAGTCGATGCAGCGATCCACGGACTCGACATCGCCGAACTTAGCGTCAATATCGAACAGGTTCCAGGCCACGGCACCCGGCACACGATCGCCGATGCACTCCTTGACCGCGATCGGACGGAACCCGTCGGCGATGCCGTCACAGATCGTCTGGCGCACGCAGGCACAGGCGGTCACGCCGGTGACAAGAATGGTATCGACGTCATTGGCACGCAGGATGCCAGCGAGCTCGGTACCGTGGAAGGACGAGGCACGCTTCTTAAGCAGCGTATATTCGCCCTTGACCGGGGCGATCCGCGAATCGATGGCCCAGAGCTCCTCGTTGGCGAGATCCACGGCATCGACCGGGATCTTGTTGTGCCACAGCCCCATGTCGGTGAACGGCGCGTCGCGATCAGTGATCTCATAGGCGGTCGTCACGTGGATGACCGGCAAGTTCGAGGCCCGGAACGCCTCGAGCAGCTTCTGCATCCCCGGTATGATCTCGTTGTCCATCTTCTCCTGGTCGCAGGTGAAGGGGTTGCCCGGGCGGGTCCAGGCGTTGGCGAGATCGACGCTGATCAGCGCCGGCTTCTTGCCGAAGCCGACACGACGCTGGAAGCCGCGCTCCTGATAGAGCTTGGTGGATTCATCGAAGGCTTGCTCCAACATGGCCATCAGATCTTGAGACATGGTTTTGATTCCTTTATCGGTTAATTGCTATCACTTCGGCGAGTGGCTTGCGGTCATTTTCGCTGTCTGCCGGTTGGCATGTTCAAGGCTAACTCTGCCGACTATTAACAACAAATTCCTTTTTTCACCAGATTGATTCAATTTTTGGTATTAATAAAATTGACGTGAGCGCTACGCCCATTGCTTCCCAAAATATTGATAAAAAAGAAAATAATAAGTGAAAATAAAAAACCGGCCCCGAGGGGCCGGCATGGTGTCTGGACAGGGCGGGGGGCGCCGCCGTGCCACGATATGCTCAGTAGAAAGACGGCAGCCAAGTCACCAGCCAGGGGAACAGGGTATAGACCAGCACGGCCCCCAGGATGATCAGCCAGTAGGGGAAGGACGCCCAGGCAGCCTCTGTGACCTTGACCTCGTTATGGGTAATGGAGGTCAGCACGAAGAGATTGAGCCCCACTGGGGGCGTGATCATCCCCACTTCCATCAGCAGGGTCACAATCACCCCGAACCAGATCGGGTCGAACCCCAGGCTGGTGATCATCGGGAAGGTGATCGGCAGCGTCATCAGCAGCAGCGAGATGCCGTCAAAGAAGCAGCCGAGCACCAGATAGACCAGCACGATCAGCAGCAGAATCCCGTAGCGATTCAAGCCCAGTTCGGCGATCGCCGAGACCGCTTCACGCGGTAGCCCGAGCAGGCTGACGGCCTGGGAAAGAATCGCCGTGCCCAGCATGATCATGGCGATGGCGCTGAACATGATGGTGCCGTTGATGAATGCTGACCACAGCTGCCCTGGCGTGAGATTGCCCCACACGAAGCCCATCACGATGCTGGCCACCACGCCCAGCGAGGCCGCCTCGGTGGGCGTGGCGACGCCCATGTAGATGGTGCCGAGGACGAAGAAAATCAGCACGGGCAGCGGCCAGATCTGCAGCAGGCCGCGGAAGACGGCGCCCCAGTCCATGGGCTCGTCCTCCTCGGGGGTGATTGCCTCCCCCCAGCGGGAGCGCAGCATGATCCAGACAAAGAAGGCGCCGGAGATCATGATCCCGGGAATGATGCCGGCCAGGAACAGCTTGCCGATGGAGACGTTCTGAGTAGCCCCGTAGATGATCAGCGCCAGGCTCGGCGGAATCAGCAGACCTAGGGTGCCCCCGGCCGCGAGGGTGCCCACCACCATGCTCGGCGAGTAACCACGCTTCTTCAGCTCCGGATAGCCCACCGAGCCGATGGCGGCCGCGGTCGCCGAGCTAGAGCCGCTCACCGCGCTGAACAGCGTGCAGACGGCGATATTGGTATGCAGCAGCTTGCCGGGAATGCGCCGGAACAGTGGGGTCAGGCCGTTGTAGACTTTGGTGGAAACGCCGCTGGCCAGCAGGATGTCACCGAGGAAGATGAACAGCGGCACCGCGGTCAGCGAGAAGCCGGTCAGCAGGTTCCAGCTGGAGTTGATGGCCAGCGACGTGGCGCCACCACCCTGGAAATGCAGCAGAATAAAGCCGACCAGCCCCAGCGCGGCCCCCAGGACGGCGCCGCTGCTCAGCAGGGTCAGCAGGCCGGTACTCAGAATCACCCAGCTCATGAGATAGCCTCCCCACCGAGCGCTGCGCTATCACGACCGACGCAGCGCTGCAGGGTTTTTTTTAGCGTAATGATGATGCACATCGCGAAGCTGAGCGGCATCAGCAGCATCCAGGGCCAGAGCAGCAACCCGCTGATATCGGAGCGCGCCCCGATGGCACGCGAGAACACCATGAAGTCCCAGGACTGGTAGACGAACACCGCCGCAAAGGTCATCAGCACTAGGCCTGCCAGCTGGCCGGCGAGGCCCTGGAAGCGGACCGGCAGCTGCTTGACGACCAGATCGATACCGATATGGCGATCGATGTTCTGAACATGGGGAATGGTCAGGAAGGTGATCGACAGGAACAGCAGGCCTGCCAGCTCGTTGGAGAAGTGCAGCGGCGAGTTCAACACGTAGCGCATCAGGGTGCTGACGAAGACCGTCAGCGTCATCAAGATGCCGGCGATCACGCCCCAGAGGAACATGCCGTATGCCACCCTGTCGATCGTCTTGTCGATGATCTTCATCGTCTTGGCCTCCGAGCGCGGGGCCGGGGGGACCGGCCCCGCGATCTCATTCGTTGATCTGGCGGATCCGGTCGGTCACCTCGTCGAAGATGGCCAGGCCATCTTCCCCTGCCCGCCGGGCCAGCTCCTCCCAGGCCTCGAGCGCGGCCGACTGGAAGCGTGCCACGTCCTCGTCGGAAAACGGCTCCAGCATGGTGATGCCGAGGGACTCGCGATGGGCGCGGGCTTCGGCCTCGCGCTGGGGATCCACTGCCATCGCGCGAGTCGTCTCCCAGATATCCTGGCCGGCTTCCTCAAGCACCGCGCGCTGCTCGTCGCTCAGCGAGGTCCAGGTGCGCTGGCTGACGCCGAACATCGCCGGTGCCGCGGCCCAGGGATGCAGATAGGCCTCGTAGTCGGTGACCTCGTTGAGCGAGACTGTCTCGGCCACGGTGGAGAGGTAGTAGGCGCAGTCGACGACGCCGGTTTGCAGCGCCATATACATGTCATTCTGGGGAATGACCTGCGCCGAGATGTCCAGCCGCGTGAAGGTGTCCACCAGATGGGCGGACCAGACGCGCAGCTTGCGCTCCTCGAGCTCGGCCAGGGTATTGGCGGGCTCCTTGCAGTGCACGCCGACGTCGAACACCGGCGAGACGACGCCGCCGATGGTCTTGATACCCCACTCGCCATACTCCCTGGCATAGATCTCGCGTAGGGTGGGCAGCATCTCGAGATGCTCCTCGGCTTCCTTGATGGCGCCCTGGGCGTAGACTGCGGAGAGCTCCGGGGCATCTCGGGTGTAGTACTCGCCGTAGAGCAGGGCCATGTCCACCATGCCGCGCTGCAAAATACGCAGCATGTCCGGCTCCTTCAGGCCCAGCGAGCCGGCATGGTAGACGTCGATCTCGAGCTCACCGCCCGACTTCTCGCTGACCAGGGCGGCGAAGTCGTCGACGAAGCCCGCCTCGGGACGCGACTCGGCATAGCCGCTGTGAAACTTGAGGGTTCTCTCGGCAGCCGAAAGTGAAGTCGCGGCTAGAGTGGTGGCCAAGCTGGAAGAGCCAACCAGAAGCATTTTTTTGAGTTTCGCATTCATTTAGCTATCTCTTTTGGCGTTATTCTAGGAAGCCGAAAAGTCATACCGGCATTAATTGACTATAATTAGCGTACGACTAAGTCATAATTCTCGTCTAATGAATTATCGTCAGCGATTGATGCGAAAATTGGCATCAATAGGCACAATTCAGACGCTACCGACTTGCAGCCAACCTCCAGAAAGAAGACGTCTCCCCTCAGGTCGTCAGCTATAAAAAAGCGAGCCCGGATGGGCTCGCCTTGGAGGAAAAAGCTGTCCCGATAGCATCAGGACTGAGTGCTCGCGATGGTGTTCACGTAGTCGATGCAGCGGTCCACGGACTCGACATCGCAGGCTTCTTGACGAAGCCGACACGGCGCTGGAAGCCGCGATCCTGGTAGAGCTGGGTGGTCTCGTCGAAGGTCTGCTGCAGCATGATCATGAGATCTTGGGACATTATCATTTACCCAATATGGAAAGGTTAGTTATTTCAGATATCAAATGAACGGCTATCAAGGATTTTGCTTAAAATAGACTGAAAGAATATCCATAAAAAGTGGCATCCAATGATATTTTTGACAACTCATATATCATGGAACGCATCAATTATGCCGCCCCCTCACTTTACAAATCCTCCCGAGATGCATTCTTATCCAGCTCACTGGTATGAAGACGCAGGAAACTCTTGCTTTCCTTATCGTGGACCCAATTAAAGCCCACACTGGTGCCCAGGAAATCATCCGAACCACCCTCCACACACTCTTCCTGTGAAAAGCGCTTCATTACATACAGCTTCATGATGGCGAAGTAGATGATGGCACCGAGCAAGAAGCCAAAAAGAAACGCCCATTCGCCCGAGAAAAACGCAACGGTTCCGGCCGCGAGCCAAGCAATGATGCCTGCCGGGTTAAAGCCCTTGAGGTAGTGAAACTGGCCACCCTCCTGGTAGAGATGGGGCACATTAAGGCGGCGCTTCCTGATGAAGTAGTAGTCTGACACCATGATCCCCCCGATGGCGGAGAGGTAGGCGCCGTAGGAGAAGAGGAACGAGAACAGGTTGTCGAGAATCGCCCAGGGCATGAACAGCGTGCCCACGACGGCGGCAATCGCCACCGCGACTGGGTAGGAGATTTTGGGTGCCCCGGCATTAACGAATGCCAGTGCCGCCGGGATCAGGTTGGCTGCATTGTTGGTTGACCACTGGGCCAGGATGACGAGCACCAGAAGAACGATGAGACTCAGGCCTTCCCCCTGCCCCTGAATGACGGTGACCGGATTCCAGTCCCCCGCGGCAATGAAGGATACCGCGCCAATCAGGGCGATCCAGGCTTGAGTGGCCGGCAGAGCCAGAAGCTGTGCCAGCAGCACATTCCGGTTGCGCGAGAAGAAGCGCCGTTCCCCGGAAGGGGCCTTGACGAAACGCGTGATGTTCGGAATATCAATGGCAAGAGTCGACCAGAAGGCCACGTTGGCGAGAAAGAGCGTGAGGATAGTGAGGTCCTGACCGCCCACGAACCGCCAGATATTGATGCCCTGGGTCTGCGCCAGCACATCCAGGGTGAAATACATCCAGATCGAGATGGCCAGAATGGCAGGGGCCGCAATGGCGGCCAGCCTCTCGACGGCCTTGATCCCCATGGCCGTGTTGGCGACCTGGATCAGGGCAAAGACCCCGTACCACACGACCCAGTTCGAGAACCCGGTCAGGTACTCAAAGATGCCGTTAAGCGCCAGCGCCCCGAGATAGGTCTGGATTCCGAACCAGATCGCGGCCACGGTGCCACGAAAGACCGATGGCAAGTGAGTGCCATAGACGCCGAAGGGCGCCCTGAGATACACCGAGAACGAGAGCCCATGCTCGGTGCCGATATCTGCGGTCAGCAGCATTAGCATTGCCAGCACCACGTTCGCGACGAAAATGACCGATACGACCTGCCACAGCGGCAAGCCTGTAATGCCGTTCGCGCCCAACTGAAAAGTCGCGATCATGACGGCAATGCCGACCCATATCCAGACAAAGCCGAGTGCCGCAATGGGCTTTTGCGTATTGACGACCGGTAGTATGGATTCTTCTAGCAGATGATTCTTTTCGGAGGCAATGGGCGCAGCCTTACCGGCAATACCCGATCCTGTAGCAGACATATTCTTACCCTTGGATAGTCTTGTTGACGTTGTTTTCGAGATCTGATGTTCAGGCCGACTCAAGGATCATGAAAAAGGGGTGGGGCATTCCCCACCCCAGGCGAGCGGGTACCTAGGCACCCATTTCGCTGCGCCTAGCGGCCGTGGCCAGACGATCGATCTCCAGCTTGTCGTCAAGGACGACGCCATAGGCCTCGAAGGCATGCTCGACGGTGCAGAAGTCATCGAGCACATCTTCCCTCACCTGCTCGGGAGAGCGCTCGAGCGGATTGCCATAACCACCGCCACAGGGGGCGTAGAACGCCATGACATCGTTGGCCTTGGTTACATACCCGGAAAACTTCGACGGCATGCTGGTCTTTTCGTCGCGGGAGGCGTAATTGTAGATCTCGCACTTGCCGACGGCGCCGTCCGAGCCTCCGAAGGCCCCCCAGGGCACATGGTAATGACGCTCGCTCTCATGGGTGATGAAACCCGGCGTCAGGACGCGCTGAGCCTTGACGACCCCGATGCCCCCGCGATGCTTGCCGGCGCCGGGCATCACATCATCCCGGAGCTCATAGCGGTCACAGATCATCGGCAGGTGCATGCCCAGATCCTCGATAGGGTTATTCCGGGTATTCGCCATGAGATTGTCGATGGAGTCGGGGCCATCCGAATCAGGGCGCCCGCCATAGGCCCCCTCGTTCACTTCCAGGAA
Organism: Salinicola salarius; assembly: GCF_002179555.1. GTDB lineage: Bacteria > Pseudomonadota > Gammaproteobacteria > Pseudomonadales > Halomonadaceae > Salinicola > Salinicola salarius_A. The sequence continues at coordinate 148,395 of NZ_NHOU01000009.1, read as the reverse complement.
GACCCAGTAGTCGCCGCTCTCCTTTATGCCGGCGTAGGAGGCGAAGGAGATGGCGGCCGAGCTGCCGGCGATGGTCCGGTCGGGCATGACGGGAGACAACGCCTTGATGATCAGATCGATCATCATGTTGCACTGGGTAAAGCGTGCCTCGGTGGCTGCCGGAAAGATCGGGTTGAAGATCGAGCCTTCAGGCGCCACGACGTTGATGGGCCGGAAAGAGCCCTCGTTCGAGGGGATCGGTACTTCCAGGCGACTGGCATCCAGCAGCAGCTTGCGGAACCCGGCGAACGCCGCCACCTTGCATGAGCCCTCGAAGGGCACGTTATAGGCGGTCGCTGTCTGGTCGGCGGAGCCGGTGAGGTCAACGGTGACCGAATCGCCCTCGACCTTGACCGTCACCACGACGGGAAGCCGCTCGTCGCGATTGCGCCCATCGTCATCCAGAAAGCCTTTCGCCTGGTATTCCCCATCCGGGATCTCGGTGATCTTGTTGCGAAGCATCGTCTCGGAGTAATCGATCAGCTGATCGATCGCGGTGAAGGTCCGGTCCTTGCCATATTTGTCGAGCAGCTGCTTGAAACGCTTGACCCCCAGCTGGGCCGAGGCCACCTGGGCCTCGATGTCGCGCATGAGCTGCTGTGCGGCACGGCTGTTCGCCGTAATCATCTTCTCCAGCCCCTCGTTTTTCACGCCCTTCTCGTAGAGCTTCAGGCCGGCGAAGAGCATCCCCTCGGCATAGACGTCACCCACATCGATGATCAGACCCGGTGTCGCAGCGCCGATATCGATATGGTGTGCGGTATTGGCCGAGAATCCGACCAGCTCGCCCTCATAGAAGACGGGAATGATGATGGCCAGATCGGGGGTATGGCTTGATCCGTAATAGGGGTGGTTGTGGACCACCACATCGCCTTCATGCCACTCGCCACCCTGCAGGGTCTTCTCGACACCGCGCAGGTAAGCGGGGATCGAGCCGATGTGCATCGGGGTCGATTCTGACTCGCAGATGGTCTGGTAGTTCCGATCGAACAGCCCGGCCCCCAGATCCTGCGACTCGCGAATGATCGAGGAAAAGGACATCCGGTAGAGCACGTGGCCCATTTCCTCGGCAATGGTGTCGAGGGCACCACTGATGACCTGCATGGTAATTGGATCGACTTTGTTGTTTTCCATCTTGCTCACCTGAACGAGTTAGCTGGATTTCGTGATCATGAGGCTGCCGTGCTTCGACACTAGGGCCGTCCAGCCGGGAGGTACCAGGGAGGTCGAGTCATGCTGCATGACCAGGGCCGGTCCTGGAATTTCATGACCAAACAGCAGCTTGCTCCGGTCGTAGCGAGGAGTCATGTGAGAGGCCCCATCGTCGAAGGTGGTTTCCCTTTCATACATGAAGGCCTCATCCAGCCCGCTACCTTCTGCCGAGGCAAGTGGCTTCCACTCCAGCTTCTTCGATTTCGACTCGCCGACCACGCGCAGCGTCACCAGCTCGACTTCGGCCTCGTCATAGCTGTAGCCGTAGTCGGTCTTGTGCTGACGATGGAAGTTTTCCACCACCTGGCCGACGTTCTCGCGGGTCAGCTCGCCATCCGGAATCTCGGCACGCAGCTCGAAGCCTTGGCCGTGGTAGCGACACTCGGCAAAGCGAGTCAACTGGACATCGGCAGGAGCGACACCGTCCTTGGCGAGCTTCTGTGTGGCTTCCTCATCCAGGTCGCTCATTAGCCCCTGCACGGTCTCGAAGTCCCGGCTGCTGATCGATGTCAGTTCGCAGAGGTGCGAACGGGTGACCTCGTATTGCAGGTTGGTGGTCAGCAGGCCGGCCGCCGAGGTGATCCCCGGTGCGGGCGGCGCGATGACCCCCTTGGCGTTGACCTCTTCGGCCAGGGCCGGTCCATGCACCGGACCGGCACCGCCGAAAGGCATTAGCATGAATTCGCGCGGATCGACGCCCCGGGCCACGGAGTTTGAACGAATCGCCAATGCCATGTTGTTATTCACGATCTTGATGATGCCCAGCGCGGCTTCCGTCACGTTTAATCCAAGCGGATCGGCAATCTTGCGCTTGATCGCATCGTGGGAAAGCTGAGAATCAACCTTCAGGTCGCCACCCAGCATCTGGTCGGCATCCAGGCGCCCGAGCAGGATGTTGGCATCCGTCACGGTAGGCTCTTCACCTCCACGGTTGTAACAGGCCGGCCCCGGCATGGAGCCCGCCGAGCGAGGCCCGACCTGAAAGCCACCGGCCTCATCGACGTAGGCGATCGAGCCGCCACCGGCCCCGATGGTGATCAGGTCGATCATCGGCACCATCACCGGATGACCGCCCACGTAGGAGTCCCGCGGGTTCATGATCTTTATATCACCCTCGGCCAGCGTCGAGATATCCGCTGAGGTGCCACCGATATCGACGGTGATGATGTTCTTTTCGTCATCAAGGTCGGAGAAGAAGTGACCACCAATGACACCTCCGGCGGGACCTGACATCAGAATATTTACGGCTTTTTCGCAGCAGCTATCCACGGTGGCTAGACCACCATTCGACTGAATGATACGCAGGTCGGCGTCGACGCCATTTTCCTTGAGCTGGCGCTCCAGATTATTGAGATAGAGGGAGGTCTTGGGCCCCACATAGGCATTCATGGCGGTGGTCGAGAAGCGCTCATATTCGCGCATGGCATCGACGACTTCACACGAACAGCAGACGTAGGCATCCGGAATTTCTTCCAAGACGATCTCCTTGGCGCGCAACTCATGGCCCTTGTTCAGGAAGGAAAAAAGAAAGCCCACGATGACGGATTTGATACCGGCTTCCTTGAACTTCTTGGCCGCTTCCCTGACCTCATCTTCCGCCAGGGCGACCTCCACCTCGCCGGAGGGCGGCAGCACGCGCTCGCTGATGGGAATTCGATACCGTCTCTTGACCAGGGGCCTGGACTGCCAGGGCACGTCGAAGTGGAGCGAGAAGTTATGGGGACGCTTATGCCGACCGATGTGCAGAATATCCCGGAAGCCTCGGGTGGTGAGCATCCCGACTTCTGCACCATTATGCTCAATGGAGATATTCGTTGCGACGGTCGTACCATGCACGATGGTACTCACTTCACTTCGCTTGATACCGGCTTTGTCACAGACCTCAAGCACACCCTGCAATACGGCAATCGACTGATCTTGAGTGGTGCTTGGCACCTTGTGACGATAGGTACCAGCGCCGACAGAATCTGTGGAAAATGTTTCCAAGATGATATCTGTATTGGTACCACCGACATCTACTCCAATACGAGCCATAACAAACCTCACAAAGAATTATTAGATTCTATCAATCAAGAGGGCTGACTATTTTCTGGACCTGCCAGCCTGGCCTTTTGTAATTTTCGATATGGTAAAATGCCTGCTCCTTTCAACATGCAGAGGGTTTAGACTAAAGCGCAATGCAATGCCAAGGAAGCTGGACACTTTCCAGCCTATGCTTTAGAGGTAATGACTTCCAATTCCATTTTCATACGCATTGTTGTCCGGGAAATCATGAATCTAAGATTTGACCTACGCCAAGTACGGGCCTTTCTCGCCGTCTCCCAAACCCTACATTTCAAGCAGGCCGCCGAGGTATTGTGCATCACGCAACCCGCTCTAAGTCGCATGATAAAAGGGCTGGAAGAAAGCATTAGTGCCGAACTGTTCTCACGCACAACCCGACAGGTCGAGCTCACCGTGGCAGGCCGGCTTTTTCTGGAGGAGTGCCAGAAAGCCATCAACCACCTTGAGCGTGCCAGCCACCTGGCACGGCAGGCGGCAAGTGGCGATATTGGACACCTCTCCATCGCCTATAATGACTTTTCCATCAATGGTGTCTTGCCCAGCATCCTGGAGCTTTTCAAGGAGCAGTACCCAGAGATTACCGTTGATCTCGCCTACATGCCCTCACATCAGCAGCACAAGGCGCTTCTAGATCACGAAATCGATGTCGGGTTCCTCATTGGTCCGCTAGAGCTCGAGGGTATCGAAACCTATCGTGCCGCCACAGAGAAGATTGTCGTCATACTGCCTCGACGCCACCCTCTGGCCACTCGCAACCAACTCAATATTGCCGACCTGGCGGACGAAAAGTTCATCATGGGTACGGAAAGCGGCTGGAGCGAGTTTCGCCATACTATCTTCAACCTTTGCATGCGCGCCGGCTTCACTCCTCAAGTCGTCCAGGAAGCCAGTACCAGTAGCGGCATCTTTGGCCTTGTCGCCGCCAATATGGGTATTTCCCTGTACTCCGACTGCATTACCCGCTTCCAGAGAGAAGACATCGTCGTTGCTCCACTGGATGATGACACTTGCACGGTCGAGACCATCGCCGCTTGGAGCGGCGCCTATGTCACCCCAAGCTTTCAATTGTTCCGGCAACATCTCAAACACCAGCTAGACAACCCACCCCTTCCCAGCACCTGACGCCTGGCCTGCCTGATAAATTTCTCGATAAAATGTTTACGGCACACAACTGAACATTATATCGAGGATCCTGGACGCCCCCATCCAGGACCCCGATGTCATGTATCAGGCGGCATCCTCGCAGAGCGAGTTTTGGGCTTCCGTGCTCATTACCACGTGACTCGGCGTACGCTGCATCAGCGTGCGACCATGCCGCACTGACATCAACACCTCGCCCTGATTGCGAAGCACACTGTAATCATCCGTTCCGTCTAGGAGAATGAAGTTGCCGGGCTTGCCCACGGCAATCCCATAGCGCTCTTCCATTTTGAGCGTTTTCGCGCCATTGTCGGTAATCAGGTCAAGCGAGTGGCTAAAGTCGCGATAGCCCATCATGTGGCAGATATGCAGCCCGAAGTCCAGCGTACGCAGCAGCTTGCCATTGCCCAGTGAATACCAGGGGTCGCAGATCGAGTCCTGGGCGAGACAGACATTGATCCCCGCTTCATTCAACTCCTTGACCCGGGTCAGGCCACGGCGCTTGGGGTAGCTATCGAAGCGCCCCTGCAGGTGGAGGCTCTCTGTCGGGCAGGAGATGAAGTTGATGCCGGAGCGTTTCAGCAGCCTGAACAGTTTCGAGCAATAGGCGTTGTCGTAGGATCCCATGGCCGTGGTATGACTGGCCGTCACGCGCGGCCCGATTCCGTGAGCCAATGCCTCGGCGGCCAGCACTTCGAGAAAGCGCGAGTTTGGATCATCGATCTCGTCACAGTGGACATCTACGAGCCGGTCATACTGGATCGCCAGTTCGATCACCTTCTTCATGGACGTTTCGCCCATCTCTCGCGTGTATTCGAAGTGGGGAATCCCGCCGATGACGTCGGCACCGATCTTGAGGGCCTCTTCCAGCAACGCCAGGCCACGGGGATAGGAAAGCATCCCTTCCTGCGGGAAAGCGACCACCTGAATATCCACCTGCTCCTTGAGCTCATCACGCATGGCGCAAAGGGTGCGCAGACCGACCAGGCTAGGATCGGTGATATCCACGTGGGTGCGGATGTGCTGAACGCCATTCTGGATGAGCAGTTCAACCGTCTGGTTGACGCGCTGGCGGACATCCTGCTCGGTCAGCATCGGCTTGCGCTCGCTCCAGCGCTCGATGCCCTCGAAGAGGGTGCCGCTCTGATTCCAGTTCGGCTCGCCTGCCGTCAGTGCCGCATCCAGATGGATATGCGGCTCGACGAAGGGAGCACAGAGCAGCTTGCCCTGGGCATCGAGCTGCCCATCACCGGCAGGCAGCCGCTCACCTTGTTCTTGGATGTCGGTGAATACGCCATTCTCGATGGTCAAGGTATGCAGTTCAGACTTATGACGAAGGCGTGCGTTAATAATCTTCATGGTATACCTCTTATTTATGACTTGCCGTAGGCATCTATCGAGTGATGATGAAAGAGTATCTGTTCGATCAAGAGGGCGTTTTGCAGATTGAGTCGCACATATGGATCCTGCAGCGAGTGCCCGGTGAGTTGCTCGGTACGCTTCAGTCGCTGGCGTAGCGTATTGCGATGGATACCAAGAGCGGCGGATGCCTGCTGTTGGTTGCCCAGGAACTCGAGAAAGGCTCTTACCGTATGCTTGAGTACGAGTGATTGACGATCATGGGCGAAACACAGCGGACCCAGCTGCTCCTCACAGAAACCGGCCAGCATGCTGCGCTGAGAAATTGCGGCAAATAGCCGTGCGATGCCCAATCTTTCATAGAAAAACAGCGGCGAGTTCTGTTGCTGCTGGGCAAACTGGAGGGCCTGAGTTGCCTGATCGGCGGCCTTTGCGAAATGGCGTAGCCCTGACTGGCGCTCACTGACCCCGGCATACAGCGGCCATGACGGCTGCCATGCCTTCAGCGTGCTCATTGCTTGCTCTAGGGTTTCCGGCAAGGTGGCGATCTGTTCAGGCGGAGTGGGCCAGATGATGATCAGGCTGTGTTCGTGCTGCAGTACCGGCCACTCGATGCCTCGCCGCTTCAACAACTCGACTAACTGCTGTTCCAGCACGTGGAGGTCTTGCGGCTGAACCCTTCCCCCGCCGCTCGCGTCCTGGGCCTCACGACGTTCTGCCAGGCGGATCGCCACCAGCACGTAGCTGCCTTCCGCCTCGAGCCCAAGCTCCTTCGCCCGCAGCTGAATCAGCTCCGGGGTATCCGCGACCCCATGGAACAGGCGCGTCAGGAACAGCTTCGTCGACTGACCGATGAGGTTATCCTGTACAATCGCGTTACTGAGGGTTTCCGTTACGACCACCAGCGGCAAGGCATAGGGCTGCTCGAACAGCGGACACCCCAGTTCGTTGGCCAGCTTGATCACACTGCCAGGAATCTCTCGGATGCCGTCTGCACCGGTCAGCATGGCGATGCCGGCCACTCGCTGCTCGATGCCCTCGCGGACCAGTTGCTGCAAGCTGGCCTCGCTGCGAGGCTGGCTGATGCCCGTCACGAACACCAGCTCACCGCCACGCACCCAAGGCGCCAGGCTGTCGCCCTCGGCGACATAGGGCCAGCGAACCACGTTCTGGCTACCCTGCCACCCGGCCCGCAGTCGAATGCTGTCGAGGCCGGGCAGGCAAGAGATATCGGCGCAGAGGATGGCCATCAGCTCTTGGTCACCGCCACCGCGGCGGAACGAGATGGCAGGTAGCTGAGCGCGCCGTAGCCAATGACGGCCGCCAACACGCCCGCGACGGGGGGGAGCACGGGCGACGCGTAGGCCGCCGCGGAGCCGATGACGTAAGCCCCCAGTCCCTGCCAGTTGAACGCCGGCAGGCGAGCTTCCGCCAGGGTCGGATACTGGCCTTTATGCTTGAGCCAGAAATCAGCCATGATGACCCCGCCGATCGGCGGAATGAAGGTCCCTAGCAGTACCAGGAACGGAATCAGCAGGTTGTACATGCCGCCAATGGCCAGCACGGTACCGATCATGGCGCCACTGACCGTGACGATACGGCGCTTGTCGGTGCGCAGCAGGTTGCAGCCGGCAACGGCGAAGTTGTAGATGGTGTTGTCCTGAGTGGTCCAGATGTTCAGGAACAGCATCAGCACCGCCAGCACGACGAGCCCTTGTGCCAGCAGCACGTCCACGATGTCGGCCTGCTGGTAGATGAGCGCGCCGAGGGCGCCGGTGAGCACCATCAGGCCATTACCCACGAAGAAGGCGGCCAGGGTGGCGATCACGGCCACTTTGGGTGTACTTGCAAAGCGGCTCCAGTTGGTGGCTTGCGTCCCCCCGCTGACGAAGGTGCCAAACACGATGGTAATGGCGGCGGTCACGTTCATGGTGGCCGTGGGGATCTGGCTGGCCAGCCCCTCGAGGCCCCCCACATCGATCAGGCCCTTGTAGAGGCTGATCAGGATAAATATCAGCATCGCCGGCACGGCAAAGCGTGACAGCAGGTCCAGGCCGCGATAGCCGACCATGGCGGTCAGACAGAAGGCCAGACCAAAGAACACCATCAAGGGCGTCGTGTAGGCCTCCGGGATGCCGGTCGTCTTCACCAGGATCAGCGCGATAGTGGCGGTGCCCCAGGCATACCAGCCGATCTGGGTAAAGCCGAGAATGACATCCGACAGCTTGCTGCCCACCTCACCGAAGCAGAAACGGCCCATCAGTACCGAATTCAGGCCACTCTTGCAGGCGATATACGCCAGCGTGGCGGCGTAGCCGCCCAACAGCAGGTTGCCGGCCAGGATGATCCACAGCAGCTCGCCAATGGCAAAGGCTTCGCCGAGTGTGCCACCTGCCCACATGGTGGAGGTAAAGAAGGTGAACCCCAGCAGCACGAGAGACGTGGACACAAGCCCCTTTCGGTCGCTTCTGGGCACCTCAGTCAACGGATAATCGGAAGGTTCCATGACATAGCTCCTTGATGTTGTGTATTGAGGATGCTCTGCATGGGTATGTGCAATGTACGTGCCAACTACTGATCAAATCATATTATTGAGGACGCGATGTGTAATATGTAGACAACTGGCGGGAGTAGAATGTGCACATTGCATATCGCTTTAGCAGGGTACGTGCATATGGCTAGCGCCTTCGGCATGGCATGCGCCCAAGACGACCAGAGCGCACCATGGCGGTGCGCCTACTGAGCCAAAAGGTGTTGATCTTCGCTAGAGCTCAAGCGATGGGAGGGGAGAGAGCATCGAGACAATGCCCCACATGGGCGGGAAAAGCCTGCCCAAGCTGCGGTATTCCATCGGAAGCCGGCCATGTATTTCTTGGAAAAGGTGATGAACAGTATGAATAACATCATGATGGCTGGCGGCATGATCACATCCAGCCGAGGACTAACGCCATATCGAGATAGGCAAGACCCGTAGCCGCAACCAACCTACTCACTGACCTTATTCGTCACTCAAACGGCAAAACAATGACCAATGCCCACCGACCTGCTGCGAACCTTTGTCACGATAAAGGACCTGGGAGGTTTCACTAGTGCTGGCGAGCTTCTTGGTCGGTCGCAGCCGGCCATCAGCCTTCAGGTCAAGAAGCTAGAGGAGCTGCTGGGTTATTACAATCGCCAGCGGCCCCATACGTTTAATGCAGGGATCCCGCCTGCGTTAGCTGAAGAAAAACTTAAAACACTGTCCGGGATTAATTGAACACTACAGATCACCTCTACTTTGGTGGCGACGATACCACCTAAATGGGTGTCCGGTTTTAGTGAACCACTACAGAAAGATCGCAACACGTGGGTCGTGCGGTGCACGATCGACGGTCAGCGCACTCAACGAACTTTTCGCACAGAAGGAGAGGCAAGGCAGTATGCGCTAAAGGCGGAAGCTCAGCGCCAGGAAGATAAGTTCAACGGAGTCATGGGCCGCAAACCCAAATTCACTTTCTCCGAAGGGCTGCAACGCATGGTCAACGAATACGATGTCCGCTCGCAGAAGCAACACATCCTGCTGGTAGCAAGATGGATGGATGACCACGCTCCCGGCGTGATAATCGGACAGGAGCTACTGGACGCAGCGCGCAGGATGCAAAAAGCTCTCAAGGAGAAGGGATTAGCCCAATCGACCATTAACAACCGAACTCAGGTGGTCAAGCGGGTGCTCTCATTGTCATACCGGGAGTGGGATTGGATAGATCTGCCGCTGGACGGCAAGCTGCGCAAACCATCGCCCAAGAACGAACGGCATATCTACCTGACAGAGGTAGAGCTTGCCGAGCTGCTTGAAGCAGTACCCGAGCGGTACAGGGTCGAACGAAGGGTGATCCTACTGGCAATGCTGACGGGCATGAGGCGAGGAGAGCTGATGGGGCTAGAGCCGGGCAACGTCCATAACGGTCGTATCCTTCTCAAGCCAAACCAAACCAAGAACGGGAAACCCAGAGTAGTTCCATTGACTGAAGAAGCACTGGCGCTTGTGGACGCCTTGCCGTTCGATACCACCGGAGACAGAATCAGTGGCGCCTTTGAAACAGCTAGAGAGAAGATTGGTCGCCCTGAGATTCGCTTCCACGACTCGCGGCACTGTTACGCCTCTCTGCTCGCGAGTAAGGGAGAAGCTCTGACGAGCATCAGGGATCTGCTGGGACATTCGTCGCTCGTAGTGACCAGCCGCTACGCGCACGCGGATCCCGCTCGATGGGACGGTGTTATGACTCGGTTGCCGAAAATCAGCAACCAAACCGCAACCAAGCATTGAGACCGCTGTCGAATAATCCCATAAGCCACTGATTTAATGGTGGGCCCAGCAGGACTCGAACCTGCGACCAAGGGATTATGAGTCCCCTGCTCTAACCAACTGAGCTATAGGCCCTGAAACGCGGGAGCCGTATGATAACCAAAGCGGCCGGCACAGGCCAGCCGCTATCGAAGGTTTGCACGTCCAGGGAGGACACGATGTCATCGAAAACGATCATCCGCCGTATCATGGGTATCGGCCTGACCGCCGGGTTGACGGCGTTCCACGGCGTGGCGCTGGCGGCCTGGCAGCTCGATCCCGAACAGTCCCAGGTCACGGCGACGGTGACCGAAATCACCAGCGGCGGCGAGTCGATTCCCCATGAGCACGCGCTGCGCCGCATGGAAGGCCAGATCAGTGCGGATGGCACGCTGCAACTGCCGATCCGGCTCAACCAGACCGACGTGCTCGATAGCCTTGGCGAGCTGCCGCCGTGGATGTCCTCGCTCACCAGCACGACGCTGGTCACGGTCGTCACTCGCCTGCCGCCGGAACGCATCAACTCGCTGGCGGTCGGCCAGTCGACGGTCGAGATACTCACGCTGAGCACGGAATCCAACGGCGAGCAGCGCCAGGAGAAACTGCCGGTGCGCTTCACTCGGGAAGCGACCGACGTGGTGCGTGCGCGCAATGCCGAGCCGGTCTCGCTCGACGGCAAGGAACTGATGAAAAACCAGACCGTGCGTTCGATCCTGTCGCTGATCGGGTATCAGCAGATCGGCGACGAGGTCCCGGTCGAACTGAATGCCGTGCTGGTCGACCGCTAAGCGATGCCTGACACCGTCACCCCGTTCGAGATGCTACCCGCCGGCTGCCACTCGCCACGGAGCGAGTGGCCCTGGCGGCTCGCGCTGCCGGAGGCCCGCTTCAGCGCGCTGTGCTTCGAAACCCAGACGCTTTGCGATGCAAATCTCGGCGATTGGGAACTGGCCCTGCCGGATCGCCTGACGACGGCGGCAGCCAAGCGCCGGGCGGAGTTCCTGGGTGGCCGTCTTACCGCTCGCCGTGCGCTCGCCGCGCTGACCGGGTCGCCCTCGACACCAGCGCAGGACGCCGAACAGCTCCCCGACTGGCCAGCCGGCACCGTCGGCTCGATCACGCATAGCCGCGGCCTGGCAGCGGCGGTGGTCGCCAATCGGGCAGCCTATCAGGGGGTCGGGCTGGACGCCGAGGTCGTGATGAGTGGCGAACGCGCCCGGCGTCTGGCAGCGCAGATTCTGGTGGCCTCGGAACTGGCCTGGCTGGACCGGCTGCCCGCCGAGCGGCAGGGGGAATTCCTCACCCTGGTGTTCTCGCTCAAGGAGAGCCTGTTCAAGGCGCTCTATCCGCTGGTCGGGCAGCGCTTTTACTTCCCCCATGCCCGCTTGATCGACTGGGACGCCGAGGCGGGCGCGGTGTCGATCGAACTGCTCAAGACGCTATCGGCGCAGTGGCCAGCCGGTGCGCAGCTATCCGGGCAGGTCGCGAAAATCGATGGCTATCTGATGACGTTGATCGCCGTCCCCTCACGATCCTGAGCACGCGAGCTCTTCTTGCTCCCGCTTCGCCGGATCGCCGGCAACCGCCGCCCTCGCCGTATCGTTCTTCTCTTTTTGAAAATAATTGTCATTGCGGTTCAGAAACCGGACGCCCCTACGTCTTCTTATTGGCAACATCCATGGATAAGAACGATTTTCATTCAAGGGGAGCTTGTCGTTCATGCATCATGTTCTGCGTTACCCGGTCAGCGCACTGGCCTGCGCTTGCCTGTCGTTTCCGGTCTGGGCCCAGCAGACGGTAACGACCTCGATACCCGCGACGAGCGGCGATTCCGCGTCGCTCGACACGGTCACGGTGACCGGCCAGTCCGCCGCCACCAAGACCGAGACGCCCATCCTCGAAACGCCGCAGACCGTTTCCAATGTCGACCGCGAGGAGATGGACGAACGCGGCGTGCGCACCTTGCGCGAAGCCGCCCAGTACACGCCCGGGGTCTACACCAACCAGGTCGGCGCCTCCAACCGCTACGACTACCTGGTCATGCGCGGCTTTTCCGATGGCAGCCTGAGCAACACTTATCTTGACGGGCTTAAGGTGATGGGCGATGCCAACAGCTACAGCTCGATGGTGATCGATCCCTGGTTTCTGAATAACGTCGAGATCGTCAAAGGGCCGGCCTCGGTGCTCTACGGGCGCTCGTCTCCCGGTGGTCTTGTGGCCTTGACCAGCAAGAAGCCGCTGTTCGAGAACCGCAACGAGCTCCGTTTCAGCACCGGCACCAATAGCCAGCGCAGCGCAGCGTTCGATTTCTCCGGCCCGCTGGACGACGAGCGGCGCGTCGCCTATCGGCTGGTCGGGATCGGCAGCAAGGCGGACACCCAGTTCGATCACGTCGAAGAAGAGCGCTACGCCATCGCGCCATCGATCACCTGGGATGCGACCGACGACACCACGATCACGTTCATGGCCTATCTGCAGAAGGATCCGGAAGGCGGCTATCACTCCGGTGTGCCCTATGAAGGCGCGGTAACCAGCCACAACGGCCACCATATCAGCAACAATTTCTTCGACGGCGAGGACGACTACGACAAGTTCGAACGCACCCAGCGCATGTTCGGCTACGACCTCGAGCACCGCTTCAGCGATGACATCACCGCCCGCCAGAAATTGCGTTATCTGAACTCGGACGTCGAACTGAACCAGGTTTACGGGTACGGCTGGGTATCGACGGATTCCAACGAATTGAACCGATACTACTCGGGAGGCCGCGAATCCCTCGACGCCTGGACGCTGGACAATCAGGTGGAAGCGAAGCTCCAAAGCGGCTTCATCGACCATACCGTGCTGGTCGGCGTGGATTATCAGAAACGCAGGAATGACGTGGTCTGGACGGCCGGTTCCTTCCCCAGCCTCGATGCCTTCAACCCCAGCTATGGCGCCGAGCCGATCGGGGACATCGCCGTCACCAATGATGAGCGGCATGAACTCAGCCAGACCGGGATCTACCTGCAGGACCAGATGGCGATCGACCAGTGGCGTGTCACCCTCGGCGGGCGCTACGACTGGGTCGATATCAAGAATACCGATCACTACAACGATACCGAGAGCACACTCGACGACACCCAGTTCAGCGGCCGCGCCGGCGTACTCTACCTGTTCGACAATGGCGTTGCGCCCTACTTGAGCTACAACACCGCCTTCACCCCCACCAGCTTCGTCGATGCGAATGGCGATCTGCTGGAACCGATGGAAGGCGAACAGTGGGAAACCGGGCTCAAGTATCAGCCGCCGGGCAGCCGGGATCTCTATACCCTGTCGCTGTTCCGGATCAATCAGGAAAACGTGGCAACCAAGGAGCAGCCTACCGATCCCTACCGCTCCGTGGGGGAGATACGCTCCCAGGGTATCGAGTTACAGGCGCAAACTTGGCTGACCGACAACTTCCGGCTGCAGGCGGGCTACAGCTATACCGACATCCGCTATACCAAGAGCGACGACCCGAACGAGGATGGCAACTACGCTATCTACGCGCCGCGCCACCAGGCCAGTCTCTGGGGTCACTATTCCTTCAAGAACGGAGCCTTCGACAACGGCGCGCTAGACGGGCTGGATGTCGGCGTCGGCGTGCGCTATTACGCCGATATCTACGCCGACCGCGCCAATACCGAAATGGTCCCCGACTACACCCTGGTGGATGCCGCCGTGGGCTATGACCTGAGCCAGGTCGGGCTGCAGGGCGTCAGCGCCCGGGTCAACGTGGGTAACCTGCTCGACAAGGAGTATGTCGCCTCCTGCAACTCCCTCGAATACTGCTACTTCGGCGCGGAGCGTAACGTGACCGCCACCGTGGCCTACGAGTTCTAGCATGTATCCGCTCTAGCATGATCCCACGCTGATCGATCGCCGGCTGCAGGAAGCGGCCGGCACTCATCGAACCGCTTCACTCACCGCTTCGCTCTCTCTTTATGCGCGCTTCCAGCGTCGCATCGGCTACGCCTTTGTCTGTCATGAGGCGCCAGAACGGCAATCAGGAGAAACGTCATGCGACATGACACGGAATTCGCCACGCCCATTCCTTTGCATCGGTCCCGGCCGCCAGGCTCCCCGGAAGCACTGGCACTGTTCGGTGAAGCGAGTCTCGATGCCTACCGAACGGGCATGCAGCGCTGCATGGATCTGGTCCGCCACACGCTGACCCAAGCGCAAGGCCCCTGCAGCGGCATCGAGCCCCACGAACTGCAGCCCGCGTTCGAGGCGATCGATCTCGACCGGCCGCTCGGCGATCTCGATGCCAGCCTCGAGGAGGTCCAGCGGCTCTATCTCGATCACGCCGTGCATTTTCATCACCCGCGCTACGTCGCCCATCTCAACTGCCCGATCACGCTGCCGTCGATCCTCGCCGAGGCAATCACCACGCCGCTCAACACGGCAGTGGAAACCTGGGACCAGAGCGCCGGCGCGACCCTGATCGAGCAGAAGCTGATCGACTGGACCGCGGCACGCATCGGGCTCGGCGACGACGCCGACGGGGTGTTCACCAGCGGCGGCACCCAGTCCAACCTGATGGCGCTGGCCATCGCCCGCGATAGCGCCTGCGAAGCGATGCCTGGCCACGGTGGCAATCGCCATCATGGCCTCCCCCCGAACTACAGGGACCTGCGCATTATCACCTCGGAAGTCAGCCACTTCAGCGTGAAGAAGGCCGCCGCGCTGCTGGGGCTGGGCTACGATGCCGTGATCGCGGTGCCGTGCGACGCGGACAAGCGCATGGATCTGGAAGCGCTCGAGACCGCGCTAAAGGCTTGCGACGAGGCCGGACGAATTCCGTTCGCGATCGTCGCCACCGCAGGCACCACCGACTTCGGCAGCATCGATCCGTTACCGGCGCTGGCCGAACGCTGCCGGCAGCGCGGCATCTGGCTGCATGTCGATGCGGCCTACGGCGGCGGGCTGCTGCTCTCTTCGCGCCATCGCCACTGGCTCGCCGGCATCGAGCAGGCGGACTCGGTCGGCATCGACTACCACAAGACCTTCTTCCAGCCGGTGAGCTGCAGCGCCTGCCTGGTTCGCGATCGCCGCCAGCTGCGCCATGTCACCTACCACGCCGACTATCTCAATCCCCGCGACCAGGCCGAAGGCGGCACGCCGGACCTGGTCAACAAGAGCCTGCAGACGACCCGCCGCTTCGATGCGCTGAAGCTGTGGATGACCCTGCGCACGCTGGGCGCCGATCACCTGGGCGACTGTCTCGACGAGGCGATCGAACTGACCCGCCAGACCTATCGCATGCTTCGAGCGCGTGACGATTTCGACGTGCTGATGGCCCCGGCGCTGAGCACGCTGGTGTTTCGCTATCGTCCGGTGGCGCTGGAAGAGGATGCCCGGATCGAGGCGATCAACCGCCGGATTCGTCAGACGCTGTCACGACGCGGGGCGGCGGTAGTCGCCGCTACCCGGGTCGACGGGCGCTTCTATCTCAAGTTCACCCTGCTCAACCCCCTGACCCGCCTCGAGGATCTGACCGCCCTGATCTCGGAGATCGCCGATATCGGCGGATCCTTGATGTCGCCCCAGGTATCGCTCCAAACGACGCCTCAGACATCACTCCAAACATCGCCCTCTGCTCGCCCGTCAATCGTTCGGAGAAAGACCTCATGCTGAGCCGCATCCATGACTTCATCGCCATCGGTCTGGGGCCGTTCAACCTCGGCCTCGCCTGCCTGACCGATCCGGTCGACGATCTCGACGGCCTGTTTCTCGAGCGTCGTTCGAGCTTCGACTGGCACCCCGGACTGCTGCTGGAAGACGCCACGTTGCAGACGCCCTTCATGGCCGATCTGGTTACGCTGGCCGATCCGACCAGCCGCTTCAGTTTTCTCAATTACCTGAAAGCCCAGGGGCGGCTCTACCGCTTCTACATCCGCGAGAACTTCTTCCTGCTGCGCAACGAATACAACCAGTACTGCCAGTGGGTCACCACGCAGCTCGAGTCGCTGCGCTTCGATCACGACGTCCAGTGCATCACCTATGACGAGGATGAACGGTGCTATCGCGTTCACTGCCGGGACACCCGTGCGGGCGATCCCGACGACGATGCCGACCATGATTTCGACGACAGTGGCAACCGCATCTATCGCACCCGGCGGCTGGTACTGGGTACCGGCAGCGAACCGATGGTCCCGGCGTGCTGCCAGCCGGTGGCCGAGCGCGTGGTGCACTCCTCGCGCTATCTCGAGCACAAGGCGGCGCTACAGGCGAAGTCAGCGATCACTATCGTCGGTAGCGGCCAGAGCGCCGCCGAGATATATCTCGACCTGCTCGACGATATCGACGCCCATGGCTACACCCTGAGCTGGGTCACCCGCTCGCCCCGCTTCTTTCCGCTGGAGTACGGCAAGCTGACCCTGGAGATGACCTCGCCGGACTACATCGACTATTTCCACGCGCTGCCCGAGTCGACCCGTGACGAGCTGATGCGCCAGCAGAAAGGACTCTACAAGGGCATCGATCTCGATCTGATCAACACGATCTACGACCGGCTCTATACCAAGAGTCTGCAGGGCAAGGTGGATACCCACCTGCTCACCTGCGCCCAGTTGGAAAGCTGCCATTTCGATGCCGCCCATCGGCGCTTCGACCTGACCTTCACCCAGACCGAGCAGAACCGGCGTTTTGACCACCGGACGGCGGGGGTGATCCTCGCCACCGGCTACGCGGCGCACAGGCCGGACTTCCTGGCGCCGATCGAGCACCGCATCCGGCGGGACGACGCGGGCCGCTACGCGGTCAGCCGTTACTACGGCATCGGCACTGAAGACGACATCTTCGTCCAGAACGCCGAGCTGCATACCCACGGGCTGGTCGCGCCGGATCTCGGCATGGCGTGCTATCGCAACGCCTGCATCATCCGCGAACTGGCCGGGCGCGAGGTCTATCCGATCGAGCGCGGATTCACCTTCCAGGACTTCGGCGCGCCCGATGACTGCGTGTTCCAGCCGCAGCGGGCCACGGCGTGACGGCTATCGCGCACCCCGATTCGCCATTCCCGATTTCCGATTTCCGTCAGGAGAGAGACTCATGAACTTACCGCAAACTCGACTGGCCAACGCCGAGACAGCCACCGCGGCAGACCACGCGACACACACCACATCGGCCAGCAGCCTCTATTCGCCCGACCTGCGCTTTCATCGCGACTGGCCGGGCATCGGCACCCTCGCCCTTCGCCCGCTCGATCCGGCTAGCGACATCGACACCGTGTTCGACTGGGTCAGCCGCGATAGTGCCCGCTTCTGGGGCATGAATGGCGATACCCGAGATCAGGTCACGGCTTTCTACCGCGACATGGCGCAGAGCGACAGCGCCCAGGCCTTTCTCGGCCTGCACGATGGCCAGCCGGCGTTTCTGGTCGAGTGCTACGATCCCCGCCAGGATCCGGTCGGCGAGCACTATCCGGTTCAGCCCGGCGACCGTGGCATGCACTTTCTGGTCGCGCCGAGAAACCCGGCGGCCTCGCCGATTCACGGCTTCAGCCAGGCCGTGATCGATACCGTCGTGGCGTTCCTGTTCAGCGACCCGACGACGCAGCGGATCGTCGTCGAGCCGGATGTGACCAATGCCAGGATCCACCCGCTCAACCGCCGTGCCGGGTTCGTCTACGAAGGCGAGATTCAGCTGGCGGAGAAGACCGCCCGGCTGGGCTTCTACACCCGCGAGCGGTTCGAGTCGCTGCACGCCTCGCGGCGCCGTGACACCGCCACGGGCGAAGCCAGCGCCCATCTGCGGCCCGATCGTTGGCAGCGCGCCAATCGCGACCTGCTGGGCAAGGCGATCAGCGAGTTCGCCCATGAGCGGCTGCTGGCGCCGTTGGCGGAATCCCGGCCCGAGGTCGATGGCTGGGCCGATTACCGGCTCGCCAGCGATAGCGACAGCATCGTCTATCGGTTCCGCGCCCGCCGGATGGCGCTGGATCACTGGTGGATCGACAAGGGAACGCTTGCCAAGACCCGCAACGGCGATCCGCAATCACTGGACGTGGCGCAGTTCCTGCTCGAGTTTCGCGATCGGCTGGGCATCGATCCCGACAATCTGCCGACCTACCTGGAGGAGATCGCCAGCACCCTGGCCGGCATGGCCTACAAGCTTGGCCGAGACGTCCCGCCGGCCGGCACCCTCGCCAGGGCCGATTTCCAGACCGTGGAGACGGCGATGAGCGAGGGCCACCCCTGCTTCGTCGCCAACAGCGGCCGGATCGGTTTCGACGTCGAGGACTATCACCGCTACGCCCCGGAAGCCGGCGCCGCGATTCGCCCCGTCTGGCTGGCGGCGGCGCGTCACTGCACGACCTACAGCGCCATCGACGGGCTCGACTTCGAATCGCTCATCGAAGACGAGCTGGACGCCTCGGTACGGGAGCGCTTCGTGGCCCGGCTGCATGCGCTCGACCTCGATCCCGACGACTACGTCTTCATGCCGGTTCACCCGTGGCAATGGCGGCACAAACTGGCGATCACCTTTGCCGGCGAAGTCGCCGAGCAGCGTCTGATCCTGCTCGGCGAAGCGGACGACGACTACCGTGCCCAGCAGTCGATTCGCACCTGGTTCAACGTTTCGCAGCCCAGGCGACGTTACGTCAAGTTCGCGCTGTCGATTCTCAACATGGGCTTCATGCGCGGGCTGTCGCCCCACTACATGCGCGGCACGCCGGCCATCAATGCCTGGGTCGAGAACCTGGTCGGCAGCGATCCGGAACTGCAGACGCAGGGGTTCAGCGTACTGCGAGAAGTGGCGACGCTGGGCTATCACCATGCCGGCTTCGAGGCTGCGACTGACAAACAGCACCCGTATCAGAAAATGCTGGCGTGCCTGTGGCGGGAGAGCCCGTATATTCGCATCGCGCCCCATCGGCGGCTGATGACCATGGCTGCCCTGCTACACCGGGACGCCAGTGGCGACGCGCTGCTGCCGGCACTGATCGACGCCTCCGGCATCGGCGCTCGCCGCTGGATCGAGCGCTACCTGGCCGCCTACATGACGCCGCTGCTGCACTGCTTCTTCGCTCACGATCTGGTGTTCATGCCTCACGGCGAGAACCTGATTCTGCAACTCGAGAACCATGTGCCGGTCGGCGCGATCCTCAAGGATATCGGCGAGGAGACCGGCATCTTCGACAACGGCCAGTCGCTGCCGGAAGCCGCCCGGCGCATCGCGGTCGAAGTGCCTGAGGACCTGAAGATCCTGTCGATCTTCACCGACCTGTTCGACTGCTTCTTCCGCTTCCTAGCCGAGATTCTGGTGGCTTCGAACCAGCTCGAGGAGAACGAGTTCTGGCAGCTGGTGGCGGCATGCGTGATCGATTACCAGCAACGACACCCGGCGTTCGCCGACAGGTTCGAACGCTTCGATCTGTTCGCGCCAGAATTCACGCTCTCCTGTCTCAACCGGCTGCAGCTGCGTAACAACCGCCAGATGATCGATCTCGCCGATCCGTCGAAGAACCTGCAGTTCGCCGGCACGCTGGCCAATCCCATCGCCGCCTATCGACGCCTATCGCCCGATGTCTGAACGGCGAAACGGCGCCAGGGACGAGCGCGACGCACCGACCGTGTCGGCATGAGGTAGCCGACGCCCCCGATCCATCGCCGGGCGCACGTCGTGGTGCCCGGCCTACGACTCGTTGCCAATACGAATTATTGCTAATGATTCTCATTTTTGCCATGATCGCGTCACTTCTGTCGTTCTGCCCCCAGGGCCGCCATCATGCGCGAAGCACTGTTCGAGTCTCTCTATCGCCAGCACCATCGCGAGCTGCTGGGCTTTCTCCGCCGC
Source organism: Salinicola salarius (assembly GCF_002179555.1). Classification (GTDB taxonomy): domain Bacteria; phylum Pseudomonadota; class Gammaproteobacteria; order Pseudomonadales; family Halomonadaceae; genus Salinicola; species Salinicola salarius_A. Next base: position 128,432 of record NZ_NHOU01000009.1, on the reverse strand, counting down.
CAGCTCGAATCCGGAGAGCAGGCCGCCGATCTCTGTCACGAGGTCTACCTGCGCCTGCTCAACACCGCTTCGGAAAACGGGCTCGAGAACCCGCGCGCCTATCTCTTCCGCATCGCCCGCAATCTGCTGATCGATCATCGCCGACGACAGGCGCCCGAACTGATCGCCATCGACACGCTGGAACCGGTACTGGTCTGCCCACGCGCTTGCCCGGAAGCCGACGCCTGTCAGCAGCAGTGTGTCCGCCAGCTCACGCAGACGTTGGCCGGATTACCGGAACGGCTACGCCAGGCGCTGATCTGGCACCGCATGGAGGGCATGACCCAGCGCGAAATCGGCCGGCGGCTCGGTGTTTCCGAGCGCATGGCGGGGCGCTATATCGCTCAGGCGGTGACTCGATGCCAGGAGGAACTGGATAGCCTGGAATTGGATAGCCTGGAACGGGCAGCGCGGCACTAGCCTCGAGAACCGGCGACGCTGGGATACCAGCTCATGCCTATCGCGCGGGGCGCAGTGGGCTCGAAGCCGAACTGGGCATAGAGCCGGTGGGCCTCTCCATCCGCCAGCAGGCTGACGAAGGCGTTTTCCGGCGCCTCACGCAGGATATAGGCGCGAATTTCGCTCATGATCCGCTTGCCCAGACCGCGCCCCTGATGCGCCGGCAGCACTGCGATGTCGACAACCTGATAGAAGCAGCCGCCGTCGCCGACGACGCGCCCCATGCCCACGGTTTCGCACTCTCCTTCGCGCTGGTGAACAACCTGCACGGCGAACAGGCTCCGGGGCAAGCCGCGCGCGGCACCGTCAGCGCTGCGCGGGTTCATGCCGGCTTCGCGGCGAAGCCGCATATAGGTCTCGATTTCGGGCGGCTCGAAAATCAGTCGATATGCGTTGTCATCATGCAGGCGGTAAGCGTTGTCATCATGACAGACGTCGTCATTCATAACGTGGGATCCATTCTGGTGTCATTTGGCGGTCGAACACTCAGTGTGCCATCGCCCTGCGACCGCTGCCTTTTCATCAACCAGCGCGGCGTTCTCGATGTCGCCTTCAGCAACGGGATCAACAGCCATAACAGCGGCGCCAGCACCCAGCGATAGACGAACCGCGCAACGATCAAGAACGGCAGCAGCACCAGCGTCCAGATCAGGAACTGCCCCAGCCACACCGGCCAGCCCAGCCACCGCGCGGCGTTGGCCCCCAGCGCGCTGACAAGGCTGGGATGTCGCAAAACGACATAAGCCGTGCCGGTGACCGCCGCGACTTTGGCCGCTCTCGACAGGTTGACGAAGCGTCCGCCCCCGGCCAGCACGCCACGCCCCGCCGCCCGCGCGCCCTGCCCTTCGACGGCGGCACCGGCACGCACCGCGCGCCCGGCGCGCAGCACCTTGATCGCGCTGGTCATCACCAGCAGATCGACACCCGCCCAGCCGAGATCGGCGACGCCGACCGGCTCGCCGCGGCGCCACTGGCTTTCCAGATCGCGCAGGCCGCCGGTGAAGAAATCGCCGATATCGCTCACTACCCGCTCGCTCTGTAGCCGCTGCACCTCGCCGTCTGCATCGATGACGAACTGCCCGAGGAAGCCGTGGCCCTCGGCCTCGAGAATGGCGATGGCGATCTGACCCCGATGCGCTGGCGTCAACGTGGCCGGCGTTGCTTCGTTGTCGGCCGTCGTCGGATCCGCTTCGGGCGCCTTTTCGGCATCGTCTTGCCACCAGCGCGACAGCTGCTCGCTTGCCGCCCGGTAGCGCGTACCCAGCCAGTGCTGTGCCCGCAGCGTGGCGATATCGTGATCGCGGTAGTAGGTCACCGGCAGCACTGCGTCTGCGCCGAAACGCACCAGCACGCGCTGGAACGCGGGATCGAGACCGTAATCGAGCAGCGCTTCACGAGCCAGATCGCCGTGATTGCGGATCGCCAGCCAGGCAGCGGCCCAGAGTGCCGGCTCGCCGGCGTAGCTCAGAAAGAGCGCGTTGATCTCCGGCGACTCCTCGGCCAGCGCCGGCGCCAGCGACGGCAGTGTCCGCTGCGCTTCCAGGCGCACCATGCGAGGCTCGAAGGGCTCGTGCGAGGCAACGGCGGTCAGCACGCCCCCGGCAACGAGCGCGAACAGCACAATCGATAGCCACACTTTCATGGGGTCGGGGTCCTTATCATGGGTTCGCGCTCCAGAGACAGGGATATTCGTCCGACAAGGGACGCTGCCAATCGATAAACGACGACAAGTGTCTTTGATAAGCGTTCGTATTTGAATTAGGATTGCATTCCACCCTGTGACCCACCACTCGCTGCGAGGTTGCCCCGTCCATGTTCGAAGTCCAATCAGCGAGCTTCGAGATCGCGGGCAAGACGTTGCTCTCCCCCATCGATTTCACCTTCGGTGAAGGACGGATCTACGGCCTGATCGGGCACAACGGTTCCGGCAAGTCGACGCTGCTCAAGCTGCTCGCGCAGCAGCAGCCGGTCAGTCAAGGTAACATCCGGCTCGATGGCCGCCCGCTGTCGCAGTGGAAACCGCGAGAGTTCGCCCGCCACGTCGCCTATCTGCCGCAGCATCTGCCCAGCGCCGAAAACCTCACCTGCCGCGAATTGATCGGTTTCGGTCGCTACCCGTGGCATGGCCTGCTGGGGCGCCTCAATCGCCACGATCATCAGCAGATCGAGCGCGCCATCGCCCTGACCCATACCGAAGCCTTCGCCGACCGACTGGTCGATACGCTCTCCGGCGGCGAGCGCCAACGCGTGTGGCTGGCCATGCTGCTGGCCCAGGGTAGCCGCTATCTGCTGCTCGACGAGCCGCTGGCGGCGCTGGATATCGCCCACCAGGTCGAAGTGCTGGCGCTGGTGCGCAAGCTCTGCCGCGAGCTGGGCCTCGGCGTGATCATCGTGCTCCATGACGTCAACATGGCCGCACGCTACTGCGATCACCTGGTCGCGCTGCACAGCGGCAGGCTCCTCGCCGAAGGCGCGCCGGCCAGCATGATGAACGATACCAACCTGGAAGCCATCTACGGCATTCCCATGCGGGTGATGAATCATCCCGCCGACGCCTGCCCCATCGCCGTGCTGCAGTAGGCCATCTTCCCAGTCTCTTGTCTCGTACCAGGCTCTTGTCTCGTACCAGTCTCTTGTCTCGTGATAGGCGAGCGCCGTCTGCCGCCTCATGACGTATCGGCATCTCCACTGCCGGAGCGCCATGGCGCTGGACCCGCACGGCTGAACCAAGGATGCTAATCTTCAGGCTTTGCCTTCCGATTCGCCCCTTGTCTGCGAGCTCGTCATGCTGCAACCCGTTTCCCGCCAGAGCGATCTGACGCTCGAATCCGAACAGACGCCGCCACGTCCGGCGAATGTCAGTACCTTTGCCCCGTTGGGGGTCCCGGCGTTCCGGATGATCTGGATCGCCAACCTGTTCGCCAATCTCGGCGTGTGGGCACAGTCGGTGGCGGCGGCATGGGTGGTGACGTCGAACGACGGCGGCGCGGTGGCGGTGGCGATGATCCAGGTCGCGGCGGCGCTGCCGCTGGTGCTGATGTCGATCGTCACCGGGGTGATTGCCGACAACTACGATCGCCGCAAGGTGATGTTGTTCGGCCTGGGTATCGAGGTGCTGGGCGGGCTGTTCATCACGCTGATCGCCTTCATGAATCTGCTTTCACCGACGCTGCTGATCGTCTCGATCCTGTGCGTTTCCATCGGCGGCGCGATCACCACCCCGGCGTGGCAGGCGGCGGTCAACGAGCAGGTGCCACGCAACCTGGTCTCGAGCGCCGTGCTGCTCAACAGCGTCAACTACAATGCCGCGCGTGCCATCGGCCCGGCCATCGGCGGGCTGCTGCTGGCCGCGGTGGGGCCGGCGTGGATCTTCCTGCTCAACGTGCTCTGCTTCTGCGGGCTGATCGCCGCGCTGTGGCGCTGGAAGCGTGCGGTGCTGCCCAAGTCGCTGCCCCCGGAACGCATCTGGGAAGGGGTCAAGGCGGCGCTGCATTTCGTGCAGTACTCCAGCGTCACGCGGCTGGTGATGATGCGTTCGTTCATCTTCGGCATCTCCGCCAGCGCACTCTGGGCACTGCTGCCGCTGCTGGCCCATCAGCACCCCAGCGGCAGCGCCTCGCTCTATGGCTACATGCTCGGTGGCCTCGGCATCGGCGCGATCGCCGGCAGCACGCTGGTCAACCGGGCCCGCCAGCGGGTCGGCAGCAGCCGGCTGATCAGCTTCTCCGCGATGTTGCTGGGCCTGGTGATGCTGGCGCTCGGCGGGCTCGATACCCTGTGGGTGCTGTTTCCGGCGCTCATCGTCGGCGGCAGCTGCTGGATCGCTGCGGTGGCCTCCTATAACTCCTCGGTGCAGATACTGGTGCCGGACTGGGTCAAGGCCCGCGCCCTGGCGCTGTATCAGACCGCGCTCTACGCCGGGCTGACGCTGGGTTCGCTGCTGTGGGGGCAGCTGGCCGACGGCCTGGGCGTGCAGATGGCGCTGATGCTGGCCGGCGCGCTGCTGATCGTCTCGGCGTTGCTGCTACTCCCTTCCCGACTGCCGGACCTGGACGCCAACGATCTGGTCGAGGCGCCGGAAGCGCACACCCACAGGCCGGACTTCGAGTTCAATCCGGCACGGGGCTCGGTGATGGTGACAGTCGAATACCGCATCGACAGCGAGCATCTGCGCGAATTCGCCCGCGCCGTGCGCCCACTGAGGAAGCTGCGGCTGCGCAACGGTGCCAAGCGCTGGTCGCTCTACCGCGACGTCGTCGACCGCGATCTGTGGCAGGAGGTGTTCCTCGTGCCCAACTGGCTGCAGCATCTGCGCATGCTGGACCGGCTGACGCTGGCGGACCGCGCCGTCATCGACCGGGTCACGGCACTGCACAGCGGCCCGGAGGCCCCGCGCCTGCGCCACGGCGTCAGCTATCGTTCCTCGCGGCACGACCAACCGGCACTGACGCCGAACCAGACCGAACCGCCCGACGATTCGCCGGCCGATGTCACCTCATCCGATGCTGCCACGCCCGACACGACCGTGCCCTGGCCGCAGCAGCGGACATGACTCAACAAACGAACATGACGCAGGAGACAACATGAAAAGCGCTCGCGATACCCTGCTCGAGGTGTTCGGCTTCCCGGCGTTCCGCGGCGGCCAGGAAGCGGTCGTCGAGCGCGTCATCGGTGGCCGCTCGACGGCAGCGATCTTCGCCACCGGCGCCGGCAAGTCGCTCTGCTACCAGTTGCCGGCGCTCCACCTGCCGCATCTCACGCTGGTGGTCTCGCCGCTGCTGGCATTGATGCAGGACCAGTTGGCCTTCCTCCAACGCCACGGCGTGGCGGCCGCGAGTCTCGATTCGACCCAGGATCGCGACACCGCCCGCGACATCATGGAGCGTGCCCGCCGCGGCGAGCTGAAGATCCTGATGGTCTCGGTGGAACGGCTCAAGAACGAGCGCTTTCGCCACTTTCTGCGCCAGGTCGCGATCTCGCTGCTGGTGGTCGACGAAGCTCACTGCATCTCCGAATGGGGCCACAACTTTCGCCCGGACTACCTGAAGCTGCCGGACTACCAGCGCGAGTTCGGCATCCCACAGGCGCTGCTGCTGACCGCCACCGCGACGCCCGCCGTGATCGACGACATGCGCGCCAAGTTCGCCATCGCCGCGGACGATGTCGTCACCACCGGCTTCTATCGCGACAACCTCGAGCTTCTGGTGCAGCCGGTAGAGAGCGAACGCCGGCTGCCGGCGCTGGTCGAATGGCTGGCGCCGCAACGCTCGTCACGACAGTCGCCAGGACAACAGCCGGCATCGCAGGCGCCCACCATCGTCTACGTCACCCTGCAGCAGACCGCCGAGTCGGTCGCCGCGGCGCTGGCGAATCAGGGCTTCACGGTGCGCGCCTATCACGCCGGTCTCGACAGCGAGACGCGGGACGAGATCCAGCAGGGCTTCATGCGCGGCGAGATCCCTTGCATCGTCGCCACCATCGCCTTTGGCATGGGGATCGACAAGGGCAACATTCGCAACGTGATCCACTACGACCTGCCCAAGTCGATCGAGAACTACAGCCAGGAGATTGGCCGTGCCGGCCGCGACGGCGAGCCGTCACGCTGCCTGATGCTGGCCGGTCGCGACGGCCTGCGCGTGCTGGAGAACTTCGTCTACGGCGACACGCCGGAGCGCGAGGGTATTCGTCACGTGCTGGCCGAGATCGCCGAGGCTGGCCGCCAGCCGCAGCGCCAGTGGCCGGTGCTGCTCAATACGCTCTCCCGCGACAGCAATATCCGCCTGCTGCCGTTGAAGACATTGCTGGTGCGCCTCGAGATGCACGGCGTGATCGCGCCCCGCTTCGCCTATCTGGCCGAATACCGGCTGCGCTATCTCGAGGAGCCCGGCGATCTGATCGCACGCTTCCAGGGGGAACGGGCCGACTTCGTGCGCCTGTTGGTGGACAACATCGCCATCGCCAAGACCTGGGGAACGGTGAATTTCGAGCGTCTCTACCGCGCCGGCGTCGATGCGGGGATCGATGCCTCGCGCTCGCGCGTCATCACCGCGCTGGAGTATTTCCAGGACAAGGGCTGGGTGGTGCTGGAAGGCAAGCGCATGACCGATGTCTACGAGGTGTGCCAGCCCGCGTTCGACATCGAGGCCCTGACCGACCGGTTGCTGGCGGAAAGCCAGTCCCGCGAGCGAACCGAGATCGAACGTCTGCAGGCGATGCTGGCACTGTTCGAATCGGATACCTGCCTGACCCGCCGTCTGGCGGAGTACTTCGGCGACGACCATTTCGAGCATGCGGAAACTCAAGCCTGCGGCCAGCCGGTCCAGGCCGCCCAGGGCTGCGGCCAGCCGATTCAAGCCGCCCGAAGCTGCGGCCAACCTGTTCAAGCCGCCCGAGGATGCGGCCAGCCGATTCAAGCCGCCCGGGGCTGCGGCCACTGCTCGGTCTGCCACGGTCACGTTGCCCGCCTGCCGAGCGCGGCGGCGCTGCCTGAATTGACCGATGACGACTTCGAACGATACGCCCGGCCGCTGATCGAGCGTCACCGCGAGCAGATTGGCACGGTGCCGGGGGCGCAACGCATCGCGCACTTTCTGTGCGGGCTCGCCATGCCGGTCTTCACGCCGCTCAAGGCGCGGCAGCTGCCCGGTTTCGGCATCTACGAGCAGCGCCCCTATCCCGAGATCAAGGCGTGGGCCAATGCCTGCGCGAGACGTTGATCGATGGTGAATGGCAACGAAGCCCCATCGAGCACTGCTCCTGAGGGCTTGTGGAAGCGACGTACCAGCGCGTGTCATGACAAACTGGATTGATGCCTCGGCCTCGACCATGCCCTGAGACTACGATATGGCCCCAGATTTCTCTTCTTCAGACGAGCCTCTTTCGGTCGGATTCGTGCTGCTGCAGCGCTTCACCATCCTGCCGTTCTCGGCCTTCGTCGATTGCCTGCGGCTGTCCGCCGACGACGGCGACCGCAGTCAGCAGATCCGCTGTCGCTGGCAGTTCATGAGCAGCGGCGGGCAGGACGTCGTTTCCAGCAGCGGCGCCACGATCACCGGCTGCGGACTGCTGACGGCCCCCGAACGCTTCGATTACATCGTGGTCATCGGCGGGGTACTCGGCGCGGCCGAAGAGGAGGATCAGCAGGCGCTGGATTATCTGCGCCTGGCAGCGCAGTGCGACGTTCCTCTCGTCGGGGTCTGTACCGGGGTCTTTTCCCTGATCAAGGCAGGGTTGATGGATGGCCGCCGATGCTGCATCAGCTGGTATCACCATGCCGATCTCGTGCAGCGCTACCCGGATATCGAGCCGGTGGCCGACCAGCTCTTTCTGGATGACGGCAATCGGTTGACCTGTGCCGGCGGCGTGGCATCCGCCGACCTGGCCGCGTACCTGGTGGAGCGACACCTGGGACGGCTATGGGCGAAGAAGAGCCTGCATATCATGCTGATCGACGAGCCGCGGCCCGGGCAACATCCCCAGCCGCAGCCCGTGGTCTTCAGCCGGGTCTCCGATCCGCTGGTTCGACGGGCCATCTCGATCTTCGAGCAGCATCTGGGCGAGGTGGTCACGATCGAGCGGCTGGCGAAGCGCCTGCATACCTCGCGGCGCAACATCGAGCGCCATTTCCGGGATCAGTTCGGGGTCGGGCCGCAGAAATTCGCCCGCGACCTGCGCCTGCACTACGGGTGCTGGATGCTGAACTACACCAAACACAGCATCACGGATATCGGCGAGCGCTGCGGTTTTGCCGACACGGCCCACTTCTCGCGGCACTTCCGCGAGGTCTTCGGCATTCCCCCTTCGGAGGTCAGGCGGCTCTCCGAGGATCAGCGCGCCAAGCTCGTGGACCCGTTCTTTCTCCACGTCGGCCAGACCTCCCGAGTGCTCGAACTCGCCGCGCCGGCTCAGCACTGAAGGCGCCTTTCCCCTCATGCCCCGTGCCGGCATCGCCCCGCTCGATCCAGGCCGAGTGTCGGAAACGTTAGCGTCATAAATATCGCTTTTCGACATAGGGCCGGCCTCTCCCGGCCGGCCAGCAGCGCACGACTGCGAGGCCACGGCGCGGTTTTCCGGTCGACCGCGGCTTCCCCTTCATTCAATTATCCTGTCGCAAACGTTCAAGCGCCTTTCGATCTGCCTGGCGGATCATGACCGCAAGCTTCCAACGATCTGATTTCAACGATTTCCGACGCCGCGGCGAGGCTGCTCGGGCGGCGTCTCTCCAGGAGAAAAGCATGCAACGCTATTCCGGATTCGGTCTGGTCAAGCACGCGCTGAACCATCACGAAAACTGGCAGCGCCAGTGGCGCAATCCTACGCCGAAGAAACAATACGATATCGTCATCGTCGGCGGTGGCGGCCACGGGCTGGCTACCGCCTACTATCTGGCCAAGGTCCACAACATCACCAATGTCGCGGTGATCGAGAAAGGCTGGCTGGGTGGCGGCAATACCGCTCGCAACACCACGATCGTGCGTTCCAACTATCTTTGGGACGAAGCGGCCGCGCTGTTCGAACACTCCATGAAGCTGTGGGAAGGCCTCTCCCGGGACATCAACTACAACGTGATGTTCTCGCAGCGGGGCGTGCTCAACCTCGGCCACACGCTGCAGGACATGCGCGACATCCAGCGCCGCGTCAACGCCAACCGCCTGAACGGGATCGATGGCGAAGTCCTCGATGCCAAGGGGGTCCAAGAGATCGTGCCGATCCTCGACTGCTCGAGCCGGGCCCGCTATCCGGTCCTCGGCGCTTCCTGGCAGCCGCGCGGCGGCGTGGCCCGTCACGACGCCGTGGCCTGGGGCTACGCGCGGGCGGCGGACGCACTCGGCGTGGACCTGCTGCAGAACACCGAAGTCACCGGTTTCAAGATCCGTGACGGCCGCGTCCATGGCGTTCACACCAATCGCGGCGACATCGAAGCGAAGACGGTGGGCTGCGTCGCCGCCGGGAACTCCGGCGTGCTCGCCAAGATGGCCGGCTTCAAGCTCCCGCTAGAGTCCCACCCGCTGCAGGCGCTGGTCTCCGAGCCGCTGAAGCCGGTGCTGGATACGGTGGTCATGTCCAACCATGTGCATGGCTACATCAGCCAGTCGGACAAGGGCGATCTGGTCATCGGCGCCGGCATCGACGGCTACGTGGGTTATGGCCAGCGCGGCAGCTACCCGACCGTCGAGCATACCCTGCAGGCAATCGTCGAGATGTTCCCGATCTTCTCCCGCGTGCGCATGAACCGCCAGTGGGGCGGCATCGTCGACACCTGCCCCGACGCCAGTCCGATTCTCTCGGCCACGCCGGTCAAGGGCATGTTCTTCAACTGCGGCTGGGGCACCGGCGGCTTCAAGGCCACGCCGGGCTCCGGCCATGTCTTCGCGGCGACGCTGGCCAAGGGCGAAGCGCATCCGCTGGCCGCACCGTTCTCGATCGACCGCTTCCACACCGGCGCCCTGGTGGACGAACACGGCGCCGCTGGCGTCGCCCACTAAGGAAGCGCTGAATAAATCGGCGAGCAGGATGAAGTGGGCGGCACTCCGTCGCAAGGCGCACGGAGCGCAGCAACCGGAGCCTATGGGGTATAGGTGAGGATTCCGACCGGGCTGGCGCTCCAGCACCGCGTAACGCAGCGATTCGCCTGCGCAGACATTTATGCAGTGTTTCCCTAAGGAGGACTCTTGCATGTTCCATATTTACTGCCCTTACTGCGAAGAGTATCGCGAAGAGGAAGAGTTCCATCCGCGTGGTCAGGCTCACCTGCAGCGCCCCGCCGACCCGGAGAACTGTTCCGATGAACAATGGGGCGACTACCTGTTCTTCCGCGACAACCCCCGCGGCATTCACCACGAGCTGTGGGTACATTCCGTCGGCTGCCGCAAGTTCTTCAACATTACGCGGCATACCGCGAACTACGAGATTCTCGAAACCTACAAGATGGGCGAGCGCCCCTCGATCACGGCCGAAACGCTGGCCGCCGACGAACGCCAGTCCGGCGTTCAGACCGCGTCCGGCGGTTGGCAGACGGTCGGCGCGCGCCCTGAAGACGAAGCGTTGAACACGGAGGCACGGGCATGACGCAGATCCATCGATCCAGCCGCGGCGGTCGCATCGATCGCTCCCGCGAACTCTCCTTCACGTTCAACGGCAAGCGCTACACGGGCTACGCCGGCGATACGCTGGCCTCTGCCCTGCTGGCCAATGGCGTCGATATCGTCAACCGCAGCTTCAAGTATTCGCGGCCGCGCGGCATCGTCGCGGCGGGCCCGGAAGAGCCCAATGCCGTCGTGCAGCTGGGCGCCAGCGAAGCGGCCCAGGTGCCCAACGTCCGCGCCACCCAGCAGGCGCTCTACGAAGGGCTGGTCGCTCGCAGCACCAACGGCTGGCCGAACGTGCAGCGCGACATGATGGGGATGATCGGCAAGCTGGGCGGCAGCTTCATGCCGCCGGGGTTCTACTACAAGACCTTCATGGCGCCGGCCTCGATGTGGATGACCTACGAGAAGTACATTCGCAAGAGCGCCGGTCTGGGGCGCAGTCCGCTCGAATCCGATCCGGACATTTACGACCACCTCAATCAGCATTGCGACGTGCTGGTCATCGGCGGCGGTGCCGCTGGTCTGGCAGCGGCGCGTATCGCTGCCGACAGCGGCGCCCGGGTCATGCTCTGCGACGAGCAGGAGGAACTGGGCGGTTCGCTGCTGGACAGTCGCGAGGCGCTCGACGGCCTGCCGGCGCCGGAATGGGTATCGCAAGTGGTCACCGAGCTGTCGGCAAGAGAGAACGTCGAGCTGCTGCCACGAACGACCGCCAACGGCTATCACGACCACAACTTCGTCACGCTCCACGAGCGTCGCACCGAACATCTCTGGGATACCGCCCCCGCCGTGAACCGGCGTCCGCAGGCGCGCTCCCGCCTGCATCGCGTGCGTGCCCGGCACGTCATTCTGGCGACGGGCACCCACGAGCGTCCGCTGGTCTACGGCAACAACGATGTCCCCGGCAACATGGTTGCCGGCGCGGTCTCCACCTATATCCGGCGTTTCGGTGTCGTGCCGGGCCACAAGCTGGTGCTGTCGGTCAGCAACGATTACGCCTATCGCACGGCGCTGGACTGGCACGAGTCGGGTCGTGAAGTCGTGGCGATCGTCGATGCCCGCGCCACGTCTCGGGGTGAACTGGCCGAACAGGCCCGCGCCCTGGGGATCCGTATCATCAACCAGAGCGCCGTCATCGAGGCCAAGGGCAGTGACCGCGTCACAGCGGCTCGCATCGCCAGGATCGATCTGGACGCCTTCTGCGTTCTCGGTCACGAAAAGACGCTGAGCTGCGACACCATCGCCAGCTCCGGCGGCTACAGCCCCGTCATCCACCTCTCCTCCCATACCGGAACCCGGCCCGTATGGCGTGACGACGTGCTGGGTTTCGTGCCCGGTGACGTCAAAGGCATGACATCGGTGGGCGGCGTTCACGGCGTCTTCGCCCTGAAGGCGGTGCTCGAACACGCTGCCGAAGGGGCTCGCCGCGCGCTGGATGCCATCGGGTTCGAGAGCGACTCGTCCGCGCCCAAGCTGCCTGACGTCGCCGAACGGCGCGAGGAACCCGCCTGCGCGCTCTTCCAGGTGCCTCACGTGAAGTCGGCCATGCGAGCCCCCAAGCAGTTCGTCGATCTGCAGAACGATGTCACGGCCGCGGGTATCGAACTGGCCACGCGTGAAGGGTTCGAATCGATCGAGCACGTCAAGCGCTATACCGCGCTGGGCTTCGGCACCGATCAGGGGAAACTCGGCAACATCAACGGCATGGCAGTTGCCGCACGTTGCCTGAAGCGTTCGATCCCGGAAGTCGGCACCACCGTTTTCCGGCCCAATTACACGCCGGTGACCTTCGGCGCCATCGTTGGCCGCCACTGCCGGGATCTGTTCGATCCCGAGCGCTACACCGCCCTGCATGCCTGGCATGTCGAGCATGGCGCGGAATTCGAGGACGTCGGCCAGTGGAAGCGGCCCTGGTACTTTCCTCGCACCGTCAATGGCAAGAAAGAGACGATGCACGAAGCGGTATCGCGCGAAAGCCTGGCCGTGCGCGAGAAAGTCGGCATTCTCGATGCCTCGACCCTCGGCAAGATCGATATCCAGGGGCCGGATGCACGCGAGTTTCTGGGCCGGGTGTACACCAACAAGTGGGCCAAGCTGGCCCCCGGACGGGTGCGCTACGGCCTGATGTGCAAAGACGACGGCATGTTGATGGACGACGGCACCACCAGTTGTCTGGCCGAGAATCACTTCCTGATGACCACCACCACCGGTGGCGCCGCCGGGGTGATGGAGTGGCTGGAGCTGTGGCACCAGACGGAGTGGCCGGAGCTCGAGGTCTATTTCACCTCGGTGACCGACCACTGGGCGACCATGACCGTGACCGGGCCGGAAGCGCGCAAGCTGATGTCAGAGGTGACCGACATCGACCTGTCCCCGGATCAGTTCAAGTTCATGGACTGGCGCGAGGGCAACGTTGCCGGCATTCCGGCCCGCGTGTTCCGAATCTCCTTCACCGGCGAACTCGCCTACGAGATCAACGTCCAGGCCAACTATGCGATGCCGGTCTGGAAGACCCTGTTCGAGAAAGGCGAGAAGTACGGGCTGACCCCCTACGGCACCGAAACCATGCACGTGCTGCGCGCCGAGAAAGGCCTGATCATCGCCGGTCAGGATACCGATGGCTCGGTCACGCCCGAAGATCTGGGCATGCAGTGGGCGGTGGGCTACGACAAGCCGTTCGCCTGGATCGGCAAACGCGCGTTGACCCGGCCTGACACGGCGCGAACCGACCGCAAGCAGTTCGTCGGCCTCAAGCCCAGGGATCCCGAGGTCGTGCTGGAGGAAGGCGCGCAGATCGTCTTCGATCCCGAGCAGAGCATCCCGATGACCATGGTCGGTCACGTCACCTCCAGCTACTACAGCCCCAATCTTGGCCACGGGTTTGCCCTCGCCGTCATCAAGGGCGGTCGCGATCGTCTGGGACAGACGGTCTATCTGCCGATGAAGGATGGCGTCGTGCATGAAGCGGAAATCGTCAGTCCGGTGTTTATCGATCCCAAAGGAGAACGTCAGAATGTCTGAGATTCGTGAATTCGACTGCCGGCCGAACGATCAGACCGGCGCAGAGTCGCCCCTCGCCTGGTCGCTCCAGCGCGGTCCGGTGCCCGACGCGGACACGCAAGCCGGGGTGACGCTGCGGGAATCCGCCTTCATGGGCCACCTGATCCTGCGCGGCGGCGCCATCGTCCTGGATGAGGCCGTGCGCGAGGTGCTCGGCATCAACCTGCCGGCGCGGCCCAATACCCTGACCCTGGATTCAACGGGCGAGCGTTCGATCCAGTGGCTATCACCGGACGAATGGCTGATCGTGGTCCCCGGCGGCGAAGAGTTCGCGCTGGAGAAGGCGCTTCGCCATGCACTGGGGCAAGCACACTTCAGCCTCGTCAACGTCAGCGGCGGCCAGACCGTCATCACGCTGAGCGGCCCCAAGGCACGCGAGACGCTGAAGAAGTCGACGCCCTACGACGTTCACCCGTCGGCATTCCCGGTCGGCAAGGGCGTCACCACGATCTTCGCCAAGACCTCAGTCACCTTGCGTCAACCGAAGGCAGACTGCTGGGAACTCATCGTGCGCCGCAGTTTTGCCGACTACCTCTACCGATGGCTCCTCGATGCCGCCGCGGAATTCGGTGTCTCGGTCGAGCGTTGACGAGACAGAAGGCCGATGTGGAATCGGCCTTCCTTCACCCAGGAATCATGTCACCGGGAATAACAAATCAATGAGCAACGACTGGATCCTCACCGCCCAGTGCCCCAGCCGCCTGGGCACCATCGATGTCGTGACGCGTTTCCTGAAAGAATCGCGCTGTTACGTCAATGAAATCAGCTCGTTCAACGACGCACCAGCCGAGCGCTTCTTCATCCGCGTGGCCTTCCAGCCGGACAAGACGCTGACGTTCGACAAGGACCGCTTTACGGAATCCTTTGCGACGAGAGCGAAAGAGTTCGACATGACGTTCGAGCTCAGTTCCAGTGCCGAGCGAATGAAGACCGTCATCCTCGTTTCCAAGGCGGATCACTGCCTCAACGACCTGCTCTATCGCTATCGGACCGGCCAGTTGGCCCTCGACGTCAAGGCCATCGTGTCCAACCACCCGGACCTGGAACCGCTCGCCAGGTGGCACGACATTCCGTACCACTACCTGCCAGTCACCCCCAAGACCAAGGCGACACAGGAAGCGCAGATTCGAGCGGTGATCGATGACACGGATGCTGACCTGATCGTTCTCGCCCGTTACATGCAGGTACTCTCACCGCAGCTCTGTGACGCTCTGAATGGACGCGCCATCAATATCCATCACTCGCTTCTCCCCGGTTTCAAAGGTGCCCGGCCCTATCACCAGGCGTATGAAAAAGGGGTAAAGCTGGTCGGCGCTACGGCGCACTACATCAATAACGATCTCGACGAAGGTCCGATCATCGCCCAGGGTGTCGAATCGGTGGATCACGCCTACTTTCCGGAAGACCTCGTCAATAAGGGCCGAGACATCGAGTGTCTGACCCTGGCGCGCGCAATTCAGTATCACACCGAAAAGCGCGTCTTCCTGCATGCCCAAAAGACCGTCATTCTCAGCAAGTAGCCTCCTCTTCGAAGACAGCCCGCCGATCGCTCAAAAAAACAAGTCGCCATCTTTCGATGGCGACTTGTTGAATATCACTGCCTGTCGAGGTTCATTCAGCGCTGGCTGATTCCGGCATCCATTCGCTGACGATATCCGGGTTATCCTCGACCCACTGCTTGGCACTTTCGTACGGATCGGCGTCGTCTTTCTGATTCAGCAGCATCACCTCGCCGAGTTCTTCCGGCGTCCAGGAGAAGTTGTCCAGAATGGCATACGCCTCGGGCATGTCCTCTTTCAGCCCCTTGCGCACGACCGTATCGATCTCCTCGCTACCGCCAAAGATATTCTTGGGATCGTCCAGATATTTCAGGTCCCAACGGGCGAACATCCAGTGCGGTGTCCAGCCGGTAATCACGATATCTTCCTGGTTGTCGATTGCCGTATCGAGGGCCGAAGTCATCGTCGCGCCGCTGCCGCTCTGCAGCTCCACATCGAGACCGTACTGGTCGATGACATCCTCGGTCAGGCTCATGATGCCGGCACCCGGATCGATGCCGGTGATACGCCCTTCCAGATCGTCCGCGTGATCGTTGATATCCTCGATACTGCTCATTTCGGAATACTCGGGAACGACCAGCCCCAGCTTGGTCCCTTCCAGATTCGCGCCAAGATTTTCCACCTGATCCTTCACTCGGGCGAAGTAGTCCTCGTGGGTGGTGGGAAGCCAGGCGGTGGTGATGGCATCGGCATCTCCCGTCGACAGCCCCTGCCACATGGCGGCGGCGGACAGCGAAGTCAGGTTGACGTCGTACCCGGCTTTTTCCAGCACGACGCGCATCACGTTCGTGGATGCCACCGCGTCGGACCATTCCACGTAGGCCAGATTGACCGTGCCCTTGTCCTGGGCTTGAGCGCTGCCGCTTGCGGCGACCGCGCCGGCAGCCATCACCAGGGAAGCGCTACCGATGAGAAGTTTCGATTTCAGAAAATCCATTATCAATCCCCTGCACGTTATTGTCAGTAACGCTTCCACCCACCTGGAGGTACCAATGCCGGAAGCGCGTGTTCTTTCCACTATCTCAATCGCCGCGGATCATGACAAATTTTCTTCACGATCCACATGCCATCGCCAGAAACCTCCGAAGGCGCGAGGAACGCCTTGTTGCCTGGTCGATGACCGTCATACCAGCTGAAAACCATGAGCCAGTGGATCGCGATCGTCAACATAAAGGGTGTTGTGGCCAATGATGTTGGCCCACCCGGCGACACTGGGCTTGATCCCGCGGTAGGGGCCGATATCGACCTCGGATTCGACCATGCCCTGATAGATCGTGCCGATGAGACTTTCATTGCGATAACGCTCGTCGACCTTCAGCCGCCCCTTTCCATGCAACTGCGCCATTCGGGCCGACGTGCCGGTACCGCCCGGCGAGCGATCGATCGCCTTGTCGCCGTAGAAGACCGCACTTCGGCCATCCGAACGCTGAGGGTCGCCCTCGTCGCACCAGATCGCGTGATGCACCCCGCGAATGCTGTCGTTTTCGGGATGCACGGGGTCGCAGACCGCAGAAACCGCGCTGCGCAACGCCTGGCTGGCCGTCACGATCTCGGAGGCCGACGCGCCTTTCAGCCCCGGCCAGTTGGCCTGGGGCTCGACCACAGCATAGAAATTGCCGCCATAGGCGATATCCACGGTCAGCAAGCCGAGACCGGGGACTTCCACCTCGACATCGGCAGCCTGCAGGAAGCTGGGGACATTGAAGAGGCGGACGGATTCCACGCGCCCTTCCTTCATGCGGTATTCCACATCGACCTTGCCGGCCGGCACTTCGATCGCCAGCTTGCCGGGTTCGCGGGGTGTCACCAGCCCCTCTTCCAGCGCCACGGTCACCAGGCCGATGGTCCCGGCGCCGCACATGGGCAGACACCCGCTCACCTCGATGAACAGCACGCCGAAATCGCAATCCTCACGAATCGACGGATAGATCATGGCCCCGGACATCGCATCGTGGCCTCGCGGTTCGAACATCAGCGCCTTGCGTATCCAGTCGTGGTCACGAACGAAGATATCCCGGCGCTCGGCCATCGACACGCTGGGCAAGAGTGGCACCCCACCCGCCACGACCCTGACCGGATTGCCACAGGCATGAGCATCGACGCAGAAAAACGTATGTCGCAATCCTGTTCTCCTTCAGGCAATGAAAAAGCTTTACCACTATCCCGTCGGGTCATGGATAACTCAAGCCGCCCCTCGCAAAGCTGAAGGAGTGCGGACCGAATATTGGGCGCTGGCTGGCGCAGGAGACAAGCATGGGCCAACGCCAGGAGAAGGCGCCGGGCGTGAAGATTCCTACCGGCACCACGGAGCACACCCGCGTGTCGACGAGATGACGCGCCGACCGCTTTAATATGACGAAATGCCATCTCAATTAGCGCTTTCTTATTCAATCCGTTTTTTCGAACTTGCTGCATATTGGCGGCGTTTCGCTGGCCGATATCGCCCCGCCAGGCGCTATTCCTCGTCGTCTGCCATGAGATGACGGCGAACCGGCGGTGAGCGTTCGCTCGTGCTTCGAAACGACGACTGCAGCCAGTGAAGGCTCGGTCCCACCCTCCGCAACGATGGATGTTACGGCTACGTCATCGCAGGACGCATCGACACGACACTCGTCATGAGATGCCTAAATGAATGCCTCCTTTTTGATCGATTACCGCCTGTCCAGCGAATGGAACGGGGGTTTTACGCTCGAAATCTATTTGACCTATCAGGGTCGCGAGCCGCTCGACGGCTACCAGCTCGATTTCGGCCTCGATGCCGAGCTGAATACGCTCTGGGGCGCCGACCGCTACGAGACGACGGATACCGGTTACCGGATCGAGGATGACGGCCAGCTCGTTCCCGGCGAGACGGTACGAATCAAGCTCAAGGCACTGGGCGACGACACGGTGATGCCCCTGTCCCCTTCGGTAAATGGCGTGACTGCCTCGCTGACCGAAGGCGCCCGGCTGCTGACCGAAGCGCTTACGCCGCCCGATCTGCTGGGTGATGACTATTCGTTCGTCGACAACGCCATCACGGTGGACGACGGCATCGACGCCGCCACGCTCAATGCGCTCATCGCCGCCGCGCCGGAAGACGCCACGATCCATCTCGCGGCCGGGCGCTACCTGTTCGACGAATCGCTCGTCATCGAACGCTCCGATATCACCCTGACGGGCGCCGGTTCGGACGACACCACTCTGGTATTTACCCGGCAGGCGCTGGAAAGCGATACGAAAAATGCCATCCGTATCAGCGGAGACGAGGGCGAGACCGTCGCCAGACTCGCCAGTGACGTTCAGCAGGGCGATACCCGACTCACGCTGGGCGAAGGACACGGCCTCGCGGTCGGCGACACGATCCGGCTGGCCCAATCGAATGACGTCGCGTTTCTCGACGCCATCGGCGATAGCGAGTGGCGGGAGCTGGATTCACCGCTGCGCACCAGCATGGCCCAGGTCGTGGCGGTCGATGGCAACGAGATCGTGCTGGATCGCGGCGTGCATTTCGACCTCGACGCCGGGGTGACGGAAGTCGACAGGATCGAACCGCTGACGGACGTTCGGCTCGAAGGGCTGACCGTGGCATTTACCCTGGGCGAGGCCGACAGCAGCAACTTCAGCAATACGCTGCCGGCGCTATCCCGCTATCACGCGGTGGAGTTCAACGCCACGGTGGGCGCGGCAATGAAAGATGTCGCCGTCGTCGATGGCCCCTCGGTCGCGTTCGAATTCAGCCGCTCGCTGGATCTCGATGTGCAGGAGATCACGGCCAGCGGCAGCTTCAACAAGGGCAGTGACGGCAACGGCTACGCCTACGAGCTGCGGGAGAGCTACGACGGTCAGTTCAGCGGCCTGGAGGATAGCGGCATGCGCCACGGCGTGCTGTTTGCTTCCTGGTACTCCTCGGTCGGCAACGAGATACGCGTCACCTCGACCGACCGCGACATCAACTTCCACGGCGGCCGCGATCACGGCAACAGCGTCCACGTCGAACAGTCGATTCGCGATGCCGGCAACGACAAGATGTCGACGACGGTCTGGATCAACGAAGGCGAGACCTTCGGCGCGCCGACGGATGCGGATGCCAACCTCGTCACCTTCGACTACGTCATCGGCTCGCGCCGCGACGATGCCATCCACGCCAGCGACGACGGCGCCTACCTCGATGGCGCTCTGGGCAACGACACCCTGATCGGCGGCAGCGGCGACGACATTCTCGGCGGCGGTGGCGGATGGGGAAGCAACCGGCTCGAGGGCGGCACGGGAGACGACACCGCGCTCTTCACCGGCGAGCTGTCTGACTACGACATCGAGCGTCTCGCCAGCGGCGAATGGTACGTCGCCGGTAACGGAACGCGAGACACGCTCGCCGATATCGAACGCGCCCTGTTCGCCGACGGACAGCTGCTGGATCTGGCGACCGGCGCGGTCAGCCAGGTCGATGCAAGGGCCGATGTCGCTCCCGAGGCGTACTGGGCCAGCCGGGAAATCCTCGATATCACGGATACCGCGGCTACCAGCTCTCTTCACGCCTCGTTCGACGTCGTCAGCCGCTGGTCCAGCGGGTACGTCATGGGTGTCACGATCACCAACGACGGCGACGCGGCCGTGGAGGTCGATAATGTTGCGCTGAACCTGGCGAGCGATGTGCATGCGTTCTATGGCGCCAGCCTCGCCTCGCGGCAGGGCGACGACTACCGGGTCGACGTCACCAGCCGGTCGCTCGAAGCCGGCGAGTCCATGCGCTTCTCGTTCAAGGCCTACGCGGATACCAGCGATATTCCCCGGGACATTCTTCTGAATGGAGAGCCGGTCACGATCGACGAGGGATCGTTACCGGATGGCAGCCGTCTCGCCAGCGCGCTCGTCGATACCGATCGCACCGTCACGGCTTCCGGTGACGAAACGCTGACCGGCGGCAGCGGCAACGACACCCTGATCGGCAGTGCCGGAGACAACGTGCTAATGGGCAGCCTGGGCGCCGATCGGCTCGAGGGCGGCGGCGGCCAGGATCGGTTCGTGTGGCAGGCGGCGACGGAATCGACGCCGCTGTCGATCGATGAAATCGTCGATTTCGGCGACGACGATCTGATCGACCTCTCCTCGCTGGACGCCGACATCACCCAGGCGGGCCGCCAGGCGTTCCAGTGGCTGGGGGCGGAAAGCTTTACCGGCGACGCCGGCCAGCTTCGCTACGCCGACGACCAGCTGCAGGGCGACATCAACGGCGACGGCCTCTCCGATCTGGTCATTGGTGTGCAGAACCTGAACCCGATGGACAGCGGATTCCTGATCCTGAGCTAAGCATCCACTTTCCTTACTGCTTGATGATGGCGGCGCCGCATTCCTCGTTAATGCGGCGTCAATCTTTCTCACCATACGAAACCAAAGCGCTACAGAGCGTATCCCTATCGTGCCCTGGAACTGCGTAGGATTCCGTCGCCAATTGATCCAGATCAACAAAAGGGAGCCACATGATTCGTGTCGATAACGAGGTAACCGCCGAGGAACTCGAGCAGATCATCAATGAAGAGGCCAATCGCGACGAAACGGTCAAGCTGGAGGCTGGTGAATATCACTTCGACCACGCCCTGACCATTACCCGTTCAGACGTCTCTCTGGTCGGCGAAGGCAGCGACGATACACGACTGACCTTTACCGACGACGCGCTGGAGGACAACGACGACAATGCCATTCTGGTCAGCGGCGAGAAGGCAGACACGATCGGCAAGATCGAATCCGACGTCGACGAAGGCGAGGACGTGCTCAAGCTCGACGATGCCGACTCGCTGACGGCGGGCGACACGATCCGCATCGCGCAGGACAACGACACCGAGTATCTCAACGAGATCGACGATCATGACTGGCGCGAACTGGACTCGCCGCTGCGAACGAGCATGGCGAAAGTGACCGACGTCGATGGCGACTACATCACGCTGGACCGCGGCGTTCATTTCGACTTCGATCATCATGAGGCCGAGGTCACCCGAATCGACAGCGCCGATGATGTCTCGCTGCGCGGATTTTCGGTCGGCTTCGAACTGGGCGAGCCCGATGACGACGAGTTCAGCAACGAACTCGACGACCTCACCGGCTATCACGCCATCGAATATGCCGACACTACCGACGGCGAGCTCGACGATGTCGCCGTGATCGACGGCCCTTCGACCGCCTTCGAGTTCTCCCGATCGCTGGACATGGATGCCGACTCCCTGACCGCCGAAGGCAGCTTCAACAAGGGGTCCGGCGGCAACGGCTATGCCTTCGAACTGCGCGAGAGCTACGACGGCACCTTCGACGATCTCAGCGATAGCGGGATGCGTCACGGCCTGCTGTTCGCCTCCTGGCACTCCTCGGTGGGCAACGATGTCGAAGTTACCCGAACCGATCGCGACATCAATTTCCACGGCGGTCGCGATCATGACAATCGCGTTCATGTCCAGCATTCGGTCCGCGACCCGGACAACGACAAGATCTCCTCCACATTGTGGGTCAACGAAGGCGAATCCTTCGGTGCCCCCACCGACATGTCCACCAACGAGGTCACCTTCGACGATGTCGTCGGCTCGCGTCGAGACGATATCGTGCACGGCAGCGACGACGGGGTGACGCTGTTCGGCGGTACGGGCAGCGATACGCTGTTCGGCGGCGATGGCGACGACATTCTCGCCCCCGGCAGCGGCTGGGGAGAAGACTGGCTCGATGGTGGCGATGGCCATGACATCGCCCGGATGGAGGGCGACCGCGACGACTATGTCGTCGACCGGCACGACGATCGGGTAATCGTCGACGGCAACGGCATCGAAGCGACGCTGGTAGGCATCCAGGAGCTCGTCTTCGACGACGGCGGCCTGTCGCTGTAGTCAGGCCGCCCCGCCGGTCATGCCGTCAGGGCGTGTCGATCCTGGCCACGGCGTCACGACTGGCCAGCTCACGCTCGTCGCCGGTCAGTTCGCGCAGCTGGCCATCGCGCATCTCCAGTAGCCGGTCGGCGTGGGCGAAATAGTGATCGTCGTGGCTGATCGCGAAGACCGTGATGCCGAGTTCGCGGAAACGCGGCATCAGCTCGCGATAGAAGGCGCGGCGGAACTGCGGATCCTGGTCCGCGGCCCACTCGTCCAGCAGCAGGATCTGACGCTGCTCGACCAGCGCCATCAGCAGTGCGAGGCGCTTGCGCTGCCCCTGGGAGAGTTCGGTATCGAGGATTCGGCCGTCCTCGAGCTGCAGCTTGCGGGCGAGCTGCAGCGTCTGCAGCCAGTTGTCCAGCAGGGCGGGATCGGCGCTGCCGCCATGCGGCCCCATCAGCCGATCGAACTGGTGAAAATCGGTGTAGACCGCGGAGAAACGCTGCCGGTAGCGATGCCACCCCGCCTCGTCGATGGCCTCGTCATCGATACGGATCTCGCCCGAGTGCGGGCGGTAGAGCCCGGTCAACAGCTTGGCCAGCGTCGACTTGCCGCTGCCGTTGCCGCCGATCAGGTAGACCTGCTCGCCACGCTCCAGGCGCAGATTGATCGGGCCTATTTCGAAACCCACGCGCGCAAAGCCTTCCCGCCCCGCCCTGGCCGGGTAGCGATAGGTGATGTCGCGCAGCTCCAGCGACTGCCACTCGCTGTGCGTTTCGACCAGATCGAAATCTTCACGGTACTCGGCCAGCGCCAGCTCGCGCAGCCTGTCGAAGGAAACCTGCGCGGTGATCAGCGTCGGCGTCGCACCGACGGCCTGGATCAGCGGCGAGCGCAGAAACAGCAGGGTCAGCGAGAACGTCGCCGCCACGGCGGTATTCGACCAGCCCAGACCGTTGGCCAGGAAGAACACCAGGCCGATGGCCCCCAGCATCATGATGTTGGTCCAGTTGCCCGCGCTCAGGTGGTAGGTGTCGGCGCGAATGATGTGATCGCGATAGGTGCGGGCATTGTCACCGTAGACCTCTTCCAGTAGGTGCCGGGCGCGGTCGCGGTTGAGCGCCAGCTCCTTGCGCCCGTGAATGATCGTCTCGTAGTCCTGGTAGAGCCGGCTGTCGGTGGTGCGGGTAATATGAATGTGGTGATAAACCTTCGATACCAGCCACCAGCCGACCAGCATGGTCACGGCAATCCAGATCGCCGTGATCAGCAGCAGCGGCGGCGAGAGCCAGAACAGGTAGGCGACGGAAGCCAGCGTGATGACGACGCCCTGCACCAGTTCCGGCAGCCGGACGAAGGCGATGGTCACGTTGCGGATGTCGCTGGAAAGGCACGACAGCAGATGCGCGCTGCCGAGCTGCTCGAGACGTTCGATGTCGGTATCGAGAATGCGCTTGATCAGGCGGCCGCGTAACCGGTAGACGAAATGGTGGCCCAGCGTCGTCAGTGCCAGCTGCGATCCCAGCGTGACTGCCAGAAGCAGCGCCACCAGCCCGATGAAAGGCAGCAACGCGGTCATCGCGGTGCCGTCGGTGACGATCAGGTAGTGGTTGATGAAGGCGATGACGCCGATCCCCAGCGCCGCGCTCAGCAGACTGAGCAGCATGACGCCGATGAACGGCCAGCGATAGTGACGAAAGACGACGCGCAGTAGTTCCATTCGGATTCCGTAGCCGGCGATTGGGCTCGATCGGGAGGCCTGCACGAATCAGCGACGGCGGCGTTTCATCGCAACGCGGGCCGAGCTGACGAGTCGAGGCGTCGAACGAGGCGCGCGGCGCCGAGATCTCCTCGGCTGACCGCAGGCGCGAATGATTCTGATCTTCACTGATGAAGTCAAGCCGCGTCAGGTCGGCAGATCCCCGGAAGTGCCATGGCTGGCGTGTGATGGGCCGTTTCGCACACCGGTCACGTTTCGTCGTCGGAGAACATCATCTGAATTCGCGAGCGCAGCCAACGCTCGGCAGGGTCGTTGTCGTAGACGCTCTGCCACACCATGCTCAACGGCGACGGCGCACGCTCCAGCGGCATCTCGTCCACCCGCAACCCGCCCTGTGCCGCCAGCACGTCCGCGGCGTAATCCGGCACGGTGGCGACCATGTCGGTATCCCGCAACAGCGATGCCAGACTGTTGAACTGCGGGACGGCCAGCACGATGCGGCGCTTGCGCCCTTTCTCGGCGAGCAGGTCGTCGACATAGCCATTGAGATCGCCATCGAACGACACCAGCGCATGCGGCCGTTCGCAGTAGTCGTCGAGGGTCAACGCCCCGGGGCGGCTGTCCGCCCGCAGTACCTTGGCGCGGCTGTGGCGCAGGATCTTCTGCTTCGCATTGGCCGGCAGCTCCCGCGCATAGCCGGCGGCAACGGTCACTTCGCCGGTATTGAGCAGTTGCGGCATCAGATGAAAATCGGCCCGCCGGACCACCAGCACGATGCCCGGCGCTTCGGTCCGCAACCGCTTGAGCAGCGCCGGCAGCAGGGCGAATTCGATATCGTCGCTCAGCCCGATTCGAAACACCGCCTCGCTGGTCTCGGGGTCGAAATCGCTGGTACGGCTGAGCACGTTGGAGATGGCATCGAGGGCAGGCTGCAACTGTTCGTAGATCTGCTCAGCGCGAGCGGTCGGCACCATCTGGCGGCCGGTTCTCACCAGCAACGGGTCGTTGAAGACATCCCTGAGCCTGGCCAGGGAGGCGCTGGTGGCCGGCTGGCCCAGAAACAGTCGCTCCGCGGCCCGCGAGACGCTGCGCTCCTGCATCAGGGTCTCGAACACGACCAGCAGCTTGAAATCCACCCCGCGCAGGTCACTACGGTTCATGCATCTCCTCCCTTCGACGGCCGGCGGCCCCCGCTCCTTGCTCCCGGAGCCCGCCGACGGCGACCGCCATCGGGGTTCTGTATCGATAAGCGTTATAACCACTATCGATCTTCGAGCATAGTGTTTGCCTGTCATCGCCGATAGAGTCGGGGCAAGCTCTGGAATCATTGAGGTGCACGATGTCACGTGCGATACAGTTTCAACGTTTCGGCGACGCCGACGTTCTGGAAATCATTGAGCGCGACGACCCGCACCCCGCAGCCGGGGAAGTCCTGATCGAAACCGAGGCGCTCGGTCTCAACTGGTACGACATCCTGTGGCGGCGCAACATGGCGCCCACGGAGGCCAGACTACCGGCCGGCACGGGTAGCGAAATGGCCGGTACGGTCATTGCCATCGGCCCGGGCGTGACCGCCTTCTCGCCGGGGGAGCGCGTCGCATCGATCCCCGCGTTCGACCCCAACCAGTATATGGCACACGCCGAGCGCGTGCTGCTGCCGGCCGAGGCGCTCATTGCCTATCCGGATTGCCTGACCCCGGCCGAAGCCAGCGTTCACTACGTTCCGTCGCTGATCAGCTGGCTGGGATTCCGCGAGGTCGCCGATCTCAAACCCGGCGAAACGGTGCTAATCACTGGCGCCTGCCATATCGGCGGCCCCTACGCCGTCCAGATCGCCCATGCGCTGGGCGCCCGGGTCATCGCGGCGACACCGCACGAGTCAGCGATCGACTATCTCAAGTCTCTGGGCGCCGACGCGGTGATTCACACGGAAACCCAGGATCTCGTCACCCGGATCGGCAAGCTGACCGATCACCATGGGGTCGATGTGGTGCTCGATGCGCTGGGCGGCCCCCAGATGAACCTGCTGGGCGACGTCATGGCACCCCGCGGGCGCCTGGTGCTCTACGGGTTGTTGGGAGGCAACCAGACCACGTTCCCGGCTCAGGCCGCCTTCCGCAAGAACATCCAGTTCCATGTGCACTGCCTCTCCAACTTCAGCGGCAAGCCGGAGCTGGGCATCCCCCAGAACCGGGAAGCACTGGATCGAGCCATTGCCGAGGTCGAGCGGATGACCCGGGCCGGCAAGATCAAGCCGCAGATCGACTACCGCTTCTCGTTCGAGGAGATGGTCGAGGCACATCGCTATCTGGAAACCTGCGCCAACCACCATGGACGCATCGTGGTCGAAATGGCCTGATCGGCAGGGGCACGTGGCGGTGATCGGCAAACGCGCATTGCCAGTCGCCTGATGGATTGACGACAATACGGGCTTCCATTTTTGTCGCTCTCTCTCACCGCCCTCAGTCAGGCTAAAGGGCTCAAGGATATTCGATGCTTGCTCAACTGTTCGCGGTCATGGCACCAGTCCTGGTTGGAGCGAGCATCGGGTTCGGCTGGATTCGCCTGGGGTTGAGCTATCCCACCGAGTTCGTCACCAAGCTGGTATTCAACATCGGTACGCCGGCACTGGTCCTGGCCTCCCTCGCCAATGCCGAGGTCGACCCTCACACCTTCGGGCGCACCCTCGCCACGACTTTCGTGGTGCTCGCCGGCATGGCGGTAGCGAGTTTCGGCGTCGCCAGGCTGCTGGGCAAACCCTGGCAGGTGATCATCTCACCGATGATGTATCCCAATGCCGGCAACATGGGTTTGCCGGTTTCGCTTTACGCCTTCGGCAAGGAAGGATTCACCTTCGCCATGACGGCCTGGGTCGCCAATGCGCTGATCCAGTTCACCGTCGGCATGATGATGGCGACGCGCGGCAACCCCTGGAAGATGCTGGTCCGCAATCCCACGTTATACAGCATCGCCATCTCGCTGGTGCTGCTGCTGTCCGGCGTCCATCTGCCGGCGTGGCTCGGCAATACCGTCCACCTTCTTTCCGGCCTGACCATCCCGCTGATGCTGATCACCCTGGGCGTCTCGCTGGCCAGCATCCAGGCCCGCAGCTTGTCTTCGGGATTTCTGTTCACGCTGTGCCGCGTGCCCATCGCGCTGGCCCTCTCGTTCGGCATCGCGGCGTGGTTCGGCCTGCCGCCAGTGGCCGCCAGCGCCGTGGCGCTCCAGATGAGCATGCCGGTCGCCGTCTACAACTACCTGTTCGCGCAACGTTCTCGTCGCGAACCGGAGTACGTCGCCAGTCTGGTTTTCTGCTCCACCGTGCTGGCCTTCGTGTACCTGCCGCTGGAACTGGCCTTCATGCTGTAGCGCCTCCCTGGCTTGCAAAAGCACAGTGAGCAACTACATTACAAAGTGTAATCTTTTAAAAATTAATGGATTACAGAGAGTTGCATGCATAGATAGTCACGTGCATAGATAGCTGCATGCACAGAAAGCTGCACGCCCAAGAAGCCGCAAGGCAAGGAGACACAGATGCAAAACCTGTCATGGAAGCAGACACTCGGCGTGGCCACGCTGGCAGCCGGCAGCGTGATGATGTCCCAGGCCGCCCTGGCGCAGGACAATACGGGCCCGCAAGGCCTCTATTCCGCCGATGAACTGATGGATGCAGACGTCTTCCTGTCCAGCCAACCGAATGAAGACATTGGCGACGTCGACGACATCCTGCTGGGCGAAGACATGAGCATCCAGGCCCTGGTCGTCGAAGCCGGTGGCGTACTCGACATAGGCGACAAGGACTTCGTGGTCCAGAAAGGCGACTTCACGGTCGAAACCAACAACGACGATAACCTCGACAACATCGAGTATCGCGTCGTTCTCGACATGGACGAAAGTGCGCTGAAGCAGCAGCCCGAATACGATAACGACTGGTGGCAACAGGCCAAGACGCAGGCTGCCGACGCCTGGGAAAACACCAAGCAAGGGGCTTCCAGTGCCTGGGAAGACACCAAGGCTGCCACCTCCGACCTTCTTGACGACGCCAGCGACGCGATCGACAACAACTGATCGCATCACGCTCCCCTGGAGCGTCGAACCGCTAGATGACTAGCACAAAAAAACCGCCGACTCGATGTCGGCGGTTTTTTCATGTGCGGGCCTGACAGGCCGCTGCACCCTGATACGATTACTGCTGCGGCTGCTGGACCATGCCCTTGACGCGCTGCATCAGCTGCGGGTCCTGCTGGATGGCCTGGCCGATGGAGTTGAACTGCTCGACACTCATGCCGCTGTCCTGAACCGCCTGCACCATTTCGTCATTGGCCTGCTGACGAATCTCCTGTTGCTCGCTTTCATCGGAGGCGTTCTGCAGCTGCTCGGTGTAATCCTGAGAGATCATCGCGATGTTCTGAGAGGCATCGGCGAACTGCTGCAACTGATCATCGGAAAAGTTCTGGGCAGGTGCCTGTGTCTGCGAACCGCTGCCGGCTGCGTTCTGGTCCTGCGCCATGGCTGGTACGCTGGCGAGACCGGTCGTCATCATTGCTGCCGCGAGAAATGCAGTGATCCTTTGCATGAATACCTCCAAGTACGATTTTATGCATGTGCTGTCATGGGATGCCACTCATGGCGGAGAGTTCCCCGCAGAAGTGTTTCTCGAGGAAATTTAATGTTTCCTTAAGAAACTTGAGCGCTATTTCCCAATCAGTCCTCCGCTCATGGTAACCATTCGACGATAGCCTGAACACCGTCGCGGACCTTGCTCAGCGCCGGTAACGCCATGGGATCGTCATGGCGCTGCGGCTGCTGCGCCAGCAGCGTCTCGCCATCGAAATCCACATAGGCCAGACGCACCGTGAGCTGGGCGGGATCGCAACCGAACGCACTGCCCGGCAGCAACGCCACGCCGGTCTCAGCGAGCAGCCGTGCGGTCAGCTCGGCACTGGTGGTGATGCCCCGCCGGGCCAGCCCTTCGCGATGCGCCTCGAAATCGGGAAACAGGTAGAAGCCGCCGTCGGGAAGATGAGTGCGAATGCCCGCCGCCTGCAGCCGAGTCCCACACCAGTGACCGATCAGACTCAGCCAGGCCCGATGGCGATCGAGGTATTCGGTCAATTCGGGCGTGACCCGATAGGCGACACAGGCAGCCTCCTGAACCGGGCTGGCAACGCTCGACCAGGTCTCCGAGGCGATGCCCAGCAGGCGCGAGAAAATCTCGTTTCCCAGCGCTTCGGGCACGTGCATCACCCCCAGCCGCCACCCGCCCGCGCCACACCACTTCGACAAGCCGCTGGTGGTCACCGTGCCCTCGGGGTAGTCGAGTGCGAAGGCGCCATGAGATCCGTCATGATCCAGCGGCCCGTAGATCTCGTCGGCCAGCACGATCACGCCATGGCGGCGCGCCACCTCGGCCAGCGCCTGCTGGCTGTCGGCCTCGGGCGATAACCCGGTGGGATTGCCGGGTGCATTGAGTATCAGCAATCGGGGGCGGCTGCCGCCTTCACGGCAATGCGCCTCGAGCTGTTCGGGCGTGATCTGCCAGCGCGTTTCGAAACTCGCCGCCAGCTTGACTGCGGTCTGCCCTGCCAGACGCGCCTGCGGCGCATAGGAGACCCAAGCCGGCGCGGGGATCAGGATTTCCGCCGCCGGTAGCGCCTTGATCAAGGCGAACAGCAGCAACTTGCTGCCGGGGCCGATCAACACTCGCGAGGCCGACCACGACGTGCCGTCGATCTCGCGGTGGAAAGCCGCGACCTGCTCGCGTAGCGCCGGCAATCCCTGCACGGGGAGATACGCTTTCTGATCGGCGTGACGGGCCAGAGCCTCCACCGCAGGTGGATAGACCGGAAACGGCGATTGACCGAAGCCGAACTTGATGACGCGCTCGCCTCGAGATTCCAGCAGTCGCGACTGTTCGTTGATCAATAAGGTATCGGACGCCGGCGTGGCGTTGAGGTCGTCGGCGTAGGCACGATTCAATAGGGCGGCAGCAAGCCCCTGACAAGCGGTCATGGCGGCAGGATTCCTGGTTTGCATGAGTATCGGTTTGCATGGGTATCACGGTAGATCAATCATTCGATCTGCCAACGGGCGATCAAGGCTTCACGACGGCGGATCGACGCCACGGCGTCGCCGCCCATCTCGTGGGCCATGTGGGACAACAGCATTTCGATCACCACGAACAGGCTGCTCATGGGATTGAAGAAGAAAGGGCCTTCGGAAGACGCGAGCAGCGTCAGCTCGGTCATCGTGGCCAGCCGGGCGGAGCCGTGATTGGTCAGGGCGAGCAGTTGCGCCCCCTGTTCCAGCGCCTGCCGGCAGTAATCGACGCTGATCCGGGTCTCCGGCCGATAGCTGATGCCCACCACCAGATCGCCCTCCCCCAGCTCTCGTACCGCCTCGAGATTGAGGCCGCCTAGCGAGTCGATCAGGCGTACGTCACTGCGCAGGTAGCCCAGGTAATAAGAGAGATAATGCGCCCCCGCGAAGCAGGCGCGCTGACCGACCACATGCACGCGACGCGCATCGATCAGCGCCCGGGCGGCCTGCTCCAGCCTCGCCTCGTCGAGCCCTTCGGCCGTTCGCGAGAGGTTGCCCATCTCCTCCTGCCACAACGTCTGCCGCTGAACCGGGTGGTCACCCTCGCTCGGCACCTGACCGAGATCGAGCAAACGTTCGGCGCGGGTCGAATAGAACGCCCCGTTGGCGGCATCGGCGCGAAACAGCGCCTGGAAGGCCTTGAACCCGGTCAACTCCAGCGCGTGTGCCAGGCGAGTCAGACTGGAGGCATTGACGCCATGCTGCCGGGCCAGTGCCGAAATGCTCAGCGTCGCTGCCAGTTCCGGGGCTGCGAGCAGCTGTTCCAGCAGCTTGAGGCCACCCGGAGTCAATCTGGGCGCCCGGGATTCTCCTCGGCGCGCGGCGATCGAGAGTGCCTGCAGGGCAGCCATCGATGTCGGGGGCGTGTCGAAACCATCGTGATCGGCCATGACCAGTCCCTCTTTTCAGTTTTGTGAGGTTATACCTTCGCCCAGATATCAGCAAATATATTTTTAAAACAGGAAATATATTTGCGAACCTGGATTACGATTCAACGCTATAACGATTCCGATGCAACGCGATGACTCAACCCGCTGCCTTGAACCCCTCTGCCTTACACGGGTCACAGGTTATAGAGTACGCGTAAACGACACGCCTGGAGACGCTCATGAAACGATGGTTGATGGCCGGTGCGCTGATGGCAGGCGCCTTTCTTGCGACGAATGCCGTGTTCGCGGCGGACGACGCCGCCCGCCCGGACGGCGGAAAGAACCCAGCCAACCCGCTGATCACCGACAAATGGAACTTTCGACCGTTGGTCGTGGTGACACCGGACGCGGGGCAGCCGGCTTACCGCCACTTGCGGCAACAGCTCGAAGAGACACGGGAAGCGTTCGCCGACCGTGACATGCTGCTTTATACGGTCGAAGGAGACAGCGGCACGCGCCACGGTCAGCCGATGACGCCCTATGAAACCCGAGCGCTGCTGGAGGCACTGGGCGTCAGCTCCGATCAGGGCGTGACGACGATTCTGGTCGGCAAGGATGGCGGCAAGAAGGTCCAGCTTCGAGGCGACGTCGACCTGGAGGAGATCTACGCCACCATCGACCGGATGCCGATGCGCCAGGCCGCCGAAAAGTGATCGGCCACCCGGCGCATGGATGAGCGTTTGCAGCTAGCGCCAGAGCGCGAGTTGGCG
Organism: Salinicola salarius; assembly: GCF_002179555.1. Classification (GTDB taxonomy): domain Bacteria; phylum Pseudomonadota; class Gammaproteobacteria; order Pseudomonadales; family Halomonadaceae; genus Salinicola; species Salinicola salarius_A. The sequence goes on along the minus strand of NZ_NHOU01000009.1, from coordinate 96,939 downwards.
CAGATAGCGCGTGCGCGCCTGATGCGGGGTGACCGGGGAAAGCCTGATCGTCGTGCCGGGGGCGCACTGCCCAAGCCGCGCGCAGGCGATGGGCGACAACGCACCGAGACGTGGGTAGCCGCCGATGGTCTGGCGATCGTTCAACAGAATGATCGGCTGCCCGTCCGGCGGAACCTGAACGGCGCCGAGCGGAATGCCCTCCGACACCATCCCGCCCGACTGGCAGCGCAGCACCGGGCCGGTCAGCCGCACGCCCATGCGGTCGGCGCGGCTATCCACCTGCCAAGGCCGATTGAAGGCGGCAAACAGGCTGGCGCCGTCGAAGTGGGCGATCTGCGCGCCGGTGACCAGCTCAAGCACGGTATCGTCCGCCGGCATGGGCGGTAGGGAGGACGGCAGCTCCCGCGCCTGCTCGTCTCCCTGCGGCGCCGGCGAAGCCGCCATTAGACGGTCCCCCACCCGGAGCGCACCGCCCCGGCCGTCGAGACCGCCCAGCTGTTCCCGAGCGACCGTCGACAGACTGCCCATGAAGGGCGCCGCTTCGAGCCCGCCAGGCAGTGCCAGATAGGCGCGTAGCCCGGCCCTCGGCTGATCGAACGCGAGAACCTGACCCCGTTCGAGCGTGAAGCTGCCGTTGGCCGCCAGCGGCTCGCCGTCCCGCGTCGCGCCGAGATCGGCACCCGCAATGGCCAGCCGCAGCGTTCTTTCCGCCTTGAGCGCGAGACCACCGATGGCGATCTCGATACCGGCGGCGTCCGGCGCGTTGCCCAGCAGCCAGTTGGCCCATCCCAACGAAATCCAGTCCAGCGCCCCACCCTGGGTCACGCCAAGATGGCGACAACCGAACCGCCCCGCGTCCTGCACCAGGGCCAGCGGCCCCGTACGTTCGACGACGAGTGCCCCCGGCGTGGGGTGAGTCGGTTTTTGCGTCCCGCTTTGTGCTGTAGCTGTCGTAACGTGTTGCGTGGTCGTCCGCGTCGCCATCAGCGCTCCTCCAGCGGCGTGGTATCGCCGCCCTGTTCGATAAAGGCTTCGCGACTGATCGGCTCGAAGCGCACTCGGTCACCGGGCCGAAAGAGACTGATCTCGTCTCGATCGCGGTCGAACAGCTTGACGGCGGTACGGCCGAGAATGTTCCACCCGCCCGGCGAACGCATGGAGTAGATGGCAGTCTGGCGCTCGGCGATCCCCACGCTGCCTGCGGCCACTTTCTGGCGCGGCGTCTTCAACCGCGGCGTGGCCAGCGCTTCCTCGATCATGCCCATGAATGCATAGCCGGGAGAGAATCCCAGCGCGAAGGCGCAGTAGTCGCGGCTGGTATGGCGTCGCACGATCTCGTCGCTATCGACACCCAGACGCTCGGCGATCCTGGCAAGCTCGGGGCCGACGCTATCGTCGTACCATACCGGGATGCGGTGCTCGCGCCCGGCTGCGGTCGAGGCCGGCTTCAGGCCGTGCAGGGCCTGCTGGATCAGCCTTCTGGCCTCAAGCTGGGACAGCTGCTCGATGTCGTAATGAACCAGCAGCGTCGTATAGGACGGCACCAGATCGATAAGCGCCTCGCCGAGGCCTTCGCGCAAGGCATTGTCGGCGGCCAGGATCCACGGCATGTGCGCCTCGTCGATGGCATCGAACAGCCTGACGATCAGCGCATCCATGCCCACCGTTTCGAGCCGAGGGGAAAGCGACTGGCTCATGCGTCTTCCAACTGCTGAAAGGCTTCGCGAATGGCCTTGACCGCCGCAACGGATTCGGCGTTGTCGCCATGAACGCAGAGCGTATCCGCGGCCAGACGCAGCTCGCTGCCGTCGCTGGCGATCAATGGCTCTCCTTTGGCCAAGGCCACCGCCTGATCGACGATGGCGCCGCGATCGTGATGCACGGCCCCCGGCAGGCGTCGCGACACCAGATGCCCGTTGGCGTCGTAGGCACGGTCGGCGAAAGTCTCGAACCACAGCGTCACGCCCATTTCCGCCGCGAGTGCGCGCACTGGCTCGGGATTGGCGGTCGACATCACCAGCAGCGGCAGTTCGCGGTCGTAACGGACGACGGCCTGCATCGCCGCGCGCAGCAGATCCAGATCCGCAGCCATGTCGTTGTAGAGCGCGCCGTGCGGCTTGACGTAACTGACCCGGGTGCCTTCGGCGCGGCAGAACGCTTCCAGCGCTCCGATCTGGTAGAGCATCAGGTTCTCGACTTCCTGCGCCGAGCAGGCCATCGAACGGCGGCCGAATCCCACCAGATCGGGGTAGCCCGGATGCGCGCCGATCCTCACGTCATTGGCCACCGCCATCGCCACGGTCCTGCGCATCACATCGGGATCGGAGGCATGAAAACCGCAGGCGATATTGGCGCAGTCGACGAAGGGCATCGCCTGGTCGTCGAGACCCAGTGCCCAGTTGCCGAAACTTTCACCCATGTCGCAGTTGAGCAGGGGCACGCGCATCGCTTCACCTCGTGTCGTTGTTGTCAGAGCGTATCGTCGATTCAGAGCGTATCGTCGATTCAGTGCGTATCGTCGATATAGGCACGCTGCCGGCGGGCAGCCTCATGGCACTTTAAGAAACCGCTGGCGAAAGGGTCCAATCGTTTTTCGCGATGCGCAGTATCGGCGCAATCTTTCATTCCGCCCGTGTGGCGCGTGCCGGCGCCCCCTGAAGAGTTGACGTCGACGCCGTCGCACCGAAAAATCAGCCCTCCTCGAATGCGCCGCACGGGAAGGCACAGGGCCCGAATCTACCGAGAGAATCTGCCATGTTCGATTTCAAGGAGCTCGAAGCTTTCGTCTGGGTCGTCAGGCTGGGCTCGTTTCGCAAGGTAGCAGCGCGCCTGCATCTGACCCAGCCCTCGATCTCCGATCGCATCACTCGCCTGGAAGCCGCGGTCGGCGAATCGTTGCTCGATCGCAGCGCACGACCGGTTCAGCCGACGCTGCGCGGCCGAGAGTTCTATGCCCATGCCGAACGCCTGCTGAACAGCCGCGAAGAGGCACTGCAGCTGTTCCAGAACCAGGAGGATTTTTCGGGTACGCTGCGGCTCGGCGTGATCGAGACCATCGCCCACAGCTGGTTCAGCACGTTCCTGACCCAGCTGGCCGAGCGGCATCCACAGCTGACCATCGAGCTGACCGTCGATATTTCGCCGTTTCTGCACCAGCGCCTGGCGGACAACGACCTCGACATGATCTTCGCCATGGATGGCGTCGCGCCAGGGCTATCGGTGACGCAACTGCCGTTGACCACCTACGAAATGGGGCTGTTCGTGGCGCCGCAGCACGCCGAGCGCCTGCACCATGGCGGCACACGCGCCATGTCCCGCCTCCCGTTCGTCTCGTTCAGCAAGCTGGCCCGCCCTTACAGCGAGCTCGTGACCTACCTGGCCGAGCTGGGCATCGACGACCCCAAGATCCACTGCGCCTCGACGCTGATGACCATCGCCCGCATGAGCATCGATGGCGTCGGCATCGGTTCGCTGCCCGTCTCCACCGTGTCGGATGCCTGCCAGCGCGGCGAACTGTTGCGACTGGAGCTAACCGTGCCGTTGCCCGCGATGGTCTACAACGCGATCTGGCGCACCAGCAGCTATCCGAGCTTCTGCCGTGGTGTCACCCAGCTCGCTCAGGACTGTGCCGCCCGCTACGCTCGCGACCATGCCGATGACGAGCCCCAGGGCAAAGTGAAAGTCTGGCCTGATAGTTAGAATAAGAATTAACGATTTGACGCCATCGCCGGCCAACTTGAAGAATGCAGATGTTCAATGTCTTGCACCTTTTGAATACCAACCTCTATCAATAACAACTCGAGGCCTGTCGATGCGCACACCCACTCTCTCTCTGTTGACGATTGCCATGGCCGGTTCACTGGCCACTGCGACGCCGGCTCTCGCCGCCCAGTGGAATCTCGCCTCTCCTTACGGAGACGCCAGCTTCCACACCCAGAACACCAAGCAGTTCGCCGAGGACGTCACCGAAGCGACCGACGGCGAGTTGACCATTACGGTCCATAGCGGCGGATCGCTGATCAGCCACGCCGAGATCAAGCCCTCCGTGCGCCGCGGCACCGTCCAGGCAGGCGAGATTTTCCTCTCCACGCTTTCCAACGAGTCGCCGATCTACGAAGTCGACACCCTTCCCGGCCTGGCCGGCAGCTACGCCGACGCCTACGACCTATGGCAGGCCTCCAAGCCGATCATCACCGAGCTCTTCGCCAAGGAAGGATTGATGCCGCTGTACGCCGTGCCGTGGCCGGCACAGGGTATCTATACCGACTTCGAGCTGACCGATGCCGCCCAGTTCGAGGGCCTGCGAGTTCGCGCGCCGAACATCAATACACAGCGTTTCGTCGAGAACCTGGGCGGCATCCCGACCCAGACCGAGGAAGCCGACATTCCCACCGCGTTCAGCACCGGCCGTGTCGATGCGATGATCACTTCCGTCTCGACCGGCAAATCGATGTCCGCGTGGGATTACGTGTCCCACTACAACGATGCCAATCTGTGGCTGCCGAAGAACATCATCTTCGTCAACAAGCGCGCGTTCGACCGCCTCGATGACGCCACGCAGAAGGCCGTTCTCGATGCCGCTGCCAAGGCAGAGCAGCGCGGCTGGCAGTTGAGCAAGGAAGACAGCGCGCAGAGCGCCGAGACGCTCGAGTCCCGCGGCGTTACCGTGAGTGAGCCCAATACCGAGCTCAAGCAGCAGTTGCAGGCTGCCGGCCAGCAGCTGTTCGAGGACTGGCAGTCGCGTGCCGGCGACCAGGCCAAGCAACTGGTCGAGCGCTATCGCGAGCGCCAGGCCCAGCAGGGCCAGTAACGCCGGCTCTTTGCGCCTTTTCAGGTTCATCAGGCCCATCGATGATGGGCCTTACTGACTACTCGCAACCCGTGAGCTTCCGTGATGACGTTCAAACTCGACCCGCTCTACCGGCTGGGCGCCTGGGGCGCTGCAGCGTGCATGCTGGCGATCTGCGGCATGGTCACGTTTCAGGTGCTGCTGCGCTGTCTCGACGCGTTCCTGGTACTGGTCGGCGCCAGCCGCCTCGGCTACGAGATCAGCGGTGTATCGGAAATCGCCTCCTATCTTCTGGTCGGCGCCACCTTCCTGAGTCTTGGCTACACCTTCACCCATTACGCCCACATTCGCGTCACGCTGGTCATCGACCGGCTGCCGGCGGCAGCCAGAGCCTGGTGCGAAGTGGCATGCCTGACGATCGCGCTGGCGCTCGGCGCGCTACTCGGTTGGGAGGTGATCGGCCTGGTTCAGGAGAGCCTCGATTACGGTGACGTCTCCTCAGGGCTGATGGCGATCCCGCTATGGATACCCCAGACCGTCCTGGTGATCGGCCTGGCCCTGCTCTGCCTGGCACTGCTGGAAGCCCTGCTGACCACACTTCGACAAGCGGTGACGGCGCCCTCGCGCTATGTGGCCCCCGGCGACAACGACGGCTTTGGCGACAGTGACAACTTCGGTGGTGAATGACCCCGCCGCTCGCTAACAACGTCTTTAACGAGACAACCTGAACCGAGGTACCGACTCGTGCTCACGCTCAGTCTTGCAACGCTTTTCACTCTGGCGATTCTGCTCGGCGGCGGCGTGTGGATCGCCTTCGCCCTGCTCGGCACCGGCTGGATCGCGCTGACCGGCTTCTCGAGCTTCGAGGTCGGCCCCATTCTCGCCTCCGACTTCTGGGGTGCCAGCTACGGCTGGGATCTGACCGCCCTGCCGATGTTCGTGTGGATGGGCGAGATCCTGTTCCGCTCCGGGCTTGCCGACAACATGTTCCGTGCGCTGTCGCCCTGGCTCAACCGCCTTCCCGGGCGGCTGTTGCACTCCAATATCATCGGCAGCGGCCTGTTCGCTGCCGTCTGCGGCTCCTCCGCGGCCACCTGCGCCACCGTCGGCAAGATGACGCTGCCGGAACTCGAACGCCGCGGCTACAGCGAGACGCAGGCGATCGGCACGCTGGCCAGTGCCTCCACGCTGGGCCTCTTGATCCCGCCCTCGATCATGATGATCGTCTACGGCGTGGTCACCGAGCAGTCGATCTCGCGTCTGTTCATGGCGGGTATCGGCCCCGGCCTCCTGCTGCTGGCGCTGTTCATGATCTATCTGGTGATCTGGTCGCTGACCGCCGGCAAGCATGGCGGCGCGGGTCATGCGGAAGCCCCGATGCCCTTTCTCGACAAGGTCAGAAACAGCTGGCGCCTGATCCCGCTGCTGGTGCTGATTGGCGGCATTCTCGGCAGTATCTATGGCGGCGTCGCCTCTCCCACCGAAGCCGCCGCCGTGGGCGTGGTGCTATCGATGCTGATCGCGCGCTGGAACGGCCATTTCGACAAGTCGATCTTTCTGGAGTCGATGTTCGCCGGGCTGCGGACGTCGTGCATGATCGCGTTCATCATCGCCGGCGCCTCGTTCCTGTCGTCGGCCATGAGCTTCACCCAACTGCCGACCCACCTTGCCAGCACCATTGCCGCGATGGGACTGTCGCCCAACGTGCTGCTGGTCATGTTGACTCTGTTCCTGCTGGTGCTGGGCTGCTTCCTCGACGGGATCTCGCTGATTCTGCTGGTGACCTCGATCATCATGCCGCTGATCAACGCCGCCGGTATCGACCCGATCTGGTTCGGCATCTACCTGGTGATCGTGGTCGAGATCTCCCAGATCACGCCACCGGTCGGCTTCAACCTGTTCGTGATCCAGGGGCTCACCGGCAAGAACATCTTCACCATCGCCAAGGCGACGCTACCGTTCTTCCTGCTGATGCTGTTCGCCATCGTGCTGATGCGGGCGTTCCCGGAGATCGTGTTGTATCTGCCGCAGGCAATGACCGGCTGAAGCCGCGAGCCGCGAGCCGCGAGCCGCGAGCCGCGAGCCGCGAGCCGCGAGCCGCGAGCCGCGAGCCGCGAGCCGCGAGCCGCGAAAATCAGCATGTGCTTGTAGCGAAGAAAAATGCCAGCGACGTCAGCCGCTGGCATTTTTCGTAGCCCGTAGCTGCTTTCTACAGCGCCCCGAAACCGGCGCTCGCTCGAGGCTCTCCTCTACTCAACGAAATCCTCGACGGTGTGTCGATACCCCAGCATCAGCGCATCGGCGACGTGCCGGAACGGGCTGATATCGACGTCCGAGCGGCCCTCCGCAATCAGCGCGGCAAAGCGTTCATAGAGCCCGGCGTACTCCGCATCCGGGCCTTCTTCCAGCAGTTCTCCATCGATCAGCAATCGTCTGCCGCCCGCTTCCAGCGTCAATCGACCGGCGTCGGTATCGACGTGGATCTCCCAGGTCGGCGGGGTGCCCTGCTGGCGAAAATCGAACTCGGCGTGGATCGGCACGTTTTCGCCGTCGACGAAATCCAGCGAGGCGGCAATCGGCGTCTGGCAGTTGCCGGGCACCTGCAACTGGGCGTCGACCAGGTGAAACGGCGTCGGCAGGATCGCGGTGGCGATCGACAGCGCATTGATGCCGGGATCGAACACGCCCATGCCGCCGGGCTGCCAGATCCACGCCTGCCCCGGGTGCCAGACACGCACGTCTTCCTTCCACTCGATATCGACACGGCGAATCTGACGCTCTGACAGCCAGCGCTTCGCTCCCGCCACGCCGTGGGCATGGCGGGAGTGCCAGGACGCGAACAGCGTCACGCCATGGCGCTCCGCGTCCTCGCGCAGGGTCTCGATTTCGGCCAGCGTCGCCGCGGGCGGCTTTTCCAGCATCACGTGCTTGCCGTGAGCCATCGCCAGGCGCGCCTGGGCGGTACGTACACCGGCAGGAGTGCAGAGCGAAACCGCGTCGATCTCCGGGCCCTGGGCGAGCAGCGCTTCGAGGCTTTCGAAATTCGCCACGTCGGCAACGGAGGCGTTGCGGCTGGCAACAGCGGTCAACTGATAGCCGGCATCGTTATCGATGGCCGGATGATGCTGATCGCGGGCAATCTTGCCGTAGCCCACGATCGCGAGACGAAGAGTGTCCAGCATGACGAATCCTTGGAGTCAGAAGCTGCCTGGCAATGACAGACAGCCCTGAAGTGAAAAACAGCCTCAGCGGTGCTCGCTCAACGCAGCAGATAGACGATGACAGCGGTGAGCACCGAGACGATGGCGATGCCGATCATGACATCGCGGGGAACCCGCTCCAATCCCTCCTTGGCGATGACAGCGATCCGCGCATCCTTCTCGGCGGGACGATCATGGCGACCCAGGCGCGTCATCCAGAACCAGGTGAACAGCACCGTCGCCGCGAACAGGATGCCGCCGATGATGGTGAAGTGGATCGGCAGCACGCCGGTTTCCACCAGCACGAACAGCACCGCACTCAGCGCGTGCCCGCTGGCCAGACCGCGCAACGCCGCCGACGCCCCCAGCGACTTGACCCACAGCCCCATCAGGAAGGTCGCCACCAGCGGCGAGGCGACGAAGGCGAACACCTGCTGCAGATAGGCCCAGAGACCGGAAAAGTACTGGATCATCGGCCCCCAGAGCGCAGCGATGGCGGCAAGGATGAAGGTACAGACACGCCCCCACTTGGCCAGCTGGGCATCGGTCAGATTCGGCCTGGCCGGCTTGATGAAATCGAGCGTCAACAACGTCGCCGATGAGTTGAGCGTCGAGGAGAGCGTCGACATCAGCGCCGCGATCAGCCCCGCCAGGATCAGACCCGTCAGGCCGGTGGGCGTGAACTCCTGAACCATCTTCGGATAGACCTGATCGGGATGTTCCAGACCCGGCAGCAGCGGCACCACCATGGCGCCGGGGATGGTCATGATGAAGATCGGCAGCAGCTTCAAGGCCGCTGCGAACACCGAAGCGCGCCCTGCCGCCTGGATGTCCCGCGCGCCTAGCAGACGCTGAACCACGTACTGGTTCATCGACCAGTAGTAGAAGCCGACGATCGGCACCCCGGTGAGCAGCCCCAGCCACGGCACGCTGGGATCGTCAAGCGGGCGGATCAGCGACAGTTTCTCCGGGCTCACCGCCTCCTTGACGTTCGCCCAGCTGTAGTCGAAGTGGCCGAAGATTATCCAGGTCATCGCCGCCGAACCGCCGATCAGCACGCACGCCTGCATGACGTCGGTGTAGACCACGGCACGCAGCCCGCCGAAGGCCGTATAGATGCTGGTGAACAGCGCCAGCAGCGCACAGACTTCCCAGAGGTTGGTGCCGGGAATGAAGGTGGTGACGATCAACCCGCCAGCGTAGAGAGTCCCGGCGGTATCGAGGATGATCGACAAAAACAGCGTGATGACCGAAAGGTACTTGCGCAGCCGCGAGTCGAAGCGCCGCTCCATCAGCTCCGGCATGGTGGTGACTCTGGCCCGCATCAGCACCGGCAGCACGAAGATCGCCGTGAACATCAGCACCACGCCTGCCATCCATTCGTAGTTGGCCGCCGAGATGCCGTGCTGATAGGCCGCGCCGGGCAAGCCGATCAGCGTATCCGAGGAGATATTGGAGGCAAACAGTGAAAAGCCGATCGCCATCGGGCCCAGGGTCCGCCCGGCCAGGAACAGCTCTTCCGGGGTGGTCTTCCCTCGGGCGGTCTTGTAACCGATGAAGGTGACGATCAGAAAATAGGCCGCGATGACCGCAAAATCCCAGAATTGAAGATCTTCCATGAGCGCGTTCGCTTTTGATCTGTGGTTGTTTTGGCGAGCGATGGCGGCGCGATGGCACCAATGGCCATCCGTCGCGATGACGCCCGTTCAGGCGTTCACGATGTAAAGGTTAGTCAGCACACGGTCGAAATTCCATTTCCGGACAGCGGGTTGCATGACTCGAGAATGCAAAAGGCGCCCGCCGCATGGTCGACGAGCGCCTTGGCATAGCCAGATCACCGGGGATGACTTGCCCTGTAAGTCATACGAAAAACACGACCAATGTCTAATGCGGATTACTGGGTAAAGACGCCTCCAGCACTCTTGCCACGTGCAGCGCTTCTCGTCCGGCGCCATCGAGGATCTGGTGTCGGCAACTGGTGCCGTCGGCCACGATCCAGGCGTCCTCCCCGGCCTCGCGAACTGCCGGCAGTAACGAAAGCTCCGCCATCTGCCGCGAGGCTTCGATATGCTCCGCTTCGTAGCCGAAACTGCCCGCCATGCCGCAGCAGGAGGAAACGATCGCCTCCACCTCAAGCTCGGGAATCCAGTTCAGAACGGTCATCACCGGCGTGAAGGCATCGAAGGCTTTCTGATGGCAGTGACCGTGAACCTTGGCCCGCGACACGGCGAGCGGAGCCAGATCCAGCGCCAGCCGTCCGGCCAGCTTCTCTGTCACCAGGAACTCCTCGAACAGCATGGCGGCCTCCGCCAGCCGAGTGGCTTCCTCGCCAAAACCGTAATGAAGGAATTCGTCACGCAGCGTGAGCAGGCAAGAGGGCTCCAGCCCGACGATCTTCACGCCCCGTGCCACGAACGGCATCAGCGCATCCAGCGTGCGACGCGCTTCCTGCCGGGCGCGGTCGACACGCCCGGCGGCCAGGTAGGTCCTGCCGCAGCAGAGCGGCCGCTCCCCTTCGCGAACGTTGAAATGCACCCGATAGCCGGCGGCTTCCAGCACCCGCCGCGCCGCACTGGCGTTATCGGCCTCGAAATAGTTATTGAAGGTATCGACGAACAGCACCACCTCGCCGACGGGAGATTGGCCGGCACGAGACGAGTCCGTCATCACGCGTCGCGCTGATCGCAGGTAGTCCCCGCCGAAGACCGGTAACGAGCGCGCTTCGGCAAATCCCAACCAGCGCTTGGCGCGCCCGCCGAGCCATGTCACGCGCTCCAGCCGAGAGGCTACACCGCCGACATGACGCATCCAGGGTGCATAGCGCGGCAGCTCGGATACCAGCTTCTCGCGCCAGCCCAGTCCCCGCGCCTCGATCCGTGCGGCACGCGCCTCGATCTTGAACTTGGCCATGTCGACGCCGGTCGGGCAGTCGCGCTTGCAGCCCTTGCAGGAGACGCACAGGTCCAGCGTGTCGGCGACTTCGTCGCTGGCAAGGCCGCGATCGCCGATCTTTCCCGACAGCACCAATCGCAGGGTATTGGCGCGGCCCCGTGTCAGGTGGCGCTCGTCGCGACTGATCCGATAGCTCGGGCACATGGTGCCGGCGTCGAACTTGCGGCAGTAGCCGTTGTTGTTGCACATCTCCACGGCCTTGGCGAGACCGTGCGCCGGATCGCCGCCACTGCCGGGTTCACCCAGCTCGCCACTCAGCGGGTCGCGGGTCACGTTCCAGGCCGACCAGTCCAGTTCGGTCGACACCGGAATGATCTGATGATCGGCGGGAAAGCGGAACAGCCGGGCATCGTCCATCTTCGGCGTATCGACGATCTTGTTGGGGTTGAAGCGATTGTTCGGATCGAACAGCCGCTTGATCTCGCCGAAGGCGGCGTTGAGCCCGGCACCGAACTGCCATGCCACCCACTCGCCGCGACAGATGCCGTCGCCGTGTTCTCCCGAGTAGGCCCCTTTGTAGCGGCGGACCAGTTCCGACGCTTCCTCGGCGATGGCGCGCATCTTGGCGGCCCCGCCGCGGCGCATGTCGAGAATCGGCCGCACGTGGAGCGTGCCGACGCTGGCATGCGCGTACCAGGTGCCCTCGGTGCCGTGGCGATGGAAGACGTCGGTCAGCTGCTCGGTATATTCCGCCAGATGCTCCAGCGGCACGGCGCAATCCTCGATGAACGACACCGGTTTGCCGTCGCCTTTCATGCTCATCATGATGTTGAGACCGGCCTTGCGCACGTTCCACAGTGCCGACTGTTCGGCGCCGGTTTCCAGCCCGACGACGCTGTCCGGCAGGCCCAGGTCGCCCATCAGGGTCTTGAGCGCTTCCAGCTGGCGCAGTTGGGAGTCGCGATCCTCGCCGGCGAACTCCACCAGCAGCAGCGCATCCGGGCGTCCGATCAGCGACTTTTCCACCGTCGGTCGGAATGCCGGGTTCTCCAGCGCCAGTTCGATCATGGTACGGTCGACCAGCTCTACCGCGGCGGGTCCCAGCTCGACGATATGCTGGGTCATGTCCATCGCCTGGTAGAAGGTCGGGAAATTGACCACCCCGAGCACCTTGTGCACCGGCAACGGCGACAGTTTCAGCTTGAGTTTGCGGGTGAAGGCCAGCGTCCCTTCCGAGCCGATCAGCAGGTGGGCGAAGTTGGCCCGGCCTGCGGCATCGTAGGGAATCGGGTTGCGGCAGTCGAACAGATCCAGGTTGTAGCCGCCGACCCGGCGCAGCACCTGCGGGTAGTGCTCGCGGATCGCCGCCGCCTCGCGCTGGATAATGGCCGCCACCGAATCGGCCAGGCCCGCCAGCGTCGAGCCGGGTCCGATCTCGTCGAGAAAGCCGAAATTCGCCTCTCGCCCGTCCGCCAGCGTCGCCTCGAGCCCCAGCACGTTGTGGACCATGTTGCCGTAGCGGATCGAGCGCGAACCGCAGGAGTTGTTGCCGGCCATGCCGCCGAGCGTGCACTGCGCCGAGGTGGAGACGTCTACCGGAAACCAGAGTCCGTGGGGCTTGAGCCAGGCGTTGAGATGGTCGAGCACCACGCCGGGCTCGACCGTGACGGTGCGCGCCTCAACGTCGAGCTCGCCGATGCCGGTCAACCAACGACTGGTGTCGATCACCAGCGCTTCGTTGACCGTCTGTCCGCACTGACTGGTGCCACCGCCTCGCGGCAGCACCGGCGCGCCGATATCTCGGGCGATATCCAGCGCCATGCTCAGGTCCTGTTGGTCTCTCGGCACCACCACGCCCAGCGGCATGATCTGATAGATCGAGGCGTCGGTGGCATAGCGTCCCCGCGATCCGGCGTCGAACGCCACCTCGCCCTGGATCTCACGACGCAGCCGGCTCTCGAACTCACTCATGGCGGCTTGTCTGGGCCGCCTCACGACCGGACTTTTCGGCATCACGCTCATGGCGATCTCCTGTCAGGCGCGGACGGCACCGGCCTGTGAGTGACCCTTCGGTTCAGCCGCCGCCAGTTTGCGCGCCGCCGGCGTGCCGGGCGCCGGATTGTCGGCGAAGAAATCCAGCGCGGCCTGCACGCCGCTGCCGAACAGTTCGACCCCGCAGAGCTTGAGCCCCGCTTCGCAACCGCCGAGGGTGGCGATCAGCGTCAGATCGTTGCAGTCGCCGAGATGGCCGATGCGGAACATCCGCCCCTTGGCCTTGCCGAGCCCCGTTCCCAGCGACAGGTCGAAGCGCTCGTAGATCGTGCGGCGCACCTCGTCGGCATCGATCCCTTCCGGCGTGACCACCCCCGTCAATACCGGCGAATAGAGCGCCGGTTCCTGGCACTGGATCTCCAGCCCCCAGGCGTTGACCGCACGACGAACGCCTTCGGCCCAGCGTTCGTGGCGAGCGAAGACCTGCTCCAGCCCCTCTTCCAGCAGCATGTCCAGCGCTTCGTTGAGGCCGTAGAGCAGGTTGGTGTTCGGCGTGTACGGCCAGTAACCGTTGGCGTTGGCGGTGAGAATCTCGTCCCAGGCCCAGAAGCTCTTAGGCATCGTCGAGCGCTGGCTGGCCTCGATCGCTTTGGGCGACAGCGCGTTGAAACTGATTCCGGGCGGCAGCATCAACCCCTTCTGCGAGCCGGAAACGGTGACGTCGACACCCCACTCGTCGTGGCGATAGTCAGCGCTCGCCAACCCCGAGATGGTATCGACCAGCAACAGTGCCGGGTGACCGGCGGCATCAATGGCCCGGCGCACGGCGGCGATATCGCTGGTGACGCCGGTGGATGTCTCGTTATGCACGACGCACACCGCCTTGATCCGATGCTCGCGATCCTCGCGCAATCGCTCTTCGATGAGCTGCGGCTGCACTCCGTAGCGCCAGCTCTGCGACGCCGGCAATGACAGGAATTCCGGCTCGAGCCCGAGTCGAAGCGCCATCTGCTTCCACAGCGTGGCGAAGTGCCCGGTCTCGAACATCAATACCGAGTCGCCTGGGCTCAAGGTATTGGAAAGCGCCGCCTCCCATGCGCCCGTCCCCGAGGCCGGGTAGATGATGACCGGGTGTTCGGTCTTGAAGATCTTCTTGATTTTTCCCAGCACCTCGAGCCCCAACTCGCCAAATTCCGGGCCTCGGTGATCGATGGTGGGCAGACTCATTGCCCGCAGGATGCGATCCGGTACGGGGGACGGCCCCGGGATCTGCAGAAAATGGCGGCCGGAGGGATGTTGGTCGAGCTTGAGCATGGCGGCATCTCCAGGAGTGAAGCGACAGGCCGCTTCACATGGTTTTTTGCATTCATTACGCAATATGCCGGATAATCGCCCGCTGACAAACCTCGACATAAGTCGCAGCTCATCGCGCCAAACGTTGTTGAAGTCGCTTTCCAATAGCCGCCGCTACGGCGCAGTAGCCAGCGCCGAACGCTTGCGATAGAAAGAAGAGAAGACCGAACAGGGTTCAATGCATGCAAACATCCGATGACACCGAGCTCGATACCCAGACGCGGCCATTGCGAATCCAGCGCGCCGCCCTGCACGACAAGATCGTGGAGCGTCTCCACGACCTGATTACCGAAGGTGGCCTCGGGCCCGGCGAGCGTATCAACGAACGTGAGCTGGCGGACCGGCTGGCGGTTTCGCGCACGCCCTTGCGGGAAGCACTGCGCGTGCTGGCCGCCGAAAAGCTGGTGACGATCTCCCCCAACTACGGCACTTTCGTGACCCGCATGACACGCCAGGAAATCTGCGACACCTTCGAGCTGATGAGCGCGCTGGAGCGCTTTTCCGGGGAGCTGGCGTGTCTCAGGGTCACCGAAGAAGAGCTGGCCGAGATCCGCGCGGCCCACGAGACGATGCTGGGCCACTGGCAGCGCCAGGATCTATCGGCTTACTACCATGCCAACCAGCGCATTCACGACCTGATCAACCGTGCGGCGCGCAACGATGCCCTGCGTCAGACCTATCTTTCGCTCAATCGGCGCCTGCATCCCCTGCGGCTCTCGTCCAACCGGACGGAAGCCAAGTGGCGCAAGGCGGTGGAGGAACATCGCGACATGTTGAGCGCGCTGGAGGCCCGCGACGGAGCGAGGCTGGGAGCGCTGATGGAGCGTCACCTGCTGGAAAAGCGAGACGCCGTGCTGGCGGACTGGAAAGACGCGGAATAGAACGACCGAATCACTCCAGCCGTCGTAGAAAGGCGGTACCGCCGAGGTTGCGCATCTGGCGCTGGATCCAGGCGGCACGCTGCTGAACGTAAGCGGAAGGCTGGGAAGCGCTCCAGCCGCGCGGGTTGGGCAGAATCGCGGCGAGGTGGCTGGCCTGGGAGACGCTGAGGTTGGCCGCGGAGGTGCCGAAATAGTGCTGCGCCGCTGCCTCCAGCCCGAACACGCCGGTATCCCATTCGGCGATGTTGAGATAGACCTCCAGAATGCGCTGCTTGGGCCACAGCGCTTCGAGCAGCAGCGTGAACCACGCCTCGAGCCCCTTGCGAATCCAGCTTCGCCCCGTCCACAGGAAGAGGTTGCGGGCGGTCTGCTGGGTCAGCGTGCTGGCGCCCCGCAGATCGCCGCCGTCCGACCATTGGGTGATCGAGCGCTTGATCTGCGCCACATCGAAGCCCCAGTGGTCCGGGAAGCGTTGGTCCTCTCCCGCCATCACCGCCATCTTGGCGTTGTCGGAAAGCCGGGACCAGGGCTCCCACTGCTGCTCGATGGTCAGGTTATCGCCCTGGAACCAGGAGCTTACCTTGCGCTCCGCCATCACCATGGAGCCGAACACCGGCACGAAGCGGAACACCAGCACGAACAATACCGACAGCCCGACGAAAGCCGCAATAGCGATCAACAAGTAACGAAGGAACGTGCGCGGCCAACCTGAGGGCATGAGCGAGAGCTCTTGGTCGAAAGAGTAGGAGCCTAGTATAACAAGGGCTTGCCGGCATGGGTCCGGCAAGCACAAGACTACTAAGCGCAAGACTACGGTCATAGACAAACACGCTCGCAGACAACCACGGAGGAAGCGACATGACCATCGAAGACTTCATCCGCGAATTCACGCCTGCCGACGACGGCAGCGATTCGTCGCTGCCGTCACAACGCCGGGCGTATGAGGCGCTGCATGCGCGGCGGCGCGTGGCCGATCCGGCCGGCATGCAGATCCGTGATGAAGTCATGGGCGGGGTGGACGTGCGTCGCTTCCGCCCTGCCGGCTGCGTCGAAGGCAATGTCGTCTACCTGCACGGCGGCGGATGGAGCCTGGGCTCGGTCGACAGCCATCACGGCATTACCGCGAACCTGGCCGAACGCCTGCGGCGGGAGGTGATCAGCGTCGACTATCGGCTACTGCCGGAAGCGAGCTATGCCGAAGCGCTGGCCGACTGTCGTGCGGTCGTCGAAACCGTTGGCCCGGTGGCAGTGATCGGCGACAGCGCCGGCGGCAGGTTGGCGATCGATGTCGCCCACACCAGCGAATGGAAAGGGTTGCTCGGATTGATCTACCCGGTTGTGGGTACGCCCACCGTCGAGACGCTGGGGGAAGACGGGCCGCTGCTGTCGCGAGCGGACATTCTGTCGCTGTGGCAGATGGCGGCGCCTGACGCGCCCGATGTCGACGCCGCCGTACCTCCGGCCAGAATCATCGAGACACTGGCCGTGGAGCGCGATCCGCTGACGCGACCGCTTGAGCAGGCGATCGAATCCTGGCGCCGGAATGGCGCTTCGGTCGGCTATCGTTGCGCGCCGGACATGGTACACGCCGCCCTGCACGGACATGGCGATCTGCCGGAAATGCAAACCGCCTGGCAGGACTTCTGCCAGGCGGTCGAAAAGCGACTCAGCGCCGATTCATAGAAGGTGCCAGTCGTAGAGGGTGCCAATCACAGAGGGTGCCAGAGGCGTTCAGCTACCCAGCTGCGCCTTGATCGCGTCGATGGCCGGCTCGCCATCCCTGGTGGTGACGCCATCCAGCCACTGGGCAACGGTATCGTAGTGATCGCGAATCCACTCGCTGGCAACCTTGTCGGCCGGGCGCTCCTCGTGACTGTACTCGTAGACCCAGTCGTTCTGGTCATCGATATCGACCTGATACTGGGAAAGGAAGCGATAGAGGTTGGCATCCTTCGATTTCAGATCGGCTGGCACTACGGTCCACACCGTGCTGAGAATATCCGCCGTGCCGCTATCGTCGGAATCCTCCAGATAGTAGAGGTCATAGCTGACGTTCATCCAGTGCGGTTCCCAGCCGACGAACGTGACCCACTGCTTGTCGCTGATCTTCTGGTCGGCGTACGCCAGCATGGCAGATGTCGAACTTTCCCGTAGCTGCCAGTCGCCCAGCCCGGCCGCGTCTTCGTCGATCGCGGCGAGGATCGCATCGTTGATGCCGGTACCGGCCTCGATGCCCTGAATCTCGCCGTTGAAGCGATCCTTGTAGCGATCGAGATCGGCCACGCTGTTCACGCCCGCCTCGTGAACGTACTCCGGCACCACCAGCCCGGAATTGGCGTTGCTGATGTTCTTGGCTACCTTGTCGACCTTGTCGTCGGCCACCAGCGGCTCGATCATCTCCTCCTCGATCGGATACCAGCCGCCCAGGTAGACATCCAGGTCATCGTTGGCCAGACCGTTAAGAATGACGCCGACGGCCAGCTCGCTCTGCTGGGTCTGGTAACCCATCGCCTCGAGGATCTGCGAGGCGACTTCGGACTTCACCGTCACCCCCGGCCACGGCGGCACGCCAAAGCGTACGGTATCGAGATCGGCCTGCGCCGATCCGGCTGCCAGCAGCGTCAGCGGCAGTGCGGCAGCCACGACCCGGCGTTTCACGTTCGAATGACCCATGAAGCGTCTCCTTGAAGTTGTTATCGAATGGAACTCCTCTACTACTCTGCCGATTCAGGAGACAATGAATTGACCGGAAGCGACGCAAAATACGCACCAATCGTCATCGGTAGCCGGTAAGCGCTGTCATCGCATCCACCGCGCTCGAAGCGCAAAGAGAAAAAAGCCCGCCTGCGCATCGGCCAGGCGGGCCAGGGTTCGATCGATGTTGAGATTGACGCCCCGTCACCGCTTGGCGTAAAGCCGCTCGGCGTGATAACTCAGGTGGTCGTCGATGAAGCTGGCGATGAAGAAATAACTGTGGTCATAGCCGGGATGCCGGCGCAGCGTCAGCGGATGGTCATGCTCCTCGCAGACCGCCTCCAGCCGCTCGGGCTTGAGCTGCTCCGCGAGGAAGTTATCCGCCTCGCCCTGATCGATGAACAGCGGCTGACGCGACGACCCCTTGGCAACGAGCTCGCAGGTATCGTACTGCGTGCGCAGGCCGACATCGTCGCCCAGATAGTTCTCGAACGCCTTCTGGCCCCACGGCACCTGGCTCGGATTGACGATCGGCGCGAATGCCGAGACCGCGGCATAGCGCCCCGGCTGGCGCAGCGCCAGCACCAGCGCGCCATGGCCGCCCATCGAATGCCCGCTGATCGATTCGCGGCCATTGACCGGGAAGTGCAGCCGCACCACCGAGGGCAGCTCTTCGGTGACGTAATCGTACATCCGGTAGTGCTTCGACCACGGTTCCCGCTTCGCGTTGAGATAGAAGCCGGCGCCGGAGCCGAAATCGTAGCTGTCGTGTTCGCCGGGCAGATCCAGGCCGCGCGGGCTGGTATCCGGACACACGATCGCGATGCCGAGCTCGGCAGCCATCCTCTGCGCGCCGGCCTTCTGCATGAAGTTCTCGTCGTTGCAGGTCAGACCGGAGAGCCACCACATCAGCGGCACCCGGCCCTCTTCGGCCTGCGGCGGCAGATAGATCGCGAAAATCATGTCGCAATCCAGCGCCCGCGAGTAATGCTTGTAGCGCTTGACCCAGCCACCGAAGCTCTTGGTGGCCGAGACGAGCTCCAATTGTTCGCTCATCGACATGATGCTCTCCTTGGCTTTCTATCCATGCACCCCGATACCGGCGCCTACTCTCCATGCGCCCCGGAACCGGCGCCTACTCTCCATGCGCCCCAAAACCGGGCTCTTGCGCTTTTGATCTGCGCTCGTAGTCCGTGGCTCGTGGCTCAAAAATGCAGAACGGTACGGATGCTCTTGCCCGCATGCAGCAGCTCGAAGGCTTCGTTGATCCGATCGAACGGCATGTCGTGGGTCACGAACTCGTCGATCTTGATCTCGCCGTCCATGTAGCGTTGGACGTAACCCGGCAGCTCGGTGCGGCCCTTGACGCCACCGAAGGCAGAACCCTTCCAGACGCGGCCGGTCACCAGTTGGAACGGGCGCGTAGAGATCTCTTCACCGGCACCGGCGACCCCGATGATGATCGATTCGCCCCAGCCCTTGTGGCAGCACTCCAGTGCCGAACGCATCACGTTGACGTTGCCGATGCACTCGAACGAATAGTCGACACCACCGTCAGTGAGATCGACAATCACCTGCTGGATCGGATCGCTGTAATCCTTGGGGTTGACGAATTCGGTCGCCCCGAACTGGCGCGCCAGCTCGAACTTGTCCGGGTTCACGTCGATCGCGATGATGCGCGAGGCCTTGGCCATCTGCGCGCCCTGGATTACCGCCAGGCCGATGGCACCCAGCCCGAACACGGCAACGGTCGCGCCCGGCTCGACCTTGGCGGTGTTGAGAACGGCACCGATACCGGTGGTGACACCGCAGCCCAGCAGACAGATCTTGTCCAGCGGCGCTTCCTTCGACACCTTGGCCAGCGAGACTTCCGGCAGCACGGTGTACTCGGAGAAGGTCGACGTGCCCATGTAATGGTGCAGCGAGGTGCCATTCTTGGAGAAGCGCGTGGTGCCATCCGGCATCAGGCCCTTGCCCTGGGTCGCGCGGACGGCGCCGCACAGGTTGGTCTTGCCCGAGAGACAGAACTTGCACTTGCCGCACTCGGCGGTATAGAGCGGGATGACGTGATCGCCGGGTTTCAGGCCGGTGACGCCCTCGCCCACCTCTTCGACGATACCGGCGCCTTCATGGCCCAGCACCGACGGAAACAGACCCTCGGGATCCTTACCGGAGAGCGTATAGGCATCGGTGTGACAGACGCTGGTGGCAACGATGCGGACCATGACTTCGCCCGCCTTGGGGCCCTGCACATCGATCTCTTCCAGCGAGAGCGGCTTGCCTGCTTCCCAGGCGACTGCGGCACGCGATTTCATATCAGGTCTCCACTATGAGCTTGAGGAACTTCGATGGGTCGCTCGACAGCCGGCCGGCGCCATGGCGACTCTCATGGTCTCAGTCTAGGCGCACGCCGCCAGGCAATAAACCAGGCATTTCGCAGATGATTGTTGCCATGCAACAATAATGGGTCTGCAGCGCGGAGGGAGAAGTCGGCATGTCACGCTGGGAGGGTATCGAGGCATTCGTTGCCGTGGTGCGGCTGGGCACGTTCTCGCGCGCCGCCCAGTCGCTGAAGGTCTCCAACTCCCATGTGAGCCGACTGGTGAGCCAACTCGAGCAGGAGCTGGGAACGCCGCTGCTTTACCGGACCACGCGCCAGATTCGGCTGACCGATGGCGGCGCCGTGTATTACGAACACTGCCGCTCGCTGCTGGACGGCTTCAAGGAAGCCGAGGCCGCACTCAACGAACTTCAGTCCCAGCCCCAGGGGCGGCTCGCCATCAGTTGCGCCACCACGTTCGGGGAGCGCTTCATCGCGCCGCTGGTCAACGACTTCCACTGTTGCTATCCGCAACTCGATGTACGCCTGCACTTCACCAACCGTACGGTCGAGCTGATCGACGAAGGCTTCGATGTCGCCATCCGCATGGGCGTGCTCAAGGATTCGAGCCTGCTGGCCAGACGCCTCTGCCAGCGCCGCGAGTACGTCGTCGGCGCGCCCGACTACTTCCAGCGACGACCGACACCGCACAGTCTTTCCGAGCTCGCCCATCACAACTGCCTGGTCGGATCGCGGGATAGCTGGCTGTTCCGGGTCGACGGCCAACGCCGAGAGATCCGGGTGTCGGGGAATTGGCGCGGCAATTCCGGGCCGGCGCTACTGGATGCGGCCTGCAAGGGGATCGGGCTGGCCCAGTTGCCGGATTACTATGTCGAGACGGCGATCCAGCAAGGCAGGCTGATGGCCGTGCTCGATCGCTACCAGTTTACCGATACTGCCGTCTGGGCGGTCTTCCCGCGCCACCGCCAGCTCTCTTCCAAGATTCGTCTGCTGGTCGATTTTCTGTCGGCGAGACTGCCCGAGGCGATTGCCGCAGACGGCCGCGATTCGCCGATACCGGACGTCAAGGCCGCTGAGCCGCCATCGCCCGAAACACCAGCACCAGAGACCCGGCGCTAGAGAATGAGATCAGGGGCAAAGCAGTTCAGCGGCAAGCAAAGTTGAATCAATGATTGAAGAAGTGATCGATGCCATCGTTGAGATAGGCGTCGCCGAATTCGGCCTCCCGTGCCAGCGCCTCGGGGTCGGGCAGCTCGATGCGCTGGCGCGAGCGCAGCAATAGCCCTTCCTCGCGGAAGGCGGTCAGCGTCCGGCTCACGTGTACCGACGACAGCCCCAGCGCATCGCCGAGATGCTGTTGGGACAGCGGTAGACGAATGCTGTTGCCCTGGCGTGCCTTGGTGCGGTCCAGGCGCACGTACATTTCGTAGATCAGGTGTGCCAGACGCTGACGCGCGCTGCGTCGGGCGAGGTTGACGAGACGCTCGGTCAACAGGGCCTGCTGATGCGACGAAATGGCAAAGAAGATGGTCGACAGCATCAGCGATTCGCGGAAGACGTTGATCAGGCGCCGATGGGGAAAATGACACACGACGCCGTCCTCGAGCATGGCGACGCCGGTCAGGCGCTCCTTGAAGGCAAATTCCCGCAGTCCGATGATATCGCCGGGCAGATAGATCTCGAGAATCTGCCGAGAACCATCTTCCATGTGGCGAAAGGAGTAGGCCCATCCCTTGCTGAGCGTACAGAACTCGCGCGCCGGATCTCCCTCCTGCCACAGAATCTCGTCGGCCTTGACCTCGGTCGGGCTCTGCTCGAGCTCGACCAACAACGCTTCATCGTTTTTGGAAAGCTCACCGTAATGTCTGAAATGACGGACGATACAACTGTCTTGGCTCATTACCCTTGCCCTTGTTCATGCTTTTAGCGATCGCCAGATTACGGAAATCGATATTGGCATAGCCAGCCAGGATTGTCGTTATCCCGCGTCAGGGTTCACGACTTAAGCACAAGAATCGGGACGCTACCGCTATTTTCAAGGTTGAATACTCAACATTCGATGATGTTCACCGCCAGTCCGCCGCGGGAGGTCTCCTTGTATTTGTCCTGCATGTCGCGCCCGGTTTCGCGCATGGTTCGAATGACCTTGTCGAGAGAGACGAAATGCTCGCCGTCGCCACAGAGCGCCATCTGCGCGGCGTTGATGGCCTTGACTGCCGCAATCGCGTTGCGTTCGATACAGGGTACCTGGACCAGGCCAGCGATGGGATCGCAGGTCAGCCCCAGGTTGTGTTCGAGCCCGATTTCGGCGGCGTTCTCGACCTGGGCCGGGGCGCCTCCCATCAACTCCGCCAGTCCGGCGGCGGCCATCGCGCAGGCCGAGCCGACCTCGCCTTGACAGCCCACTTCCGCACCGGAGATCGAGGCGTTGGTCTTGCACAGAATGCCGATCGCGCCGGCGGTCAGAAGGAAACGCACGACATCCCGCTCGCAGGCATCCGGCTGGAATTTCATGTAGTAGTGCAGTACGGCGGGCACGATCCCCGCGGCCCCGTTAGTCGGCGCGGTAACCATCCGGCGGCCGGCGGCGTTCTCCTCGTTGACCGCCAGCGCGAACAGGTTGACCCAGTCCATCGCCGAGAAGGTACTGGCGATCAGGCTCTTCTCGTTGTCCAGCGCCATCAGCCGCCGATGCAGCGCCGGGGCGCGACGCCTCACGTTCAGTCCGCCGGGCAGCACGCCCTGCTGATCCAGCCCGCTATCGACACACGCCTTCATCGCCAGCCAGATCTGCCAGAGCCCGTCGCGAATGTCCGACTCGCTGCGCCAGACCTGCTCGTTGGCCAGCATCACGTCACTGATGGAAAGCCCCTCACGACGGCAAATATCGAGCAGCTCGACGGCATTCTTGAACGGGTATGGCACCTTCACCGTGGAGGTGACGGCATCGCTCTGCGCCGCCTGCTCGGCATCGACGACGAAGCCGCCGCCGACCGAGTAATACGTGTTGTCGTAGATGACTCCGTGATCGTCGGAGGCGACCAGGCGCAAGGCGTTGGTGTGGTAATCGAGAACCTCGTCGCACCATTCGATGTCCCGCGTCGCATCGAATGCCACCGCGTGCACGCCAGCCAGCTTCAGCTCTCCGTCCCGCGCCATTGCTGCCAGCTTGAGCGCCAGGTCGTCGGGATCGACGGTCAACGGGCGCTCCCCCATGAGCCCCCCTATCACCGCGCTATCGGTGTTGTGCCCCTTGCCGGTGGCCGATAGCGAGCCGTAGAGCGTGACCGATACCCGCGTCACCGCGTGCAGCAGCTCGCGGTCGTGCAGGGCCGCGACGAAATCATGGGCAGCCTGCATCGGTCCGACCGTATGCGAACTGGAAGGCCCGATGCCAATCTTGAACAGATCGAACACGCTGAATGTCATGTGGCTACCTCTGATGTCGCTCGGGCGCCAGAATCCGTCGTTCCTGGAACTGGCGCATGATGTAGTTTGACTTCAGTCTGGCCGCCGGTTAAACCGGAAACAATCGATAAAAACTGCCAATACCTATAGCCTTGCTAAACCATGATCCAGTCACTCAATGCTCAGACCCATGCCTGGCTGAAAGTCTTCGCCGTCAGCGCCCGCCTCCTGTCGTTCACCCGGGCAGCAGAGGAGCTTCATGTCACCACCGGCGCGGTCAGCCAGCAGATCAAGCAGCTGGAAGAGCGGCTCGGGTTTCGTCTGTTCAGGCGTCTGCCGCGCCAGCTGGCGTTGACGGAAGAAGGGGAACGGCTGGCCCGGGTCGTCGCCCAGGCTTACGATGCCGTCGGGCTGGAGGTCGATCGCCTGCGCGGTGGGGTCATGAGCGGCGTGCTCAGGCTACGCTGCCTGCCGTCGTTTCTGGCCAAGTGGCTGATGCCGAGACTGCCGCGGCTGCAGGCCCGCTTCCCCGATATCGAACTGCACGTCACGGCGGAAGACAGCAATCTGTCGCTGCTCGACGGCGGCTACGATCTGGCCATCGATCTCAACGACGGTCACTATCCGGGTCTCCAGACCACGCCGTTGATCGACGAGAAGATCTTCGCCGTCTGCTCGCCGCAGCTGCTCAGGCGTCGCCCGCCGCTCACCACCCCCGAGGCGCTGGGCTACTATCCGCTGCTGCACGATGTCACGGCCTGGCGCGGCAGCCACGATTATGCGGAGTGGGAGCACTATCTACGGGCGATTGGCGGTGAACAGGTCAACGTGCGCCGAGGCTACACCTTCAACCGCAACCAGTTGACGGTGGAGGCCGCAATCGCCGGCATGGGCGTGGCGATCGCTCGCCGGACGCTGATCGGCGACGAGCTGGCCAGCGGCCGCCTGATCGCGCCATTCGCCGGCTCGGTGGCGACCGGCAAGCGCTACGGCCTGGTCTATCAGCAGGGGGCTCTGGACGACCGCCGCGTACGAGCGGTGCACGACTGGTTGGAGGAGGAAGCGCGGCGATCCGTGGAGACCGCCCCGCTCGCCGATTCCACCGAATGAGTCAGGCTTCGAGCCAAACCCAGGCCTTTCTGAACGTGTCTAGCGTACGACGCCGCGCTCGCGCAGCGCCGCCAGACGCTCGCCCTCGACGCCCAGCGTCGCCAGCACCTCGTCGGTATGCTGGGCGAAGACCGGCGCCGGCCGGCGAATCTGAGACGGCGTCTGGGATAGCTTGCTGGCGAAGCCGATGGTCTGCATGCGCCCGATCACCGGGTGATCCAGCTCCTGAACCATGCCCCGCTCCCGGTAGTGCGGATCGTCCATCGCCTGGGCGAAGTCGTTGATCGGCCCCGCCGGCACGCCGGCTTCGTCGCACAGCGCCAGCCAGTGCTGGCGGTCTGCCGTGCACATCAACTCTTCCAGCAGCGCCTCCAGCGCATCGACGTTCTTTCCCCGGTCGCTATTGGTGATGAATCGGGGATCGGCGGTCAGATCAGGCCGTTGCAGCACGTCGTTGCAGAACCGCTCCCAGGTGCGCTGGTTGGCGCATCCCAGCATCATGTAGCCGTCGCGAACCTTGACCGCCTGGTAAGGCGCGGAGACCCGGTGCCGCCACCCGGTCGGCTGCGGGACGCGCCCTTCGGCGAAATAGGCCGCCGCTTCCCAGGTGAACCAGGGTAGACCGCACTCGGCGATAGCCACATCCACCAGTTGGCCTTCCCCCGTCTTCTGCTTGTGAATGTAGGCCGCCAGTATCGAGTAGATCGCGGTGATTCCCGCGCCGATATCGTAGACCGCCACGCCGGTCTTCAACGGCCGCCGGCCGGGCTCGCCGGTCATCGACATCAAGCCGGTCATGCCCTGGGCGACCAGATCGAACCCGCCTTTGCGCCGATACGGCCCCGTCTGGCCGTAGCCGGAGATCGAGCAGTAGACCAGGCCGGGATTGATGCCCTTGAGCGTCTCGTAGTCGATCTTCAACGACTGGGTAACGCCGGGCCGGTAGTTCTCGACCACCACATCCGCTTCCCGCGCCAATTCATAGAAGAGCGCCAGCCCGTCGGGCTCCTTGAGATTGAGCGAGATGCTGCGCTTGTTGCGGTTGATCTGCGCGAAGCAGGTGGACTCGTCGTTGACGTACGGCCCCATCTGACGACTGTCGTCGCCGCCCTGGGTCTTCTCGACCTTGATCACGTCTGCACCCATGTCTCCCAGCACCATGGTGCAGTATGGCCCGGCCATGATCTGCGAGATATCGAGTACCTTCATGCCTTCCAGCGGTAACATGGCGATTCTCCTTGCCAGTCTTCGAAACGGCGAATAGAGCGAATGATCGACGCGCGCTCCCGTCGTGGACTCGACAGCGAGTCCACGCCAGTCACCGGTGGGAGCGAGACGGCGCCGGTTGGCGGCTAGGGTCTGTTGACGTTTCATGCACGGCCGCGCTGAAACGTCAACAGACCCTAGCGGCCCTGCCAGGTGTACGGGGTCTTGTCGACGAATCGCCTGACGGCGCCCTGGAAATCTTCGCTGGTGTAGCACAGCGCGATCAGGTCATCGGCAGCATCATGGCCGGGGCGGCGCCGATCCAGAATGCGGTTGATGCAGGCCTTGGCCGCGCGCATCGTCAGCGGCGCATGCCCGGCCAGCTTCTCGGCGAGCTTCGCCGCTGTCTCGTCGAGGGCTTCGCTGTCGACGATCTCGTCGATCAGGCCGACGGACAGCGCCTCCTCCGCCCCGATCATCTTCGCCAGCATCAGCACGCGCTTGGTGCGCGCGATCCCGATCAGATCGACCAGCCGCGCGACATTGGTGATCGACATGCAGTTACCCAGCGTCCTGGCGATGGGGATGCCGAACTTGAAATTGGCGTTGGCGTATCGGAAGTCGCAGGCCATCGCGATGGCAGCGCCCCCACCGACGCAGTAGCCGTCGATCAGCGCGACCGTCGGCGTCTCCAATCGCTCGATCCCGCCGATCACGGCATCGATCCGGCGTTCATAGTCGATGCCGTCGCCGCGCTCGCGGAAATCGACGAACTGCTTGATATCGGTGCCCGCGACGAACGCTTCGCCGCCCTCGCCGCGAAAGGCGATCAGCGCGACCGTTTCATCCTCGTCGAATTGCTGGCAGGCCCGGATCATGGACTCGTACATGTGCCAGGTCATGGCATTGCGAGCCTCGGGGCGATTGAAGCGGATCCAGCCGATAGCGCCACGCTGGTAGCAGCGAATTTCGTCATCCTGGGTCATGGTGTCGGTTCTCCTGGGTCGATGCCTGGCCGGTTTCCGGTATCAGGTGCCGTAGATCAGATTCACGAGCAGTAGCGCGAAGTCGGGCACGTAGGTGTTGAACAGCAGCACGACGAACAGCACCCCCAGGAACCAGAGGTTGGTTCGCGTCGTACGCCAGATGTCTGCCTTGGCGATCGAGCACGAGGCGATCAACACGCTCGCCACGGGCGGCGTCTGCTGGCCGATGGCCAGGTTGAGCGTGACGATCAGGCCGAAATGTAGAGGATCGATCCCCACACTGATGATCAACGGCAGCACGATCGGCACCACCAGGATGATTGCCGCCGCCGAGTGCAGGAACACCCCCAGGATCAGGAAGATGACATTGAGCAGCGCCAGAATGACGTACTTGTTGTCGGTCAGCCCGCTGATCGAATTGGCCAGTTGCTGCGGCAATTGGGACTCGGTGAGATAGAGCCCCACCAGCGCGGAGCTGGCGACCAGCAGCATCACCACCGCGGTCTGGATGCCGGCATCCAGGCAGGATTTCCACAGCGTCTTGAGCGAGAACTCGCGGTAGATCACGGCGCTGATGAAGATCGCGACCACGACGGCCAGCGCCGCGCCTTCGGTGGCGGTGACGATGCCGCCGAAGATGCCGCCGAGAATGATCACCGGAATCATCAGCGCCCAGATCGCCTCCTTGAACGACTTCCAGACTCGGCTGGCCTGAAAACGCCCTTCGGAAGGAAAGTTGTGCTTGCGTGCCAGGAAGTAGCAGACCACGGCCAGGCCCAGGGCGCCCAGCAGACCCGGGAAGATGCCCGCGACGAACATCTTGACCACCGACTCTCCCGACATGACCGCGTACAGGATCATCGGGATCGATGGCGGCAGGATGATCGCCAGGCTGGCAGCGGACGAAGAGATCGCCGCAGCGAACTCCTTCGAGTAGCCGCGGTTCTTCATCGCGGGAATCAGCAGGCTGCCCAGCGCGGAGACGCCGGCCACGGCAGAGCCAGAGATCTCGGCGAAGAAGATCGATGAGCCGATGGTCACCATCGCCAGGCCGCCCTTGACGAAGCCGACCAGCGAAGCGGCGAAGTCGATCAGACGCCGCGAAATGCTAGAGGCGTTCATGATCGCCCCGGCCAGAATGAACAACGGGATGGCGATCAGCGGAAAGTTGGTCGCGCCCTCGAACATGGTCAGGCCGATATTGGGCAACGCATAGACGCCGTAGCTGGAGTAGACGGCGACGGCGCCGACCAGGCCCAGCGCGATGGCGATCGGTACGTTGAGCACGATCAACAGCAATAGTCCTACGAACATCAGCGCCAGAATCATCGTGTCGCACTCCCTGCATCGGACTGACTGGCCATGTTCGAGCCGAGACCTACCTCCTCGAGCTCGTGGTCGACGAAGCCGTCTCCCCTCGCCTGCCGAATCACCTCCGGCAACCGCAGCAACTCGGCGATGATGAACAGCACCGAGGCAATCGGCAGCGCCGACTGCGTGAATTGCAGCGAGACGGTGGTCAGGCTGATCATGGTCGACCCGGCAAGAATCTGGACGACTTGCCAGCCGGTCACCGTCAGCAGGACGAAGAAAGCGATCGCCACGGCCTCGCCCAGCAGCGCGATCGGCAGACGCACGCTCGGCGGAAACGCATTGACGATACTGGGACAGGCGATGTGTGCCCCCTTGGCGGCAGCCAGGGCAGCACCGTAGTAGGTCAGCCAGGCCAGGCTGATCGAGGCCGCCTCGTCGTACCAGGTAAAGGGCGACCCCACCAGGCGCGAGAGGAAGCCGACGATCACGATCCCCGCCAGCACCAGCATGTTGACGACCACGATGATCTCGAGCAGTCGGCTGAAGCCATCGCGCAGCGTATTCAGAGTTTTCACAGGCGGCTCCTTCGTCCACGGCCCGGTCGCGCCGTGACTCGGCACGACCGGACGCGCGGGTTAACTGGCGGGTTGCAGTTCACGCACCTTGTCGAGCATCTCCTGGCCACCGTCGACGTCCTTGATGAACTTGTCGTAGACCGGCTGGGAGGCATCGATGAAAGCCTGACGATCGACCTTGTTGATCTGCAGACCGGCGTCACGCATCTTGACCAGCGTCTCCTCGTCGAGCTTCGCGCCCTGCTCCAGCGCGTAGGACTCCATCTCCATGGCCGTCTGCTGGAGCACCTCGCGCACGTGCTCGGGCAGTCGGTTCCAGCTCATGCCTGCCGTCACGAAGGCCGGGGTGTAGATGTGATCCGACAGCGAGAGATATTCCTGCACCTCCTGCAGACGCGAGGCGTAGGTCTGGACCAGCGGGTTCTCCTGGCCATCCATCGCCCCTGTCTGCAGGGCAACGAACACCTCGGAGAGCGCCATGGGCGAAGGGTTCGCGCCGTAGCTCTTGAACATCTCGACACGCCAGACGCCCTGCGGCACCCGCAGCTTGATCCCGGAAAGATCGGCAGGCGTATTGATCGGATGGACGTTGTTGGTGATCTGGCGGAAGCCGTTCTCCCACACGCCGATGATGTGATAGCCCCGGCTTGCGGCGACGGGATAGAGCTGAGGTCTCACGACTTCGTCGCGCACCTTGGCCATATGGTCACGATCCGCGATGAGGTAAGGCATCTCGAACAGCGCGAACTGGGGCGCGACGCTACTCATGACGGTCGAGGGTAGCGCCAGATCGACCGTGCCCAGCTTGAGCTTCTTCAGCAGCTCCGAGTCGCCCCCCAACTGGCTCGAGCCGTAGACGACCACCTTGGCTTCACCCGCCAGCTTTTCGTTGGCGCGTTTGGCGAATTCCTGGGACACATCGGCGAACAGCGAATCCGGCTCGCCGACGTGCGCGAACTTGACCTGAACTTCCTGGGCATTGGCGTGGCTGGCACCGGCCATTAGCGCGAGCGCCAACAGGCCTGCTTTGAGACTTTTCATCACTGGCGTCCTTCTGTCTTTTTATATTGGCTCGCCTGAACGATGGATCGGAGATGGTCAACGAGGATCCCGCGACGCCCCCCGGTCGATACCCCGCAGTGCGAGCACCTTGGAGATCTTGCCAGCGAATTATGAATTCATAATTCATTATTGCCCAACCCGACATTTGTCTATTGACGGAAAGTTGAAACCGGGAAAATCCCGCAACGCTCAGAACGGCGCAGCAGGAGGCAGAAACAGGAGAAATTCCGAGCGGAAAGCGGAAAGCGGAAAGCGGAAAGCGGAAAGCGGAAAGCGGAAAGCGGAAAGCGGGATGCAATCCCCTTCCGCCACCAGATTAAAAGGGTGTCGTTCTGTCCCAGCTCGGTCTTACGAACTACGGCTCCGGGCGACGCCCGGGTCATCATCGATCACCCCGCTCGCGGCCGCCACGACCAACTTATGGCGCAGATGCTCTCGCAGTATGCTACCGAGTCGCTCTCCGTCCCGGGCCAGCAGGCATTCGATCATGGCTTCATGATCGGCCACGGCCTGGTCCCAGTACTCATCGATCATGCTGGAATAGCGCACCCGCTGAATGCGGTAGTTCAAGCTGCTGTGGGTCTCCCGCAGTACCTCGTTGCGGGCTGCCAGCATGATGGCATCGTGAATGCGGTGGTTGAGTTCGAAGTAAGGCCGAATCTCCTTGCGCTTGTAGTGCGCCATCATCTGATAGTGCAGCGCCTGGATGTCGGCGACCTCCTCTTCGGTAATATAGCGACACGCCAGCTCGCCGGACAGCCCTTCCAGCGCGCCCATCACGCTGTAGGTCTCCTCCAGCATCTGGCGCGTCAACCGCACGACACGCGCTCCCCGGTTGGGCAGGAGTTCGACCATCCCCTCGGACGCCAGTACCTTGAGCGCTTCGCGAAGCGGCGTTCGAGAAACCCCGAACTGCTCGCATAGTTGTTTTTCCGGAATCCGGGTACCGGGAAGCAGGGTTCCATCGTTGATCATGTCCCGGATGCGGGCGGCTGCCTCGCCGTACAGGGTGTTTTGCTGAATCTTGATCATGGGGCACTCAGAACAGGTTCGATGTTTCCATTCTCCCAATGGCGCATGGATGACGCCACTAAAAATGAATTATGAATACAGAATAGAGAATGGAGATCACAATGGCTCGTAACGTCTATCTCACCCACCAGACTTTGTCACTGAAGCAAGCCCGCACCATTGTCGAGGCCGCTCTAGCCTATGCGGCAGCGCAGGCGATGAACCCCATCACCGTGACGGTCATGGATACCAGTGGGCACCCGATAAGCTGCGACAGAGCCGATGGCTGCGCCACTTTACGGTTGGCCGTCTCGCATGGCAAAGCCAAGGCCGCCTTGGGCTACGGTCTGTCCAGCGGCACGATCGGTGAACGGAATCAGGCACGACCGTCGTTCCTGTCGGCAGTCGCCTCGGCGTCCCAGGGCGAATTCGTCCCCGTGGCCGGCGGCGTGCTGATTCTCGACGAGCAGGAGCGAGTCATCGGTGCCGTCGGTGTCAGCGGAGACAGTTC
Source organism: Salinicola salarius (assembly GCF_002179555.1). Lineage (GTDB taxonomy): Bacteria > Pseudomonadota > Gammaproteobacteria > Pseudomonadales > Halomonadaceae > Salinicola > Salinicola salarius_A. The sequence continues at coordinate 65,614 of NZ_NHOU01000009.1, read as the reverse complement.
CGACAATGACGAACGGGCTGCCATGGCAGGAATAGAGGCAGCCAGCCTGCGGGCCGGTCTCGCGCCAGAAAATTAAGAAAAGCTTAAATTTTTACGGAACAGCGCTTCTTAAGAACATTAAGGCTGATAATCTTAGCCAGCTATCAATTGCTGTGCAGGAATCTATCATGCCTACTCTCTCCTTTCGCGCAATCGCCTTGAGGGCCGGCATCTACGTCCTGATCCTGGCCGGGCTCATGCAGATAGTGATGACGGTGGACGCCAGACATGCGGGCGCCCCCGATTTCAGCGAGACTTCGCTGACGGAACTCACCCAGGCTGCGCTGCTGCTGCTTTGTACGGTTCTGATGCTGGTCATTCGTCTGCGTTACAGAGTCCTGCGCAGCGTCAGCCTGCTGATGGCCGCATTTTTCGCGATATCCTTCGTGCGGGAGAACGACCAATGGCTGGATGCCTACGTCTTCGATGGCGCCTGGCAATGCCTGGCGGTACTCCTGGCACTACCGACCCTGACGCTGGTGATACGCGCACGGCGCGGCTTTCTCGAAGAGTTCTCGCTGATTGCCAACAGCCTGGGATTCGGACTGTTCGCGGGCGGCTTTCTCACGACCTACGTGTTCTCGCGCCTCTACGGGCGCAGTGAATTGTGGCAAGCCCTGATGGGCGAACACTACCTGCGAATCGTCAAGGACGCAGCGGAAGAGATCACGGAACTGGCCGGCTACAGCCTGCTGTTTTTCGCTAGCGTGGAGCTGCTGCTTTTGGCCAGGCGACTTCGCAACGAAAAGCCCTCTACCCCGACTTAACCTTCTACCATGTCTCTTAAGACCGCCACGTAGCACAAGACAGTAGCCTTGCTGCTGCGACTATCTTCAAGGCCCTCCTGCTCCCTTGTCGAGTTCAGTCTCGCTGAAACGAGAAAGCCGCCGATTCTACAATGAGAAACGGCGGCTACCGACACCCGGATATCCGAAACGATCAGTCGTTGGTCACCTTGGGCGGTTCGATCTCCAACTTCTGAGCAGCGATGACGGCCTGCGTACGCGAGTGAACCCCTAGCTTGCGTAGTATGGCCGTCACGTGAGCTTTGATGGTGGCTTCCGACACATTGAGTTCATAGGCGATCTGCTTGTTGAGAAGCCCTTCCGTCAACATGTTGAGTACGCGAAATTGCTGTGGCGTCAATGAGGCGATCGCTTCCGCGAAACGGGCATCCTCCGGACTGCCCTCGCCCATGGCATCCGCCAGATAAGGCGGCAACCAGACTTCACCCTTGAGCACTTCACCGATCGCTTCGGCGATGGTGTCGAGAGAAGCAGACTTGGGAATGAAACCCGAAGCGCCGTAATCGATGGCACGGCGGACCACGTCCACCTCTTCACTACCGGATACCACCGTCACCGGAATATCCGGCATCTGTCCGCGAAGCTGGATAAGCCCCGAGAAACCGTGAGCGCCAGGCATGTGCAGATCGAGCAGGATCAAATCGGCATCGGGGTGTCGAGTGACGACTTCCGTCGTCGCCTCCATGGTGTCCGCCTCGACGATTTCTGCTTGCGGCGACACCTGTCGCAATGCCTGATTGAGCGCCGCCCGGAAGAGTGGGTGGTCATCGGCAACGATGAATTTCTGGGCAAAAGCCATTGATTCTCCTCCGGCGCTGTCGAGATATGTGGCGAGATAGTCGGTCCACTATCGCCACCTAGACAAAGATGGTTCAACTATTGATTAACGGCATGTTACCCCATGCACTCGTGGAATCCCAAGTATCAAATCATTGGGAAAAAAATCCAGGGATAACCAAAGGGTAAATACGCCGCAAATACATAAAAAAAGTTCGATCGTCTCGGAAAGCTGGCGTGCTTCCCTCCCTTTGGAGTGGCACGAAAAGTACCGGGAGGAAAGCCTCTTTCAAGACGATCGAACGACAATCATCAGTCGATATGAGTAGCGGTCACTCAAATTAACTAGTTATATAGCCGTCACCATGATGATTGACCCAAAAGCCCATTTCAAAACTCGAAATGACGAATCAGGAGCGCACATGGCGATTTTCGATCAGATCCTCCACGACGCCAGGATCGGCGAGTGTCGAGGTATCACCTAGCCCATCGCATTCATTGGCAGCAATCTTGCGCAGGATACGGCGCATGATCTTGCCGGAGCGAGTTTTCGGGAGTCCCGGCGCCCATTGGATCACATCAGGCGTGGCGATCGGGCCGATATCCTTGCGCACCCACTGCTTGAGTTCCTGCTTCAACTCCTCGCTGGGTTCGACGTCATCGTTGAGCGTGACATAGACATAAATCCCCTGACCTTTTATATCATGCGGATAGCCGACGACAGCCGCTTCGGCCACGGATTGATGAGCGACCAGGGACGACTCAATCTCCGCCGTTCCCATCCGGTGTCCGGACACATTCAGCACATCATCGATACGCCCGGTGATCCAGTAATCCCCATCGGCATCGCGACGACAGCCATCTCCGGTGAAGTAGACCCCTTCGTAGGTGGAAAAGTAGGTCTGAACGAAGCGCTCGTGATTGTTCCAGATCGAGCGCGCCTGCCCTGGCCAGGAGTCGAGGATGACAAGATTCCCCTCGGTCGCGCCTTCCAGTCGCTTGCCATCGTTGTCCAGCAGCGCCGGTTGAACGCCGAAGAACGGCTTGGTGGCGCAGCCCGGCTTGAGATCGGTGGCGCCGGGGAGCGGCGTGATCATGTGTCCGCCGGTTTCCGTCTGCCACCAGGTATCCACGATCGGGCAGCGGGAATTGCCGACGACGCGGTAGAACCAATCCCACGCCTCCGGGTTGATCGGCTCCCCCACCGAGCCGAGAACGCGCAACGAGCTGCGCGTGCTGTCGTCCATGATGTGCTCGCCATGCGCCATCAGCGAGCGGATGGCCGTCGGCGAGGTATAGAGAATCGAGACGTTGTGCTTGTCGACGACCTGCCCCATGCGGCCATGGCTGGGGTAGGTCGGCACGCCTTCGAACATCAGCGTGGTGGCGCCGTTGGCCAGCGGCCCGTAGACGATATAGCTGTGCCCGGTAATCCAGCCTACATCGGCGGCACACCAGTAGACTTCGCCATCGTGATAATCGAAGACCAGGCGATGGGTCAGCGCAGCATAGAGCAGATAGCCGCCGGAGGTGTGCTTCAGCCCTTTCGGTGTCCCCGTCGACCCGGAGGTATACAGAATGAACAGCGGATCTTCGGCGTTCATCGTCTCGGCGGGGCAATCGGTGGACTGCGGGTCGACGACCTCATCGAACCAGCGATCCCGGCCTTCATGCCACTCGATGTCGCCACCGGTGCGCTTGACCACCAGCACGGACTCGACCACGTCGGTGCCCTCCCGGGTCAGCGCCGCATCGACGTTGTCCTTGAGCGGCACCTGCTTGCCGCCACGTACCGACTCGTCGGCCGTGATGACGACGCGGGATCGGGAATCGACGATACGCCCCGCCAGGGCATCCGGCGAGAAGCCGCCGAACACCACCGAATGCACCGCACCGATGCGCGCACATGCCAGCATCGCCATGGCCGCTTCCGGCACCATCGGCATGTAGAGCGTGACCGTGTCGCCCTTGCCGACCCCCAGGGACTTGAGGCCGTTGGCGAGCTGCGAGACGCGCTGATGCAGCTCGCGGTAGGTGATGGTCTTGTGATCGGCGGGATCGTCGCCTTCCCAGATGATGGCGGGCTGATCGCCCCGGGTTTCCAGATGGCGGTCCAGACAGTTGTGGGCGACGTTGAGTTCGCCATCCTCGAACCAGCGGATATCGACATTGTTCGAAGCGAACGAAGTGTTCTTGATGGTAGCCGGTTTCCTGCTCCAGCTCAGGCTTTCGGCCTGCTCGCGCCAGAAGCCTTCGGGATCTTCGACAGACTGGCGATAGAGCGTCTCGTAACGATCGCGATCGATCCAGGCATCGGCTGCCAAGCGCTTATCGACAGGATATACGCGCTGCTGTTCGCTCATGCTCCAGTCTCCCTGTTGATGACTATGTTCGTACCCGTTCGACGGCGAAAGCCCAACTGGCTCAATGCGATAGACCATCGACGCTCGAGTGGGTCAGCATATAACGGCGGCACCGGGCACCCCCTATTAGACCTTCGTATCAACCAGTGTCGTTCGCCTGTCGCAATCGTGCCAATCAGGCTCGATCCGACGACGACAGGGTCGCCGAAAAGCGAGGCCCGTCGACGCTTCACGCACGGCCGCGGCTCGCGCTGAAACGTCGACAGCCCTGGTGAGGTTCGAGTGGGAAAGAGAAAAAGAAATGGAGAAAAGGGAGCTCGCTGGAACGCCGCCAGCGCTATGCCGGCGACTCCCGATAGGCAAAGGTCAGCGTCGCTCGACAGTGACGGCAGCGATACCGAGTCCCCTTCGAGGCCTGGGAATGGCGCCGCCCGGTGAATCGGTGCAGCGTCTCGCAGCGGCAGCGATAGAGATATGGCGAAGGGCTGGCACGGGCGATGTCGAAACGATGCGTGACGACCGGCTTCAGACCATAGAGCTTTCGCATCACCGTCTGCCACTCGCGCCCGTGGGGCCGGACATTCAGCCCTTCCTCCAGATGAAAGACCAGCCAGTGCGCCATCTCGTGGGGTACGATCTCGTCCATGAAAGCCTGCCGGTTTTCGTGCAGCAGCGTCCGATTGAAACGCAGCCCGCCACGCTGGTAATGCGCCTGTCCGGCGCTTCGGCCCCGCAGATCGAACCAGATTTTGGGCCGGGGTAATGCCGGGTGCACTTCACAGGCGAGCCGCCAGGCAGCATCGGCCCGCAGCAGCAGCTGGCTTTCCAGCGACGACTTGTCGAGCGCCTCCAGCGCCTGGGCGTCACTTTCGCCGAGGGCGGGGGAAACGGGGGAAGAACGCAGATCGATCATGGGATGATAGAATGCCGACGACACGAACGGGCGTCCAGCCCGCTGACCCTTTGCCATGCATTTCCGTTGGTCACACGTTCGTATCGGCCGCACGTTCGTATCGATCAGAGGTTCGTATCGGCCACACATTCATTATCTTCGCCTGATCCGGAGCGCCCTCATGCCTGAACTCTCGTCTGAACGACCGGACGATGCCGTCGAGAGCCAACCGCCGCTGAATGACGACGCGCTGGCGCGCCTCGACGACTACCTGAACGCCGAACGTCTCGGCGAAGAGGCGCCGGATGTCATCAGCGCCCACGGCTATCTGGTGGCGCTTGCCGTCTCGCCTCGGGATATCTCCCCAGAGCAGTGGATCGCCGAGCTTTTCGAGGGAGAGCCTCCTTTCGACGATACCGCCGAGCGCGACGAGATTCTCGGCCTGCTGGAAGCGCTCAAGGCCAACGCCGCCAGCATCCTGGAGCGCGGCCACTGGGTCGAGTTGCCCTTCGATGCCGAGCTGGATGAAGCGGGAGAGATGGCCGCCGCCATCGAGGACTGGTGCGCCGGATTCATGCAAGGCGTCTTTCTCGACGAGGCGGCCTGGTTCTCCCAGGATGAATCGCATGTGGCCGCCCTGCTGCTGCCATTCATGGCGCTGTCCGGCCTGTTCGACGACGAGCCGGAGATCGCGGAGATGGTCACCGAGGACGCACAGTTTGCCGCCCTGGCGGGCCAGCTTCCGGAGTTGACGCTGGATCTCTACCTGCATTTCCGGGTGCCGCCGGAGCCGCCCAAGGGCAAAGGAAAGAGCGCCGCCAGAACATCCGGTGGGCGCAAGCGTGGCCGCAAGCGCTAGGGTCTGAATCAGCGCCGGATCCCGCCGCTACTTGAGCCGTGTCACCCAGGCGTTGAGCGTGCCGAACAGCCACTCTCTCGCCCGCTGCCCCCACGAGCGCCGGGCCCAGCTTTCGGCATCGATATGCTCGCTGGCGGCGAAGTTGCGTTCGAACAGCCGGGCGACTTCGGCCGCGAATTCGGCGTCATCGACCTCCTGGTTGGCTTCGAGATTCCACTGCAGGCTCCAGTGATCGAAGTTGCACGACCCCAGCGATACCCAGTCGTCGACGACGCTGAACTTGGCATGAATGAAATTGGGCTGGAATTCGTAGATCCTGACCCCCGCCTTGAGCAGCCGGCGATAAAATCGCTGCCCGGCGTAGCGCACGCCGGGGTGGTCATGGTGCCCGCCACCGGCCAGCAACAGGCGCACGTCGATGCCGCGGCGGGCGGCGCGAGCCAACGCCCGGCGCAGGCTGAGCGTCGGCACGAAGTAGGGCGTACACAGCCAGAGCCTGCGGCGAGCCGTGCCGATGCGCCCCTGCAGCGAGAGACGAATAGCCTGATAGCGATGTCCCCGCCCCCAGATGGCCCGACCCCGCATGCCGTCGGCAAAGGGTGCCGGCACCGATGACCCATGAAGCGATCGCGTCAGACGCGTTCGTGTGCCATTACCGCGCGTCAGCGGCGAATCCCAGACGTGGGCGAACAGCTGCATCCAGTCCTCGACCACCGGCCCCTGGATACGCACCGCGACCTCGTACCAGGCATCGACGAACTCGTCGACGATGCCAAAGCCGCCGGTAAAGGCCGTGACGCCATCGACGACGACGAGCTTGCGATGATCGCGCATCAGGTTGCCGCCCAGCCGCGTCACCGCCAGCGGGTTGAAGAACCGCAGCTCGACGCCGCCGTCCCGCAGTCGCCGCCGATCGCCATGCGACAGCCCCATGCTGCCGACGCCATCGAGCATCAGCTTGACCTCGACCCCACGCGCTGCCGCCGACGTCAGCGCGTCGATGAAATGCTCGGCCAGCGAGCCCGACTCCATCAGATAGAGCTCGATCCACAAATAGTGCCGGGCGCCTTCGATGGCCTCTCTCATGGCAGGCCAGAAACGCTTGCCCTCCGGCAACAGCTCGAAACGGTTACCGTCCTTCCATGTCGCTTGCATTAACTACCTGCCTCCTTGGTCGCTCCCGATTGACGCACGTTTGCGGCGCCAAGGAAAGCGACCGTTCCGGGTCATCGCTGTCGGCTGGGCTTGTCGCTATACTCGGGAATTTGCAGGGAAAATTGCCTGGATGCCAGCGCTCCTGGGGCTTCAACGACTATGGGACATCAACGACCGTGACTGAACTTCAACGACTGTGGCACCGTCTGGTCGGTCGCGTGCTCGATCGCTGGCTGGCCTTTCGCCTCGTCGAGCCGGAGCCCTTTCGGCTCGATTCCACGCTGCCGACATTCTATGTCATCGCTCGCCCCTCGATGACCGACGAGCTCGCCGTCGAACGCCTGAGCCGCGATCTCGACCTCCCCGACGCCGGCGAATGGCATCCCTTCGGTCACGGCGGGCTGCCGGCCTGCTTCGCCCTGCCGCGCCTGCGGGGCAGTCGCGGCAAGATCCGGGGCCAGCATTCGGCACACCTGCAGCAGCTGCTGGACGCGCTCGAGGCCGACCCCGAGCTGGACGCGCAGTTGGTGCCGGTCAGCGTGTTCTGGAGCCGCGCCCCGGGCAAGGACTTCGGCTTCTGGAAGATGCTGGCCGCGGATGACTGGGCCTGGAGCGGGCGTCTGCGCCGGCTGCTCTCGGTAATCGTCAACGGCCGCCATCTGGAGGCGCACTTCGGCGAGCCGATCCGGCTGCGGCCGCTGATCGACGATCCCGCCGTCACCTTGACCCAGCGCAAGGTTGCCCGGGTGCTGCGCGTTCACTTCCGCCGCATTCGCGCTCGAGTGCTGGGGCCGGACATCTCGCATCATCGCACGCTGGTGCGTGGCGTGGTCGATAGCCAACCGGTTCGTCAGGCCGTGCTCGAGGCTGCCGAAACCAATCGCAGCACACCGGCACGCGAGCGCCGGCGCGCCGAGCGTTACGCCCGCGAAATCGCCTCCAACATGTCGTACCCGGTGCTGCGCTTCTTCTATGAAATGCTCAAACGGCTGTGGAACCGTCTCTATGACGGCGTCGATGTACACGGGCTGGACGCGGTCAAGGCGATCGCCGGCGAGCGCACGCTGATCTACGTCCCCTGCCATCGCAGTCACATCGACTACCTGCTGCTCTCCTACGTGCTCTACCGGGAAGGCCTGATGCCGCCGCACATCGCCGCGGGACGCAATCTCGACATGCCGGTGATCGGCGCGCTGATGCGACGTGGCGGCGCGTTTTTCATGCGCCGCAGCTTCAAGGACAACCGCCTCTACGCCACCGTCTTCAACGAGTACCTGCATCGTCTGATCGCGAGAGGCCACCCGGTGGAATACTTCATCGAAGGCGGGCGCTCTCGGACCGGACGGATGCTATCGCCCCGCCCCGGCATGCTGGCGATGACGCTGCGCTCGTTCGCGCGGGACGCGATCCGGGATGTCGCCTTCGTGCCGGTCTACGTCGGCTACGAACGCGTGCTGGAGAGCGGCAGCTATCTACACGAGCTCCGCGGCGGCAGGAAGAAGAAGGAGTCTCCGCTGGATCTGCTGCGCGTGCTCAAGCATCTCCGCGAGCCTCACGGCCGCGTCACCGTCAGCGTGGGTGAGCCACTATCGCTGGCCAGCTTCCTGAACGATACGGTGCCGGACTGGCAAGGCGAGCCCGCTTCGACACGCCCGGCGTGGCTGAACCGGGCCGTTCCGCTGCTGGGGGAAACGCTGGCTCGCCGAATCAACGACGCCGCCAGCCTGAATGCCGTCTCGCTGGTAGCGATGACGCTGCTGGCGACGCCGCATCACACCATCGAATCCGATCTGCTGGCACACCACATCGGCCTGTTGGTCAGGCTCCAGAAACATCTGCCCGGCAGTCGGCGCTGCCGGCTGCCGACGGGAGAACCGGCGGAGTGGATCGATCACGCCGTGAATCTGGGCTTCGTCACGCGTCAGCCCCAGGCGCTCGGCGAACTGATTACCGCGCGCCCGGAGCAGGCGACGTTGCTGACCTGGTACCGCAACAACGTACTCCATCTGTTCATGCATCTCGGGCTGGTGGCATTCGCCTTTCGCAACAACGCCGCCTTCTCGCTCGACGACCTCGATGCGCTGCTGACGCCGGCCTGGCCGCTGCTGGCGCAGGAGCTCTATTTCGCGCCACCGGACGATCCACGACAGCGCCTGGCGGATACCCTCGCCGTATTGACGGAAGAAGGCCTGCTGCAAGCCACCGACAACGGCTGGCGCCGGCAGCCCGGGCATCTCGAATCCAGCGAACACCTGCGACTGCTGGGGCAACCGGTGCAGCCCACGCTGGAGCGCGCCTATCTGCTGCTGGCATCGCTGCTGCGCTATCCCAGTGGCGAGCTGACCCGGGAAGTGCTGGAAGAACATAGCCGCCAACTGGCCGAGCGCCTGACCCTGCTGGCCGGACTCAACGCCCCGGAGTTCTTCGACAAGCGGCTGTTCAGCGGATTGCTGGACACGCTCGAACAGCAAGGCTGGCTACGCGTCGAGAACGAGCATCTGTTCTACGAAGAATCGCTGCCGCGCCTGCAGCGGCGCAGCCGGGCGCTGTTCGACCCGGAGCTGCGCCACCGCCTGGTGCGGTTGACGCGCCAGTAGGCCTCGCTTCTCCTTCGACGGCCTGTCAGACCAGGCGCCGCGCGGCCTCGCGCCGGCGCTTGAGTTCGTAGATCACCGCCATCCCCACCGTGAAGAGGATCATCAGCAGCGCCAACGCGTTCACCGCCGGTGTCAGTCCCGTGCGAACCTTGGAGGCGATATAGATCGTCAGCGTCGTGTCGTAGCCGGCGACGAACAGCGTGGTGTTGTAGTTCTCCAGCGATTGCAGGAACGCGAGCACCGCCGCCGACAGAATGGCCGGCTTGAGATACGGCAGCAGGATCCGGCGGAACATCTGCCACTGGCTGGCGCCGAGATCCAGGGCCGCGCGTTCCAGCGTGCGATCGAAGCGCTGGAGCCGAGCCGCCACCATCAGCATGACGTAGGCGGCGATAAAGGCGCTCTGGGCGATGATCGTCAAGACGATTCCCCCGTTCACGCCCCAGTTCCGCCAGAAGATCAGCGTCGAGATGCCGATGATCACCCCCGGCGTCAGCAGCGGCGACAGGATCAGCGCGTAGATGAAGGACTTGCCGCGTCCCTCGACCGTGGTCAGGAACAGCGCGCTCGCCACGCCGATGGGCAGCGCCAGGCACAGCACGCCGACGGCCACCAGCAGGCTGTTGGCCAGCGAGCTCCACATCCCGCCATCGGCCCACAGCGCCGAAAACCACTGCAGCGTGGTGCCGGTCCAGGGCGTGACGGTCGGGAAGCGGCTTTCATTGAACGTCGCCGCCGCCATGATCACCAGCGGCAGGAACAGGTAGACGAAGAAAACCAGCAGATAGGCCTTGAGCGCCCAGGAGAAGAATCGCGATGAACTCATGAAGCGCTTTCCCTATTTGGCAATGTCGCCGAGCCCGACCTTGAAAATCCGCATGATGACGGTGACGAAGACGATACACAGCACCAGCAGCAGGAAGGCATAGGCGGCTCCCTGATTCCAGTCCCCGCCTTCGAAGAACCAGTTGTAGATGATCTGCGTGAACCAGCGGCTGCCCGGCGAACCCAGCAGCGCCGGTACCGCATAACTGCCGGCCGCCAGCATGAACGTCATGATGCAGCCCGTGGCGATGCCCGGCTTGGCATGGGGAATCACGATACGCCGATGGGTGCGGCCCCAGCCTGCGCCCAGATCCCGCGCGGCGCGAATCTGGTTGGAATCCAGGCTTTCGATGGCGTTATAGAGGGGAAAGACCATGAACAGGATGTAGGCATAGACCATGCCCACCAGCACGCCGATATCGCCATTCAGAAAGCGGATCGGCCGGTCGATCAGGCCCAGCGCGAACAGCAGCTCGTTGAGCGGGCCGCGAAAGGCGAAGATGATGTACCAGGCGAAAGTGCGAAGAATCTCGTTGATCCAGAACGGGATGATCAACAAAAGCAGACACAGGGCCGCCTGCCCCGGTGTCGCGACCTTGGCGAGATAATAGGCCAGCGGGTAGCTGACGATCAGCGTCAGCACGGTGACGAGAACGCTCGACCAGATCGTCTTGAAGAAGATCGCGAGGTGGATGTCGTTGTTGAAGAAGGTGGCGTAGTTGGTCAGCGACCAGACATCCTTCTCGCCGCCGCGTTCGGCCGGCAGCAGCGAGGGATGAAACGAGTAGTCGATCATCTGCCATTGCGGCAACAGCACCATCACGATCAGCCAGATCCCCAGCAGCGCCACGATGGCCATGGTCAACGGAACGCCGAAGCGATTACGCAGTTGCTGCCACATCGATGGCCTCCTCGCTCGGCTGACCCGCTTCGGCACCCGCCAGCACCACCGCCTGATTCGGCGCATAGTCCAGCCGGCAAGCGCTACCGACGGCGAACTGGCCTTCGAGTTCCCCTGCCGCTGCGTGCGGCAGATGGGCCCGGATCATCGGCCCCTGCTCCAGCGCGATTTCCAGCGTCAGCCACGCCCCTTCGAAGTGCTCGGTCCGGATCACCCCGCCGAGCGGCAGGCGCCGATCGTCGGCGGGCCCCACGCGCCACTGCTCGGGACGGACATAGAGCGTCGCCTCGTCTCCCGGTTCGACCGGGTCCATGGCGTGGCCTGTCAACGGTGCCGGCAGCCCGACATCCAGGGTCGCCATTCCGCCCTCCCGGGCCACGACACGGCCCGGGAACCGGTTGTTCTCACCCACGAAATTCGCCACGAAGTCGGTCTTCGGCTGGCGATACAGCGTCATCGGGTCGGCGACCTGCTGGATGCGCCCTTCCGACATCACGGCGACCCGATCGGACATGGTCAACGCCTCGCCCTGATCGTGCGTGATGTAGATGAAGGTGATGCCGGTCTTGCGCTGAATCGCCTTGAGCTCGGTGCGCATATGCTGGCGCAGCTTGAGATCCAGCGCCGACAGCGGCTCGTCCAGCAGCAACACCCTGGGCTCGACGGCCAGGGCCCGAGCGATCGCGATTCGCTGCTTCTGGCCACCGGAAAGATCGGCGACCGGCTTGTCTCCGCTGCCGCCCAACGCCACCAGCTCGAGCAGTTCATCCGCTCGCCGGCGACGCGCCTGACGGTCGATGCCCCGCACCTCCAGGCCGAACTCGATGTTCTGGTAAACGCTCATCAGCGGAAAGAGCGCCAGATTCTGGAAGATCATCGCCGTCGGGCGGCGATTGACCGGCACCCGGGTCATATCCGTGCCGCCGATGGCGACGCTGCCTTCGCTGGGCGTGAGAAACCCGCTGATCATGTTCAGCAACGTGGTCTTGCCGCAGCCGGAGGGGCCGAGAAAGCTGAAGAACTCGCCCGACTCGATCTCCAGCGAAGTCGGCTGAATCGCCGTGAAATCGCCAAATCGCATGGCGACCTGGCGCAGGGATACGCGACCGTCCATGACGTCCTCTTGGAATGATATCGTTACCGTAATTCCATGGTATCTCGACGATTCCCCGTGTCGTCTCACACGGGGAATCGTGGCGAGAGAGGCTTACGCCGACAGATAACGATCCTGATACTCGTTACGCAACGCGACGTACCACGGGTCCTGCACCGGCCACCACCAGAGGTTGTCCAGGTCCTGCTGGGTGTAGGAATCCCTGAAGAACTGGCGGGTCGCCTCGGGCAGCAACTCCTCGGCGCCGACGGCAGTGGAGTTGTAGCCGGTCGACTTGACGAACATCGCTCCCGCTTCCGGGGTGTAGTACCAGTTGATCAACTCGTAGACCGCGTCGACATTCTGCGCATTCTGGGGAATCACGAAGCCTTCCATCCACGCCATGGCGCCTTCCTTCGGCGCGCCATACGCGATGGGTTCGCCTTCGCTCTGCAGCCGGAAGGCGGTGCTGTCCCACGTCTGGCCGATCAGCGCGCCGTTGGTACGGAAGGCACCCTGCGCTTCGTTCTCGGTCGACCAGAACTGGATGACCATGTCCTTGTGCTTGAGCGCTTCGCCCAGGATGACATCGAAATTGGCGCGCATCGCCTCTTCGGTCTTGAACGAATCGAGCAACGGCCGTGGCAGCTTGCCCTGCCCTTCCAGCCACAGGCCGATGCCGACCAGTGCGGAGTGCGCCCGCACGGTCACGCCGGGGCCGATTTCCGGGTTCCACAGATCGCCATAGCTCAATCGGGATCGGTCGATATCCGTGTATCGGGTGTTGTAGGCGATGGCCTCGGTGCCCCAGTCCGACGGCGCAAAATAGCGCTTTCCATCGACCACGCCGCCGACTTCCGAGCCCGTCATCGCGGTATCCAGGCAGCCATCCCAGCGAATACGCGACGTATCCAGAGGCTGGATCAACTGATAATCCAGGTAGCCAGGCACACGGTCCACGGTAGGCATGATCACATCGAACCCGGAACCATCGGTGGCCCGCAACGAATTCATCAGTTCGTCATTGGTGCCATAGGGCGTGAAGGTCGCCTTGATGCCGGTCTTGGCGGTGAAATCCGCGAGCATTTCGTCGGTGAAATAACCCGCCCAGGCGTAAATGCGCAGCGTCTGATTCTGGGCAAAAGCGCGATTGATATAGAAAGGTACCGAAGCGGCGGCACCGGCAGCCGCAGCCCCCTGCAAGAAACGACGACGGGAGAGGGTCATCGAAAGGTCTCCTGTTGTTTGTCGAACCGCCGCCCGGGTTCGCAAAAATACCGGCTAGCGGAAAACATTGTTATACGACAGACCTGTTACGACAGCGTGACGTTTCGTATTGGCATTTCGTGGTTATTGAACGTCCGCTCAAAAAGAGATTACCAGCCTGTCATGGAAAAGACATCTGAACGAAGGTCCAGAACGGAGAGGCAAGGGGCAAGGGGCAAGGGGCAAGGGGCAAGGGGCAAGGGGCAAGGGGCAAGGGGCAAGGGGCAAGGGGCAAGGGGCAAGGGGCAAGAACCGATTAAAAAGCGGCCGAGCCGCGACGGCAAGTGCCGAAACGTCAACGGACAATCTTTCACCCACGAAAAAGCCGGCCCTGAGGCCGGCTTCGTTCGATAGAGTGGCTCAAACAGCCACTCGAATCGGATTCAGCTTAGAAGCTGTAGACAGCACCGAAGGAAACGCCATCACCCTGGTCGTCTTCACGGTCACGAACCACACCCTCGACGAAGGTGTACATGGCCGGAGAGATGTTGTAGGTGACACCAGCCACGACTTCGTTGAAGGACTGGTCGCCGTCGCCATCGCCATACGTGGTGGCATAACCGGAGTCGCTTTCGGCATCAACATACTGGTAGGAGCCGTACAGATCGCCGTAGCCGTAGCCCCAGCGTGCACCCAGCGCGTAGAAGTCGACGTCGCTGTCGTCATCGTCGCCATCCAGACGCTCGGCCTTGGCGGCCAGGCGCAGCGTGTCGATGGTGTACTGCGCGGTCAGGCCATACGCATCGCCCGGATCGAAGCTGTCACCCACGCCGACGCCCGCGTCAGCATCCGCAGACTCGATGGTGCCTTCGTAGGTACCCAAGTTGTCGTAGACAGCTGCCACGGAGAAGGCGCCGACGGCATACTTCACACCGCCGAAGAAGGAGGCATTGTTGTCGCGATCGACTTCATATTCGGAATCATAGGCCGCGCCGTCGAAGGTGCTCTGCGCGTCACCCTTGAACTGGCTACCAACGGCGAACTGGAACCCGCCCAGCACCGGAGACATGTACTGCAGCTTGTCGCCTTCGCGGTCATCGTTGATGTCATTGCCGCCCATCAGAGCAGTAGTGGAATCAGATGTGTCGAAGGATTCGTTATTGGCGATCGGATCCTGGACCCAGTCGTCGATCAGCGTATCCCAGGAACCGACACGGAAGTCACCGAAGTTGCCTTTCAGACCCAGGTAAGCCTGGTCACCGGAGTTGATGCCGCCGTTGATTTTCTCTTCATCGGCATTGTGCTCGAACTCGGCCTTGAAGTAGCCGGTCAGACCCGGGTTGATGATGTGCTGGCCGGAGAAACCGACAGTGGAGCCGTTGTCGGTCAGCTCGTCTTCAGAATGGCCGTCACCGTCTTTGGTGCTGTAGTAGGCCATCTGGATATTGCCGTAGATGTCGAGCTGCGTGCCGTCCTGGTTGTAGACAGTCGCTGCCTGGGCAGCAGCGGAGGCGCCCAGGGCACCAGCAATAGCAGTCGCTAAGAGCGTCTTTAACTAGCTTACTGTTCGATCGTGTCTGCAGATGCAGTCGGCTTCGGCACCTTCAACCAGCTTCGTCACGCGAACGAATGACGGCTGTGGAACTTGGAAGCCTTGTTATTGTCCAATGCTCGCCCGGAAACCATATACCGGGCTTTAAAGGAACGCAACAAGAAAAAAACACTGTTTTCGTTCCCTGCGTGAACTCCCGATTTCCATCCCATGCCAGGGGTCGGTCGGTAATACCGGGCGCTCGAAGCCTAGCCTCGGGCGATGACAATCCCATGACACCCCACGGCCAGGCAAGTAAAAACGGGAGGACATCGTACGACTCAACGTCGCATCAAGACTAAAGTTCAACGGCTCGTTACACGGTCTGTTTGCCGGACTCCACCCTTCTCCCGGTTCACTCCTGCGGGCGTTGCCCGTGCTTGGCCAGTAGCGCCCCGATCTTGCGATCCAGCTTTTCCGACCGCTGCTGCGTTTCACGCGCTTTCTGTTTCTTCTGCAAGGCTTCCAGCTGTCGCTTGGCGTGCTTGGCCTCGTCGACCGTGACGAGCTCGCAATCCTCCCCCGCCATGTCGACACGCCGCGCCCCCTCTCGCACCGATTTCAGATAGCGCGGCAGATGCACGTAGCAGGCCAGGGCGCGACGAACCAGCTTCTCGGGCCAAGGCTCCACCTCGCACAGATCGAGATGGATACCGGTTTTCAGCGGCCGCGTATGGCCCTTGAAGAACGTCTTGGGATAACGCTTGTACCACTGGGCAAGCAATGCATGTGGAGAAGGCGCTTCGTGTTCGGCACCAAACGCCAGCGAATCCTGCGGCTGCTCGGGACCTGCCCCGGCCAGCGCCGGGTCATCCGGTGAAGTGGGTAAATGCGTATCGGGCGAGAGCGAGGCGGCGTCGTCAACCGGAGGCTCAGCGCGAGTGGTCTCCACGGCTTCCGCGACCTGCCCCCCTTCTTGCTGCGCTGTCTCGGAAGGTGAACTATCAAGTGGCGGCGCCGAAGTCAGGCGCTGCAGCGGAGAGACCGGTTGCCCCGGATTCGGGCGGGTGGCGGCCTCGCCCTCTTTCGGCCGAGGTCGCCGGAATGCCAGGTTCCCCAGCCCACGCGTCCGGGTTCCGCCATCCGGTTCTTCGTTATGATCCCGTCCCTTGACCACCATGGGATCCAGTTCCGCCAGGGCAAGCAATCGCTCCTTGAGCGCCCGGTTTTCGGCCTCCAGGGCCCGGCACCGCTCTTTCTCGGCTTCCAAAGCAGCTTGACCCGCTTCGACCTGGTGCTCGATGGCAGCCAGGAGCGCCTGTGTTCGATCCGTCAACACGGCACAACTCCTCTCAAGTCCTCTCAGTCAACATCGGGACACGCCGTCGCTCATCCTGACGACAGGCACTCCATCCCGCTCGAGCGCATGATTTCTCTTGGGCGCATGGCTTCTTTGGCGACTCAGCCAGACCCAGGCGTGCGGCGATATTGGACGAAAGCATAATTCGGCCGATCCGGCTCCGACACCATGGGGATGCGCTCCACTTCCTCCCACTGGTCACGCTCGACGTCCGGGAAGAAGGCATCGCCCTCCACCTCGACATCCACCTCGGTGAGGTGGAGCCTGTCGGCAACCGCCAGCGCCTGCCGGTAGATCTCGCCTCCGCCCATCACCATGATTTCATCCGCGCCGTCGATCAACGCCTGATGATCGGCGAGTTGCAGCGCCTCGTCCAGCGAGTGACACACCCGAATGCCCTCGCGCTGGTAGTGAGAATCGCGCGTTATCACGATATTGAGCCGTCCCGGCAGCGCACGGCCGATCGACTCGAACGTCTTGCGCCCCATCACCAGCGGCTTGCCCAGCGTGAGGGACTTGAAGCGCTTCAGGTCTTCGGGCAAATACCAGGGCAGGCGGTTGTCCACGCCGATGACGCGATTGCGCGACATCGCCGCGATCATCGCCACCGGTGTTTCCAGCTTCAGTGATTTCACATCGTTCATACGGCGATCGGGGCCTTGATGGATGGGTGAGACTCGTAGCCCTCGATCGCGATGTCCTCGAAGCGGAAGTCGAACAGATCATCGACCGCCGGATTGAGCTTCAACCTCGGCAGCGGCAATGGCTCGCGGGAGAGCTGCAACCGGGCCTGATCGAGATGATTGAGATAGAGATGGGCATCCCCCAGCGTATGCACGAATTCGCCGGGCTTCAGCCCGCAGACCTGGGCGACCATGTGGGTCAGCAGCGCATAGCTGGCGATATTGAACGGCACGCCCAGGAAGATGTCCGCGCTGCGCTGATAGAGCTGGCACGATAGCTCGCCGTTGGCGACATAGAACTGGAACAGCGCGTGACAGGGCGGCAACGCCATCTCGTCGACCAGGGCAGGGTTCCAGGCCGAGACGATGTGGCGGCGAGAGTCCGGGTTACGGCGTATCTGCTCGACCACCTTGGCGATCTGATCGATATGCTCGCCATCGGGCGCGGGCCAGCTGCGCCACTGGTAACCGTAGACTGGCCCAAGATCGCCATCGGCATCCGCCCACTCGTCCCAGATGGTGACGTTGTGCTCGTGCAGGTAGGCGATATTGGTATCGCCCCGCAGGAACCAGAGCAGCTCATGGATGATCGAGCGCAAGTGGAGCTTCTTGGTGGTCACCAGCGGGAAGCCCTCGCGCAGATCGAAACGCATCTGGTGGCCGAACACGCTAAGCGTGCCGACACCGGTGCGATCGGCTTTTTCAACGCCGCTGTCGAGCACGCGCTGCATCAAGTCGAGATAGGGCCGCATGGGCACGCTCCTTTACGGTGACAGGCCCATCGCGGGAGATGAGCCTGTCGAAACACTTTATCAAATTCGAAACGGCTGGAGATCGGAGCATTCGCTCGCTCGGCGCGCCCCGCTCAGCGGGCAGTTCGATCCTCGCGCGCGTCGTCGACCCCATTGTGCCGCGACCAGACGATCAGTGCGATACCGGCAAGAATCATCGGCAACGACAATAGCTGCCCCATGGTCAGCCAATCGAAGGCGATGAAGCCCAGTTGCGGATCCGGACGACGAAAGAATTCGGACAGGAATCGAAACGCGCCGTAGCAGATCAGGAAGAGCCCCGAGACGAAGCCGCGCCGGCGCGGCGTCAGCGAGACGATCCAGAGCACCCCGAACAGCACGACACCTTCGAGGAAGAATTGGTACAACGAAGAGGGATGACGCCCCTGCCCGCCCATGCCCGGGAAGACCAGCGCCCAGGGAACGTCGGTCACGCGGCCTGGCAGTTCATGGTTGATGAAATTGCCGATGCGTCCGGCACCCAGTCCGATCGGCACCAGCGGCGCGATGAAATCCGTCAGCTGGAAAAACGCCAGGCCGTGCTTGCGCGCGAACAGCAGCGCCGCCACCAGCACCCCCAGCAGGCCGCCGTGGAAGCTCATGCCGCCGTCCCAGACCTGGAATATCCACAGCGGGTTTTCCAGCAAGCGGTCCAGGCCGTAGAACAAGGCATAGCCGATACGACCGCCGAGCACGACTCCCAGCGCCCCGTAGAACAGCATGTCGCCGATATCGTCCGGCTTGAGCCCCAGGCGGTCGGCGCGTCGGCGCCCAAGCCACCAGGCCCCCACGAAGCCGATGACGTACATCAGTCCGTACCAGTGCACCTTGAGCGGGCCCAACGAAATGGCCACCGGGTCGATCTCGGGGTAAGCCAGCATGCTTTCTCCTTGGCTACGAAAGAGTTAGGGGGAACGCTGAATAAATCGGCGAGCAGGATGAAGTGGGCGGCACTCCGTCGCAAGGCGCACGGAGCGCAGGAACCGGAGCATATGGGTTATATGTGAGGATTCCGACCGGGCTGGCGCTCCAGCACCGCGCAACGAAGCCGATTCACCTGCGCAGACATTTATGCAGTGTTTCCTTAGCCGATCATCAGCTTGATCCCTACCACGATCAGCAGGAGGGCAAAGATACGTCGCAGCGTCCTGGCAGGCAATGCATGAGCGACTTTGACCCCGACCCGGGCCATTGGCACGCTGGTCACCATCAGGCCGAGAAACGCCGGCCACATCACGTAGCCCGTCGCCCCCGCGGGTAGCGTCATCACGCCCCACCCCACGACGATGTTGGTCAAGGTGCCGATCAGCGCGATCGGCAGGCCGATCGCCGAGGAGGTTCCCACTGCTTCCGTCATGCGGCTGGTGAAGCGCGACAACCAGGGCACCGACATGACGCCGCCGCCGACGCCGAACAAGGTCGAGACGCCGCCGATCACCGTCCCGGCCAGCGTCATCGGCCAGCGGCGCGGCACCCGGCCCCGGGTTGCCGGCGGGCGCGTCAACAGCATCTTCAGTGCCATCAGCACCGCGAAAACGCCAAACAGGCGTGTCAACGCATGCCCGGGCAGGGCCGACGCCAGCAGTACGCCGACAATACCGCCGACGATGAGCCCCGGGATCATCAGCCGCAGCCAGTCCTGGCGCACGCTACCGCGGCGCCAGTGGCCCCAGGCCGAGGACGCCCCGGTCACCACGATCGTCGCCAGCGACGTTCCGACCGCCAGATGCGCGACCACGGCAGGATCGAAACCTTGCGCCAGAAAGGTGAAGACCAGCGCGGGAACGATGACGATGCCGCCGCCGATGCCGAACACGCCGGCCATCAGACCGGCAGCGGCGCCGACCAGCAGATAGATCGCGATGGCGGTCAGCATCGGACGCCCCTTGCAAAATCGGATGAAAACGACGAAACATCGCCCAGCGTCGGGACAACGTTCGGATTGAGGAAGACTGACATGAAGCGATCCTGTAGAGAGCGAGGCATCGGTTGGCTGGGGCGCGAGTGTCGCCGCCTCGGCGTCAAGCCACCGGCGGTGTTGGGCGCGAGTCGCTAGCGTGCTCATGTTACGCTGCCGTCGGGGTCGTGTCATGGCAGCGCCCTCTCACCGGCTCTTCTCTTGCCTGTCAGGAGGCAGCTCATGTGCCTGATCGTGTTCGATTGGCAACCCGAATCTGCAGTCAAGCTGCGCCTTGCCGCCAACCGCGACGAGTTCCATGCCAGACCGGCCGAGCCGCTGCACAGTTGGCCGGACGCCGAACTGATCGGCGGTCGCGACTTGCTGGGCGGCGGTACCTGGCTCGCGGCGACGCACTCCCGCGTGGCCGCACTGACCAACGTTCGGGACGGTCTGGCACCGGTGCTCCCCGACGCCCCCAGTCGCGGCCAGCTCGTCCGCCAGGCGCTGGAGACCGATGACCTGACGGAATGGCTGAGCAGCCTGGCCGAAGGCGGCGCCGAACCTTACGCCGGTTTCAACCTGCTGGTCATGGCGGAGGATCGGCTCTGGACGTTTCATCACAGCCGTCACGGGACCCGCTGGCAACGGGTGGTGCCCGGCCTGCACGGGCTCTCCAACGCCACGCTGGATACGCCCTGGCCCAAGCTCGTCCGTGCCCGCGACGCCTTGCGGCGGTCGCTGGGCGCGTCGGACTGGCGAATCGGGATGTGGTCGGCCATGCGTGACGTTTGCCCGGCACCGGACGACGAACTGCCGGATACCGGTATCGACCGGGACCGGGAGCGCTTTCTGTCGCCGCCGTTCATCGAGGGGCAGGCGTACGGGACGCGGGCGACGACCCTGGTCACGGTCACCGCCGAAGACACGACACTGGAAGAGCGGCGATTCGGCCCCGGCGGCGAGCCGATGGGCCAGATGACACGCTTGGCGGCGAGCGCGCCGGATCAATCCTGAGGCGGCAGCAGGTGCCCTATCTGCCAGTCCGTCATCCGCTGGCGCAGGTGCGCTCTGACCACCGCCGTGGTGGGCAGGGAGAGCGTCTCCGCCACCAGCGATCGGGCATCCCCGATACTGACGCGGCGAATCGCCGCCCGCACTCGGGGCAGGCTGGGCGCGTTCATCGACAGCGCATCGAAGCCCATGCCCATCAGCAGCAGCGCGCCGGAGGGATCGCCCGCCAGCTCGCCGCAGACCGAAGCCGGAACCCCGAGCCGCTGGCTCTCCTCCGCGAGCCGTGCCAACGCGTTGAGCACCGCCGGATGACAGGCGTCGTAGAGACTGGCGACACGCGCATTGTTGCGATCGACCGCCAGCAGGTACTGGGTCAGGTCGTTGCTTCCCACCGAGAAGAAGTCGACGCGCTCCGCCAGCGCCGAAAGCTGGTAGAGCGTCGCCGGCACCTCGATCATCACGCCCACCTTGGGCGATGCCACCTCGATGCCGTCCTCGGCGAGCTCCTGCCGGGCACGCGCCAGCAGGCGCAGCGCGGTATCGACCTCGTCCACGCTGGTGATCATCGGCAACAGGATACGCAGGTTGTCCAGCTCGCGGGAGGCCATCAGCATGGCCCGCATCTGGACCATCAGCACTTCGGGATGATCGAGGGTAACGCGAATCCCCCGCCAGCCGAGGAACGGGTTGGCTTCGTTGATGGGGAAGTAAGGCAGATCCTTGTCACCGCCGATGTCGAGCGTACGCATCACCACCGGCAGGGGCGCGAAGCTGGAAAGCTGCTCGTGATAGAGCCGCGTCTGCTCCTGCTCGCTGGGGAAGCGCTCGTTCATCATGAACGGCACTTCCGTGCGATAGAGGCCGACACCGCTGACACGCGGCTTGAGCTGCGCCACCATATCGACCGCCAACCCGGTATTGACCATCAGCGGCATCCGGTGACCATCGGAGGTTTCGCTGGGCAGATGCTGTTCGTGCTCCAGCACTTCCGCCAGCGCCCGTTCCTCCTTGATCAAGCGCTCGTAGCGCTTGGCCAGCTGAGGCTCGGGGCGCACGAACAAGCGCCCCCGGTGGCCGTCGAGAATCGCCTTGGCCCCGTTGATCCGAGGCAACGGCAGATCGACCATGCCCAGCACCGTCGGGATACCCATGGCCCGCGCCAGGATCGCGACATGCGAGTTGCTGGAACCCCGGATCGACACCAGCGCGGCCAGACGCCCCCTGGGCAGTTCGCCCAGCGTTGCCGCACTGATCTCGTCACCCACCAGGATGGTATTGTCCGGGTACGTAGAAGGCGTCATCTCGTTGCCTTCCTGGAGGTGCGCCAGCACTCGGCGGCCCAGATCGCGAATATCCGTTGCGCGCTCGCGGAGATAGCCGTCGTCGACGCGCTCCAGGTATTGGGTATGGCGGCGCACCACATCGGCAAGCGCCCCCGGTGCCCACTGCCCTTCGCGAATCCGCTTTTCGACCTCGTTGCCCAGCGCGGCATCGCCCAGCATCTGCTGGTAGACATCGAAAAGCGCCAGTTCCTGGGTGGAGATACGGCTGGCAAGACGCGCGCCCGCCTTGCGAATATCCTCGCGAACGTGGGCGAGCGCCGCATGCAGGCGCACCACCTCGGCATCCGGATCGGTGGGTATCAGATCGGGAACGCTGTCCAGGTCCGCCGGCGGCGCGATCACCACGATCTCGCCGATCGCCATCCCCGGCGATGCCGCCACGCCGGAAAACATCGCCTGCCCGTCAGGCTCCGTGGGGCGGTTGAGCGTGCCCGACACCAGCGCGTGGGCCAGCACACCGGCCAGCTGCGCCGCCATAGTGACCAGAAAGGCCTCGTCACCTTCGTCGAAGCGGCGTTTTTCCTGCTGCTGAACCACCAGCACCCCCAGCATTCGGCGCTGGTGGATGATGGGCACGCCGAGGAAGCTCGAAAAGCGCTCCTCCCCGGTCTCGGCAAAATAACGAAACTGCGGATGACCCGGCGCATCCTCGAGATTCAGCGGCTCCTCCCGCTGACCGACCAGGCCGACAAGGCCTTCGCCCAGACGCAACGTCACGATACCCACGGCCTGGGTTCGCAAACCGATGGTGTCCATCAGCACCAGACGATCGCGCTCGCGGTCGAACAGATAGATGGAACAGACATCGGTGCGCATCGCCTTGCGGATGCGGCGCACCATGGTGGCCAGCGCGGCATCCAGGCTACGGGCGCCGTTGACTTCCTGAACGATGCGGCGAAGGGTATCGAGCATGAGCCTTTTTCTTGTGGGCGAGGTGTTCCTCGTCGTGGCATCGGGACGGGCATTGCCGGCCCCCTGATAAGAGCTTCGAAAGCAGGCGCCTCGAAAGCCGTATCAGGGGCACGCCGGGCACCCATGGATCTGTTGGCGGCCTTGCCCTAAAGCCTGGCCATTTCCTCCAGTGACAGTCGATGAAACTCAGGCGCCAGCTCCCGTAGCGCGCGCCGGTAAACCTCGCGCTTGAACGAGACGACCTGGCCCAGAGGATACCAGTAACTTACCCATCGCCAGCCATCGAATTCCGGTTTGGGCGTGCTATCGACACAAACCCGACTGTCGTGACAGCGAATTTTCAGTAAAAACCACTTCTGTTTCTGGCCAATACAGATTGGTTTCGAGTGCGTTCGGACCATGCGTCGGGGGAGACGGTAACGCAGCCATCCTCGCGTACAAGCCACCACATCCACATCCCTCGAGGTCAACCCGATCTCCTCCTCGAGCTCCCGGAAGAGTGCCTGATGCGGTGTTTCGCAAGCCTTGATACCTCCCTGCGGAAATTGCCACGCTTCCTGACCCGCCCGACGCGCCCAAAGCAGCTGGCCGTCACAGTTGGCAATGATGATACCAACGTTCGGCCGAAAGCCATCGGCGTCTATCACAGCGTTCACCTTAGCTCAATCGTCGTTGACATCATTCTTCCACAAAGCGAGAAAGGGCATCAATACGCCTTAAGCCAACCCGCCATAAAACCTTGAAAAGAAGGATTCTTATCCTGTCACCGTTGGTGACGAAGACTTGATCGACCGGTGCCGACAGCCGAGCGCGACCGGCGTGGGCAAATCCGCGGGAGTTTGCGATACTGCCGAGCGCTCGGGCTCATGCCTCCGAGCGACAAGATTCCTGATCGACAACTTGATCCACAAAACATGCGGTACGCAAACGGGAGCCAACCTTGAGCCTGGCCATCTTCGATCTCGACAACACCCTGCTGAGCTGTGACAGCGACCATGCCTGGGGCGAATTTCTGGTGGAGCAAGGCGCCGTGGATGGCGACGCCTATCGTCGCGCCAACGATCAATACCTGCGGGACTATCAAGCCGGCCAGCTGGACATCATGGCGTATCTGTCGATGGCGCTGAAACCGTTGAGCGAGCATAGCGAAGAGCAACTCAACGCCTGGCATCAACAGTTCATGGCCTGCAAGATCGAACCCCACATCCTGCCCCAGGGCGAAGAGCTGCTGGCCTGGCATCGTCAGCGCGGGGATTTTCTGCTGATCGTCACCGCCACCAACCGCTTCATCACGGGCCCTATCGCCCAGCGTCTGGGGGTCGACGATCTCATCGCCATCGAGCCAGAGCGCGAGAACGGGCGCTATACCGGTCGCGTCGAAGGGGTTCCCAGCTACCGCGAAGGCAAGGTCACGCGGATCCGGCAATGGCTGGAAGATCAACCCGCCCTGACGCTGGACGACGCCTGGTTCTACAGCGATTCGATCAACGATCGCTACCTGCTCGAGGAAGTGGCCACGCCCGTGGCGGTCGACCCGGACGACGCGCTCAGAGCGCTGGCCAACGAGCGAAACTGGCGCGTGCTTTCGCTGAGATAGCCATCGGCGCCATCCTGAGCCGGTGGTTCGGCGGAAAGGCCTAGACATGATGCAGACAAGTTATAGGCAAGGCGTAAACCGAGAAGCCCCGACCAAGGCCGGGGCTTACTGTTAGACCGGGGCTTACTGTTCGATAGCGGCAAGACGATCGACTTGGGGCGGAGGTCAATCCGTCCGTACGGATTGGGCATCCGACGCCTTGGCTACGTCGACAGGCGTGTGCGCCGCATGCAGGCGGCTGATCAGCTGATCCTCAAGATCGAATCGCTCCGTCATGCTTCCGCCGAGCTTCTCCAGCCAGCCGGGGAGACGGTCGGTGTAGCGCTGACAGCGCGACGGCGTGGCGTATTCATTATCGAAATCGAGTACCAGCTGCGTCGAGGCATCGACCCGCGCCAGCAGCTTGTCGGCCACCGCCAGCGCCTCGCGATCCTCGAAGGCTTTAGCCTCTTCTCGCAATTGCGGGTAGATCTCGAAATGCCCGGCGCTGATGTAATCCATCAAGGCTTCACTGAAGGTATCGATGCGCGTCTTGGACACCGCCGAGAGATCGGCATCGCAGAATTCACGCAGGTCGACCAGCGTCACGAGCATGTCATAGCGCTGTTCCAGCCATCGATCGATCAAGGCATGAACGCCACCCCAGCGCTCCTGAGCGGTTTTGCAATCTTCCAGCATGATCAGCCTCTCCCTCGTCGCCTCTCTCCCTCATCGCGTGTTTTCCAGGAGACATGGCATCCTGCTTCAGGACGCCTGCCCCGCCGGCTCGCGAACCGTCTTACCACTGTAGCGCACTCGAGATACGATCATCATCACCGGAATGATGCCCAGGACGACGAATCCGGCCAATGTCCACTGCGGCAACGTCACGCCCCACAGGGCCCCCTCGACCGCCGCGCACTCGCCGGAACCATGCAGCACCCGGGACATGACGTCCCACAGCGGCAACATGTCCATCATGTAATCCAGGCCAGGCCCGCAACTGGGCACGCTGTCCGGCGGCAGGGTCTGCAGCCAGACATGCCGCCCTGCCACACCAATTCCGCCAAGCACGGCGAGCAGAGAGAGCCCGGCATAGACGAAGCCACCGCGTCGTCCGGGATTATGGATCGCACCGATCAGGAAGACGATACCCGCGGATATCACGGCGACGCGCTGAAAGATGCACAGCGGGCAGGGTTCGAGACCGACGCCATACTGCAGGTAAAGGGCAACGGCCATCATGAAGCAGCACATCAACAGGCCCAGCACGCACCACTGACGAACGCTTGCCTGCGCTATCCAACGCTTGATTTGCATGTTCCTTCCCACTGCATGCCGGAACGCAATCGCACCGGCGGTTTTCCAACCTCGACGACAGCCGGTTTCGAGGACCTTCGTCGAACGTCATGAATTCGCGATTTACGGGTTCACTGACTCACGCTGCCGAACGGGGTTCCCTCGCCCGCTGGAAATAATCGGCGATGAACTGCGCGAAGGAAACCTGATCCTCGGCCTCGATATCGTGCTGCTGCTGATGCGAGGTTTCGACCAGTTGGGAAAACAGCTCGGCGCGGGATTCATCCATCGGCGTCGAACGCCACTGCTCCGCTTGCGCCTTGGCGAGATCGGCAATCAGATCCGCCCACTCGCCCCCGTGTGCCTGCATGGCGCGCAGCATCTGTGCCGAGGGCGTCAGTTCCGGATCGTCCAGACGCAAAGCGATGGCATTGATCGCGGCGACATGGAGATCATCTCCCTCGATGGCGTCCAGCAGCTCGGCGACCCTGCGCATGCCATCGATGATCTCGTGCCCGCGGGTGCGCAGCGGCACGCGACGATCGCCGATCTGCAGTTCCAGGTTCGGATCGCGCCCCCGCTCGACCACCAGACGACGATTGTCGTCCAGGCGGTCGCACTCCTCGTCCGGAATCCAGGGGCTCTCGGAAAGCAGGCACCAGAGCAGGAAGGTATCCAGAAAGCGCATCTGCGGCTCGTCGATCCCCAGCGGCAGAAACGGGTTCAGGTCGAGGCAGCGTACCTCGATATACTCGACGCCACGCGCTTCCAGGGCCTGGGTCGGCGTCTCGTCGTGCCGTGCCACGCGCTTGGGGCGAATGTCGCTGTAGTACTCGTTTTCGATCTGCAGGATGTTGGCGTTCAGCTGGCGCCAGTCACCGTCGACCTCCACGCCGATCCGGCGGTAGTCCGGCCATTCGGCGGAGATGGCGTGGCGCAGCGTGCCCACGTAGTTGGAAAGCGAGTTGAAACAGATCTTCAACTGCTCCTGCACCTTGTTCTGGTAGCCGAGATCCGACATGCGCAGGCTGGTCGCGTAGGGTGCGTAGAGCGTTCTCTCGCCCAGCGGCTGGAGCTTGTCGCTGCGATCGTCGCCGCCCTCGCCCAGGAAGCTCCGGTCCAGCGCCGGCGAGGCGCCGAACAGATAGAGCAACAGCCAGCTGTTGCGCCGGAAGTTGCGGATCAGATCGAAGTAGCGGGTCGAACGGTAGCCCTGCAGCGACTCGTCCTGGCGGCCTTCCAGTTTCTGCAGCAGCGGCCAGATATCGTCCGGCAGCGACACGTTGTAGTGGATACCGGCGATCGACTGCATGATGCGGCCGTAGCGCGCGTCCAGCCCCTTGCGGTACACATGCTTCATCGTGCCGACGTTGGAAGTGCCGTAGTCGGCGATCGGAATGCTGTCGTTACCCTGGAGTCGCGCCGGCATGCTGGCCGGCCAGATCCACTCGCCGTCGAACTGGCGATAGGTGAAACGCACCAGGTCGCCCAGAAACGAGAGCGCATCGGCGGGACGGCAATAGACCGGAGTGATGTACTCGAGCAGAGCCTCAGAATAATCGGTCGTGATATGCGGATGGGTCAGCTTGGAGCCGAGCCCGTGCGGATGAGCGGTCTGGACGATGGAACCCTCCGCGTCGACTCGCAGACCTTCCTTTTCGATGCCCCGCCGTAGACGACCAAGCAATCCCTTCTGGGCCGGCGCCATCAAGTGGCCGACGTTCGTGGCGAGTTGATCAGACACGCTCAACACCTTATCTCGTTGGAGGAGCGCCGCTCCCCCGTTTGTCCGTGCGTTGACGATGCCGAAAGGAGATCGCTCCCGTTTCGGTCCGCCTCGAGCAAAACCTCATTATGGAGCCGGCGATAGCGCTTTCAAGGCTAACGACTTTTTACCGGATCGCCAGAGTCTGCTGCCGTTTCAGCGCGAGCCGCGCTGCTGCGCCTTGAGCAGCGCCTCCGCCATCGCACCGCCGGGCTGCGCGGATTGACGATCGCCGCCGCCCTGACGAGACTGCCGCCCTCGCCCTGCGTCACCACGGCGAGACTTGCCGCCACCGGCGCGACGCTCTCCCGGAGACGTCTTCTCGCTGGCCGTGTCACCGAGTCGCATCGTCAAGCCGATGCGCTGGCGCGCCACGTCGACCTCCATCACCTTGACCTTGACGATGTCGCCGGCCTTCACCACCTGGCGCGGATCGTCGACGAACTTGTCGGCCAGCGCGGAAATGTGCACCAATCCATCCTGATGCACGCCGATATCGACGAACGCCCCGAAGTGAGTCACGTTGGTGACGACCCCTTCCAGCAGCATGTCGGGTTCGAGATCGCTGATCTTCTCGACCCCTTCGCGGAACGTCGCCGCCTTGAATTCGGGACGCGGGTCGCGGCCTGGCTTGTCGAGTTCCGCCAGGATATCGATCACCGTCGGCACCCCGAACGCGTCATCGACTGCTAGTGCATCTTGTAGATAGTCCGAGGGCTTGAGCGACTTGAGATAGCGACTGTCGCCGATCAGGCCGCCCAGCTCGCGACCGTTGCGCTCGGCGATGCGCGCCACCAGCGGATAGGCTTCCGGGTGCACGGCACTGGCGTCGAGCGGATTGTCACCGCCCATGATGCGCAGGAACCCGGCGCACTGCTCGAAGGTCTTGGGCCCCAGCCGGTCGACGCTCAGCAGCTCCTGGCGGGTACGAAACGGCCCTTCCCGGTCGCGCCGCGCGACGATGTTGTCGGCGAGCATCTTGCTCAGCCCCGAAACCCGCGAAAGCAGCGCGCCGGAGGCGGTGTTGAGATCCACGCCCACGGCATTGACGCAATCTTCGATCACCGCCTCGAGACTGCGGGACAGATTGACCTGGGAAACATCGTGCTGATACTGGCCGACGCCGATCGACTTGGGATCGATCTTGACCAGCTCGGCCTGCGGATCCTGCAGGCGCCGGGCAATCGAGACCGCGCCACGAATCGAGACATCGAGATCGGGGAACTCCCGTGCCGCCAGCTCCGACGCGGAATAGACCGAGGCGCCGGCCTCGCTGACCATGACCTTGGCAACCTGGCGCGGCGCCACGCGCTTGACCAGCTCGGCGGCGAGCTTGTCGGTCTCCCGGCTGGCCGTGCCGTTGCCGATCGCGACCAGCGACACCTCGTGGCGCTCGACCAGATCGGCCAGCGTCGCCAGCGCCTCGTCCCAGCGCTTCTGCGGCGCATGCGGGTAGATGACCGCCTGCTCGAGGAAGCGGCCGGTGGCATCGACCACCGCGACCTTGCACCCGGTGCGCTGACCGGGATCGAGCCCCAGCGTGGTGCGCGGTCCGGCCGGCGCCGCCAGCAGCAGGTCCTTGAGGTTGGCGGCGAATACATCGATCGCCTCCTGCTCGGCCCGCTCCCGCAGCCGTCCCATCAATTCGGTTTCGAGGTGGGTGTAGAGCTTGACTCGCCAGCTCCAGCGAACCACCTCCTTCAACCAGCGCGAAGCGGGCTGCTCGGCGCCGAGATCGATGCCGACGTGGCGCGCGATCGCCACTTCGGCGGGATGAATCGGCGCCTCGTCTTCTCCCGCCATCGTCAGCGAGAGCGACAGCACGCCCTCCTTGCGTCCGCGGAACATCGCCAGCGCCCGATGCGACGGTGTCCTGGCGAGGTTTTCGTCATGCTCGAAGTAGTCGGAGAACTTGGCGCCTTCCGTCTCCTTGCCCTTGACCACCCGGGCGCGAAGCTGCCCCTCTTCCCACAATCGCTCGCGCAGCCGGCCGACCAGTTCGGCCTCTTCGCTGAAGCGCTCCATCAGGATCTGCTTGGCCCCGTCCAGCGCGCTCCTGGCATCCTCGATGCCATGGCTCTCGCCGGTGGCACTATCGATGAACGCCGCCGCTTCACCGTCCGGATCGAGGCCGGGATCGGCCAGCAGCCGGTCCGCCAGCGGTTCCAGCCCCGCCTCCCGGGCGATCTGCGCCTTGGTCCGACGCTTCTTGCGATAGGGCAGATAGAGATCTTCCAGCCGCTGCTTGGTGGTGGCTGCCTCGAGCTCGGCGCGCAGCGCATCGGTCATCTGCCCCTGCTCGTCGATCGCCTGCAGGATCGCCTCGCGACGCTCTTCCATTTCGCGCAGATAGCGCAAGCGCTCTTCGAGTGCGCGCAGCTGGCCATCGTCGAGACCGCCGGTGACCTCCTTGCGGTAACGGGAGATGAACGGGACAGTGGCACCGCCATCCAGCAGTTCGACGGCGGCATTGACCTGATTGGAGCGAACGCCGAGCTCATCGGCGATCAACGCAATGATTGCGGTTTGAGTCTTGGACATGAAAACCATCACGATAGGTAGGATCGCGCCACGTTAGCACACCGGCGCGGGAGGCTCACACTCCGGCGGTATCGAAGTCGCACAAACCAGACGGGGATGGCCGATGGCCATCCCCGTCAGATACCGCACGACTCGCGGCAGGCAGCTCGACGAACCCGTCTCGGACAGGCGCCGGCGTGTCTACAGGCGCCAGAGTATCGTATCTACAGACGTCAGAGCGTCTGCGGGCCGGCCGCGACGATCGCGGCATCGACATCGTCGAACTTGGTGAAATTGGCGATGAACTTGGCCACCAGCGCATTCATCTGTTCGCGATAGGCCTCCTGGTCGCTCCAGGCATCACGCGGGTCGAGCAGCTTGGCATCGACCCCGTCCACCGCCAGCGGCACGTCGAGATTGAGCCCTTCGATATGCCGGGTCTCGATGTCCTTCAGGTCGCCTTCCTGGATGGCGCGAATGATGGCGCGCGTCGTCGGAATGCTGAAGCGGCTGCCGCCCTGGCCGTAGGCCCCGCCACTCCAGCCGGTATTGACCAGGTAGACACGAGACTCGAAGGCCTCGATGCGCTTGATCAGCAGGTCGGCATATTCATGCGCCGGGCGCGGGAAGAACGGTGCGCCGAAGCAGGTCGAGAACGTCGCCTCGAGGCCGCTGGTGGAGCCCATCTCGGTCGAACCGACCTTGGCCGTGTAGCCGGACAGGAAGTGATAGGCCGCCGCTTCCTTGGAGAGCAGCGAGACCGGCGGCAGCACGCCGCTCATGTCGCAAGTCAGGAAGATGATCGCGCTCGGCTCGCCGGCGCGGTTTTCCTCGACGCGTTTCTCGACGAATTCCAGCGGATAACCGGCACGCCCGTTCTGGGTCAGGCTGTCGTCGGCATAGTCGGGCACCCGATCCTCTGTCAGCACCACGTTTTCCAGCACGGTGCCGAAACGGATGGCGTCCCAGATGATCGGCTCGTTCTTGCGCGACAGATCGATGGTCTTGGCATAGCAGCCACCTTCGAAGTTGAAGACGGTGCCTTCACCCCAGCCATGCTCGTCGTCGCCGATGAGATAGCGCTCCGGATCCGCCGATAACGTCGTCTTGCCGGTGCCGGACAGCCCGAAGAACAGCGTGGTTTCCCCGTCCTCGCCGACGTTGGCACTGCAGTGCATCGGCAGCACGTCCTTCTCCGGCAACAGGAAGTTCTGCACCGAGAACATCGCCTTCTTCATCTCGCCCGCGTAACGCATGCCGGCCAGCAGCACCCGGCGGCGCGCGAAATTGATCATCACCGTGCTTTCGGAACGCGTGCCGTCACGCTGAGGATCGCAGACGAAGTCGGGGGCGCTCAGCACCGTCCACTCGCTCTTGTCCTTGGGGTTCCAGTTCTCCGGGCGCACGAAAAGGTTGCGCCCGTAGAGGTTGTGCCAGGCCTTCTGCGTGATGACACGAATCGGCAGGTAGTACTCCGGATCGGCGCCGACATGCAGCTCGGAGACGAAGGTATCGCCACCCGCCAGGTAGTCCTCGACCCGCTCCCACAGCGCATCGAACACGCCCGGTCCGATCGGGCGGTTGACCTGCCCCCAGTCGATCAGATCCGAGGTGGAGGGCTCGTCGACGATGAAGCGGTCCAGGGTGGACCGGCCAGTGCGCTCCCCCGTCTCCACCACCAATGCACCATTGGCGGCCAGCAAGCCTTCTCCTCTTGCGAGGGCATATTCGACCAGCTCGGCCGTGGTCAAATTGGTGTGCGCTTTCGCGGGGCGGGAATCATTGGCAGCCTGGAACGAGGCTTGAGAGGTGGTCATTATCCGGTCCTGGGCGCTGAGGCCTCTGTTTTCGTGTCGTTTCACAGCGTCGAAAGCCCGCCGCTGCGACGCCTG
This sequence comes from Salinicola salarius, assembly GCF_002179555.1. GTDB lineage: Bacteria > Pseudomonadota > Gammaproteobacteria > Pseudomonadales > Halomonadaceae > Salinicola > Salinicola salarius_A. The sequence continues at coordinate 33,518 of NZ_NHOU01000009.1, read as the reverse complement.
GCGGGCGAAAAAGGATCGTCATTATGGCAAAAAGCGCCCGGCGCGCAAACGCCGGACGCCCGGGGCCGATTCCGCTCCGATCAAGGCGCCTGACGTCGTCGAGCGCCCAGCTCAGTGCAACGTCGGCGATGGCGCCTGGGGCGAGTCGATGATCGCCTCGATTTCTGCCGCACTAAAATGGTACCGGGTATGACAAAAATGGCACTGCGTATCGATCGCCTTCTGCTCGTCCAGAATGCTGCGCAGCTCATCGGCCCCGAAGGTATGCAAGGCGTTGGCGATGCGCTCCCGCGAGCAGGTGCAGCCGAACGTCAGCGCCTTGGGCGCGAAGACCCGCGTGGTTTCTTCATGGAACAGCCGATACAGCACGTCCTGGGCCGGCAACGTCAGCATTTCGTCGTCGGTGATCGTGGAGGCCAGATGAACGACACGCTCCCAGGCATCAGGATCCTTGTTGGAGGCATCGTCCGGCAGCTGCTGCAGCAGCAGACCGGCGCTGCGCTGGCCGTCGGCGCTCAGCCACAGGCGCGTCGCCAGCTGCTCCGACTGCGCGAAGTAGGCTTCCAGGCAGCTCGCCAGGTGATCGTGTTCCAGCGCCACGATGCCCTGATAGCGATTGCCCTCGGCAGGATCGAGGGTAATCACGATCTGGCCGTCGCCGACCAGCTGTCGCAGCGTGGCGTTGTCGGCGAATACCTGATTCTCGTCGTAGCGGGCGATGGCCCGCAGCTGGCCGCCCGGATTGGATTCGGCCATCAGCACGTCGACGCCCTGCTTGCCCCGGATCTCCAGGCTGACCGTGCCATCGAGCTTGACCGTCTCGGTCAGCAGGGCCACGGCGCTCAACAGCTCTCCCAGCTGGTAGCGGATCGGCTCGGGGTAGTCCTGGCGCTCGAGCACTTCCCGGTAGGCGGACTCCAGTTGCACGATCTCGCCACGCACGTTGGTATCGTCGAATAGAAAACGCTGGATTTCATCGTTCATGAATCATGATCTCGTCGGACGCCGGACGAATCGCAGAGGATTGCCCGGCAATGGCAGATAGGGGTTGGCAGGCAGTTCACGGCGCCAGCGCGCCAGACGTTCAGTCGTCGGTGTGCTGACGCTGGAAGCGGTGGATATCGCGGCGCTGGCGCTTGTCCGGTCGCTTGATCGGCGGCTGCATCACTTGATTGGCCAGCTTTCGCTGATGCGCTTCCCGGGCTCGACGGTCGATGCTGTCGGGAGTTTCGGCATAGAGTTGCTGCGCCTCGGGCGCGCCGCGGCGCTGATCGGACAGCGCCAGGACCTCGACGGTCGCGTTGTCCCAGCCTTGCGGCACCTCGATCAGCGCCCCGACCTCGACATTCCTGCTGGTCTTGACGCGATTGCCGTTGTAGCGGACCTTGCCGCCCTCGATCGCTTTCTTGGCCAGCTGGCGCGTCTTGAAGAATCGCGCCGCCCACAACCATTTATCGATACGAACCGTTTCACTCATGGATCTGTCACCTCGACCTGCGTAGATGGGGGTCGCTGGCCATCGCTTCAAGCCGGCGTTTCGGGCAGCAGTGACGCGAAGCGATCGACGACGGTGAATGCCGGATGCGCACTACCGGGCTTGCGGCTGTCGGGCTGATGGATGCCCAGCAGGTAACGAATGCCGTAATCCCGGGCGCACGCCAGCACGTCGGTATTGTCATCGACGAACAGGCTGCGTGCGGGGTCGAACGGATGCAAGGCCTGCATCGCGTCCCAGAACGCTGGCTGCTCCTTGGGCGCCCCCACGTCCGCGGAAGAGACGATACGGTCGACATAGCGGTCCAGGCCCGTCAACGGCAGCTTGAGCCCGAGACTCTCGCGGTCGGCGTTGGTCGCCAGCACGACGTCCACCGGCGCGGCCTTGAGCCACTCCATGAATGCCAGCGCGTCGGCGCGCCAGCCGATCAGGTGCGCAACCTCGCGTTTGAGCGCGACGATATCCAGCGACAGTTCGCGACTCCAGTGCGCCAGGCTGTACCAGTCCAGCGTTCCGCGGGACTCGAGAATTCGAGTCTCCAGCGCGGTGCGATGCGAGTCGTCGAGACGATGCAGCTCGACGTAGCGACGCGGCAGGTGCTCCAGCCAGAAATGGCTATCGAAGTGAAGATCGAGCAACGTACCGTCCATATCCAGGAAAACGGTATCGATGGCGTTCCAATCGAGCATCGGCGGCGTCTCGGCAATCGGTAAAAAGAAACTTCCCGTGCGGTGCTTCCATTGCCGCACGGGCGGCATGGGCGTTTCCCCCACGAGCAAGCATCGATTATTGTACCCAGTGCAACCCGCCCGATGCACGGAGGCCCCATGGCGCCGACAGACTCTTCCTCGTTACCCTTGACCAAGCCGACGATTCTCGAGCGGCGCCATATGGCCCAGAGCGAACTGTTTGCGATCGAATCACTCGATTTGCGCTTCGCCAATGGCGAGCAGCGAACATTCGAACGTTTGAAAGGCAAGGGACGCGGTGCGGTGATGGTGGTGGCGATGCCGGACCCCGATCATGTACTGCTGATCCGCGAATACGCAGCGGGCTTCGATGAATATATGCTCACCCTGCCCAAGGGATTGGTCGACCCGGGCGAGGACATCATCACGGCCGCCAATCGGGAACTCATGGAAGAGTGCGGCTTCGGCGCCAACCGCATCGAGCCGCTGGTGGAGCTGTCGCTGGCGCCCAACTACATGAATCACCGCATGCAGGTGATGCTGGCCAGCGATCTCTACGAAAGGCGGCTGGAGGGGGACGAGCCCGAACCATTGATCGTCGAAACGCACGCCATCGACGACATAACCGGCTTGCTGGCTCGCGACGATTTCCACGAAGGACGCGCCATCGCAGCACTCTTCATCGCGCGAGAGAAGCTGCGCAGCGAGCGCGAGTCCGATAGCTGGTGGTGAAGACATCGCCGCAGCCGCGGGCGGTCCCTCTCTCCCGCCTCTCGACACATGACAAGAAAACGACCCCCGCCCCGCTGAGCGGGACGAGGGTCGAACAGTAATACTAGTTTCGAACGCTTCTATCGCGAAGCGAACAGACGATCACTCGGGATCCACATCCTGGGCAGAGTCGACGCCATGATTACCTTCCATATCGTCCTTCATCGGGCCACGGGCTGCGGATTCATCCTGTGCAGAGCCACCTTGGGCCTTCAGGCTGCCCGGCTGGGTGTTGGCAGAGCCCGTCTGGGCATTGTTCTGGTCCGGGATACTGTTCTCGGACGGTAGCGACCCATGGGTTTCGCCCGACATGCTCCCACCTTGAGCCTTGGTAGGAGCGGATCCACCGGACTGAGTATTGGCCGAACCCGTCTCCGGGCTGACGCTTGGTGCCTGCTCCTGAGCAAAAGCACCCGCGGCGGGCAGAGCGATCAGCGTAGCGAAAATGGCTGCGTTAAGCTTTTTCATGTGAATCCTCCATAATTCATCTTGGCTCGCAACACGATCCCGGCAACCGTTGCCAATGCTGCCCGTGTCACGAGAGCTTGCCTGAGCAATCTATACAAAACCTAGACACTAACTCGGCACTTGGCAAATTTCAGCGGCCGCTTTTCCTACGCTGTCGTAACATTCGATAAAGCGTCGAGCTGCCGGCGACAGCTCTCGATCACGCCGCCAGAGCAGCTCGAAAGCAGGATTGCGCGTCCTGAAAAGATAGTTCACCCGCGCCACATGACCCCGCGCCACCTGCTCCCGCGCGATACGTTCCGGCAACAGCGCCAGCACCCCGTCGTCCCGTTCCAGCATGGCCAGGATGGCGTAGGTAGACGAGATCTCGATCGACTGTACCGGCTGCGAGAGGCCCGCGGCGACGAACTCCTGCTCCAGCATCCTCGGCATGCTGACGGGATAGACGATCCACGCCTGCCTGGCCAGGGTGGTGAAATCGGGCTCGTCGACCTTCACCAGCGGATGCGCGGGGTTGGCGACCACCCAGAGCGGTTCGGGAAAGTGCCCGTGGCAATGGTAATCGCCCGGGCGCCGCCCGAAGTTGGAACGACACAGGGCGACATCGATCCGCCCCTCGTCGAGCAGGCGCAGCAGCCCCTCGCTGGTATCCTCGATCACCTGCAACGACAGCGAAGGCTGCTCGGCGCGAACCTTGACGATGGCCTCGACGATCGCCGCGATGGCGCCCATCGTTCCCCCCACCGCCAGATGCCCGCCGAAGCCCTGCTGGATACCGATCATCTCCTCGCGCAGATGCGCCACGTCGGTCTGGATCAGCCTCGCGTAGCGCACCACGCAGCGCCCCAGATCGTTGGCCTCCAGCCCCCGCGCGCTACGCAGGAATAGTGGCGCGCCCAGCGTCGACTCGATCTCGTTCAGCGCCCGTGTCGCGCCGGGCTGGGAAATCGCCACCTGCTCGGCGGCCTTGTGAATCGACCCGCACTCGTCGAGCGCCATCAGCAAGCGCAACTGGCGCAAGCGCAGACGCGACATCAGGGTTTCCAGCGTCGGGGGCATCGACGACTCCTCTCGCTTGCGACGCGATCCATAATTGAGACTTTGGGCGAATGCACGGCCGTTATCACTCGATCAGCAACTCTCAGTGGTGGGGCACACCGTGACCGGATAGGGTGTGGCTACCACCAGAATCATAATAAACAACTGATTAAAAAAGGCTTTGACCCGAAGCCGCATAGACCAAAGTGGCACAAGCCGCCCGAGGAGCCAACTCATGGCACTGATCGAACACACCACCGAGGCCCCCGCCTCGATCATCCGCCTGCACGAACGCGATGATGTCGTCATCGCGCGTACGCCGCTGCCCGAAGGTACCGAAGTCCTGCCGGGCATCGTCCTGACAACCGCCGTGCCCGCCGCCCACAAGATCGCCATCCGAGCCCTGGACAGCGGAGACATGGTTCGCCGCTACGGCCAGATCATCGGTCGCGCCATCCGTCCCATCTCGCCCGGCGATCATGTCCACGTCCACAATCTCGGCATCGGCGACCTGGAAGGCGCCGGTCAGGAACAGGGCGATGTGAAGGGCTATTCGAAGGGCTATTCCAAGGACTATTCGAAGGACTATGCCATCGGCAGCGAGGTCACGCCCGTCGAGCGGATCTCTCCCGCCGCCACCTTCATGGGGATTCAACGAGCGGATGGCCGTGTCGCCACGCGCAATTACATCGGCATTCTCACCTCGGTCAACTGTTCCGCCACGGTCGCTCACGCCATCGCCGATCATTTCCGGCGCGACGTTCATCCCGAGGCGATGGCGCCCTACCCCAACGTGGATGGCGTGGTCGCACTGACTCACGGCGTAGGCTGCGCGGTGGCCGCGGATGGCGAAGCGCTGGAGATGCTGCGGCGTACGCTCGCCGGCTACGCGCGCCACGTCAACTTCGCTGCCGTGCTGGTCATCGGCCTCGGCTGCGAGACCAATCAGATCGACGCGCTGATCGAGTCCCAGGGGCTGAAGCCCGGCCCCAGGCTGCACCCCTTCACTATCCAGCAGATCGGCGGCACCACCAAGGCGATCGCCGAGGGCATCCGCCATATCGAGCAACTGCTGAACGAAGCCAACCAGGTCGCACGGACACCCTGCTCGGTCGAGCATCTGCGAGTCGCGCTGCAGTGCGGTGGCTCCGACGGCTACTCCGGCATCACCGCCAACCCTGCCCTGGGCGCCGCCGTGGACCGCTTGATCGCCCACGGCGGGAGCGCCGTACTGGCCGAGACGCCGGAAGTCTACGGCGCCGAACACCTGCTGACGCGCCGGGCGGTCACCCCCGCCGTCGCCCACAAGCTGATCGAGCGCATCCACTGGTGGGAGGAGTTCTGCCGGGTTCGCGGCGCTTCGCTCGACAACAACCCGTCTGCGGGCAACAAGGCCGGCGGCCTGACCACGATTCTCGAGAAGTCGCTGGGCGCGAACGTCACGGCTACGGCCAACAGGAGTTCGTGCCCTGGCAGATCGGCGTCATTACCTGAGAGTCAGATCATCGACCGTCGAAAGTAAGCGACCCGAGCCAGCACCTGCTGGCTCGGGTCGTTTCGGATACGCCGCAACGGGTTCGACGTACGTCAGGCCAGGCTAACGAACTGCCCCGACTCGGCACTCTGGATGCCGGCCTCCAGCACCCGCATCACCTCCAGCGCAGCCTCCGCCGTCACCGGCAGCGGCGAACCGCTGCGAATGGCGTCGCGAACGCCAGCGTAGTAGGCCAGATAGTTCCCGGGCAGGGTCGGCACCTCGTGCAGTTCCGGCTGAATGCCCTCACGCACCTGGCCGATCGTCATCATGCCGTGGCGCCAGTCCTCTCCCCAGTGCGGCGATGGCAAGCGGTCGCCGCGCTTGAGCATGTCCTCCTGCGGGTCGAGGCCATGCTTGACGTAGCTGGCCCGCGTGCCATGAACGGTGAAGCGAGCCCCGGGCGCCGACACCAGCGTGCCGCCATGCAGTATCACGCGACATTCCCGATAACGGAGGACGGCATGGAAGTAGTCGTCGACCTTTGCCCCCTCGCGCTGACAGGCCAGATCGAGCGAGATCGCCTCCGGCGTGCCGAACAGGACCAAGGCCTGGTCGAGCAGATGGGAGCCGAGATCGAACCAGGCGCCGGCGCCGGGCGCGGGATCCTCGCGCCAGCGCTGCGCGACATCCGGGCGGAAGCGATCGAAATGCGACTCGAAATGCACGATTCGGCCCAGCGACTGGCTATCGATGAGATTGCGCACGGTCAGGAAGTCAGAGTCCCAGCGCCGGTTGTGAAATACCGACAGCAAGCGCTTGGCCTTGGCGGCCTGATCGCACAGCTTGCGGGCTTCATCCAGCGTCACGGTAAACGGCTTGTCGACGACGACGTGTTTGCCTGCAGCCAGCGCCTCGCTGACCAGCGAGTAGTGCGTCGCATTCGGCGTGGGAATGACGACCAGATCGATATCGTCGCGAGCGAACAGCGCCAGCGGCGTCGACTCCACCGGCACGCTCGGCCAGTCGGCATGGACCTTGTCGGCGTCCCGGCTCGCCACGGCGACCAGTGAAAGCCCGTCCTGCGCGGTGATCAAAGGCGCGTGGAACCGTTTGCTGGCCATGCCGTAGCCGACCAGCCCCACACGGATGAGTCCCTTCATGCTGCGTCCCTTAGAGATGAATTCCTGATCGCTTCGCTGGAAAAACCGGCGAAACGCACTTCCGTCTAGGATATCCCATGCGGGATCGCAATGATTCACCTCGAAAAAAGCCTTCGAGACGCAGAATTCAACGCTACCCACACCGCCCGGCACGGTCATGGCAGCGGCACAAGGCCGAACCTCAAGCCCTGACCGGCACCAGCGGTGACCGGCGCTGCTGCCACGCCGTGGGCAATCTCGCCTCCAGCCAGTGGCGTATCGGTGCCACCACGAAGCGCTGCATCAGAAGCGCCAGGACGACGATCAGCGCCAGATGAAACGCCATCGTCCACAGCGGAATCGCGAACTTGAGCGCCACATTGCTGCTATCGGCGATCCAGCTTTCGTGCCATCGCTGCAGCAGCCAGCGCGTTCCTCTCGCCATCGGGCCGATCAGCGGCGTATGCAATGCGAAGATGCACAGTGCCGACTCTCCCAACCGCTGCGCCCAGACCCGTACCATCGCGCTGCTCGGCGCAGCGAACGCACAAACGCTGAGCAGCACCAAAGCCTGAAATGGCAGCAACAGGCCATTGTGAGTCAAGTAATACAGGTGCAGGCCATCCAGCTTGAGCAACCACGCCCCGATCGGCACTCCGCACAAACCGAGCGTGAGCAGCGGATAGCGAAAGCGTCGGAAGGTCTCGCTCACGCGTTCCGACTGCCAGGCGCGATAGAGCAGGATACCGGCCAGAAACTCCGGCAATCGAAACAGCGGGTTGCGGTGGAGAACGCCCACCGTCACATAGTCGAACGAGCCGGCCAGCGTCGCCACGAGCGGCCCCAGGGCGTAGAGCCCCCAGACGCCCAGCAGCACCAGCCCATAGCGCTGAACCCGCATCAGTCTGGGCGCCAGCCACGGGAAGCAGGCATAGAAGAAGAGTAACGCCGAGATTGACCAGGACGCGCCGTTCAGCCACAGGAAGCGCGGCTCCCAGGCCTGCAGCAGCGTCAGCTGCAGCGCGATATGGCCCAACGCACTCGGCCAGGAAAGACGATCCGAAAACGCGGCTCGCGCTTCATCGCTCAGCGGGTAATAGGGGTGCGAGTTGAAGTAGACGTAAACCCCTTCCGGACGAATGGGGTACTGCAGCAACAGCAGCCCGATCGACAGCAGCATCGTCAGCACATGAATCGGGTAGAGATTGCACAGCCGCTTGGCAACGAAGGCCGGGCCGTGCATCTTCATCTCTCCCGCATGGTCCAGCGCCACGTGGGCGAGCAGGAAGCCGGACAGCATGAAGAACGTGCTGGTGGCGAAGAAACCCATGCCGACGAAACTTCTCACCATGTCGGGCATTTCGCTGTAGATACCGCCGAAGTGATAGGCGACCATCCACAGCGCCATCAGGAAGCGAAGCCACTCCAGCCCGTAATATCGTTGCCGCTTGATCGTGGACACGAAGCCACCTCCTTCACAACGCCGGATTGCGTCTGACGTCCCGAGCCGCCCAATAAGACCCAAGAGGCAACCTGGAACGATTGATATCGCGGCGAGCGCCGATGGAGCAGCCAGCCAGTCGAGTCGATAGCGAGGAATCAGCGGAAAAGCGGTACCGGGGATCGGTCGAACCACGGTCATCGGGGAATGCCCCGCTATCGTCGCCAAAGCGTAACCAAACGGCAACGGAAATCATCTGACTGTGTCGTCAATCACGGGGTTTTACACAAATCATTGAGCCTTGTCGCCAGACGACGACAGGTTTCCCGCGACTCGACCTGACAACTTTCGACACAGATGCGCTAAGCTCTGTCTGAAAACGCGAACCGACCCGACCGTCGGCCAGACATCATCTCTTTCTCTTCGCTCGGCGTCGGCGCTTCTCACCTATCCCGGATCAGGAGCCAGCATGAGTCACAATCCCCCCGTCGCTTTCATTACCGGTGCCACCTCAGGGTTCGGGCGTGCCTGCGCCCATCGCTTTGCCGAGGCGGGCTGGGCCCTGGTGCTGACCGGCCGCCGGCAGGAACGCCTGGAAGCGGTCAAGCAGCAGCTGGAAGACAAGGTCCCGGTTCATGTCGCCACGCTGGACGTTCGCGAGCGCGACGGCGTCGCCCAAGTGGTCGAGGAACTGCCGCCGGCGTTCAAGGCCGTCAAGGTGCTGGTGAACAACGCCGGGCTGGCCCTGGGTGCCGGCCCGGCCCAGGAAGCCGATCTGGAGGACTGGCAGACCGTCATCGACACCAACATCACCGGCCTGGTCAACGTGACGCGCACGCTGCTGCCGACGCTGATCGAGGTCGGCCGCGGCGCGGCCATCATCAACATCAGTTCCACCGCCGCGCTATGGCCCTATCCGGGCAGCCACGTCTACGGCGCGTCCAAGGCATTCGTCAACCAGTTCTCCTACAACCTGCGCTGCGACCTCAAAGGCACCGGCGTTCGCGTCACCGACATCGCGCCCGGGATGTCGGAAACCGAGTTCACGCTGGTACGGATGAAAGGCGACCAGAGCGCCCACGACAAGCTCTATGGCGGCGTGGAGCCGATCCAGCCGGAAGACGTCGCCGAACAGGTCTTTCTGGCCGCGACGCTGCCGCCGCACCTCAACATCAACCGGCTCGAGCTCATGCCCGTGTGCCAGTCGTGGGCCGGGCTCTCGGTAGATCGGGACTGACCGACGGCCGACGACAAGCCGGCAAGCCCCGACGTCGCTGGCAATATCCCGCCGGTCGGGGCACTCTCGAAGACGGGTCACGCCTGCTACCGGGCGCCATCTCCACAACCACAGTCATTTCCAGAACCACAGCCATCTCTACAATCACGGCTATCTTCATAATCACAACAATGAGATCGACATGTCTGACGTTTCTCCCGCCGCCGCGACGACCGAGCGCGAGCGGCCACCTCTGTGGTTGACCGCCGCCCCCGGCCTGTTTCTGCTGTTGTGGTCGCTGGGGTTCCCGGTCGCGAAGATCGGCACCCAGCACGTGGACCCGTTGCTGTTTCTGGGTTTGCGATTCGTGCTCGTGCTGGCGATCATGCTGCCGATCTGGCTGTGGCTGCGCCCGCCGATGCCGACCCGGCCGAGCGCCTGGGGCCATCAGGCCGTGGTCGGGTTCCTGATCCAGACCGTCTACTTCGGTTGCTGCTACAGTGCCTTCGCTCTCGGCAGCTCCGCCGGCGTCGTGGCGCTGGTCGTCTCGCTACAGCCGATCCTGGTCGCCCTCGCCGCGCCGGCAATGGTGGGAGAAACCATCGGCACGCGGCGCTGGCTCGGCTTCGGGCTGGGTTTCGTCGGCGCCGTGGTGGTGATTCTCGGTCGTTCGACGGTGGAAGGCGTCACGCTCAGCGGCCTGCTGCTGACCATCGCCGCCCTGCTCGGGATGAGCGGCGCGACACTCTACGAGAAGCGCTACGGCCAGCCGCTGCACCCGGTCAGCGCCAACCTGATCCAATACGCCACCGGGCTGGTCACGACACTGCCGCTGATCCTGCTGTTCGGCCACTTCACGCTCGACTGGGATGGCGCGCTCGTCGGGTCGCTGGCCTACCTGGTCATCGGCAATTCCCTGATCGCCATCTCGCTGCTGCTGGCGATGATCCGGCGGGGCGAAGCTTCGCGGGTATCGGCACTCTTCTATCTGGTGCCGCCCTGCGCCGCGCTGTTCTCCTGGTGGCTGATCGACGAGCCCATGCCACCGATCTCGTGGCTTGGCATGGCCATCGCCGCCGCCGGCGTCGCCCTGGTCAGCCGCAAGCCCCGCAACCGGCAAGCGTGATTCCGGCGACGGCGACCATTCGGCGCCTGACGATCAGCTCCCGGTTATCCACTCCTGGCATTCAACTCTTGGCGATCAGCAGCGCCCCGGCGCCGATCATCAGCGACCCGGCACCCCGATTGAGGCGCCGCTGGGCGCGGGAGGAACGAAAGATCCGCCGTGCCCGTGCCGCGCCGGCCGCGACCAGGCAGAGCCCGCCCATCAGGCCAACGACGGTCAGCGCTACCAATAGCGTCAGCGAAGAACCACCGAGCCGATCCAGATCGACGAAGGTCGGCAGGAACGCGATGTAGAACAGGATCACCTTGGGATTGGATGCGGAGATCAGAAAGCCCTGCATCATGCCGGCAAGCGACCCGCCGCTGGCGCCGGTCGCTGGCATCTCGTCATCCTGCGTCGGGCTCGTCCACAGCTTCCAGCCGAGATAGAACAGATAGAGCGCGCCCAGAACCCGGATCACGCCGAAGACTTCTCCCCAATGCTCGGCGAGGGTCGCCAGGCCGAAGGTGGCGAGCAGCAGGTAGAGCACGTCACTCAGCGTCATGCCCACCGCCAGCGAGAGGCAGCGGCGGAAGCCGGCATTCATACCGGTGGCGATCAGGGCGAACACGCCCGGGCCGGGCGTGATGGCGAACAGGAAGATCGCCAGAAGATAGGTAACGGCACTTTCGAATGTCATGAGGGTTCACGGGTCCGAGGTCGACGAGCGTCGATTGTCCACCTCGAAAAAGCGGCAGCGCAAGTGCGCTGCCGCTCGGGGTCGTTTTCGCGAACCGGAAGGCTCAGCAGTTGCCCTTCTTGGCCTGACCCGGCGGGCAGAAGTCACCGTCGCCGTGACCATGGCCGTGATCGCCATCGCCATCGCCGATGACGACCGGCGGTTCCGGATCGATCCGCGCCGGGTGATAGCTGCAAGCGCTCAGCAACACCATCGCCAGCAGCCCCCAGATCGCCGCGATCCTGTAGCACGACCGCTGTTTCTTCTCGTTCTGGGACACACCTTGCTCCTTGTTTTCATGCAGGTCGATGCCATGCCGACCGTCACGCCGGCCTCGTCGATCAGCGTAACACGAAGCCAGCCTCCGGCCGTTGTCTCCGCCGAGCTCCAACTCAACAACGTTTGGCCGACGCGCAGCAGATTGTAAACAGGCTCTCAGCGGCCGAACACGACCTTGGCCACATCCGGATAGACCTTGGCGAAGTGCACGGTCATCCCTGTCTTGAGATAGTCGGGCAGCTCGTCGTAGTCGCGCTTGTTGGCCTCCGGCAGGATCAGCTCGAAGATATCGCTGCGGCGCGCGGCGATCACCTTCTCGCGAATACCGCCCACCGGCAGCACCTGGCCGGTCAGCGTCAGCTCGCCGGTCATCGCCAGCGGCCGATCGATACTCTGGTTCCGGGCAAGCGACATCAGCGCCGTGGTCATGGTGACGCCCGCCGAGGGGCCGTCCTTCGGCGTCGCCCCCTCCGGCACGTGGAGATGGACGAAAGCCTCGTTGAAGAAGTCCGCATCGGCCCCGTACTCGCCCAGATGACCCAGCGTGTAGCTGTAGGCAATATTGGCGGACTCCTGCATCACCTCGCCCAGCTTGCCGGTGAGCTTGAAGCCGCGGGTCAATGCGTGGACCTTGGTCGCCTCGATGGGCAAGGTGGCGCCGCCCATCGCCGTCCAGGCCAGGCCGGTGACCACGCCCACGCCCTTGAGCACCTTCTCCTTGCGGAACAGTGGCGCGCCGAGGAACTCCTCCAGGTTGTTGACCGAGACCTTGACCGTCTCCTGATTCTGCTCGAGCATCTTGACCGCCGCCTTGCGCACGATCCGGTGGAGCTGCTTCTCCAGCTGGCGCACGCCGGCTTCCCGGGCATAGCCTTCGATCACCTGCCTGAGCGCAGCGTCGGTCAGGTTGATGCGCTTCTTGGGAATGCGGTCGCGCTCCAGCAGCTTCGGCCACAGGTGATGCTTGGCGATCGCCATCTTCTCTTCGGCGATATAGCCCGAAAGCCGGATCTGCTCCATGCGGTCGAGCAGCGGCCCGGGAATGGTATCGAGCTGGTTGGCCGTACACACGAACAGCACCTTGGAGAGATCCAGGCGCACGTCGAGATAATGATCGAGAAAGTCGACGTTCTGCTCCGGGTCCAGCACCTCGAGCAGCGCCGAGGCGGGATCACCCTGGAACGACTGCCCCATCTTGTCGATCTCGTCGAGCATGATCACCGGGTTCTCGACCTCGACCTCCTTGAGCGCCTGCACCAGCTTGCCGGGCATGGCACCGATGTAGGTGCGGCGGTGGCCCTTGATCTCGGCCTCGTCGCGCATGCCGCCCACCGAGAAGCGGTAGAACTTGCGCCCCAGGGCATCGGCGATCGAACGTCCGACGGAAGTCTTGCCCACGCCGGGCGGGCCGACCAGCAGCACGATGGAGCCGCCGACATCGCCCTTGAACGACCCTTCGGCCAGGAACTCGATGATGCGCTCCTTGACGTCGGTGAGGCCGTCGTGGTCACGGTCCAGCACGCCGCGGGCGCGCTTGAGATCGAGCTGGTCCTCCGAGGTGATGCCCCAGGGCAGCGAAGTGAGCCAGTCGAGATAGTTGCGCGTGGTGCCGTACTCCGGCGAGCCGGTTTCCAGCACCGACAGTTTGCCCAGCTCGTCGTCGATACGCTCCTGAACCCGCTCCGGCACCTGCAGGTTCTCGAGCCGATCACGGAAGGTATCGACATCGCTCTCGCGATCGTCCTTGGAGATGCCCAGCTCTTTCTGGATCACCTTGAGCTGCTCGCGCAGGAAGAACTCGCGCTGGCGCTCCTGCATCTGCGAGTTGACCTGCTCGCTGATCTGGTTCTGCAGCTGCGCGACCTCGATCTCCTTGCGCAGCAGCGGCAGTACCTTCTGCATGCGATCCATGATCGGCAGCGTCTCGAGCACGCTCTGCAGCTCGCGACCCTTGGCCGAGGTAATGGCGGCGGCGAAATCGGTCAGCGGGCCTGGCTCGTGGGGGCTGAAGCGGTTGAGGTAGCTCTTCAGTTCCTCGCCGTAGAGCGGGTTGATCGGCAGCAGCTCCTTGATGCCATTGATCAGCGACATCGCATAGGCACGGGCTTCCTCGGCCTCGGCATCGACCGGCTCGCGCGGATAGGAGACCTCGACCAGATACGGCGGGGTCTTCGACAGCCAGCGCTGGATGCGGAAGCGGCGCATGCCCTGGGCGATGAACTGGATCTGCTGCTCTTCGTTCTGGGCGCGGTGAACCTTCACCGCCGTACCGATCTCAGGGAAGCTGCCCGGGTTGAGTTCCTCGACCCCGACATCACCGACGAATGCCACCCCCACCATGTGGTGCGGCGTGTTGGCGACCCGTTTCATGGTCTCTTCCCAGCGCTGGCGCTGAATGATCAGCGGCTGCACCTGGGCCGGGAAGAACGGACGATTGTGAATGGGGAGAAGGTAAATCCGCTCCGGCAGGTAATCACCGGAGGGAACGACGGCGCCGCTGGCCGAGTGGGACGACGTGTGATCGTGGCCGGACGAATCCTGGCTGGTCTCGGATGAGTTCTGACTGGTCTCGGATAAGTTCTGAATAGTCTCGAAAGTGTCCGTGGAATCCCGATTATGATCGCTCATTATTCACCCTGAGTCTGTGGCCAGTCCTGGCCGAATGACCTAGGGATGCGGGCGCCGGGACGGGAGTTCAAGTCGACGAGGGGAGATTGGCTCAGAAAACCGTGCCAGGCGCGAGAGCCTGGCACGGCCGGACCTTCGGATATCAGCCCGGATCGACCAGCAGCGGCACCAGCGGTATCTGCTGGCCATTGATGTCGAGCACGCCATCCGTCAGTTCGAGCTGCAGAGGGTCGCTGGTCAACGGCAGGCCCAGGAACATCATCAATAGCGCCGGCGCACCCTCCAGGGTCAGCCGCCCTTCCAGCCGCCGAACGACTTCGCGCTGAAGCGTATCGGCCGCCATCGTATCGAGATTCCAGCCTTCGATGCCCGCGCCGTCGACGCCGAGCTCGCCACTGCCGCGCATCTTCATGCCCAGCACCGCACTATTGGCGGTCAGGCTATCCAGCGAAAGATGCGGCGAACCTGCCAGCAGCGCCTGGATCGACGATCGAAGCGGCTGCAGCGCCGTCTGGAGCCTGGCGTCGTCCTCGCTATCGATGGCGGCCTGAATGTCGGCCAGATGCTCGTCCAGCGCTGCCACCAGCGACCGATAGGCGTCCCCATCGACATGATCCAGCGTCAGCGCGACGCCACCGTCGAAGATCGACTGGTCCTGCACCCGGGTGTCGCCCACGTTCGCTTGCAGCTGCATCACCAGTTGCTCGGCGCCGAGATTGGCTTCCACGGCGTAGCGGACATCCTTGGAGACCACGCTCGGGCTGTCAGCGGGCGTGACCGTGGTCGTCGGAACGGTCAGCGACATCGCCTGGTGGAAGGCCTGGTCGTTGCCCTCGAACGTGCCGGACAGCGTGCTCCCTTCGATCAGGATATCGGTCTGGTCATCGGCCATTCGCAGCCGCGGCGCGTCTCCCTGAACGGTGACCTTGCCGTCGACCTGCTCGAGATCGAGCGTCAGCCCGGCGAAATCCAGCTGCATGTCTCGGGCCGCGGTGATCTCTCCAGCCGCGTCCTGCGTCGGCACGCTGACGGTCTGCGAGAAGCCCGGCAGCGTGAAGTGCGCTTCCAGCTTCTGCTCGCGGGTCAGGAAACGTCCGGTCCAGGTCATCGGGCCAGGGCTTGCGAGCACATCGCCGAACAGCGTCTCGCCGTCACTGCCCCGCACCTGCGCTTCACCGTTCAGCGTCGTCTCGAGCAGGCCGTGCCCCGCCTGATACGGCACCTCGACGACGACCGGGTCGGCATTCTGGGCCACCGCCATGTAACGCGCTTCGATGCGGCCGCTGGAATGAAACCAGCCGCTGTCGACATCATCGCGCGTGACCCGCCAATCGGGGCCGGCATCCAGTCGCGAGACCAGCTTTGCGATCTCGTCGTCGAAACGCTGGCTCGAATAAGCCTGGGCTCCCAGATAGCCGCCCCCGACCAACACGATCACGACCGCTCCCGCGATCATCCATTTACGCATGCGTTACTCCTGAGAGCCTGTTCACAATCTGCTGCGCGTCGGCCAAACGTTGTTAAAAACGACTTCGGAATACTCATTTACGTCTATGTAAACTCCGTGTCCTCAGTCGTTTTCGCCTAGTTTGATCCTAGCTCGCACGATCGTGAACGGGCTCCTGACAGTAAAAGTAGGAGGCTGACGGATCCACGGTTATCGCCGCTCGTGGCTCGTGGCTCGTGGCTCGTGGCTCGTGGCTCGTGGCTCAATGCAGCCAGAACCACAGATGCATCGTGCTCCAGGCGTACACCCCGGCGAGGATATCGTCGAACATGATGCCGATGCCCCCGGCGACCCGGCGGTCGACCCAGCGAATCGGCCAGGGCTTGAGGATGTCGAAGACGCGGAATACCACGAAGCCCCACAGCGCGGCCTCCCAGGAGAACGGCACTGCCGCCATGGTCAGCCAGTAGCCGACGAATTCATCCCAGACGATACCGGAATGGTCGTGGACGCCGAGATCACGGGAGGTCGTCTCGCAGAGCCAGATGCCGACCAGCGTCGCCACGCCCAGCAGTCCCATGTAGATCGTCAGCGGCAGCCCCGACAGCAGCCAGTAGAACGGGATCGCGGCCAGGGTACCGAAGGTCCCCGGCGCGAACGGCACGGCACCACTGCCCAGCCCGAATGCCAGGAAATGCGTCGGCCGACGCCATACACTCGTGGGCGCCCGGTTCATGAGGTGGTCTCCGGAAAGTGGTCCCACCCGCTGCGCTCGAGGTAACGCGGAGGAATGCCCTGAATGCCTTCGCCCTCGATGATCCGCCCGATCGGCGTCAGCGGCAGATGTAGCGGAGCCAGGCGGCGCTGGGCTTCGGCAAGATCCGACTCCGCCAGCGTCACCAGCAGTTCATAGTCGTCACCGCCGTTGAGTACCCGCCCCCGGATCTCGTCCAGTTCGAGCGTCGCGCGCAGCGGTGTCGCCAGCGGCAACGACTCGAGATCGAGACGCGCCCCCACGCCGGAGGCCACGAGCACGTGCTGCAGATCCGCCAGCAGGCCATCGGAAACATCGATCGCGCTACTGGCCAGCCCTCTCAGCGCTTCTCCCGCCGCCAGGCGCGGTTCGGGGCGAAGATAGGCCTCGAGCAGCGGATGCCCCGCCTCGCGTTCGCCCTGCTGCCAGCGCGTCAGCCCCGTGATCGCCCGCCCCGGATAGCCGGTTACCGCGACCAGATCCCCCGCCCGCGCCCCGCTGCGTCGTAACGCCTGGCCGGCCGGCAGCTCGCCATGCACCGTCACCCCGATCGTCAGCGCGCCGCGGGTCACGTCGCCGCCGACCAGCTCGCAGCCGCTGCGGGCGGCCAGTTCACGGAAGCCCTCGGCGAACGCCTCGAGCCACTCGGGGTCGGCCGCCGGCAGCGTCAGCGCCATGCAGCACCAGCGCGCCCTGGCCCCCATCGCCGCGAGATCGCTCAAGGCGACGGCCAGCGCACGGTGGCCAATGGCCGCCGGCGGCGCGTCATGGGGGAAATGGACATCGACGACGGACGTATCGACGCTGATCGCGAGCTGATGCCCCGAGGTGGGCGCAAGCACCGCACAGTCGTCGCCGTTGCCGACGACGACATCGCTCCGCTCGGCCGCCGCCGGGCGCGACAGATAGCGAGCGATCAGCTCGAATTCGCTCAACGAAGCGCGAGTCATGTCAACGACGGCGAGCAGCGACCTCGGCACCCCGCAGCCGCGAGGCGAGCTTGTCGAGGATGCCGTTGACGTATTTGTGACCATCGGTCGCGCCGAATATCTTGGCCAGCTCGACCCCCTCGTTGATGACGGCACGATAGGGTACTTCGGGCCGGCGCGACAATTCGTAGGTCCCGAGACGCAGGATCGCCAGCTCGATGCGATCCAGGTCTTCCAGGCGCCGGTCGAGCAGCGGCGCAATGGTGGCGTCCAGCTCGGCGCGATGGTTGGCCGTGTTGTGCAGCAGATCATGGAACAGCGCCTTGTCGGCGATCTCCATCACCTTGTGCCAGTTTTCGTGATCCTCGAGATCGTCATCGGCGATCTGCGAGCGGAACTCGGCCTCGACGGCAGTGACCGACTTGCCGGTCATCTGCCACTGGTAGAGCCCCTGGACCGCCAGTTCGCGGGCGGCGCGACGCGACTCCTGAGCCGGCGTCGGCTGTCGTGACGGTGAACTCATGCCTCGCCTCCCAGTCGCTTGAATAGAGATACCATTTCCATGGCCGCCATGGCCGCCTCGGTGCCCTTGTTGCCCGCCTTGGTGCCGGCGCGCTCGATGGCCTGATCGATCGAATTGACCGTCAGCACCCCGTTGGCGATGGGGGTCGCGAACTCCAGCTGCAGGCTGCTCAGCGAGGAATTGCAGTTGCCCGCCACGTATTCGAAGTGCGGCGTACCGCCACGAATGACCGCACCCAGCGCGACGACCGCGTCGGGTCGGGACACCTGCAGCACGCGCTTGACCGCCAACGGCAGTTCCCAGGCGCCGGGGACATGAATCAGCTCGATGTTCTCCTCGCTGACGCCGTGGCGCATCAGGCTATCGATGGCGCCTTCCACGAGGCTATCGACGACGTGATGATTGAAACGGCCCACGACGATGGCATAACGGCCATCGACATCGGTGAACTGACCTTCCAGTTGAGCGATCGGTTGCATTATCGGGTTCCGGATACACTGCGCCAGAGTCGTCACGAATACGAATCTGGACGCGAAAAAAACAGTCTGATTGGCCGCGCCAGAGCCTGGCGCTCGGCGCGCGAAGCCGGCCATCTTACCATGGCCGCGCGGCCATACCACGCTCGCGACGGTTCCGGCTCGCGGCAGCTGGGGTTCGAATCCCGCTCAGGCGTCGCCGCTGACCAGCTCGACCACTTCCAGATCGAAACCGGAGAGGGCCGAGAAACGCCACGGCGAACTCAACAGACGCATCTTGCCGACGCCGAGCTGGCGCAGGATCTGCGCCCCGGTGCCGATCGACAGAAAATTCCCCGATCCGTCGGCGGCACTGGAACGCGGCGCCGGGCGATGCCCCAGCAGCACATCGAGCTGCTGCCTGAAATCCCCCTGGGGGCGCGCCTCGTCGAGCAACACGAAGACGCCCGCCTCCGCCCGACCGATCTCGGCCAGCGCGGTGTGAGCCGTCCAGTGGCTGTCCGCACGACACAGCGCGAGCAGGTCACGCAGCGTGTCGCCGCCGTGCACGCGCACCGTCGTCGGCGTGGCGTGTTCGGGCTCGCCCTTCACCAGCGCCAGATGGTGCCGATCCTGAATGGTGTCGTGGAAGACATGCAGGGTCATGTCGCCGAACGCGGTCTGCACCGGCGTCTGCTCGACCGCCTCGACGGTACGCTCGTTGAGCATGCGATAGTGGATCAAATCGGCGATGGTACCGATCTTGATGTCATGCTCGGCGGCGAAGCGTTCGAGCTCCGGCCGGCGCGCCATACTGCCGTCCTCGTTCATGATCTCGCAGATCACGCCGGTGGCCTCGAAGCCGGCCATGGCGGCCAGGTCGCAGGCCGCCTCGGTGTGACCGGCGCGACGCAGGACGCCACCCGGCTCCGCCATCAGCGGGAAGATATGACCGGGCTGGACGATATCCTCCGGCCGCGCGCCCCGCGCCGCCGCGGCACGCACGGTGAGCGCACGATCCGCCGCGGAGATTCCCGTGGTGACGCCGGTGGCCGCCTCGATCGAGACGGTGAACTTGGTGCCGTAGCCGGAGCCGTTGTCGCTGACCATCAGCGGCAGCTTCAGCTGCTGGCAGCGCGCCTTCGACATCGGCTGGCAGATCAGGCCGCGAGCGTGACGCGCCATGAAATTGATATGGTCGGCCTCGACGCACTCGGCCGCCATGATGATGTCGCCTTCGTTCTCGCGGTCCTCGTCATCCATGAGGATGACCATCCTGCCTTGCCGAATCTCTTCGACCAGGACCTCGATACTGGCCAGCTGGTTCGATTGCGTTGTCGTCATTGCTGATTCATCCACGGAAACCGCCATCTGCTGAAACCACCGTCCAACGAGGCCAGAGAGGCTCGATGCGGCACAGCCTACCTGTCGCGAGACACGGACGCTACTGTCGGATGACGGCGACACGTCCCTGCCCTTTCACTGTGCGCGGCCTGCCCGCTCACCTCACCCCGCCTTGATCGGACGCCCTGACAGGTCGTGCCGAAATATGCCAATCCTCGCCCACCGCGCGGATGTCGTCGATCTCCAGCCGCCGCTGCTGGCTCATCGACATCAGCCCCGGCAGGGCGAAGAGCGGCCGCGCCTCGCTGCCCAGCAGCGTCGGCGCCATGAACAGTTCGAGCCGGTCGACGCAGTCCGCCTCCAGCAAGGCTCCGGCCAGGGTGGCGCCGGTTTCGACGAGCACCTCGTTGCATGCTTCCCGCGTGGCCAGATAGCGCAGCACGCCCGCGAACTCGACGCGCCCCTCGGCATTGGCCGGCATCAAGACCACCTCGGCGCCGGCCGCTTCGAGCTTGCGCCGTCGCTCGGTCATCTCCGGCTGGATCGTGAAGACCAGCGTCCGCCCCGGCTCGCTCAGGCAGGCCGCCGCCAGCGGCAGCCGCAGCTGGCTATCGAGAATCACCCGCAACGGCTGGCGCCGCGCAATCGCCTCGGCATCATCCAGCCCCAGTTGCCCGGCACGCACCGTCAGCCGGGAGTCGTCGAAGATGATCGACTCCACCCCGGACAGCACCGCGCTGGACGCGGCGCGCAGACGCTGCACCTGCTGCCGCGCGGCCGGCCCGGTGATCCACTGGGATTCGCCGTTGGCCATTGCCGTGCGGCCGTCGAGGCTCATCGCCATCTTCAGCGTGACCCGCGGCAGCCCGTCACGCATGCGGCGAATGAAGCCGGGGTTGAGTCGTCGCGCGTCCTCCTCGAGCAGCCCGACCTCGACCTCGATGCCCGCTTCGCGCAGCATCGCGAAGCCTCGCCCGGAGACCTGCGGGTTGGGATCCTCCATCGCCGCGACCACCTTCGCCACGCCAGCATCGATCAACGCCTGGCTGCAAGGGCCGGTGCGCCCGGTATGCGAGCAGGGCTCGAGGGTGACGTACGCCGTCGCGCCACGGGCCACCTCGCCGGCCATGCGCAGCGCGTTGACCTCGGCATGCGCCTCGCCGGCGCGCGCGTGAAACCCTTCCCCGACGATGCGGCCCTCCTTGACCAGCACGCAGCCGACTCGCGGATTGGGATCACAGGTATATTGTCCGTGCCAGGCAAGCTGAATCGCCCGCGCCATCCAGGCCGCCGGCGTCGTAGGCTCGGCGCGGGAGGCGTCCGGGGACAGGGACAGAGGCTCGGAACGGGACAGAGGTTCGGAATGGGACAGAGATTCGGAATGGGAAAAGGACATGGCGGCTCGCTCGAAAAGACGGGGAGTCTGACAACGACAACAAGGGCGCCGGCTCAGCGAGGGTCGCCGTTGTCCTCCGAAGACACTGTCGGCTCCTGGGAAAGCCGATCGATCTCGGCACGAAACTCGTCGAGATCCTGAAAACGGCGATAGACCGAGGCAAAACGAATGTAGGCCACATGATCGAGACGCTGTAGGGCTTCCATCACCTCTTCCCCCACGGCACGCGCTTCGACTTCTCGATCGCCGCGTGCCCGCAGCCGCTGGCGAATTCGCTCGACAGCCGCCTCGAAGGACTCCACGCTGACCGGACGCTTCTCCAGTGCCAGCGCCATGCCGGCACGCATCTTCTGCTCGTCGAAGCTTTCCCGGGAGCCGTCGGACTTGACCACCCGCGGCATCACCAGTTCGGCGGTCTCGTAGGTCGTGAAGCGCTCCCCGCAACCGGCACACTGACGGCGACGACGCACTTGATCGCCCTCGGCCACCAGGCGGGAGTCGGTCACCTTGGTATCGTGCGCACCACAAAAAGGGCAATGCATCGTCGGGTCTACCTGTCAGCGTGGGCGATTTGGGAATCGCCGCTATTGTTAAGTGAACGAGAAAAAGCGATTAAATGAAGCAGAGAGTGTAACGGTTTGGGCAACATAGCGGAAACGCGCCGAAAAACGGCAGCGGTTTTCATGTTGGCCCGTCTTCTGCAAGGATATCGTGACAGTCCGCCACAACAACACCTTGATACGCATGTTGCGTACGCCAACCGCTGAAATCAGGAACCCCGCCCCATGCCCAGCCGTGCCGCGAACTACCCCGCGCTTTCCGAAGAAGCTTTCATCGAACGTGCCAACGCGCGCCTGGAAGAGGTATACGGCCCCCGTCGCGACGAAATCATGCGCCGCCTGATGACGTTGCTGATGCACCAGCGCAGTGCACTGGATACGCTGCCAAGGCCGACATGGAGCGAGCGCGACCAGATTCTGATCACTTACGGCGATACCATCATCGACGGCGAGCGGCCGCCGCTGGAAGTGCTGGACGACTTTCTCGCCACGCGCCTCAACGGCACGTTCAGCGGCCTGCACATCCTGCCGTTCTTTCCCTGGAGCAGCGACGACGGCTTCTCGGTGATCCACTATCGCGAAGTGAACCCCAGCCTCGGCGACTGGCAGGATATCCGTCGGCTGGCGTCTCGGGTCGATCTGATGGTCGATCTGGTCATCAACCATGTCTCCCGCGACTCGCTGTGGTTCACCGACTATCTCTCCGGCACGCAGCCGGGGCGCGACTACTTCATCGAGATGGACCCGGAAACGGATCTCTCCATGGTCACGCGGCCGCGCAACTCGCCGCTGCTGGTGCCGGTCTCGACGCGACGCGGCACCCGCTACCTATGGGCGACCTTCTCCGAGGACCAGATCGACCTCAACTTCGCCAACCCGGACGTGCTGCTCGAGTTCGTCGGCATCCTGCTCTATTACGTCCAGCAGGGCGCGCGCATCATCCGTCTCGACGCGGTCACGTACCTGTGGAAGCAGGTCGGCACCAACTGCGTCCACCTGCCCCAGACCCACGCCATCGTGCGGCTGCTGCGGGCGATTCTGGATTTCATGGCGCCGGGCACGCTGCTGATCACCGAGACCAACGTGCCGCACCACGAAAACATGAGCTACTTTGGTCTTGAAAGGCTGGGTCTCGAACGGCCGGGTCCCGAACGGCCGGGTCTCGAACGACAGGGCCTCGAACGACAGGGCCTCGAACGACAGGGCCCCGACCGCCTCGAAGACAAGCGCCCGATGCCCGACGAAGCGCACATGATCTACCAGTTCACGCTGCCGCCCCTGCTCGTGCATACCCTGACCAGCGGCGACGCCACGACCCTGAGCGACTGGGCGCGGAGCCTGCCGACGCTGCCGCCGGGCTGCACCTACTTCAACTTCACCGCCAGCCACGACGGCATCGGGGTCAGAGCGCTCGAGGGGCTGCTGCCGCAGCACGAGCTGGATATCATGCTCGAGCTAATGCACCGCTTCGGCGGTTACGTCAGCATGAAGACCAACCCGGACGGCAGCGACTCGCCCTACGAGATCAACATCACCTACTACGACGCCATGAAGGGCACCCGCCGAGGCGCCGATGCCTGGCAGGTCGAGCGCTTCCTGTGCAGCCAGAACCTGATGCTGGCGCTGCAGGGCATTCCCGGCGTCTACTTCCACAGCCTGACCGCGACGCTCAACGACCACGGCGGCGTCGAGCGCAGCGGCAAGCTGCGTTCGATCAATCGCCGCCGCTGGCCCAAGGAAGAGCTGGACGAACTCATCGACAGCCGCAGCACGCCGACCCGCGAGGCGTTCACCTCGCTCAAGCGCCGGCTCAACATCCGCGCCAACGAGCCCTGTTTTCACCCCGAAGCTGCCCAGCGCGTGCTCGACACCCCGCCCGGCATCTTCGCCATCGAGCGCGGCCCGCTGCCCAACGGTCGGCGTCTGCTGGCGATCTACAACATCAGCGATACCCGCCAGCCGCTGGAGATCGGCGAACTCGACGAAGGGGACTGGTACGACGTGCTCAAGGACGGCAAGCGCTGGAGCCCGCATCCGGAAGAACGCGACATCCTGCGCCCCTACCGTAGCCTGTGGCTGGTGCAGCCCTGACGCGCATCGGGGCGCGGTCGTGAAGGAAACGGCAACGGCCCCGACGCGGGCGATGAATCGAAACGATTGCACCGCCCGCATCGGCTGCCGTCCGGTCGGCGGGAGCGGCGTCTACACATCGCCGCTGTTATCCAGCTCCACCGCCTCATAGAGACGATCCTGCAGGTCGGGAATGGCGGCCTGCACCCGGTTCCAGCTGGGGATGAACGGCTTGTCGCGGGGTGATTCGAAGAACGCGGCGCCGGCCTGCATGATGTTGTCGGCGAACAGCTCCACCGCCGCCTCCTCGCTGTGGCGGTCGAGCTTGAGCCCGTTCATCGCCGCATCGTGATCGTAGGCTTCGATCAGATCCAGCGCCACGCGATAGTAGGTCGCCTTGACGGTACGGAAGCTCTCGACGCTCATCTCCACGCCAAGCGTCGCCAGCTTGCGATACATTGCCTTGGCGATATCCATGCTCATGCGGTTCAGACCACCCGACGGATCGTCTTCCGATACCGGCTGATGCTTGTGGTCGTAGGCATCGGCGATATCGACCTGACACAGCCGCTTGGTCGAGAAGTTGCGGTGCACCTCGGAAAGCACGCCGATCTCCAGCCCCCAGTCGCTGGGAATGCGAATGCCATCGAGCACGTCGGCCCGCATCGAGAACTCACCGGAGATCGGATAACGGAAGCTGTCGAGATAGTCCAGGTAAGGCAGCGGCCCGTAGATCATCTTGAACGCCCGGATCAGCGGCGTGACCATCAGCCGCGCCACACGACCGTTGAGCTTGCCGGAGGCGATCCGTGAGTAGTAGCCCTTGCAGAACTCGTAGTGGAATCGCGGGTTCGCCACCGGATAGATCAGCCGCGCCAGCAGGCCGCGATCATAGGTGACGATATCGCAGTCATGCAGCGCCACCGCCTCGGTCTTGCCGGAAGCGCGCACGTAACCGGAGCAATACCACACATTGCAGCCCTTGCCCGGCTCCAGCGGCGCCAGGTTTTCCCCGGCCAGCTCCTGCTGCAGCGCCTGGAGACGCGGGCCATCGTTCCACAGGATGCGGTGATGCTGCGGCAGGCGCGAGAAGAACTCGCGTGCCTTCAAGAACTGCTCGCGATCGGCGCGATCCAGCCCGATGACGATCTCGCTGAGATAAGGCACCTTGCACAGCTCGTCGACGATATGCGAAAGCGCCGGCCCTTCCAGCTCCGAATACAGCGACGGCAGGATCAACCCCATCGGCCGGCTGCGCGAGAACTGCTTGAGATCGGTTTCCAGTGCCTCCACCGAGCGGCGGGTGAGGTTGTGGAAATTGGTAACGATACCGTTCTGATAGAAATCACTCATGAGACACCCTCATCCTGTTGTCGGCTGGCGTCAGTCCTTGACGCCGGTTATCGGGATTATCCATCAATCGTCGGGATCGTTGTCGGCCCACCCCAGCTCCCGGGTTAGCCAATGAGAGACACCTTCCGACCAGCCCGTTGGCCCCTGGGCCTTGGTCCGATAGATCTGCGAGCCTTCCAGCGGCATCGGTTGGCCGTGACTGGCGGCGATGACGACCGCCATGTCGGTGGCTGCCAGCAGCGCCAGATCGTTGGGGCCATCCCCCAGACCGATCGTCCGCGGGCGATAGCCGCGCAACGCCTCGAAGCGCGCCACCAGCCAGTCCGACGCCTGCCCCTTGTCGACCGCGCCCATCACGTGCCAGAAGCGCCCGCCGCGGGTCAGGCGCAGGCCGTCGACACGCAGTGTCTCGTGCAATGCCTGCAGTTTGGCGTCGTCGTCTTCCCACACCAGCGGCTCGCTGCCTTCTCGCGTCATCGCCTGTTCGGCGCCGGCGGCGCTGAGCCCGGTCAGCGCCTGCACCTCGGCCAGATCCATCTCGCCCATGCGCCGAAAATTCAGGCCGTGGCGTTCACGGACCACGTCCAGGCGCCGTCGGATATAGTCGACGTCCATGCTCGGCGTCTTGACCACCAGGCCATCCGGCGAGGCAGGATCGCGATCCAGCCGCGCGTGCTGCCAGGAAGGCGGGAGCCCGATGACGGCACCGTTCTCGGCGATGAAAGGCGTATGTTCGAGCCCCAGCTCCTGGCGTAGCGCCAACAGTTCGGCGCGCGTCTTGCTGGTGGTGGGAATGACCGGAATCGCCTGCTGCTCCAGGCGCGAGAGCCAGGCCGAGGCCGGCTGCCAGTCGTAGGTGTCGTGATCCAGCAGCGACCCATCGAGATCGGTAAACACCAGCAGGGGCGGTTTGTTCAGGGCCGGCTGTGTCATGGCATCACCCGCATCGCTTCACCTCGTCATGTCGTACGCGATCGGCTGCTTGTCAGCAGACGTATAGGTGAAGGTAGCACGGATCATGCCAAACACGACGGCCCGGGATATTCGTGAATATCCCGGGCCGTCGTCATCGCTTTCGTGGTGCCGGAACGCGCAGCTATGCACCATCGCGGTGCGCTGTCGCGTACGGGCGCGCCGTTATCGTCCGGCGTGGCGTGCAGCCACTGCCATGACCCCGGCCAGCGTGGCCCGGTCGCTGTCGACTGCCTCGACACGGATGCCGGCCGCTTCCAGCGCGAGGGTATAGCTCTCGCGCAGCGAATCGGCGCCGACCAGCCGCACGGTATCGAGCCCCGGGCGAGCCTGTCGCATGGCGTGTACCTCTTCCCCGATCAGCACGCCGGAGAGGAAGCTGCCCACCTGCCCCGCTTCGAGCCCGGCATAGAGATGCCGGCTGCGCGCCTCGAACAGCGCATGCATCACGCCGCCGGGACAACCCGCCCGGGAAACGCCCAGCCGGAACGCCGACTCGTCGAACGGCGCCTCGTCGCGGGCCGGCTCCCCCGGCAAGGTATGGAAGCGCACGGCATGGTAGAGCTCGCCGGTCATCACCGTGGTGAACTCGGTCATCCGGCCGCCGTCGAGCCGCGCCCACTTGCTGTGGGTGCCCGGCAGGCAGCAGTCCCCGCTGTCGATACCCGCAAGCGCCAGCGCGCCGAACGCCTGGACCTCTTCGCCGCGCATCACGTCGACGTGCTCTGGCGTCACCTGCTTGACGCCCGGCACGATCCAGACATTATCGAGCCCGGGCGCGGCGACCACGTTGTCCGCCAGGTCGGCGGCCGTGGCCGGCAGTTCCAGTTGCGGCGCCTCGAACCAGCCCCGCGCCGAGCCCACCATCCCGGCCAGATAGATCGGGACTGTTTCAGCGCCCGAAGCCGCGCCCTCAGCGCCCGAAGCCGCGCCCTCAGCGCCCGAAGCCGCACCTTCAGCGCCCGAAGCCGCACCTTCAGCGCCCGAAGCCGCGCCGCCGCCCTGCCGCCAGTCGTCGGTCTGCGAGGCGCAGTAATGCGGAAACTCGCTCTGGCTCAGCGCGCGCAGGCCGGAGGCCGAACGCCGGCTGTCCAGCACCTCGCCGCTGGCCGTATCGACCAGAAACGCCCGGAAATTGCTGGTGCCCCAGTCGATGACGATCAGACGATCAGGGATCTCGCCGCTCATGCATCGGCCTCGCGTTCCTGCTGCTCGGCATAGTGGGCAACCTCGCTCAGCCGCTGCCACTCTTCGACCAGTTCAGCCGCAATCCGTCCCACCTCGTCGGCGCTGCGCCCCGGCTTGTAGAGATTGCTGCCGAAGCCGAAGCCGGCCACGCCATGGGCATGCCACTCGCTCATGTTGCTCTTGTCGATACCGCCGACCGCCAGCACCGGCAAGCCCTTGGGCAGGATCGCGTTGATGGACTTGAAATAGCCCGTCCCCAGATCCGCCGCCGGGAACAGCTTGAGCGCCGTCGCCCCCGCCTTCGCCGCCGCCAGCGCCTCGCTCGGCGTCATGCAGCCGATCATCGGCGCCAGGCCGTGCTCGACGCCGGCCCGGATCACCTCCGGGTCGGTGTTGGGCGTGATCAGCAGCGGCGCCTCGAGCGATGCCAGCCGCTCGGCATGAACCGGATCCAGCACCGTGCCGGCGCCGATCACCACGTCGTCCGGGCAGCGCTTGGCCACGGCAGCGATGCTGTCCCACGCCCGCGGCGAATTGAGCGGAATCTCGATCAGCTTGAAGCCCGACGCCACCAGCGCATCGAACACCGCATCGATCTCCTCCGGCGTGATCCCGCGCAGGATGGCCACCAGCGGCCGCTCGCGCAGCGCCGTTTCGAGTGCAAACTTACGCGTCTCGTTCATTTCTCTCTCCTCGTTTCGGCCGGTCTAAAGTCGCGTGATCGAGCGCAGCTCGCAGAGCGCCAGAAATTACCACTCTGCTATCGAACCATCCTCATGCGTCCACACCGGATTCCTCCAGCGATGGCCGACCTTGGAACGCTCCTCGACGAAGGCCTCGTCGATCTCGACGCCCAGCCCCGGCCCCTGCGGGATCGAGCAGTAACCGTCCTCGATCGCCAGGGCATTCTTGTCCACCAGGTAATCGAGCACGTCGTTGTCCCGATTGTAGTGGATGCCCATGCTCTGCTCCTGGATGAAGGCGTTGTGATTGACCGCATCCACGTGCAGCGAGGCGGCCAGGGTCAACGGCCCCAGCGGGCAGTGCGGCGCCAGCGCCACGTCGAAGCAGGAGGCCAGCGTGGCGATCTTCATCCCTTCGCTGATCCCGCCGCAGTGAGAAAGATCGGGCTGGACGATGTCCACCATGCCCTCGACGAGCAGGTCGCGGAACTGGTAGCGGGTGTGCAGCCGCTCCCCCGTGGCGATGGGATACCCCAGGCCGCCGGCGATATGCTTGAGACTCGGCAGGTGTTCCGGCAGCACCGGCTCTTCAACGAACATCGGATGATACGGCTCCAGCTCGCGCAGCAATGCCTTGGCCATGGGCCGATGCACGCGGCCGTGGAAATCGATGCCGATGCCCACGTCCGGCCCTACCGCATCACGTGCCTCGGCGACACGGGCCACGGCTTCGTCCACCTTGGCGTGGGAATCGACGATCGCCATCTCGGCGGTGCCGTTCATCTTGAAGGCGGTGAAGCCCTTGTCGACCAGCGCCTTGGCGCCGGCGCCGACATCGCTCGGCTTGTCGCCGCCCGTCCAGGCGTACATGCGCATCTTGTCGCGACAGGCGCCACCCAGCAGCTGGTGGACCGGCACACCCAGATCGCGCCCCTTGAGATCCCACAGCGCCTGGTCGATGCCGGCGATGGCGCTCATCAGAATCGGGCCGCCACGGTAGAAACCGGCGCGGTACATAATGTTCCACAGATGCTCGATGCGGCGCGGATCCTGTCCGATCAGATAATCGGACAGCTCATGCACCGCCGCCTCAACGGTAGCGGCACGCCCCTCGACCACGGGCTCGCCCCAGCCGTAACAGCCCTCGTCGGTCTCGATCTTGAGAAACAGCCAGCGCGGCGGCACCTGCCAGGTCTTGAGTTGCGTAATTTTCATGGGTCACCCTGTCTATCCAATCGGCGCGACAATGCGCCGACTCATGAATCCTTCGACTCATACGAGTTCGAAACGTTGACACGCTCGGCGTTGCCCCGAGCGTACTCCCGATCCGCCAGCGTCGCGAGCGTAGCCCGGCCACTGGCCGGGCTCATTCGGCGACGTCTCACACCAGCCACAGCGCCAGATCCGGCCATGCCAGCAGCAGCGCCAGCACGCAGAGCTGAATGGCGATGAACGGCAGCAGGGAAACGAAGATATCCTTCAGGCTGATCGAGGGTGGCGCCACACCCTTGAGGTAGAACGCAGCCGGCCCGAACGGTGGCGTCAGGAACGACACCTGCATGTTCACCGCGAACAGAATGCCGAACCAAATCGGGTCGTAGCCAAGCTGCGTCACGATCGGCACGAAGATCGGCAGCGTCAGCATCGCGACGCCTATCCAGTCGAGGAACATCCCCAGCACCAGCAGGATCAGCATCATCACCAGCATGATCACGATCGGCGCGACATCCAGCCCCATGATCATCTGCGAGATGAAGCGATTGCCGCCCATCAGGTTGTAGACCCCCACCAGCGCAGCAGCCCCGATGCCGATCCAGATGATCATGCCGCAGGTGCTCAGGGTCTGGTTCAGGCTGGCATGCAGCGTCTTGATCGAGAACTCGCCACGCAGGATGATCGCCACGAACACGCCGAAGACCCCCATGGCCGCCGCTTCGGTGACCGAGGCGACACCGCCGTAGATCGTGCCCAGCACCAGAAACGCGATCAGTCCGGGCACCAGGATCGCCTTGAGCGCCTGCCCTTTGGTCTTGATCTCGTTGTTCTCCCGCTCCTCCGCGGTCAGCGGCGGTCCCAGCTTCGGGTTCTTCAGGCACCGCAGCAGCACGTAGAGAATGTAGCTGCCCATCAGCACCAGCGCCGGGGTGATGGCTGCAGTGAACAGATCCGCGATCGACTGGCTGGCGATCAGGCCGTAGATGATCAGCACGATCGACGGCGGCATCATCGTGCCCAGCGAGCCGCCGGCACAGACCACACCGATGGAAAGATGCTTGTCGTAGCCCAGGCGCAGCATCTGCGGCAGCGCCAGAATCCCCAGCAGCACGATCTCGCCGCCGATGATCCCCGACAGCGCCGCGAGGAAGAACGCCACGACCACGGTCTGGATCGCCACGCCGCCAGGCAGACGCCCGGCAAAGACCCGCATGGCATTGAACAGATCCCTGGCGATGCCGGATCGATCCAACAGCGACGCCATCAGCACGAACATGGGCACCGCGACCAGCGAATACTCGGTGATGAAGCTGTAGACACGACTGGTGACCAGCGGCAGCGCCATCGGCCCGAACCAGCCGAACGTGAAGCCGAGCGCCACCAGGCCGGTGACGAACGCCAGCGGCAGACCGGTGATCAGGAGCGCAAAGATGGCCCCGACCAGCAGCCAGGTTCCCGTTGCGATATCCATCAGACGTTCTCCCCGCGGTCATGATTCGCCGCCGGGCGTCGCCCGGTCACGCTCTGGTAGAGATGCCACAGCGCCTGCAGCGTCATCAGCACCAGCGCCGCCAGAATCACCGTCTTCACCAGTGCCGGGAACGGCGGGTTCCACGAGGTTCCCGAACGCTCCAGACGCCAGTCCCCCATGGGGCCATGGGTCGCCGTCCAGCTCATGGTGAAGGCGGCATAGCTCATGCCGAGGCAGAAGCCCAGCGTGACCAGATCATTGAAGACATCCAGGGCGCGCTTCAGGCGCGGGCCGGCGATGTCGTAGAGCACGCGAACGCGAATGTGGCGATTGCTCGCCATCGCGACGGGACCACCGACCGCAAAGGTCAGCGCCACCAGCATCACTACGGATTCATGCACCCAGGAGGTCGGCGAATCGAAGCCGTAACGCATGATCACCTCGAACACGCTGATCGCCATGGCGATGAAGACCAGCCAGGCGGCATAACGGCCGCCCCGACGCACCCAGCGGTCCAGCGGCGTACGGATCTCGTCGTTGCCTTCCTCTTCCAGCGCCTGTTTCTGCGCTTCCTCCGACGACGCCGGCATTGCGGCCTCGTCTCCCTTGCGGGTCGGTTGTGTCATCGTGGGTTCCCTCGAATTCCAACCGAACATCGCCGCCCCGGACGGACCGGAGCGGCGATGTCGGCCACAGGCGTCGTTACATCAGGTTGTTGTCTTGCAGGTAGCCCACGACCGAGTCGTAGAATTCCTGGGTGATGTCGTTGCGGCCGGCCCAGTCCTTCCACTCTTCCTGAGCGATGTGACGGAACTTGGCACGCTCTTCGTTGGACATGTCGACGAGGTGGATATTGGGATCCTTGCGCGCTTCGCTCACGGCCTCGAGATCCAGCGTCTTCAGCTTGGCGACCATTTCGTAGGCCATCTGATCGACCGAGACTTCCAGAATCGACTTGAGATCGTCCGGCAGGCCATCCCAGATCTGCTTGTTGAGCGAAACGGCGACCATCGGCAGCGAGTGGAAGCCCGGATAGTTGGGATAGTTGGCGAACTCGTACAGGCCCTGGGCGTAGTTGGTCGCGAATACCGTGTAGTCCGCCGCGTCGATTACCCCTTTTTCCAGCGAGGTATACACTTCGGAGCCCGGCAGGTTGACCGGCGTCGCCCCCGCCTTCTCGAAGATGTTGTAGACCATGCCTTCCGGCGCGCGCACCTTGAGGCCCTTCAGGTCTTCGACCTTCTCGATCGGACGCGAGCTCGGGAAGGACTCCAGCCCGGTCGCCGCGGCACCGATCAGGTGAACGCCATAGGGCTCGACCAGTTCGTTGTAGATCTGCTCGCCGCCGTGATACTTCATGTAGTCGAGGAACTGGTACGGATCGCTCCAGGCACCAACCAGGTTGCCGATCATGCCGAAGGCCGGATCCTGGCCCGAGAAGTAGCTGGGATCGGTCAGGTGCCCCTGCAGAATGCCGGAACTCACCGCCTGCAAAGTCTGGTTGGCCTGCACCACGGCATTGACCGGCAGGATCTCGATGGCGATACGCCCGTTCGACATCTTCTCGACGTTCTCGGCCCACTCCTTCTTGATCTCGAACTGCGGCTCGCCGGCGGTCTCGGACGTCTGAAAGGTCCATTCATAGTCGGCAGCCTGGGCATTGAGCGCGAACGCGCCAAGCGCAGCGATGGCCAACCCTTGAAGTGGCATGCGTAAAGTCATTGTGAGTCTCCAGTAGCGTTTGTTATCGCTCGAATGTCGTTGGGGACAGCGTGATCGAAGGCGATCGTTGCAAGATGTCCTCCATTCCCAGATCCCGGCCGGTACGTTCCAGCACCGAGAGCGCCGCCTGCTCGGCGGCTTCCGGCTGACGCAGGCGAATCGCCTCCATCATCCGGAAATGGCGCGCCATGCTGTCGTTGAGTTCATCGGCACTGTGATTGGAGCGCTCGACGATCAGGGCGATGGCGGGTCTGAGCACATGACTGATCTGTGCCCAGATGAGGTTGTGGGAGGCCGCGAAGATCGCTTCGTGGAAGGCCACGTCGTAGTCGTCGTGGCTCTGGCCCTGCCAGCGCAGATCGGCCTGTTCGAGGGCACGGATCATGCCTTCGTAGGCGGTCTCGATAGCGAGCAGGTCCGCAGCCGAGGCATGGGTCGCCGCCAGCGCCGCCACGAAAGGCTCGACGGCCACGCGAAAGGCGAAGACTTCCCGCTGCAGCCGCGGGTTGGGCTGGGCGTAGCGCGCCATCCAGGCGCTGACCTGAGGATCGAGCAGATGCCAAGCCGAAAGCTCGCGCACCCGTGTGCCCTGCCCGGAAACCCGCACCAGCAAGCCGACGTTGACCAGCTTCTGCAGGGCGCTGCGCACGGTGCTTCGGCTGACACCGAAGCGCTCGCAGAGATCGATCTCCCGCGGGATCGTCTCGCCGATCGCGTAATGGCCGCTGAAAACGGCCTCGGCGAGGGCTTCGGCGATGTCCGGTCGCTGACTACGACTCGTGGCGGCCGTGGCATGACTCATGGGATCCCGCGCTTCCTTGTAGGACTAGGTACAGGTTATGTCCGACATAGGATCAACCAAACGCCGTCGACTTGCCTTTAGACTTTGGTCGGCAAACAAGCCGCCAAACAAAAAGGATAGTAACTATTCAGGTCACGCTGCCTGATCCA
>NZ_NHOU01000088.1 GCF_002179555.1 Salinicola salarius | reverse complement strand
TGTTATTAAATAAGTGGGTGTCCTTTTTTTTCCTATGGAGCAGATTACGCATCCACTCATGATGAATCTGCTGTGACCAGCGCGCCCGATAGAGGTCTCTCATCGCCAGATACATCAACAAGCTGCGTAACGGCGCGGGATACATCACGCAGGCGTCATAAACGACCGTGAAGTGGGAACTCATCAGTACCCCAGATTGAGAGACTGGTCGAGAGCCGAGAGTTCGTCGAGGGCAGCCAGTCGCTCTTGATCGACACGCTGCTTGTACTGCATGACATCGGTGTATTTGACCTTGCGACGGTTGCCCGCCCGATGAAAGGGGATGTCCCCGTCGTTGAGCAGCTTGATAAACGTCGGTCGCGACATATTCAACAGATCAGCGCCTTCCTGTGTCGTCAGCTCCGCGTGGACCGGAATCAGGCTCACTGTATTGCCTTCACCGAGCTCCGTCAGGATGTCGACCAATAGCCGCAAGGCACTCACCGGCAGTTCTACCTGATGGCTTGTGCCATCACGATGGGTGAGTGTGACCTGTTGAGTGGCCGCTTTTGTCTCGACGTAAGCGGCCAGCTCACGACTGGAGAGCTTGGCGACGGCCGCTTCTTCGGCATTGGGTAGGGACTGAAGGACCGAGCCCATGGTTCACCTCTGGCGAGTCCGCCATTACGTTGCACACTATGGCAGCCATGATAGCCAATCGAGAAGCGCTCGACAATATTCGAAATATTCGAAACCACTCTCTCGGTCAGGTCCTGTCGCCATCCTCGCCTAGCTGTGATCTCTCACGTCATCGAGACCCAGCTACAGCTGTTGTGGTCAGCATGCGCTTGTCCCAGATGGAACCCGTGGACCTGCGAGTCGCGGGATCGTGCTGTTCGATGATCTCCCCGCGGCGGATCGCAGTTTGCAGGTGGCGGCCTATGAGTTGCTACTGGATCGTCGACTGGGTGATCTCTATCGCTTGCCCGATGGCTGGTTGGTGATGGACGTGGCGCCTCGCCCTGCCCTGTTATCGCCCAATAAATTGGGCTCCTACAATGACGGTGCCAATGTCGCCGGACCGGTCGATCGCCCAATGAATTGGGCGCCTGCAATGGCGATACCGACGTTTGCCAAACCTGCTAATCGCCCAATAAATAGGGCGCCTACAACGATATTGCCAACGGTGTTTGTAGGCGCCCCGCTCTGCTGGGCGATGGATATGGCGCATCAACCTGCCCCGTTATCGCCCAATAAATTGGGCTCCTACAACGATATTGCCAACGGTGTTTGTAGGAGCCCAGCTTGCTGGGCGATGGATGTGGCGCCCCAGCCCGCCCCGTTATCGCCCAATAAATTGGGCTCCTACAATAGCAATGCCGGCGCCGAAGAAACCGTCCGCCGGGAGCGATACAAACCAACGGTGTTTGTAGGCGCCCAGCTTGCTGGGCGATGGATGTGGTGCATCAACCTGCCGGGGCGATAAGTGCCGGTGCAACGCCCAACGGGATTTGACCGGGCTATCGATCCCGTGAGGCATACAGCGCCAGACTCAGCACCACCAGGCTCAGGGTGGTAATCACCTGGACAAAGGGAAGCCAGGCTCCAGGCCCTTGCGAAGCGCAGACGTACGCGCCCACATTGGTCAGGGTTCCGATGGAGAGCGACATGACGACCGCCCGCCCCATGACGAAGCCGGTTTCGGCCCAAGGCACCAACGACAGCAGCGCCCCATAGAACGCGGCGGCGTACAGGAAAATCTCCAGATAGCTGGTCATGGCCAGACGCAAACGGCCATGGCGATGAAGCGCCGATCGATCCGTATGGACGCGCGGATTGCGCAGCACATCCCGGGCAAAGGCCAGCGTGATCTCGATACTGCGGGACAGGAAACGCCAGCCGCACAGCGCCGCCCAGAACGTCGCCCACGGCGTGTCGAGGGGGACCAGCAGCAGGCTGCCCACGCAGAAGGCCAGGCTGAGCCACAAGTTGAGCCGATTGCAGCAGATGATGAAATACGCCCTCTCGACCTTCCCCATGCCTTGCTTGAACGTGGCGGCCGCCGCATAGCCACTCGAGACCAGCCACATCAGCATCGGCGTCAGTCGCACCGGTCGGCAGCCGGGCCACCTCTTTCGGCTCACACGGGAACTCGCCCAGGCGTGCAGGGCGATCTCGAGGCCGGTGTAAAGCCCCCAGGCGATGAGCCACGCTCGCCAATCCGAAGCGAGCATGACGATGCTGTCTTGTTGGATCAATGTCTCCTCCTGGCAATTCGCCGCGTTTCAAAATAAAAACCCCCAGCCGCGCCGGTACTCGTAGCACTGGCCGCTGACGGCATCGGTGCCGCACAGGAAGGCGCGCCGCACGCAACGGTTGACCAGGTGATACCAAGGGTGGCGTCGAGCGACACCAGGGCGGCGCGGGGACGGGTCATGGCGAAAGGCCTCAGCGAGTCGGCGTTATTTTTATATTAGCTTATGCAAATACACTGTTAAATAAGTGGGTGTCCTTTATTTTTTTCCGCTCGGCCACCGAAGTGTAGGCAGACGT
>NZ_NHOU01000087.1 GCF_002179555.1 Salinicola salarius | reverse complement strand
GGTCCGAATTTCGGGGACCACTTCACTCATCACATTGGCCATCGAGAGTGGGAAAGCGGGTTGCTGCGCGCAGGGGCTCATGGTTTTCCGCGCGGCGCTTAGGCTCTAGCGGTGGGCGTTGTAGATTGAGGATCTACAACTTCCTCCATCGGCGACACGGACCACGACGGTGACGGGGGTGGAAATGGTACGGATGGCGCGCACGCCGTGGTGATGTTCGTCGAGTGCCATGGGGATTTCTGATCAGGGAAACGGGGCATTTCTGTTCAGGAATTCATGGTGTGGTGCCGATAGGGCTAGAGCGAGCGGTTGGCGTTGTAGAACGGAGCTCTACCACCCATGAGACTGTTGGGGGGCGAGCGTGGAACGGCTCGGAGCTCCGATATAAATCAAGTTCAAACACAAGTGGGGAATTCATGAAAGCATTTAGAATCTTGGTGTTAGTAGCAGGGCTGGCATTGCTTCATGGCTGCGGTGCCATTCCCGAGACGGAAAAGCTGGTATACGAGCCGCAAACGGATGTAGCTCCCATTCAGGGGGCAGATGGCGTTACGGTCAATGTTGACGTGGTGGACGATCGTGAAGACAAAAGCCGGATCAGCAGCAAAAAGTATAGCTATGGCGGTTTCGAGATGGCGTCAATACATAGCGAGGAGCCAGTAGAAAACGTCGTGCAATCGGCTATAGAGCAGGAGCTGCAAGCGAGGGGGTTTGTGGTCGATGCCGATGCGCCGCTAACGATCCACGGTGATATCGAAAAGCTCTACTCTGAGCTCCATTTGATTGATACCTTCTGGACGGGTAAGGCGGTAGGGGATTCCCAAATCGATTTCGTCATCGGTTCGAAAGATGGCGAGACGCTCTTTAGCAGGGTGATTTCTGTCCAGCCCGAATATAAGGGGCTGATGTATCAGTCTGGTGAGAACCTTGCTCGTCCCGTGGAATTGGCAATCGAAGAAACGATGGATCAACTCTTCGCTGATCCGGCTTTCATTGATGCTCTTCTAAATCAGTGAAACTCTTTTGCTGATTCACGACGAAGCCCGCCGCTTGGCGGGCTTTCTGATTCTGCCAATCCTTACCGTCCCAGCATAAGCCGTGGCCTGAGTCGCTTGGCTATGGTGCGCCATTCATCACGTGGCCGTAGAGGCTGGCCGCGGCGGGTGACTTTAAGGCTTTGAAGGACTGGTACAGCTGGCCCTGCTGAAAGTTATCTTCGGCTAGATCCTGGGGGATTGTTTCCCCGGCCACCGCCTGAAAGATTGCCGGTACGGGATGGCCAGTTGGGGTTCGAAGAAACATCGTCGTCTTCATCGCTGCCATTGGCATGAGCCGCGAATACAGAGGAAGGGTAACCACCAACACCGAAGTTGTAAGACATTCTCAAAATGCCTGCGGGGAAGATTCGGCGGCAAGCGGGTAGGGCATCATCGATCGCTTTTCGTATCCGCTCGGAACACCCCGGTGCGTCACCACAGCTGCTGGCGTGAATGCTGAGCGTCGAACCATAGATCGAGACATCGATTTCGTGATGGAAGTTGCGAGGCCACTCGTGTCTGGTCGCGTTCTCGAGAATATCCTTGATACGGGATGCCGCCCAGGAAGGCTCATTTTTGTGGCAAACGAGTCGAAAGGCGTAGGCGATGTCGTTTTCATCGAGTGAATGGAGTGCAGCATAGATCGCTGACATTGTCCGCCGGTTGTTTTTGTCAGACGTGATGACGTGGACCGTGTCAATGGTGACTTCCGGCACGGTGACGTTGGGTACCGAGGACTCGATGGCGTGCCTTATTCTTGATTCGTTCATGCCTGTTCCGGTCTTTGAAGAAGCTGAACCTGGAGTTTTACACGGTTACCGAACTGGCAAAAGCCCGCCGGGCGGCGGGCTTCGGTGTGTTGCGGTGATGTGCGTCAGATCGGTATCGGCGATAGTCAGAGCGCAGCGAGCAACAGCAGGCAGGCGATCAGCGGGGCGAGCCAGTCGAGCAGAGAATCCCGCGTCCAGCCCTTCGCGATGCCTTCCCACCATTTCACTGGCAGGGTTTCGCCCCAGGCCCAGCTGCGGTGGACGCCCAACTTGTACTCGTGCTGGGTGCATTCTCGAGCGATGAACCAGGTCACGGCGACGGCGAAGCCGATCAACACCGGGCTCTCGATGTGGAGCAGGGCGAGTAGCGCCGATAGGGCGACCATGATCAGCAGGGCGAACCCGACGTGTTCCTAGTTGTATCGGCTCATGCTTTTTCCTCGGTTGTGTGTTCGGTAGTGGCTTCGGCATCCCATGCGATCGCTGCGATGGCTTCGCGATCACCGGCAGCTTCAGCGGTGGCGATTGTATCCTTGAGCTGCCATGACCTAGCGAGCAGGCCTTGCTTGAACGCCTTGGCCGCGTCGGTCAGCGCGATCATCTGCTCGGGCGTGAGCGCGTAAACCGTGTTCGACTTCGTTCGCAGCGACATGACTGCGCCGATCTCGCCGGCGATGCGTAGATCACGCGCTTCGATCGCCAGACCTAGCAGGTTCGCTTCGTCCGCGTCTGCACTGTAGTGGTTCACTGAAACCGGACACCCATTTAGGTGGTATCGTCG
>NZ_NHOU01000086.1 GCF_002179555.1 Salinicola salarius | reverse complement strand
GTAAGCGTTCATTCGGGGACGTAGTAGACGCCCCCAGGCAAGCTGATCACTTCACTTCATGAAGCGGTGTCAGTAATTGCGGCGAGACTTTGTACTGTGTGGTTCCGTCTTCGGCCAGCACGATCACGCTCTTGCGGTTGATCTTGGTAACGATGCCGAACGCCCGTCCCTCCCGGGTGCTGAAGGAGACCTTGAGCCCGACACGCAGCTGGCTCAGCGCCTGCAGGGTTTCCTGTTCCTTGAGTTCATCGATGCGCTGGCAGATGACGTCATTGAGCTCCAGTAACTGATCG
Organism: Salinicola salarius; assembly: GCF_002179555.1. Classification (GTDB taxonomy): domain Bacteria; phylum Pseudomonadota; class Gammaproteobacteria; order Pseudomonadales; family Halomonadaceae; genus Salinicola; species Salinicola salarius_A. Next base: position 2,389 of record NZ_NHOU01000086.1, on the reverse strand, counting down.
AGGGTCATCTCATCAATGCGCATGGCGAACGGCCTCTGGTGATTCGGGCTGTCTGTGCGGATGACGGGGATCGAGCAACGAGCGTAACGGCTTGTCCGCGAAGTGGGTCTTCCACCGTCTTGGCGTCAGTTGCGCGACCTCCCTGGCCGGGTGTTGGCTGATGCGCTGCAGCACATCCACCAGATAGGTGTACGGATTGACGTCATGCAGTTTGCAGGTGGTGATCAGGCTTTGGATGAGCCCGAGGTGTTCGGCGCCGAGTTCCGTCCAGCAAAACATCCAATTTTTCTTGCCCATTGGAATGGGGCGCAGCGCCCGCTCCAGGTGGTTGGTGTCCGGTTGTACGTCTGGATCTTCCAGGAACACGGTCAGGCTCGCTTCACGGCTGAGCATATAATTCAGGGCTTTGGTCAGCGCATCGCTGGGCAACAGCTCGCCACGTTCCAACTGATCGCGGCACCACTGGAAGAAGTCGTCGACGACTGGCTTCGAGTGCGCCAACCGGTACTGGCGCTTCGTCTCGCCAGTGAGCTGTTGAGCACGGATGTTGTCTTCGTTGTGATAGAGCTTGGCGATCTGCTGAAGCGCCTCGCCAGCCTGCTGCGGATGCTCCTTCTGGGCCTCGATGAAGTAACGCCGGCCGTGGACCCAGCACTGGGCATGGGTAACGCCGTCCTGTGCTGCGGCGTAGCGGGCATAGGCGGCGTACCCGTCGCTGATCAGCGTGCCGGTGAACTGCTCGCTCAGCACCTGCTCGATGTGGCCCCGTCCACGGCTGTTGGAGTAGGTGAACACCACCTCATCGTCATCGCCGTACAGCGGCCAGAACCAGCCGGATTTCATTTTGCCTTTTTGCGGGCCAGCCCGGCCCTGATGGCCGGCCTTGATTGGCGTTTCGTCCATGGCCAGCACCCGGCTGCGCAGCACATTATCGGTCTGGGCATCGACGATGGGGCGCAGCAGATCGATGGCGCGTTTGACCAGGTTGCTCAGCGTGCTGCGGCTGACGGTGACCCCAGCCTGCTGAATGCGCTGATGCTGGCGGTACAGCGGCAGATGGAACTGGAACTTGTCCACCAGCAGTCCGGCCAGCAGGCTGACATCGGCCAGGCTGTTGTCGAGCACGTTGGGCGGCGCCGGGGCGGTCACTGGCTTGTCGGTGCCTTTGCGGCGCAATACCGGGCGTTCGCACTGGAGTACCACATAGCTGGCCGCTCGCTGGGCTAGCCGGAAGGTAGTCTTGGTTCCGAGGATTTCATACCGATCGGCGTCCGGCCCAGTCAGCTCCGGCGGCAGCTGCTCGATGACTTCCACCGGCACATCGGCGCTGAAGCGCAGACCGGTATCGTTCAAGCAGTCATCGTCGCGCTGCTTCTTGGCGGTGCCGCGCTGATAGGCGCCGACCGTGCGCTTGTCATCCTCGGGCGCCTTGTCCGGGACGGGCGCCTGCTCCGGCTGGAACAGGCTGTCCTGTCCCGGCAGGTCAAAGACCTGCTTCTCGGACTTGGGGCCGAACAGCTGCTTCTTGAACCAATCCAGCTGGCGCTGCATCCCCTGAACCTGCTCGCGCAGCAGCGCGTTCTCCTCGACCAGGGCCGAGTGAGACGGTGCGGTGGGTTCAGGCGTGCAAGCAGTTGATTTCATGGCCGCTATTATACCGGACCCTGAGTGCTTACGCTGCTGAAAAACGCTTGAAGCGGCGAACTTTTTGCACCTCAATGCCGTCGATCAGCAGCTGCAGATCGGCCAGCGTCAACGCTCGCTGGCCAGACGCTGACGCACGCACCTGGAACTGACCCCGCTCCAGGCGCTTGGCCCACAAGCAATAACCGGTGCGGCTGAAGTACAGCATCTTCATCTGGGTCTTGCGCCGGTTGATGAACACAAAGTACTGGCCACTGAGCGGGTCGCGGTTGAGCTGGTTGCGTACCAGCGCGCTCAGTCCCCGGAAGGACTTACGCATGTCGGTGGGCTCGGTGCACAGCCAAATCCGGGCCTGGCTATCGAGCCCGATCATCCGTTCTGGCTCAGCCGCAGTTCGACGCCATTACCCAGACTCAACACAATAGTCCAACCTGGCCCGCAAGACGGCGAAGCGCCCATCAATGCCGACAGATCCAGAAAATCCGACTGCTCGGTCTCGGTCGAGTCAGAGACCGGGCTTTCGCAAAGCCGCTTGCGCCAGCTGCGAAAGCTGGCATAACCGATGCCTTGTTGCTTACAGAACTGCAGCGCGGACAGGCCGCTGTGGCGCTGCTGATCAATCAGACCCTGCCATTGGTCCGGAGTGCGGCGCTTGCTCATGAGAGTAACCTCGTGTTGATGAGTGTGAGGTTACTTTAGGGTCACGCTCGCTGGGATGGCAGGGCGTCCTGGAATGAACGCTTAC
>NZ_NHOU01000085.1 GCF_002179555.1 Salinicola salarius | reverse complement strand
GACGGTGGACCGGTTTCCGGGGGAAAGGTCAGCCACCGCTAGTGAGGTAGGCATACGCCTAGCCTATTTACTAGACATTAGTCATACGGCCAATGCTCCGTTGCTTCTCCTTTAAAGTAAGACTCCACGCGCCATCAGCGGCCCGCGCCCGATTTTTATAAAAAAGTCCCCTCTGCTCCACTATCAGCTTCTGCGGCTTTCGCATTGACAGCGCAAGATCAGGCTTCCTACTATCCTATCCATATTCGGAATTCAGTATCGCATAGCAAAACAATAGTAGCTTACAAGCCAAGGAGCCTCCCCCAATGCGTCAACTAGCTCGCCGACTACTTCTTGTCTCCCTACCAATCGGCCTCGCTTTGCCAGCAATGACTATGGCTAAGGAAGTCGAGCTACCTAAAACCATGGCCTGGACCGCCTATGGCACTAATTCAAGCGGCTACGCCCAGGCCGTAGCCATCGGTGGCATGCTGCAGAACCAGTACGGTACTGCGGTACGTGTATTACCCGGCGACAACGACGTCTCACGCATGACTCCCTTGAAGACCGGCCGTGTCGATCTGTGTGCATGTGGCATTGCCAGCTACTATGGCGCCGAAGGTGTATTGATGTTCGCCCACCCTGACTGGGGCCCCCAACCACTTCGCGTGCTGAGTACATCTACTGCTTCGTTCGGCCTGGCACTGGCGGTAGCCGGTGATCTCGATGTCGAGACACCTGCCGACCTCAAGGGCAAACGCATCGCCTATATCCGGGGCGACGACGCGCTCAACAAGGGTACAGAGGCGTATTTAGCCTTCGGCGGGCTGACCTGGGACGACGTTGAACGCGTGGACTATCCCGGCTACGCGCGGTCGTTTGACGGCATTATCTCCGGAGAGGCGGATGCCTCCTTCACCACCACCGTTACACCTCCAGCCCAACAGCTTGCCAGCAGCCCACGCGGGATCAGTTGGCCGACGCTCGACCCCAACGACGAAGCGGCTTGGCAACGCATGCAAGCCGTCGCCCCGTATTTCCGTCCGCATCAGGTTACATCGGGTGCCGGTGATGTCTCTGCCGATAATCCGATCGATAGCGCAAGCTACCCCTACCCGATTATCGTCGCCAACGCCGACCTAGAGGACAATAGCGCCTATGGCTTGGTCAAGGCGCTTCAGGAAAACTACGACGCCTACAAAGACAATGCACCTGGCGCTGCCGGTTATGCGTTGGAAAACCAAGACCTCACTTGGGTCATCCCTTTCCATGATGCGGTGGTCGATTACTACAAAGAGATCGGCGTATGGACCGACGAGATGCAGGCGCATCAGGACGAACTAGTCAAGCGACAGAATTTACTGCTCGAGACGTGGGATAGCTTCACAGCCGGTGATGTTCCCCAAGAAGAAGACGCCTTTCGCGAGGCATGGATGAAGGCACGCGCTACGGCGCTGAGCGATGCCGGATTTGCCCCCATTTTTGAGTGACCGCTTACCGGCGGCCCGTCGGGAGATGCCCATTGGGGCCGCCCCGGTGGGCGTCGGTCGTTTCGCCGCCTTTAACGCTACGGATCACCCCATGACTCACTCCGCCGCCAATGAGCACGCCGACGCCGCTAAAGAGCAGGTATCCCAGGTACGCTCCCTACCTCATGCACTGCGCTGGCTACCCGGTACTATCACCGTAATACTCACGCTGATGACGCTAGACTACCTCTTCAACCTCGGACTGCTCACCGTAGTCACGGGGCTGGAGACTCAATTTTATTATGCGGTGGTGGCCCTGCTGCTGCCGCTGGTTTATCTATTGTGGCCGATGCGGCCATCCGGCCAAGACAAGCCAGTACCTTGGTACGATTATGTGTTGTTCCTGCTGACCGCCATTGTCGGCGGTTACTTCGTCGTCCAGGCCGAGCCGATCCTTGAACGCGGCTGGGCTTTCGCCGCGCCCGAGCTGGCTGTGTGGTTCAGCTACGCTTATTGGCTGCTGATTCTCGAGGCCGCCAGGCGCGCCGGGGGGTGGCCCATTGCCCTCATCGTCGCAGTATTCTCCTGTTACCCCATGGTTGCTGATGTCATGCCGGGACCAATCCAGGCATTTCCCTCGACTCCTGAGCAGACCGCTATCTACCACACCATGAGCACCGAAAGCATTATGGGCGTGCCGCTGCAAGCTTTCGCGGGGCTGGTAATTGGCTTCCTGATTTTCGGTGTGGTGTTACAAAAGACCGGGGGTGGAGCCTTCTTTATCAACCTCGCCTTCGCCCTGCTTGGCCATGTACGCGGGGGGCCAGCCAAGGTGTCAATCTTCGCCAGCGGCCTAATGGGTTCGATGAGTGGCAGCGTGATTACCAACGTCCTGACCACAGGCGTGTTGTCGATTCCCGCCATGCGGCGCATTGGCATGGGCCGTTCGTTCGCCGGAGGAGTCGAGGCCTGTGCTTCGACCGGCGGTGTGCTGATGCCGCCTGTAATGGGCGCAACTGCCTTCGTCATGGCAATGTTTCTCGATGTCCCCTACGCTGCAGTCGCCCTGGCTGCTGTAATCCCTTCGGTACTGTATTTTCTCGGCCTCTTCATCCAGATCGATGCCTATGCCGCCCGCTATAACATCAAGGGTCTTCCCAAGATCGAGCTACCCTCGGTCAGTAAAACCCTTAAGCAGGGCTGGTACTTCATCTTGAGCTATGGTGATTTCTGGTGTATGAGAG
>NZ_NHOU01000084.1 GCF_002179555.1 Salinicola salarius | reverse complement strand
TGAATCACCTTGAACTGCTTGCCGGCATCCTTGCGCACCGTGTTCTTCCACTGCGTCGGCCGGATCGGCAGCGTGTCTAATGACCAGCGCTTGAGCGCCGGATCGTAGGCTTCGGGAGGGACCTGTTCGAGGAGATGACCAAAGGCCCAGGTGACGACGACGCCATCGCCCTGCAGACAGCCATTGGCTTTACGCGTCGCGCCCAGGACCGCACCAATATCGCGCGCCTGAGAGGGTTTTTCGCAGAGGAACAATCGAGACATGACACCGGGCCTCACAGAATGTGTATGGCCTCAGCGTGACGAGCTGGATCAGGGGATTCAGCTGGGAATGTTAATCGAGCTGGAGCAGATAATGCGCGTCGTCGATGATCCAGGCTTCCGCATTGCCATGGGCAGCACCGCGCGTGTTGTCTTCGGCCACACAGGCGATCTCAGAGTGTCGTGTCAGCGCCAGGGCCATTCGCTGAGCCAACGGTCCATTGAACGGAATGTCAGCATCGAGCCAGAACCACTGCGCCGTGGAGGCGTTATCGATGGTGATGACCTCACCGCTGAGCCAGCGCATGGGGATCAGGTAACGCCCCTGACCGGGCTTGAGAATGGTCGGTTTGAGCAACGTGCCATCGGGGGCGAAACGACATGTGACCGCACCGTCGATGACAGCCTGAATGTCCGACTCGATCAGCGGGCGATGTCCCAGGCGCGGGCGAATGAAGAACCGTTGATAGACCGCTGCCTCAGTCTCTTTCATCCTTGAGCATCCCCAGGTCGATCCATTCGACGATCGTATCGGCGCTGATACCGTACTCGCGCATCAATGCCTTGAGCTGAATACGAAACTCGACGACACGGCCAGTCGCCTGCGTACCGTCGAGTTCCCGGAGCATGTTGCCCAGCTGTTCATCCAGGCTCCAACCATCCTTGATGGTGAAGATGTTGGGCATGAGCAATCAGTCTAACGCGGCCTTGAGACGCTGTGTCAGCGCAGACTCCATGGCATTGCCATCGAATAGAGTTCGCTCGTCGGCCGGTGCCCAACTGTAGTGGATGCGCGAGCCCGCGCCACTCTTCTCGATCTGAACCCGCTGCAGGATCGAGTATCGTGTCCCTCCAACGGTCTGCCGTCCGTAATCACCGAGATTGTAGTAGGCCCCCGGGGTGCGGTCGTGCTTCCAGGCTATATCGCCCATCTGCATTTTTGCAGTGGTGCTCTCCGGGCTCTCGAAGTCATCGGGGGATCGGAACCCCATCGCCGACTTGATCCGAGCGTAAGCGGTATCGACGTCGACACGGGAATCGATGTCGACCGATCCGCTCTGGCTACCCAGACTTGTGGCATCGACCGCTTCCCCCTCGGCATTGGTTGCCACTTTCTGCGGCGTTTCGTTGGGATCGTAGTTCAGCGGCTCGCCGGTCACGGGATTGTTGAAACAGGTCACGCAGACACCGTTTGAGTAATAATGATCCTGCGCCGCGCAGCCCGCCAGTGCCACCATCCCCACTGCCACCACCCAGTGCTTCATCCCAGCACTCTCTTTGTCTGTTTGATGATAGAGCCTTCCTTCGAGTCAGCGAGCCCGCTCATTCCGAATAGCTCGGATCAGACCCCGCCGGGTTATCCCATTCACCTTCCGGTCCAGCGGCTTTAGGATAAGCTCCCTGTTGCGGAGCCTGGGACGATGAAGGCTGCCGTGGCGCTTGCTGGCCCTGTGCCGGCTCGAGCTGAACCTGGGTGACGCGGAAAGGCAGGATGCCGATGCGTACGGCCTGCACCTTGAACTGCGACCGGTTATTACCTTCTCCGTCCCGCCATTCGTCCAGCACCATTCGGCCCGATACCATGACGCGCAGTCCCTTCTGGTACAGCCGAGCCCATTGCTCGACATCGCGATGCCATATCTCGACGTTCGCCCAGAAGCCACCCTTGTCGACGTTGCCGGTATCGGTCGGCACCGGATTATCGAATCGGACGTTCAGTCGCATGACGCCACGCGATGGCTGATTGCCATTGGGGGAAAACATTTTCACTTCTGGATCCGAACCAATGTTCCCCTCGCCCATGAAATGCGTGCTCATCTGAATCTCCTGAATCGAATGTATGCCCGACTACAGTGGCCGGGAGCGGCAAAGGACGTCAGCGAGAAACGTTAAGGCCGGTTGCGAACTATTCCGAACCGTTGCAGATGTCAGACCATGGCCTCGATCTCGCCGAGATCGCTCAGCAGGCGATTTAGGCGATCGACCTGTCGAGTCGCCGCCGCAACTTTGGCATTGAAGATCGCGCGCTCGGTCTCGATCTCGACCAGTTGACGCTTCATCCCCACCGATATATCGCCGAACTGGAGCACGGCTTCGAGAAGGCGTCGCCCCATCTGGGTCTGCGCCTTGTCGCGCCATTGCACTGCGCGAACTCGTCCACCGCTGTTGTTGTGTGGTTTGAGCCAAAGTCCCGCCTGAACCACCGTGCGGTTGTAGCGATTGGCAAAGTCCGCCGCCTCCTGCCACATCCGACGACACTCCGCATCCAACTCATCCCGAAATCGAAGGATCTCCCCTTTACCCTTAAAGGGTTTTAAAAGGCCCTTTGCGTACTGATTCAGTGCAAAGTCCTGACGCTGTTCCAGTGCAGTCATCGCGCTCGCGGTCCTTTCCTGTTCTCGTTGCAGATACTTGGTTGCCCCCTCCGATCCTGCGGGGAGTGTTTCCAGTGGAATCACCCCGGCCTGGTCTCGT
>NZ_NHOU01000083.1 GCF_002179555.1 Salinicola salarius | reverse complement strand
TCAATCAGCGCCCTCGTGAATAAGGCGGGATTACTGGATCGCGATTCCCGACGACTGGAACCACAAACTGGTTCTGCACAGTCATGGCGGGCCGCGCCCCAATGCCCCGCAACCCGACGATCCTATCGATATCGACCTGCGTCAATATGACGTCATGGTTCGCGAGGGGTACGCCTGGGCAGGCTCCAGTTACCGGCGTGGCGGCTATGGTGTGCGCATGGCGGCCGAAGACACCGACTATCTGCGACGTCTGTTCGTCGAGCGCTTCGGCCAGCCCGAACGCATCTACCTCCACGGGCAGTCCTGGGGCGGTAACGTGGCTGCCAAGGCGATGGAGCTCTACGGAACGGACGATCAGGGCCGGCATCGCTACGATGGAGCGCTGCTCACCAGCGGCGTGCTCGGGGGCGGTACCCAAGCCTATCAGTTTCGCGCCGACCTCCGCGCCGTCTACCAGTACTACTGCGCCAATCACCCCTATCCTGACGAAACGCAATATCCGCTCTGGGAAGGGCTGCCCAAAGGCGCCGAGATGACGCCGGAGGAACTCAATGCCCGGGTCGACGCCTGTACCGGTGCCGGCCTGCCGGCGGAGCAGCGCACGCTCATCCAGCAACAGACACTGAACAATATCGTCGATGTCGTGCGGATTCCGCCCGGCACGCTGAAGGCGCACATGCGCTGGTCGACGTTTCTGTTTCAGGACATGGTCGAGCAGCGTCTCGGCGGCGCGAGTCCGTTCTCCAACCGCAACGTACGCTACCGGGGTTCGAGCAACGACGATGCGCTCAACAAGGGAATCTCTCGCTTCGACGAGGACGCGCGAGCGGTCGAGAAGCTTGGCGCGGATGCGGGTCTGACCGGCGATACCGACATCCCCACCGTGACCATGCACGCCATCGACGACCCGATCATCTTCGTCGAGAACGAATGGCTATACCGGCGGGCCCGCGAGGATAGTGGCACGGCCGACTCGCTGGTCCAGATCTATACCGATGAAGCTCAACACAGCAAGCTTTCCACGCCGCAATATGCCGCTGCGCTGGAATCCCTCGACCGCTGGGTCGAGCGCGGTCACAAGCCTACGCCGGAGGCGATTGCCCAGTACTGCGAAACGCGGGAAGCCGCCGTCTACGATGGCGGTTGCCATTTCGACACGGATTACGAAGTCGCTGACTGGCGGGCTAGAGTCTATGCCCGCCAGCCATGAGCAGTTTGTCGATGGATCAGAGAGCCGGCTGGGCGGCGGATTTCGGCGCGCGCTGCCATTCGGATTCGTCGGCGTTCAAGGCGCGGTGGGCGGACTCCGGCAGGCGCAGCCCACCCCACATCGCCAGCAGCGTGATCGCGATCAGGTAGATCGCCGGCGACAGGTTGTTGCCGGTGCGCTCGATCAGCCACGTTGCGACCAGTGGTGCCGTGCCGCCGAAGATCGTGTAGGAAACGTTGTAGCAGAGCGCCGAGGCGGTATAGCGCACGCGCGTCGGGAACTGCTCCGACAGCAGGACCGCCGTCACCACGCCGCAGATCACCGCGCCCACCGCCATCAGCATCGCGCCGATCAGCGATGCCCACCATTCTCCGCTACCGGCTAGCGTATAGGCGGGAAATACTGCAGCGATCAGACAGACCCCCGCTGTCAGTATCGTCTTGCGTCGGCCGACGTAGTCGGCATAACGCCCAACGAACGGGCACAGCGCTGCCGCGAAAAGCAGCGCGCCGAGACTGGCCAGCAATGCTGTGGTTCGGGAAGCCTCCCCCACGACCTGCATGTAGGTCGTGAAGTAGGTGGTGAACATATAGAAGGATAGCGCCGTGACCGAGATGAAGGCGCTCAGGCTGACGATGGTCGCGCCATGCGTGCGCACGGTTTCCTTCAGTGGTGCCTGCGGAACGGCGTGTTGCGCTTGCAGAGCTTGGAAGGCGGGGGATTCGTCCAGACGCAAGCGCATGTAGAGCCCGACCAGTCCCAGTGGTGCGGCGATCAGAAACGGTACGCGCCAGCCCCAGGCATTCAGGGCTTCCTCTGACAACAGGGCGCTGATGACGAAGGTCAACGCCGCTGCCGTAGCGAAGGCTAGAAAGGTCGAAACCGGAACGAAACTGCCATAGCGCGCCTTGCGATGGGTCGGTGCGTGTTCCATCACGAAGGCGCAGGCGCCGGCATACTCGCCGCCGGCGGAGAAGCCTTGGACGCAGCGGGCCAGCGCCAGTGCCAGCGGTGCGAACAGGCCGACACTGGCATAGGTCGGCAGGATGCCGATCAGCGTCGTAGCCCCGGCCATCAGCAGCACCGTCACCGCCAGAATGCGCTTGCGCCCAACTCTGTCGCCGAGCATGCCGAAGAAGACACCGCCCAGCGGGCGCAGGGCGAACGAGACCGCGAATACGGCAAATGTCTGCAGCAGTGCCAGGGAATCGTCCCCCGGTGGAAAAAAATGCTGCGATATGACCACGGCCAGAAAGCCGTAGACGGCAAAATCGAACCACTCGACGAAATTGCCGATCGCCGACGCCGCGATCACCTTGCGTAGCGTGGAGAGATCGACGTCGGTCGAAGCGGATGAGATGTCATGATCATTGTTATGGGATGAATGCACTGTCCGAGCCTCACACAGCTGAAGAAGGAACTTCAGCCTAGGCTGGCTGACCGGAACGCAATTCACTCTCCACGACAAAAGCATGTGCCCATACGACCTTCATGCCTGCCCGACGCTAGGGNCGCTGCGTTACGCGGTGCTCGCAATCCTCACCTATACCCCATAGGCTCCGGTTGCTGCGCTCCGTGCGCCTTGCGCTTCATCCTGCTCGCCGATTTATTCAGCATTTCCCTAGGGAACCGCTGAACAATGCTGTTCTGGGAGGGTGAAGAGTCAAAATGGCCCGATCATCGCTTCAGCGATCCATATCTGACCACCTCAGGTGGTCTGTTTTACCCGACAGCCGGGT
>NZ_NHOU01000082.1 GCF_002179555.1 Salinicola salarius | reverse complement strand
CGGGCGTGGTCTCGAATACCTCGCCCATCTGTCGCTGCGTCAGCCATACCGTCTCGCGGCCTTCGTCCAGACGCACGTCGACCGCCTTCTCGGCATCTTCATAGATCAGGATTTGTGGTTGTTCGCCCATATCCGTTTTGTTCGAGTAATTTCACTATCAACCGACGGTAACACGCCCGCTCGAGCGATACGGCATACCTGCGCTAATCGACGAGTCCGACAAGCACGATTACGATATAGAACCAGCGATCATGAACGCTATCAAGCCACCGGATCTCTTTGCCAAAGTAATAACGAAGAGCTCGCTGCAGAAGTCACCAATCACGTGCGCCGCGATCATGCAATGGTTCGCGAGGAACCCTCGGAGAGCGTTGCAGTACCTGGAGGCATCGGTGAATGGAAACACAGAGTCATCAACATCATGGGTAACTATCTTTAAATGCCTAGGCTTTGTCTGAAAACTGCCTGCGCTCGGCCATACGGCGTTAAAAATCGGCTCAAAGTACTCATTTACGACCTGTAAACTGGTACGCCAGCCCGGTCCGTTTTCGCCAATTTTGATTCGCTACGCTCACCCTTCGGGCCAGCCTTCGGCTGTTACTCCCTACGGTCGTTGCGCCTTGTCTAATCATCGCTCGCCGACTTTTCAGACGAGGCCTAGAAAATAGAGCCACAGGTCATCAAGATCAGGCATAGTTTTATAAAAATCACTTCATAATCCACAGCACAGTTCACAAACCAGACTCAAAAGCGGGCGAAAAATCGGTCAAATCCCGACTCCTCATACCTATGTTCTTCCCCAAGGAGCGCCATGTTTCTACGGCCTCTGCCACTTCATCCCAGATTGCCACCGCTTCCTGTACGCTCAACCTGAAGTACGGCGCCCCCTCCATGAGTATTTGGCGACTATCGATCGGGCCAGAGTCTTCGGTCAACCATGTCTTGCTTTCACGGCGATCGCCCGGCATGGGATTGAGATCGAATGCCGGAGCGAGACGCCAACCACGACGCCGAGCGTCATAAAGCAGCCCTGTATTACGCAGATGGTCATCCGTGTTGCAAATGAGGAAATTGAAAACCAGACGTCGCCACAGCTCGTGAATGTCGGCGATAGGGTCGGAACCGGACTGCAATAATATGTCCACGAGCTCGGTATAGGCGTGATCGTCGTCGCGTCCGCTCGTCTGCAGCATGGTAGCGGCCGACACGTACGGGATGCGTCCTCCACCGGTACGGTCGAATCGGCGAATCACCGCCACGGCCGTGCCCTGGATGAGCTCCACACGCGCCGACGCGGCACGAATGCCTGCCCGAATCGCCAGGTTCATAGCCAGCACCTCCCCCCGAATCACGTCACGTTGGTCCGTCTGACTCGGGAACTTGCCTAGAGCCAGCCAGCCATCGGTATCCAGGACCGTCGACTTCGGACGCGCGCCGCCCAACGACGTTCCCTGCCCGAGGAGATATTGCAGATCTTGCGCACTCTCCACACCCTCTTCCAGCGCCCGAGCGGCATGAAGAACTTTGTCCAGCTCCACCAGCGGAGGAACATGACGATGAGTGCCCTCAGTGTGCAGATAGATACCGCGCTGAGGATCGAAGAGGCGCAAGGCCCCGACACGTGCTTCATCATCGACCCAGGTGAGAAAATCGACCGGCGCCAGCGGCGGGAGGTCGCACCCCTGCTGGCGCGACTTGGCGTGCGCGCGGCGGATAACCCGCTCCCCCCAGGAATCCGGCGCCGTGTCTTCCAACGCCCGGAAAAACACGCCCTGTGGATATTGGACTCCGGGAACCGGCTGCAGGTCTGGTGATACCGTAAAGAACCGCGGGTCCTGCAACCAGCGTTCGTCGTAGCGGAAGGCGCTGCGCTTTCCGCTGCCCAGGTACAGGCGTCCGATAAGTTTGCCATCCGTACCGAGATGGATGTCGAGATCCTGGCGTTGTGCTTTCCTGGTCGCCATCAAAAGCCCTCGAGCTCATCGCCACCAGTGGCACCGCCTTCTCTCCCCGACTCCTCCGATGGCCTTGCCTTCTGTTTTTTCCCACCGGCTGCCCGTACCCGTTGGGGCAACTGTTCCTGCGCCAGTTCCAGGCCTAATGTGTCTTGTTCCAGCGCCATGACCCTGACCACATCCTCGAGGCGACCAAGCACATGCAGGGCGCGTAGGAACGTGTGCAATGCGGTCCCAGGGTAACCATCTTCCATGCGTCGGACCGTACTGAGTGATGTCCCCATACGCTGCGCCAGGTCTTCCTGCGTCAATCGACGCATGCGGCGAGCCGTTGATAGATCATGGCCGAGATTACTCAGGGCACGCGCCACGGGAGGCGGCATTGCAACCTGGCTGCCAGAGCGATTGGAACCTGAAGACACCATACCCAAACCATCCAAATATGAACTATAGATTCTTTTTAAGATTCAAATTTGACCACCTCAACAGAAACAAATCAAGCGCAACGCTATACCAATATGCCATATTTGAACATTTATTGGATTTTTTACATCAAATATAGATGATTATGAATAATCCCAAGCATTGCAGCTGGCGCGACGACATTGAAAGCTTTGGCAGCCTGCCGGCTGGCCACTTGCCGCCTACGCCAAGGGACCCCCTGATTATGGAACGTATTCGCTCAGCCGCCGTCGTGAAAATCCGAATCGCCTCAGTGCATGACGACCATCACCGCCAGCGCTACCGTCAGCAGTAACAGGTACACCCCGGCATGAACGCGATCGGGAATGCGCCCGATCCCCAGCGATGCCAGGCGGATGCCGAACCACGACCCCACCGCCAGTGCCAGCAAGGCGCGCAGATCCACATACCCCGCATACCAGGCGCCCAGAGGGGCATCGCCGGCCGACAACAGCACATAGGTGGCGGTGCCACTGATCGCCATCGGCAACGACAACGGATTGGCCATCGCCGTGGCCGCCGTCATGCTGGCCCCTCTGC
>NZ_NHOU01000081.1 GCF_002179555.1 Salinicola salarius | reverse complement strand
AGCTCTCTCGCTGCTAGCAGAGGATAACTTCCATAGGCGATCCGATCATCCGGGACCCTACAGCTAGATGTATTCCAAAGATACCATTGACGCGTCAATACTCCTCCAGCACGTTTGCAGCCGACCACGCATAAAGTCGGTTCGTAACCCCAGCGCTGGACGAACTACCGCCGTTCGACCAATCGCTGGGGCTGGGTTACAGACGAACCCAGGGTTAGCCGTTCATCCTTCTCGTAAATCACGCTAAAGAATGCCGTTATGCAGCCGATGATATCAGAATGCCTCCCTATTTCTCCCGGAGCCAGCTCTCGACATGTCGGTCATCAATACCAATCTTCTTGCCCTCAGGGCCCAGCAGAATCAAGGGCGAGCTTCGAATGGGCTTTCTACCTCGCTAGAGCGTCTGGCTTCTGGCCTGCGCGTCAACGGTGCCAAGGATGATGCCGCTGGGCAGGCGATCGGTAACCGCATGACGTCCCAAGTCAAGGGCCAGCAGCAGGCGATGCGCAATGCCAACGACGGTGTGTCACTGTCGCAGACGGCTCAGGATGCCTTGAGCGAAGTGAACGATCGTCTTCAGCGCATTCGTGAGCTAACGGTTCAAGGGTTGAGCGACACCTTGAGCGTGGCCGACCACGATGCGGTGCAAGCCGAGATCAACCTCAATCTGAAAGAAATCGATCGCCTCGCGCAGCAGTCGAATTTCAATGGTTTATCGCTCCTGGATGGCTCGGCTGGCAATGTCCAGCTTCAGGTTGGTGCCAATGATGACGAGACGCTGGGTGTCGACCTCTCTCCGCCGGGTTTCAGCGTGGATGAACTGGGGCTGACCGACTTCACCGTCTATGGCGTCGAGGGAAATCCGCAGCCTCTCGACACCTTGATGGGTACCGCTCGCAATATGGAGCTGAAGCCAGCAGCTGATGCCCAGGTCTCGACTGATCTGACTTTCCTCATCAATGGGTCATCAGTAGACACCAGCACTACCGACCTTGTCCGAAACGATAGCCGCGAGTTCGAGGGGCTTTACTTGACTCGCGTGGAAGACGGTGCACCCGCTTATTATTATTACAACCGGCTGGATGCGACACATTATACCGCCGAGAACCATAACGACATCACTATTGGAGGTGGCACATCGCTGTTCGAGGACCAGGCTCGCGTTAGCTTCGATGCGTCTCGAGCCACGTTCCTTGATGCCGACGACACTTCAACTTCGGGTACATTAGTCGAGTCCAACGACAACTATTATTTGCAGACCATGGATGGCGACGGGAATGCGTTATATCAACTCGCAACCGTTACCATGAACGCCGACGGATCTTCCGTCGTGAAGGCTCAGAATAATACGATCTATAGCGACCGAGGCGCAGATGGTGATGAGCCGCTTCCTGTTGCCGAAGGCAGTCTAACCGCTGTAGATCACATCGTGATTCCTGATAGCGCAACTATCAATTATGGCAGTGATGTCGATACCAGTGGCGGCACGCGGCTATTGGAGAAAAACACTTTCCTGCCAGGTGGACAAGGTCTCTACATCGAAACCTCGAGCGGCGGTGAGTATCAGTATCGACAGGCGGAAGTCTCCGTTATCGCAAGCAGCAAGAGCAATATCAACGTCGACGCGAGCTACGACGCGGGCAGCTCGGCAGCCACCTTCGATGTAGTCGACACGGTCGATGGGAAGTCAGTCATTACGCTTGATCCTTCGAACGTTCAGGTGGACTACCAGACATCGCAGAACACCTACGATGACGTACTCAGTACCGATGAGGACGGCTACGTCATGAATCTCGAGCAAAATGACGACGGTACCTATACTCAAGCAACGCTCGTTAACGACGACTTGAACTTCGGTACACTAATTCGCACCGAGAGCGGTAGTGGTGATCTCGTCATCTATCATCAGATGTCTTTCTCCGCCGTGACAGACGCCAGCCTGGAACAAACTGGCGGCGCAGTTCGCACCCAAATTGTCTTGACCCAAAGTGATGAAGATTTACGTATCAAGACGCCGAAAGACCCGCTTGCAACCCTGGACCGCGCCATTGCTCGCGTCGACGACAAGCGCAGCCTGCTGGGCGCAACAGAAAATCGCCTAGGTAGCGCTATCGATAACCTTGGTGCCAATACCCTCAATCTCAGCGAAGCCCGCTCTCGGATCATGGACGCCGACTATGCGACAGAAGTTTCCAACATGACCCGCGAGCAGATCCTGCAGCAGGCTGGCACCTCGGTCCTGGCCCAGGCCAACCAGGTACCGCAAGGTATTCTGTCTCTACTGCAGTGATTCGCCAGGCGAAGTTTAATTAGCATTCAACGGCTGGCGCGAGCCGCCCTTTTGCCTTCTGCTCTCGACTGCCGATCAAACGACAAAACACTTCTTTAATCAGCCCAATGGCTGGCGCTTATGCATGGTTTCATGCGCCCAAACTCGTCGTTTCCAGGTAGCATCAATGACAATAGAAGACTACGAATTCGTGTTGGCAGAGCTGCAGCGGCTCGTCGACGATGCCAAGGCGTTGATGGCGAAATTCGAAGCTGCAGAATTCGACCAGCAGCTGTCGGACGAATACCACACGCTACATGAGCTCTATGCCCGGGCGGTGAAGGCTCAAAAGCGTTATACCCATGAGGCATTGGATCTCATCGAATCCGACACTTCGGCATTGGAAAACTTTAATTTCAATTAAATCATATCAATTCCAATCAACAGCACGCACCTGCCGATTCGTCACCCTAGCCTCTTTTATATGCATCGGCTCCCTTCCTCACTTCAGAATCCCTCTTCACTGTCGATAACTGTAGAAATCAGTGTCGTCAGCCTTCCAGGTTTTGTCGGCTGGGCCTTATCGCTGGCTCAACTGTCTCTGCGCCGGCGCGCGAGGGGTGATGGCAAACTGCATCGGCACGCTCGAAGGTATCAATAGTGCTCATATGTAGGCGATTGACGATGGAGAAGTCGCTTCCCGACGGGTAGTCCGCATCA
>NZ_NHOU01000080.1 GCF_002179555.1 Salinicola salarius | reverse complement strand
ATGGCAGGGCGTCCTGGAATGAACGCTTACCTGGAAAAGGCGCTTTCGCGCATTGCCACCAGTGGCCGCAAACAGGAACTGTTCAATACCAGCGGCTTCACCTTCGATAAGCTACTGGCTGATCCGCCGAACATTGCGGGCAACATGATTGCCTACATCCAGGGTTTCTCACCCCGCGCTCGGGACATCTTTGATAAGTTCGATTTCGAGGCGGAAATCGCCAAGCTGGATGAAGCCAACCGCCTTTTCCTGATTCTCAAAGAGTTCTGTAGCAACGAAATTGATCTCTCACCCAAGACCCTCAGCAACCTACAGATGGGCTATCTGTTCGAAGAGCTGGTCAGAAAATTCAATGAACAGGCAAACGAAGAGGCCGGGGACCACTTTACTCCCCGTGAAGTCATCCGGCTGATGGTGCAGTTGTTATTTACCGATGAGGAAGGCATCTTCGCGCCGGGCATTTACCGGAGTATCTACGACCCCACAGCCGGTACCGGTGGCATGCTCTCGGAAGCTGAAAAGTACATTTGCGGTGACGGTACCCATGAAGGATTGAACCCCGATGCCCACATCGAGCTGTTCGGCCAGGAGTACAATCCGGAATCCTACGCCATTTGTTGCTCAGACCTCCTGATCAAAGACGAACCCATCGATAATCTCATCTATGGGGACACGCTGGGCGTGAAAGACGCCAAGAACAAAAACAACGGCTTCGTACCGCACGATGGCCACCAGGAGAAGAAATTCCACTATATGCTTTCCAACCCGCCTTTTGGCGTTGAATGGAAGCCGGAAGAAGATTTCGTTCGTGAGGAGTACGACGACCAGGGCTTTTCAGGGCGCTTTGGTGCCGGTCTGCCCCGAATCAATGATGGCTCGCTGCTTTTCCTGCAACACATGATTTCCAAGATGCACAACCCGCCGAAACTGGTGGATGGCCTTCCTCTTGATAATAATAGCGAAGGTGGTGACGGCTCGAAGATTGCCGTGGTTTTCAACGGCTCCCCGTTATTCACCGGTGATGCCGGGAGTGGTGAGAGCAATATTCGACGCTGGATTATCGAAAACGACCTGCTCGATGCCATCGTGGCCCTGCCGGACCAGATGTTCTACAACACCGGCATCTACACCTACGTTTGGATTGTCAGTAACCGCAAGCCGAAACACCGCCGAGGCAAAGTACAGCTAATCGACGGCACCCGCCATTACAAAAAGATGGACAAAAGCCTGGGGAATAAGCGAAACGAGCTGGCCGAGGAGCATATCCGCGAGCTGGTTCGCCTCTACGCCGAACATCAACATGAGGCGACCTCCGTAGCGCCGGTACATACCAAAGGGTCATCAAGACCGACCGGAACCGAAACCCGTACTGTCAGTAAGATCTTTGATAACCACGAGTTTGGCTATCTGAAAATCACAGTGGAACGCCCTCTACGGCTGAAGTTCCAGGCCAGCCCTCAGAGAATTGCTCGCCTGGACGAGCAGCGGGCCTTTGCCAATCTGGCCACCAGTAAAAAGCGTAAGGACCAAGCGGCCTATCAGGCGGAAATTGAGGCGGGTAAACAGACTCAGGCTGCCATAAAAGACCTGCTCGGAGGGCTGGATGGCAACATCCTTTATCAGAACCGGGACGAATTCGAAGCCGTTTTGAATAAGGCTTTTAAGAAGGCCGACCTCAAGGTAGGTGCTCCGGTGAAGAAGGCGATACTGGCGGCGCTGTCAGAGCGAGACCCAGAGGCTAACATTTGCCGAGACAAGAAGGGCAATCCAGAGCCAGATCCGGAGTTGCGCGATACCGAGAACGTGGTGTTGCCTACTGATATCAGCCTGCCCTTGCCGCTGAAATACGACAACGAAACCGGTCATGACAAACTGCTTTCGTTGGTAAAGGACCATTGCGAGGCCTACCTGGTGGCTGAGGTGCTACCCCATGTGCCAGACGCCTGGATTGATCACAGCAAAACCAAGGTGGGTTACGAGATTCCGCTGAATCGCCATTTTTATGTCTATGAACCGCCACGTCCTCTGGAAGAAATCGCTGGTGAGATTAGTCAGCTGGAAAAGGAAATCGTCGCTATGTTGGCGGAGGTGGTTTGATGAGGGAATACGCCGAGTATAAACCTTCAAATTTACCGTGGCTTGGAGACATACCTAGTCATTGGGAGGTCTGGAAGGTCACTCACGGCTTCAACCGGATTGGCAGTGGCACGACTCCTAAAAGCGATAATCCACTGTTTTATGATGGAGCGATACCGTGGATAACAACTTCCGAACTGCGTGAAGATACAATTCGTGATACAGCGCAAAAAGTTACTCAAGAGGCGGTTGCTCTCCATTCTGCGTTGAAAGTTTACCCTGAAGGTAGTCTTGCGATAGCTATGTACGGCGCCACGATTGGGCGCCTTGGGATACTTGGTTTAGATTCGACGGTCAATCAGGCTTGTTGCGTTTTCTCTGAACCTACAGTATTCGATACGCGTTTCGTTTATTACTGGCTCTGGATGCGAAGACCCGTCCTACGCTTTGTCTGAAAAATGCCTGCGCTCGCCCATACTGCGTTAAAAATCGGCTCAAAAGGCTCATTTACTTCCCTGTAAACTCCGCTTTTTCGCCGATTTTTGCCTTGTCTGGCCATCGCTCGTCGATTTTTCAGACAGAGCTTAGCAAGACATCATTTTTCAGACAAAGCGTAGTATCACTCTCTACTGGCGGTGGACAGCCTAATCTCAGTCAGGATGATCTGAAAAAGCTATGGATTCCGATACCTAGTATCGGTGAGCAGCGCGCCATTGTTCGTTTTCTTGACCACAAAACTGCTCAGATTGATGCATTGATTTCCAAAAAGCAGTCTCTTTTGGACAAGCTGGCTGAGCAACGCACAGCTTTAATTAGTCAGGCGGTAACCAAAGGGCTTGATCCGACGGTACCGATGAGAGATTCGGGTGTAAGTTGGTTGGGAGCGGTACCTAAACACTGGGAAACATGGAAGGTTACACATGGTTTCAACCGCATTGGGAGTGGTACAACCCCTAGAAGTGACAATCCTTTGTTTTATGACGGCAACGTGCCTTGGGTAACGACCTCTGAACTTCGTGAAGATACAATTTTTGACACTTCACAAAAGGTTACGGAGGAAGCGGTAGCTCAATACTCAGCGTTAAAATTATACCCAAAAGGCAGTCTACGCTCTGTCTGAAAAATAGACCCGTAAA
>NZ_NHOU01000079.1 GCF_002179555.1 Salinicola salarius | reverse complement strand
ACGAAGGGCTGTTGAGCGACCCTGACGTGCAGGCGGGCGGTCAGCTTCCTTCGTTGGAAACGGCGAGATCGGCGCTGAACGAACTGAAAGCGGAACTGATGGGGCGGGGAGAGGCAACCGAGCTGTTTGCGCGGGATCGTAGCGATGGGTTGGCCTCACTGCTCGGCAATCTTGACCAGTCTGTCTTCGGCGAGCCGGCCTATCCGAGCATCGAGTCGAAAGCGGCGCATCTGCTCTATTTCGTGATCAAGAATCATCCGTTCGCCGACGGCAACAAACGCAGTGCGGCCTTTCTGTTCGTCGATTTCCTGCATCGCAACGGGCGTTTGTTATCGGGGACGGGAGAGCCGGTCATTAATGATGTCGGTCTCGCGGCGTTGACGCTGCTGGTCGCGGAATCCGATCCAGCCAACAAGGAGACGATGATTCGCCTGATCATGAACATGCTCGCCAACGACTTCTCGTCCACCTGACGATGCTCGCCGCCAATCCCAAAAAACCGTCGCTCGTCCACTCTAGTGTCGCATCATGAATCCTCTTCATGATGAGCTGAAATCATATCGCTTTTCATGCATCTACAGGCTCTGGCATAAAGAGCGCATCCGCTTCGACGACAGGCGCTGTAGCGCCTGTGGTCGATACGCCAGACAGGGTATTGGCAAACACGTGCTGGCAAACATTGCATTGAGGGGCGCTGGGCCTTCTGACGGTGCCAGCGCCTCTCTCGATTAACAGGGTGCTTGTTCGCGATGAGTCACGATTTCACATTCGATATCAAGAGCGTGCGGTTCGACGAAAACTATCGCCCGGCCGAAAACACGCGCACCACCACCAACTTTGCCAACCTGGCAAGAGGGGAGCGTCGCGAGGATAACCTGCGCAATGCCCTGACAATGATCGACAACCGTTTCAACACCCTGGCGCATTGGGACAACCCCAAGGCGGATCGCTATGCCGTCGAGCTCGACATCATCACCGGTGAGCTGAGCGTGGGGGCCGAGGACGAGGACGACACCTTCCCGGCGATCGAAATGCTCAAGACGACGATCATCGACAAGCACGCTGGCAAGCGCATTCCGGGCATGGTGGGGAACAACTTCTCGTCCTACGTGCGCGACTACGACTTCAGCGTCTGGCTGTCGGAGCACAACCGGGAGCGATCCGAATTCGGTATCCCCGAAGGGTTCGGCGACCTGCACGGCAAACTGTTCAAGCTATTCGTCAATTCCGATGCCTATCGGGCGTTTTTCGGCAAGCCACCGGTGATCTGTCTCAGCGTCTCCAGCAGCAAGGTCTATCGCCAGACCGACAATCGCCACCCGGTGCTGGGCGTGGAGTACGAAAACGACGAGTCCTCGCTGACGGATTTCTACTTCGGCAAGATGGGGCTGAAGGTGCGCTACTTCATGCCGCCGCATGCCGTCGCGCCGCTGGCGTTCTATTTCTCCGGCGATCTGCTCTCCGACTACACCGATCTCGAGCTGATCAGCGCCATCAGCACCATGGAGACGTTCCAGAAGATCTACCGCCCCGAGATCTACAACGCCAATTCGGTGGCCGGCAAGATCTACCAGCCGAGCCTCGAGCATCAGGACTACTCGCTGACGCGCATCGTCTACGACCGCGAAGAGCGCGGCCAGCTGGCCGTCGAGCAGGGCAAGTTCACCGAGCGGCACTTCATCAAACCCTACCGCCATGTGCTCGAGCAGTGGTCGGCCGATTATTCCCTTTGATCGCCCGTTCCAACGACATCCTTTGATCAACCCGTTATTAAGGTCACTTTTGCATGAAGACTTTGTTGCCCACGTCGACGGCCGGTAGCCTGCCCAAGCCCGCCTGGCTAGCCCAGCCCGAGACGCTCTGGTCGCCGTGGAAACTGCAGGACGAGGAGCTGGCCGAGGGCAAGCGGGACGCGCTGCGGGTCTCCCTGCACGATCAGCAGCGGGCCGGTATCGACATCGTCAGTGACGGCGAGCAGACCCGTCAGCACTTCGTCACCACCTTCATCGAGCACTTGAGCGGTGTCGACTTCGAACAGCGCGAGATCGTCAAGATTCGCGACCGCTACGACGCCAGCGTGCCCTCGGTGGTCGGCCCCGTGGCGCGCGAGAAGCCGGTCTTCGTGGACGATGCCAGATTCCTGCGCCAGCAGACCGACCAGCCCATCAAGTGGGCGCTGCCGGGGCCCATGACCATGGTCGATACGCTCTATGACGGCCACTACAAGAGCCGCGAAAAGCTGGCCTGGGAATTCGCCAGGATCCTCAACCAGGAAGCCCGCGATCTGGCCGCCGCCGGCGTGGACATCATTCAGTTCGATGAGCCCGCCTTCAACGTCTTCTTCGACGAGGTGAACGACTGGGGCATCGCCGCCCTGGAGAAAGCCATCGAAGGGGTCGAGTGCGAGACCGCGGTGCATATCTGCTACGGCTACGGCATCAAGGCCAACACCGACTGGAAGAAGACCCTGGGGTCGGAGTGGCGCCAGTACGAGGAGATCTTTCCCAGGCTGCAGGCTTCGAACATCGATATCGTCTCGCTGGAGTGCCAGAACTCCCACGTGCCGATGGAGCTGATCGAACTGATCCGGGGCAAGAAAGTAATGGTCGGGGCGATCGACGTGGCCACCAACACCATCGAAACCCCGGAAGAGGTCGCCGAGACCCTGCGCAAGGCGCTCGAGTTCATCGATGCCGACAAGCTCTACCCCTGCACCAACTGCGGCATGACACCCTTGTCCCGCCAGGTCGCACAAGGCAAGCTGAAGGCTTTGAGCGCTGGTGCGGCCATCGTGCGCCAAGAACTCGCCCGCTAGGCTTGGTCGCGTAGCGGCGAGTTCGACCGCAGCAGCACCGTGTCGACATCGCGTCGGCGGGCCGGCAGCGGCCTGTCGGCGCGATGTGGTTCGGTGGAGGCGCCGGCGCTCGACCACTCTGGAAATCCTGCCCCATGACCAGCGTCGCGATCTTCGTCGACACCCAGAACGTCTACTACACCGTGCGTGAAGCCTACGGCAAACACTTCGATTACCGTCGGTTCTGGGCGAAAGCGACGACGAACCGTGAGGTGCTAACTGCCCGCTGCTATGCCACCGACAAGGGCGACCCGAAGCAGCGCGGTTTTCAGAACACGCTGCGAACGATCGGCTTCGAGGTGAAGTTGAAGCCGTTCATCCAGCGTGCGGATGGTTCCGCCAAGGGCGACTGGGACGTGGGCATCACGCTCGATGCCATCGACCCGCCTCATTCACGAGGGTGCTGATTGA
>NZ_NHOU01000008.1 GCF_002179555.1 Salinicola salarius | reverse complement strand
TCAGGTGGACCAATGGATAGGGTCCACTTCACGGCCGTCTGAATGGCCTAGGGAAACGCTGCATAAATCCCGCCACAGCTGCCTGATCGGCACCGGTGGGGTAGAATCTGACCTTCCTGCCACCGTCTGACAGAGCCTCCCGATGAAACAGATCTCGTTCGCCCAGGCTGAGCACCAGAACAAGAAGAAAGTTACCCGCCGCGAGCGGTTCCTGAACCAGATGGACGTCTTGCTGCCTTGGCAACGGCTGATCGACGCGCTGGCGCCGTCCTACTTCCCGAACTCGGCAGGCAGGCGCGGCCGGCCGCCTGCTGGCCTGGAACGCATGCTGCGGATCTACTTCTTGCAACAGTGGTATGCGCTGGCCGACGAGGCGCTGGAAGATGCGATCTATGACAGCCAGGCCATGCGTGACTTCATCGGACTCGATCTGGCCATCGAGAGCGTGCCGGACGCCACCACGCTGCTGCGCTTCCGTCATCTATTGGAGCAGCATGCCCTGACCCAGCGGATCTTCGAGGAGATCAATGCCAGCCTGGCCGAGCAGGGCTTGTTCATGCGCGAGGGCACCATCGTCGATGCCACCATCGTGGCGGCCGCCCCCTCCACCAAGAACCAGGCCCGGCAACGCGACCCAGAAATGAAGCAAACCAGGAAGGGCAACCAGTGGTATTTCGGCCTGAAGGCGCATATCGGCGTCGATGCGGCCACTGGACTGACCCACAGTGTCACCGCTACCTCGGCCAATGTGGCCGATGTCACCATGGCAGGCCACCTGGTCCGCGATGACGACGAGCGGGTATACGGCGATGCGGGTTACACCGGCATGGGGAAGTACCTGGGCGAAGAGAAGGACGATCCAAACGCCCGGTGCTGTGTCGCCGCCAAACGCGGCACCCTCAAGAAGCTGAAAGACAGCCCCATGAAAACGTTGCTGCTGGCGATCGAGAAGGCCAAGGCCAGCATTCGAGCCAAGGTGGAGCACCCGTTTCATGTCATCAAGAACCTCTTCGGCTACCGCAAGGTTCGCTACAAGGGGCTGGCCAAGAATCAGGCGCAGCTGTTCACCCTGTTCGCCCTCGGCAATCTGGTGCTGGCAGGGCGATGCTCAAGCCAGGCTGACGGGGTCAGTGTGTCTTGAATCTGGCTTGGTAGCCGGAAAACCCGGCTACCAGGGAAAACAGGCCACTTGACGTGGTCAGGTAATAACCGCTGAGGCGATGATCTGGCCAGACTGAACGGTTCAGCCGACCAGAACCGAATTGTTCAGCGTTTCCCTAGCACGCGCCAAAATGTATGCCGTAGCGTATGCGATAATTTTTATAACTGACATGTTTCTATGTAAATCAGCGGCTTGCAAGTTTTGTACGGTTCTACTTACCGGCACCAGGCATATTTTACTTTTCTATCAGTCGCTTGAAGCGACTCAAGGCCGCCCAGTCGAGGCGGTTTTTTCGTTTCTGGGCTCTGGCCTGTCAATCTGGCGTCAACCTACGAACTACACCTCTCGTGATGGCTGGCTGGAAAGCCGCTTCTCCACGTTTGCCTGCATCCATTGCCGTAAGCCCGTTTTCCTCGGCGCTATGTGTAGCCGCGCGCTGGATTCGGCACTTTTTCCAGAGCTTAAACCATCCTAGGCGATACGATTCGGCTTCTCTTCTTGAAACGAGGCGGGCGCGCTTTCTTCGACGCGTAGTACTTGCATCGAAAACAGCTCAGCCCGTACTCGTCCTCACTGAGGTATGAAAGTACACCGCCCTCACGGCAGTCGGGGCAGATGGCGTGTAATATCTCATCCGGCTCAGTTGAAGATGGCTTCAGCCTCAGCACGAAGGCCCCGCGCTCGGTACGCTCTGGTTCGTATTGATCAAACCTAGCCTCCTTGGCTTGGGCTTCTCTCAGTCGGCGATTCTCATCTAGCAGAGCGTGATGTTCTTGAAGAACTTCTGTCAGCGTGAACTGCGCTGAGGTAAGGCGTTCCATGATGTTGCTAACCGCTGCATTCAACGACGCCTGGTCGTTCACTTCCTTCGCGGCCTTGGCAGTATCGTAAGCTGTACGAAGAGCAGTTAACGCTGCACCTATCTCTACCATCTGTCATCCTCATGTTTCTTCAGCCAGTCCTAGTCATCACCCTACCGAGTGCCACATGTTATGGAACACCGGTAACGGCCGCATAGCCTCCGTTTAAACGGCCGTTATCACCCACCTAGAATAGCCCCGCCGGTTCAGCCTCGACATCCCAGCTGAAGATCAGCACCTCACGGGCTTGGCTGCCGGTACCGCCGCCCACGGTATAGCGCATATCCGCTGACTCGATGTGGTAGTCGGCGAACACGCGGCGGATGTCAGGTGATCTTTGAGACTGATGATCGCTTTCCCTTGATGCTACCGATGATATCGGCCATCTGCTCGTATTCTTCGATGCCAAACGGAGCGCCATAGCTCTCGGTCTGCCAGTACGGCGGATCAAGGTAGAAGAGCGTGTGAGCGAGTTCGGAACGTGTGCTGAAAACAGTGGAAGCGGGCGGCAGGCTGGGTTGTAGATGAGCGTTGACTCCGTTTTCAGGAGTCACTATATTCAGCGTATCCACGCCCCTGGCAGTAAGCCTTCCCAACATATCGAGGGATGCGCCGAGCCCTGGGGCGTTTCTGTTTCTGGAGAATACATTTTGGCGACAGCGATTCTTGTCGACGGTGGGTACTTCATCAAGCGCTTCAGGCGCATAGAGCCAGACAACGCCTATAACGGTAAGCGTGCTGCAGAGTGTCTGCATCGATGGGCAGTGAGTCATCTCAGCGGCAAAAATCGCGATCGCAGCGATCTTTACCGGATTTTCGTCTACGACTGCCCTCCCTACAAAGGCAAGCAGCACAACCCCATCAGTAAGCGATCTATCGACTTCTCCCGAACAGAAGAGGCAAGGTTTCGCGAAGAATTTCACGAAGCGCTGGTCGGAAAGCGAAAGCTGGCACTTCGATTGGGCCACCTGTCGTCCGATGTGAGATGGACCATTAAGTCTCGGAAGGTTGATGAGCTGCTGAAAGGCCGGATATCCATCGAAGATTTGCAGCCGGACGATGTGCGGATCGATACCCGCCAGAAGGGTGTGGATATGCGGATTGGCGTGGACGTGACATCGCTTACGCTAAAAAGTCAGGTTGACCAGATCATCTTGATAGCGGGTGATGCCGATTTCGTGCCGGCTGCCAAGATTGCTCGGCGCGAGGGAATCGATTTTGTTCTCGATCCAATGTGGCAAAGCATCCCCAAGGGGCTTCATGAGCATATCGATGGACTACGCACGACTTGTCCGAGAGTGAAACGCCGAGCCTAGTAGGTACGGTCAGTATGTGTGCCGTCAGGTATGTGAGTTTTATTAAATGACATTGGCGGATAAGCGATAGGGTTGGTTTCACTTACCGATACCTGGTTTCCCCAAGCCCCTGCCTGATTTTTCCTTCATACAGCCACTCGATTACAGGCTGCCGATCCGCCGATCCACCCCGGCGCTCCGCCCCGGCGAGCATGGTCATGGCGCAGTGCGCATCGCTGCAAAGGGGAGCCCCCATTCCCATATAGACAGCGCGCTCTAAAACCATAGCCAAGCGCTATTTGGCGGGCTCGTTGCCCGATGGCAATATAGCGCTCCTTTTTTATCGGCTTCCTGGGTCAAGATGGTCAAGACGTATCTCGGTAAGATGAAAGGCTCGCCAGTGAGCCGTAAGACTCCCTGCTGGCGTGACGCGGTCTGGTCATGGCTGGGCGCGTTTCTGGGCATGGCCGGTGTGGGATGGCTGAGCGCGCAGTCGCTTCAGACGCATTCGCTGCTGATGGTAGGGTCCTTCGGCGCGACCTCGGTACTTCTCTACGCCGCGCCGGAAAGCTCGCTCGCCCAGCCGCGCAACGTGCTGTTCGGCAATCTGCTCTCGGCGCTGTGCGGCGTACTGGTCTGGAAGCTGCTCGGCGATAGCTGGGTCGCGGCGGCGGTAGCGGTATCGACCTCCATCCTGCTGATGCAGTTGACCCACACGCTCCATCCGCCGGGCGGCGCGACGGCGTTGATCGCGGTGATCGGGTCCGGGGAGCTGCACTCGCTTGGCTGGTCCTATGCGTTTTTCCCGGTAGCGACCGGGTGCCTGCTGATGCTGCTCATCGCGGTGCTGATCAACAATCTGGCGCGGCATCGCCGCTATCCGCTGCACTGGTGGTAAGCCACGACTGACACCTGGTGTTTCTCGCGCCTCGGGTACTACAGCTTTCAGGCGGCGCCACGTCGCACGCCTCCTTACACTCGGGGTTTTCATCGCGATTCTGGCCCGATGAGCGGGCCACCAGGAACGGGAATGCCATGAAGACCCTCAGCTGTTTCATGACCGTCGCCTGCGTGATGAGCTGGAGCGCGGTTTCGAGTGCTGGCGAGAGCGCCAGTGCCCATGCGGAAGAGCCGCTGAATTGCGCCAACTTTCGTTGTCACTTCGGCGATGTCCCCAAGGCCGAGCCACCCTTGATCGCCGAGCCGTTCGTCTCTTTCTATCGGGATGCGGTGGTCAAGCCGATGCGGCCCTACCACGATTGGGAACCCACTGCCCGGCGGCTGCCGAATCCGCGCGCTGCCGAGACATCCGACAAGACCGTCACGCCGCCGACGGATTGATCGCCACGCCGTCGACATCGCCGACGATCATGCGGCGTTGGCGCGATCCTGCCCCGACCGGCCCTGGCCGGAATGTTTCTTTTTGTCACGCATCCTGTCACGACTCAGGGCGATCATCTCGTTTTCCAGGTCTGCCGAGTAGCACTTGAAGGCGGTGCAGTTCGCGCAGCGAATCTGTTGTCTCTCCTCGGCCCGCACGGGGAGAAAGAACTGGTCGTGATCGCAGATCGAGCAGGTGAGATCCAGCGTGACGCGAATCATGGCGTACCTCCAGATATTGGGAAGAGGCGAGCGTGGTCTGGGCTCGTCGTTCTGGGGCGTAGTGTGGCGCGGTGGTATGACGCCATGATGAAAGCCGTTTTTCGGCATTGTGTCATCGCGTAAGCGGCCCGGAGGCAATTCGGCGTTAATTGATTTACGTTATCGTTGCTGCGGTCGGCGGATGTCACCGTGAGCGCCACTGGAGAAGCGGCGGCGGTTTCCACCGTTGCAGAATTTGAAATTTCCGTCTGCTTTTCTAGGATGAGTATCCCTTTGAAAGATAACCGAGGATCCTTTGACCCTTTCCTAATCAAGTTTAGTGCGACGCACTGTTTGGTGCCTCATCGCACCTAGGACTGGATCTGAACCCTGATCACAAACTTGGAGGTGATTGGATGTCAGTACAGACCGCATCCCCCAAAACCCAGAATGCCACGTGGACGAAACAGGATCGCTATCCGACACGCCTACGCCAGCCGCAGGAAGCGCTCTGGCAGCCGCGTCAGGAAGAAGTCGTCAAGGGGCGCCATCTGGATGGCCCCCTGAGCGACGAGCAGCTCGATCGCTTCGAGCGCGATGGCTTTCTGTTCGAACCCAACTTCCTGGATCCCGCGGAAGTCGACGCGCTGAAGGCCGAATTGGCCTCCCTGCTGGCGCGCGACGATTTTCGCGATCGGGATTTCTCGATCACCGAACCGAACAGCCATGAAATCCGCTCGCTGTTCGCGGTTCACTTTCTCTCCCAACGTTTCTCCCAGTTGGCGAACGACGAGCGCATGGTCGGCCGCGCCCGCCAGATCGTTGGCGGCGATGTCTACGTGCACCAGTCTCGCATCAACTACAAGCCCGGCTTCCATGGCAAGGGCTTCAACTGGCACTCGGACTTCGAGACCTGGCACGCCGAAGACGGCATGCCCGAGATGCACGCCGTCAGCGCCTCGATCGTGTTGACGGACAACCATCACTTCAATGGCCCGTTGATGCTGATCCCCGGCTCGCACAAGGTGTTCGTGCACTGCCTGGGCGAGACGCCGGACGACAACCACAAGCAGTCGCTGAAGCAGCAGGAACTCGGCGTGCCGAGCAACGAAGCGCTGCGCGAGCTGATCGAAGCCAACGGTATCGAGGCGCCGGTCGGCGAGGCTGGCGGGCTGCTGCTGTTCGACTGCAACACGCTGCATGGCTCCAATGCCAACATGTCGCCGGATCCGCGCAGCAACGCGTTCTTCGTCTACAACCGTCGCGACAATGCCTGTGTGCAGCCGTTCGGCGCCAAGCGTCCGCGCCCGTCGTTCCTGGCGCATCAGCCAGACGAAGTGTGGACGCCCCAGCGGGGCACGCACTGAAGCCCTGATCGCGCCGGCCGGCACCGGATCGCCCGCAGACACTCGGAATTGACCGGAAAGCCGGCGTGATGCCATAAGCCGCCGTTGGAGGTAGACTCGATGAGTTGCCGCCAGCGGCGGCTTCTTGCGTCTGGAGGCGCGATTTTCGCCTGGAAGATCGATCTCTATCTCTGGAGATTATCAACGGTCATCGCTTTTGCTTTGGAGCTCGCCATGCCTTTCATCACACGATTCACCGACGGTCTCGAGACCGGTCTGCCGCTGGGCAAGATTCTCTGCGTAGGGCGCAACTACGCCGAACATGCCAAGGAACTCAACAACCCGGTGCCGCAGTCGCCGATCCTGTTCATCAAGCCCGCGACCAGTGCCGTCGAGCTGGAAGAGCCGATCGAGCAGCAGTTCGCCCATGGCGAGGTGCATTTCGAGACCGAACTGGCGCTGCTGATCGGCGAACGCATGAGCCACGTCAGTGCGGAAGAGGCGATGAAGGGCGTGGTCGGAGTCGGTCTGGCGCTGGACCTGACACTGCGTGACGTGCAGTCCAGGCTGAAGGAGAAGGGGCATCCGTGGGAGCGGGCCAAGGCGTTCGACGGCGCCTGTCCGATCTCGCGTTTCGTACCGGTAGAGGGCGATGTCGACTGGAGCGCGATCACGTTCCATCTCGATATCGACGGCAAGCGCCAGCAGAGCGGCAAGACCAGCGACATGCTCTTCGACATGCCGTCGCTGATCGAGGAGATGACCCGCACCTTCACTCTCGAGCCGGGCGACGTGATCCTGACCGGCACGCCCTCCGGCGTCGGCCAGCTACCCCGCGACGCCGTCCTCGGCCTCTCGCTCTCGCTGGGGCTGGATGTCGGCACGCGTACGCGATAAAACCCGCTACGGGCTACGGGCTACGGGCTACGGGCTACGAAGAGCGCCAGCAGCATTCACCGCTGGCGCTCTTCTCTTACCGGAGACCATATTGCTCTCGCGGCTCGCGGCTCGCGGCTCGCGGCTCGCGGCTCGCGGCTCGCGGCTCGCGGCCATCACTCCAGATAAGTATAACCGCTGAGACCTTCCGACAGCTCGCTGACGAACAGTTCGCGCTCTTCGACGCTCAGCGGGCTGGCGATCAACTGTTCGGTGAGCTTCTGCTTGAGCGCCACGGCGTCGAAGTTGACGTAGCCGAGCACGTCGGCGACGGCGTCACCCTGCTGGACGTGGGAAAGCCGCCACTCGCCGTTCTCGTCGAGGGCGACGTCGACCGAGTCGGTGTCGCCGAACAGGTTGTGCAGGTCGCCGAGGATTTCCTGGTAGGCCCCCACCAGAAACAGCCCGATCAGCTTGTCGTCATCGTCGTCCCACTCCGGCAGCGGCAGCGTGCTTTCGAGCCCCTGGCCGTCGACGTAGAGATCGATCCGGCCGTCGGAATCGCAGGTGATGTCCTGGATCACGCCGCGGCGGGTCGGTTCGCGGTCCAGCCCGGTCAGCGGCAGTACCGGGAAGACCTGGTCGATCCCCCATACGTCCGGCAGCGACTGGAACAGCGAGAAGTTGGCGAACAGCTTGTCGGCGAGCTTTTCCGCCAGCTCGTCGGCGATCTCTCGGTGTGCGCGATTGCGGTTGTCGAGGCGCTTGTGCAGGCGCTGGCAGGCGGCGAAGTAGACCGACTCGCCCTCGGCGCGGGCCTGCATGTCGGCCAGCCCGAGCACGAAACGATCCTGCAGTTCGCCCACCGCCTGGACCACGTCGTGATACGCCTCGACCAGGTCCCGCGGTTCGCGCATGCCTTCGAGACGGTCGTAGACGCGCCACAGCTCGGCCACGTGGGCGTCGCCTTCGACCCGGCGCTCCGGTTCGATGTGGCCGAGACGCTCCTCGCCGATCACGTTGGTGACCAGCACGGCGTGGTGGGCGGTCAGCGCGCGGCCGGATTCGGAGATCAACTGCGGGTGCGGCAGGTCGTGGGTTTCGCAGATCTGACGGAAGGCCCACACCACGTTGGTGGCATATTCCTGCATCGAGTAGTTGATCGAGCAGAAGCTGCGCGAGCGGGTGCCTTCGTAGTCCACGCCCAGGCCGCCACCGACGTCCACCGTGTCGATCGGTGCGCCCAGCTCGCGCAGACTGTGGTAGAAACGCGCGCACTCGCGCAGGCCGCGCTGGATATCGCGAATGTTGGCGATCTGCGAGCCGAGGTGGAAGTGCACCAACTGCAGGCTGTCCAGCGCGTCGGCGTCGCGCAGCCGTTCGGTGATGGCCAGCAGCTGGCTGGCGGTGAGGCCGAACTTGGACTTCTCGCCGCCGGTATCCTGCCACTTGCCCTTGCCCACCGAGGAGAGCCGGGCGCGCAGGCCGATGCGCGGCTTCACCTTGAGGTTTTCGGCCTCTTCCAGGATCAGGCTCAGCTCGGAGTACTTCTCGACCACCAGATAGACCTTGTGGCCAAGCTTTTCGCCCATCAGCGCCAGGCGGATGTACTCGCGATCCTTGTAGCCGTTGCAGACGATCAGCGACGAGCCCTCGTCGCCGGAAAGGGCTAGCACCGCCATCAGCTCCGGCTTGCTGCCCGCTTCCAGCCCGACCCGGCCATGGCCACGCTCCTGGGTGGCGAGAATCTCCTCGACCACGCGACGCTGCTGGTTGACCTTGATCGGATAGACCGCAGTGTAGCTGGCCTGATAATCCTCCTCCTTCATCGCGCGGTCGAAGGCCATGCAGAGCTGTTCGACGCGATCGTGGAGGATATCGATGAAGCGAACCAGCACCGGCAGGCGCAGCCCGGCGTCGCGCAGGCGGTCGACCAGGGTGTCGAGCACCAGCGTCGGCCCGGGCACTTCACTGCCCAGCGGGCGGACCAGCGTGCGGCCCTGATCGTCGACATCGAAATAGCCGCTGCCCCACTGGTCGATGTTGTAGGTGCGGCGGGCTTGTGCGGCGGGGGAAGAGTGCTTCATGACGTTCTCCGAACAACCGGCGGTGAACCCCGGCGTGATGGATGACGATGGGCCGGGAACGCGAATGGCGCGCATTATGACGTCGCGAGAAGGTCACGACCACTGATGTCAGGGAAAAGCTAGTCGAAAGAGGCCCGCGATGCAGGCCTCGTGACGAAAATCGCGGCTTATCCGGCCGCGTCGGGCAGTGCCGGCACGCGGCCGTCGAGGCGTCGGCCCAGCAGGGTGCGGAAGCGCGCCGGATCGTGCGGCGTGATGTCGTGCGCTGGCGGGTCGACATGGATCACCAGTAGCCGCGACAGCCAGTAGCGCAGCGCCGTCATCCGCAGCATGGTCGGCCACAGTTCGCGTTCCTGCCCGGTCAATGGGCGGTGCGCGAGATAGGCGCCGAGGATGGCCTCGTAGCGATCGACATCGAGATCGCCGGCCTCGTCGCTGGCCCAGTCGTTGATCACGATGGCCAGGTCGAACAGCAGATCGCCGGTGCAGCCGTTGTAAAAATCGATGATGCCGCCGAGCCGGTCGCCGTCATACAGCGTGTTGTCGCGGAACAGGTCGCCGTGGATCGCGCCCGTGGGTAGTTCGATGCCGTCGAATGCCTGGGCGTAGTCGGCGATCTCGCGGGTCATCAGAGCCTGATCGTCCGCCGACAGAAACGGCAAGACTTCGCGATGGCGACGCTGGAGCCAATCGAGATTGCGCGGATTGGTGCGCTCGCCGGTGAAGTGCTGCGAGGCCTGGTGCATCCGGCCCAGGGCATCGCCGAGCGCAGCGCACTGGGCCAGGTTCGGAGCGCTGGGGTGGCTGCCCGGCATGCGCGGAAACAGCAGCGCGGGGCGGCCGGCCAGGCGCTGCAGGGCGACGCCGTCGCGATCGTGGACCGGGCCCGGCACCGGCAGTTGGCGTGCGGCCAGATAATCCAGCAGATCGACGAAGAACGGCAGATCCTCGAACTCCCCCTGCTCGAACAGCGTCAACACCCACTCGCCCTGTTCCGTGGTGACGAAGAAGGTACTGTTTTCGGTGCCCTGCGGCACGCCCTTGAGCGCTTGCAGGCGGCCGACGGAGTAGCGGTCGAGAAACTCGGCGACCTGTTCGTCGCTCAACGGGGTGAATACGGCCATGGGATCTCGGAATCTGGGGCGGACGTTGGTGATGAAAAACCGCAGGATAAAAAAGCCAGCGCGCATTGTAGCGGCTCGCGGGGCGCTCTCCTACCGGCTAGTGGATGCCGGAGAACGGCGCCGCCGGGCATGCCGGCGCTCGAAAGCCGGAGTCAGTCGTTCTGAACCCAGTCCGGCACGGGAACGCTGGGCGCGTCGACCCGCTTGAAGTCGCCATCGCCATTGTCGTCATAGAGGAAATAGGCCTTGCCGTCGTTGGGGGCGATGCGAATCGCGTAGAGCTTGCCGTTGACGCGGTACTCGTCGATCGTGCGCTGGTCGTCCTGCTGGGAAGTGATCCTGGGCTGCACCGCGGACTGGCCGAACGCGGGCAGCGACAGCCCGCCGACCAGCAGCGCCGTCAGCAGCAGTGTCGTTTGCGGCCATCTCGTCTTTCGCGACCATCTCGTCTTTCGCGACCATGATCTCATGGCAGATTCCTCCGTTGGTGTCGGCTGGCGGATCCCTCGGGATCCGAATCGGCCCGGTTCATCGCTTTCCCGCATTGCCTTCCCTTTATTATCTACCCCCTATTGTATCGTTTTCCCTCTGGGGGACGCAGGGGGTGGATGCCCTGACGGCGAGCCGCGGCTTGCGTATCATGAGGGCATCGAAAGCCAGCCACGGATCACGCAGCTCATGGCAGATGCCCCCATCGTCCTCGTCGACGGATCGTCCTACCTCTATCGCGCCTTCCACGCGCTGCCGCCGCTCTCCACCTCCGATGGTCAGCCGACCGGCGCCGTGCGCGGGGTGCTCGCGATGCTCAAGAGCCTGATCAAGCAGTATCCGCAAAGCCCCATGGCGGTGGTGTTCGACGCCAAGGGCAAGACCTTCCGCGACGAGATCTTCGCCGAGTACAAGGCCCACCGGCCGCCGATGCCGGACGATCTGCGCCCGCAGGTGGAGCCGCTGCACGACTGCGTGCGCGCGCTCGGCCTGCCGCTTTTGTGCATCGAAGGCGTCGAGGCGGACGACGTGATCGGCACGCTGGCGCGGCTGGCCACCGAGTCCGGCCGCGACGCGGTGATCTCCACTGGCGACAAGGACATGGCCCAACTGGTCAACCAGCACATCACCCTGGTCAACACCATGAAGGGCGAGACGCTGGACGTCGCCGGCGTCGAAGCCAAGTTCGGCATTCCGCCGTCGCTGATCATCGATTACCTGGCGCTGATGGGCGACAAGGTCGACAACATCCCCGGCGTACCCGGCGTGGGCGAGAAGACGGCGCTGGGTCTGCTGCAGGGCATGGGTGGTGGCCTGGACGCGATCTACGCCGACCTCGACCGCGTGACGACCTTGAGCTTCCGTGGCGCCAAGACGATGCCCAAGAAGCTCGAGGCCAACCGCGAACAGGCGTATCTCTCCTATGAGTTGGCGACGATCAAGACCGACTGCGAGCTGCCGGTGGGGCTCGAGGACCTGCATCTGGCCGAGCCCGATCGCGAGGCCCTGAAGGCGCTCTATCAGCGGCTCGAGTTCAAGAACTGGCTGACCGAGCTGCTCGAGGGCAAGGACGAAGGCGTGGATGACGTCGGCGCGGGCAAGGCCGGCCGGTCCGAAATCGACGAGGACGTGACGCTGACCAAGCCGGCGCGCCACGATCAGACGCTACTGACACAGGAGGAGTTCGATGCCTGGCTCGAGCGGCTGAAAGCCAGCGAAGCGTTCTGCTTCGACCTCGAGACGACCAGCCTCAACTACATGGAAGCCGATATCGTCGGCATCGGCCTGTCGCTGGAACCCGGCGAGGCGGCCTATATCCCGGTCGGCCACGACTATCTCGACGCCCCGGCGCAGCTCGACCGGGCCGCCGTGCTGGCCGCGCTCAAGCCGCTGCTGGAAGACCCCAGGATCGGCAAGATCGGCCAGAACCTCAAGTACGATATCTCGGTGCTGGCGCGCTACCAGATCCGGGTGGCCGGCGCGCTGAACGACACCATGCTCGAATCCTACGTGCTGAACTCCACGGCGACGCGCCACGACATGGATTCGCTGGCGCTCAAGTATCTCGGCGAGAAGACCATCAGCTTCGAGGAGATCGCCGGCAAGGGCGTCAAGCAGCTCACCTTCAACCAGATCGCCCTCGAAGAAGCGGTGCCCTACGCCTGCGAGGATGTCGACATCACCCTGCGTCTGCACCAGGTATTGCGGCCGAAGGTGGAGGAAGCCGGACGGCTGGCCGAGGTGCTCGATACCCTGGAACGGCCGCTGATCCCGGTGCTGTCGCATATCGAGCGTCAGGGCGTGGCGCTGGACGCCACGCGCCTGCACGCCCAGAGCCAGGAGCTGGAAGGGCGCATCCGCGAGCTCGAGACCGAGGCGTTCGAGCTCGCCGGCAAGGAGTTCAATCTCGGCTCGCCCAAGCAGCTGGCGGAGATTCTGTTCGAGGAGCAGAAGATCCCGGTGATCAAGAAGACGCCCAAGGGCGCGCCGAGCACGGCGGAGGCGGTGCTCGAGGAGCTGGCGCTGGACTATCCGCTGCCCAAGCTGATCATGGCGCATCGCGGCATGACCAAGCTGAAATCGACCTACACCGACAAGCTGCCGCGCCTGGTCAACCCGGCCACCGGACGGCTGCACACCAGCTACCACCAGGCGGTGACCGCGACCGGGCGGCTCTCGTCATCCGACCCGAACCTGCAGAACATCCCGATCCGCACCGAAGAAGGCCGCAAGATTCGCCAGGCCTTCATCGCCCGCGAGGGCTATCGGATCGTCGCGGCGGACTATTCGCAGATCGAACTGCGGATCATGGCGCACCTGTCCGACGACAAAGGCCTGCTTGATGCCTTCGCCAACGACCGCGACATTCACGCCGCCACCGCCGCGGAGGTCTTCGGCGTGGCGCTCGACAAGGTCACATCGGACCAGCGCCGCAGCGCCAAGGCGATCAACTTCGGGTTGATCTACGGCATGAGCGCCTGGGGGCTCTCCCGGCAGCTGCGCATTGAAGCCAAGCAGGCCAAGGTCTACATCGATCGCTACTTCGATCGTTATCCGGGCGTTGCCCGGTTCATGGACAACATCCGCGCCCAGGCCGGCGAAGACGGCTTCGTCGAGACCGTGTTCGGCCGCCGGCTCTACCTGCCGGAGATCAAGGCGCAGAATCACGCCCGCCGTCAGGCCGCCGAACGTACCGCGATCAACGCGCCGATGCAGGGCACCGCGGCGGATATCATCAAGCTGGCGATGATCGACGTGCACCACTGGCTCAACCCGGCCCAGGGCGAGGCGGAGTTCGATGCCTGGATGGTGATGCAGGTTCACGACGAACTGGTGTTCGAGGTCAAGGAGAGCCAGGTCGACGCCTTCCTCGTCGCGATCCGCCAGCGGATGGAAAACGCCGCCAGGCTCAACGTGCCGCTGATCGTCGAGGCCAATAGCGGGGCCAATTGGGACGAAGCCCACTAGGCTCGGCTGAAAACTGGCTGCGCTCGCTCACACGGCGTTAAAAAATGGCTCAAGCTCCTCATTTACACCCTGTAAACTGGTGCGCCAGCCCGGTCCGCTTTCGCCATTTTTTGCCTTGTTTGAGCTTCGCTCGCCGACTTTTCAGCTCGATCCTGCGGTGTCTGCGCTCGTCGCTATTCTGTCATTGACGCGGCATGAGGGAGCGAATAGGGAATGGCGATTCGGCGGATTCGCCTCTCTGTTTTACACTACTGTCATCATGAATCGCCGTGTCAGGCTGTGTCGAAGCGTTCCGAGCACGCTCGTTTCTCTCGAAGACTGGACACAGCCTGGCGCGGCGGCCTTTTTCGCAAGGAGCACAAGTTAATGGCCAAACAGCAAATCGGTGTCGTCGGCATGGCCGTCATGGGCCGCAATCTCGCCCTCAACATCGAAAGTCGCGACTACACGGTGTCGATCTTCAACCGCTCGCGGGAGAAGACCGATGAAGTGATGCAGGAGAACCCTGGCCGCAAA
The DNA here is from genome assembly GCF_002179555.1 of Salinicola salarius. Taxonomy (GTDB): domain Bacteria; phylum Pseudomonadota; class Gammaproteobacteria; order Pseudomonadales; family Halomonadaceae; genus Salinicola; species Salinicola salarius_A. The sequence goes on along the minus strand of NZ_NHOU01000008.1, from coordinate 166,315 downwards.
CTGGTGCCGTTCTACAGCGTCGAGGAGTTCGTCGCATCGCTGGAAACGCCGCGTCGCATTCTGCTGATGGTCAAGGCGGGCGATGCCACCGACAAGACGATCGAGTCGCTCAAGCCGTATCTGGACAAGGGCGATATCCTGATCGACGGCGGCAACACGCCGTTCGAGGACACCATCCGCCGCAACAAGGAGCTCTCCGAAGCGGGCTTCAACTTCATCGGCACCGGCGTCTCCGGTGGCGAGGAAGGCGCGCTGAAAGGCCCGTCGATCATGCCGGGCGGCCAGAAGGAAGCCTACGACATGGTCGCGCCGATCCTCGAGAAGATCGCGGCCCGTGCCGACGACGGCGAGCCCTGCGTCAGCTACGTCGGCCCGGACGGTGCCGGCCACTACGTCAAGATGGTCCACAACGGCATCGAGTACGGCGACATGCAGCTGATCGCCGAAGCCTATTCGATTCTCAAGGGCTCGCTGGGGCTCTCGAACGCCGAGCTGGCCGACATCTTCAGCGAGTGGAACGAAGGCGAACTCGACAGCTACCTGATCGACATCACCGCCAGAATCTTCACCAAGAAGGATGATCAGAGCGATCAGGACGTGGTCGACATCATCCTCGACTCCGCGGGCCAGAAGGGCACCGGCAAGTGGACCAGCAAGAGCGCCATGGATCTTGGCGTGCCGTTGCCGCTGATCACCGAGTCGGTGTTCGCGCGCTTCATCTCGGCGCTGAAGGACGAGCGTGTCGAAGCCTCCAAGGTGCTCAAGGGCCCCAAGGAGACCCCGCTCGAAGGTGACAAGGCCGAGTTCGTCGAGAAAGTGCGCAAGGCGCTGTTCTTCAGCAAGATCGCCTCCTACGCTCAGGGTTTCGCGCAGATGCGCGCCGCTTCCGAGCACTACGACTGGAACCTCGACTACGGTGAAGTCGCCAAGCTGTTCCGTGCCGGCTGCATCATCCGTGCCCGCTTCCTGCAGAAGATCACCGACGCCTACAAGGAAGACCCCGGGCTCAAGAACCTGCTGATGGCGCCGTACTTCGGCGAGATCGCCGGCAACTATCAATCGGCGCTTCGGGACGTGATCGCCCACGCCGTCCAGAACGGCATCCCGGTGCCGACGTTCTCGTCGGCGATCGCCTACTACGACAGCTATCGCAGCGAGAAACTGCCGGCCAACCTGATCCAGGCACAGCGCGACTTCTTCGGCGCGCACACTTACAAGCGCGTCGATCGGGAAGGGACGTTCCACACTGAGTGGCTGCAGGACTGACGGAGACGAAGCGATGGCGGAGCTGGAACGGGATCGGGTTCGCGAGCACTTGGCGGGTCATGCCCAGCCGACGCTCGACGAGAGCGCCAGGGCGCACTATCGGGAACGCATCGCGGCGCAGTTGAAGGCCCGTAATGCGGTATTGGTTGCGCACTACTACACCGATCCCGAGATCCAGGCGCTGGCGGAAGCCACCGGCGGCTGCGTGGCCGACTCGCTGGAGATGGCGCGCTTCGGCAAGGATCACCCGGCGACGACGCTGATCGTCGCCGGCGTGCGCTTCATGGGCGAGACCGCCAAGATCCTGAGCCCCGAAAAGCGGGTATTCATGCCGACGCTGGAGGCGACCTGCTCGCTGGATATCGGCTGCCCGGCCGATGTCTTCTCTGCCTTCTGCGATCAGCATCCGGATCGCACCGTGGTGGTCTACGCCAACACCTCGGCGGCGGTGAAGGCGCGCGCCGACTGGGTCGTAACCTCGTCGATCGCGGTCGAGCTGATCGACCATCTCGATCGGCAGGGCGAAAAGATCCTGTGGGCACCGGATCGCCATCTGGGCAATTACGTCCGCGAGCGTACCGGGGCCGACTTGCTCTGCTGGGAGGGCGAATGCATCGTCCATGACGAGTTCAAGGCCAAGGGGCTTCTCGATCTCAAGGCGCTGCATCCGGAAGCCGCGGTGCTCGTCCATCCGGAGTCCCCGGCCTCGGTGGTGGAGATCGCCGACGTGGTCGGCTCCACCTCGCAGTTGATCGCGGCAGCGCAGAAGCTCGATAACCCCAGCTTCATCGTCGCCACCGACCGCGGCATCTTCTACAAGATGCAGCAGTTGATGCCTGGCAAGACCTTCATGGCAGCGCCCACGGCGGGCAACGGCGCGACGTGTCGCAGCTGCGCCAACTGCCCGTGGATGGCGATGAACGGCCTCGAGAACACGCTGGCGGTGCTGGAAGACGCCAACGGTTGCGGCCAGGAGATTCACGTCGACCCCGAGATCGCACGCCAAGCGCTGGTGCCGCTGGATCGGATGCTAGCGTTCGGGGCCGAACTTAAACGTCGCTAAGTTCATTCCGATGAAAAACGAAAACGCCCGCCCCGGCTGACACCGAGGCGGGCGCTTCTATGTCTCTAAGATTTAAGTCTCTAAAATTTATGTCTCTACGACTTACGCTTTGTCTGAAAAATGCCTGCGCTCGCCCATACTGCGTTAAAAATCGGCTCAAAAGGCTCATTTACTTCCCTGTAAACTCCGCTTTTTCGCCGATTTTTGCCTTGTCTGGCCATCGCTCGTCGATTTTTCAGACAGAGCTTAAAAATGGTAGTTGATGAAAGCCCCGCCCGCCACTGCGTCGCATCGCCGATATCGTCGACGATCGAGCTGTCCGCGGCATCGCCGGTCAGGCGCGAGACGCCGACCAGGCCGGTCACCGACCACTGCCGCGTGAGGTAGTAGCTGAGCGAAGCTTCGCCGCCGACCGTGAAATAGCCATTCGACGGATCGTAGGCGTCAATGCCGGAGCGCGCGCTCTCGCGATTCGAGACGCCGAACAGGTCATCGGTCCAGTCCGCGCTGGTATAGCCGAAGCGTGGTCCGATGGTAAAGACCGCCCGCTCGCCGAGCTTGGTGATGTGAGTTGCCTTGAACCTGACGCGATAGCCGTCGATGTCGCCGCTGAAGGGTGTCTCCGCGGCGGCGCTGTAGCGCCAGGCGTCATCGAGATAGCTGACGCGCAGCCCGGCGGTGGCGCCGCCGTCGACCTGATCCAGATCGTCGATGTCGCCGGTATCGTCGCGGCCGAAGGTGTAGCCGATGAACGGCGCGACCCGCCAGTTATCCTGCTTGATCACGTTCCAGCCGACGCCGTCGGTCACGCTGACGAAGAACGTGTCGCCGTAAGTGGCATCCAGTGACGGCCAAGCGTTCCATTCGTAGTCGTCGCTGCCCAGATAGTCCGGGCTGTAGATCGCCCCGGCGCCCACGGTGCCTTCCCATTCGGGCTGGGCGGCGAGGGCAGCCGAGCTGACGGCGACGCTGCTCGCGGCGAGCGCCAGCTGCCAGGCGAGCTTCTTCCGTGAATCGATCATGTCATGCTTCCTTGGGACGGTCTCGGTATGTGGCGGAAAACATACGGCAGGCTCGAGGGAAAGGCCAGTTTACGCACTCCGGGACGGCCGGGGGAGAGAGTCCCGCACCCGGGCGCTTGCTCTCAAAACGGGATCATCAGTACCAAGCCGGAAATCAGTGCGAAAAGCAGCACGCCCTGTCTCAGCCGGGAGGCGTCGAGTCGCCGATGCAGCAGGCGGCTGGTGACGCTTCCGAGCAGTAGTGGCGGCAGCAGCGCCAGCGCCCATAGCCACTGAACCATTTCGAGCCGGCCGGCCACCGCCAGGCTCAGAAGCGAGATGAGTTCGCCGAGCAGAAAGCAGGCCGCGATGGTGGCTCGCAACTCCGGCCCGGCCGGTGCTGATAGAGCAGTGCCAGCGGTGGACCGCCCACACCGGTGGCAGTCTCGGTCACGCCGGTGATGGTGCCCACGGTCATGCAGCTGCCGCGTCGGGGCGAGAAAGCCGGCGCCCACCAGGCGGCGAGCACGGCGACGACGGTCGAGAGCCCGATCAGGAGATTGAGTCCGCCACGGCTCATGACGAGCAGGACACCGAGCCCCGCCAGCGTGCCCGGCAGGCGCCCCAGCGTGATCCACCCGACGCCGCGCCAGTCGATCGACCGCCGTTCCCGCAGGGAGACGAACAGGTTGAGCGGCAGCATCAGCATCAGCAGCGCGGTGGGCATCAGCTCCGGGTGACTCAATCCGAGTATCGGGGCGACGATCAGCGCGAATCCGATGCCGATGGCGCCCTGAACGAAGGCCGCCAGCGCCGTTGCCAGCGCCAGCACCAGATAGAGTGCGATATCGCTCATGGTTACCGAGGCCCGAACCGGGACCGGTGTTCGCTCGCGACAGGATGAATGCGCTGGATCGGCGCGCGGGCAACGGCACCGTCGGCGATCTCGTCGATCTCCCGCAGCATGGCCTTGGCGTCCCAGTCGACCGGCCATCCTTTCCACAACCTGAGTCGCCCTTGCGTGAATACCGCCTCGATCTGATCGCGATTGCCGTAGCGCACCAGCTCCCACGGCAGATCCCAGGACGGGGTCAGTTCCGGCACCTCGAGATCCACCAGCAGGAAGTCGGCCGCTAGGCCCGGTGCGATATCGCCAATAAGGTTGCCAAGGCCGACGGCATCGGCGGCCCGGTGGGTCGCGCTATCGAGCCAGAGCCAGCCGCCGCCGCAGGAGCTGTCGCCGTGGGCGATACCGCCGGTCAGCCGCTGGCTGGTCTCGGCGGCATCCATGAGCCGGAAGGCATCGCTGCGCGTGCCGTCCGTGCCCAGGCCAAAGCGGATGCCGAGGGCGGCCATCTGCAGTGCCGGCGCCACGGCGTTACCTTTCCAGCTGCTGGCGACCGGGTTGAAGGCGACCGCCGTGCCGGTGTCTTTCAGCCGGTTGAGTTCGTAAGGCGTGACCAGGGTGGCGTGGGCGATCAGCGTTTGCGGCCCCAGGGCGTCTACTGCGTCGAGATGCTCGAGGGGCCGCTCGCCGCGACTGACCAGCGACCGCTCGACGGCTTGTAGGTGTTCGTTGATGTGGGTCTGAAAAATTCGACCGCTTTCCCGGCACAGTTGGGCCACGTCGTGCAGCATCGTGTCGCTGGCGGCTTCGGGGATCGAGATCGCCAGCGACGGGGTAATCAGCGGGTCGTGTTCCCAGCGCGCCAGATGGCGTTCGGCCCGGTGCAGAATCGCGGCGGCTTCGGATTCCTGCCCGCGATCGTTGCAGATCGCGCCGAGGACACAGCGAAGTCCGGTCTGTTGAGCCGCGGTGGCAATGCCGTCCAGCGCCACCGTGGCCCGCGTTCCGGCATCGACGGCGGTGGTGAATCCGCCGCGCAACGCCTCCAGGGCGGCCAGTTTGGCGGAGAGGTGAAGCGCGCGTTCGTCCAGGCTGCCTTCCAGCGGCACCCAGACGCGCTTGAATATCTCCGAAGGCTCGCCGAACACCAGCGACTTGCCCAGCGACTGGGTCAGGTGGTGATGGGTGTCGATGAACCCCGGCATCAGGAGCTTGCCCGGCAGGGGAATCGCTTCCAGCGTCGGATGGCGGGATACCAGGGCGGCGGCCTGGTCGATCTCGGCGAAACGACCGTCGACGACGAGCACGCCTTTGTCGCTCGAGACTTCGCCAGCCATGAGCAGTTTCTCGGGGAGCAGCAGCAGCGTATCGGCGGCCAGGGCTGAGGGTGAAAGGGTTGAAGACGAAAGGGCGTGGTCTGCGTATTGGGTCATGAAGGTTTCCATTCAGCGCTCACGAGATGGCTCGATGGCTCCGGTGTGGTGAAAGAGCAGATTCACCAGAACGGCCGTCACGGTGCCCATCGCCAGGCCGTTGCCCAGCACGATCTGGAGCGAAGCGGGAAAGGCACTGTAGAAGTCGGGCACCAGGATCGGCAGCAGGCCCATCGCGAGCCCTGCCGCCAGGGTGAAGAGATTGCCCTGGCGATCGAAGTCGACCCGGCGCAGCAGGTTGACGCCCATGACGCCGATCACGGCGAACACGATGACGGCGGTGCCGGCCACGACGGCATTGGGCAGGGTCGCCGCCAGCCGCCCCAGCGGGGCAAACAGCGCCAGCAGTATCAGCAGCGTGCCGGTTACGGCGGTGACATAGCGTGAGCGGACGCCAGTCGTCCTGACGATGCCGATGTTCTCCCCGCTCGTGATGATCAGCGACGTGCCCAGACAGCCGCCCAGCAACGAGCCCACCGCATCGGCACGGATATTGCGCGGCACCAGCAGCCGGGCATCGCCGCGCTTGCCGACGATATCGGCGGTGGCCAGGGTCTGCCCCGTGGCTTCGGTCATGGCGATCACGCTGAAGATGATCAGCGGCAGCGAGGCGAACAGATCGAAATGCGGCATGCCGAAGGGAAACAGCGTCGGCAGGGCGATCAGCGGCCCCTCCATGATCGGCGTGAAGTGCATCTCGCCGGCGACCGCCGCGACGAGCACGCCCACGACCAGCCCCAGCATGACCGCGATACGCTGCCAGGCACCGGAGAGCAGGCGGGCGAACAGCACGATGCTGCCCATCGTGACCAGTGCCAGCAGGATCTGCAGCGGCGCGGCGTACCCTTCGCTTCCCGGCTTGCCGATGATCAGGCCGCCGAAAATCCGGATCAGATTGACCGCGACCAGCAGCAGCATGGTGCCGATGACGATCGGCGGGAAGAAGCGCAGCAGCCGGGTGAAGAAAGGCAGGACGAGAAAATAGCAGAGGGCGGTCAGGATCACCGCGCCGACTGCCGTCTGGATATCGGTGGTCTGGGCGATGGTGAGAAAGATCACGATCGGCGCGCCGCCCGGTACCTGGACGAAGGGCAGCCGGGCACCGATACCCAACGGGCCGAAGGTTTGCAGCAGAGTGCCGACACCGCAGGCGAGGAAGGTCGCGCTCATCAGGGCCGTGGCGGTTTCGGTCGAGAAATCCAGCGCCTGGCTGATCAGAAACACGGCGGTGATCGGCGCCGCTGCCATGACCAGCAGATGCTGAAGGCCATAAAGCAGCAGGGCGCCCGGCGAAAGGCGTTCGTCGACGGGGTCCACGCCGGCCGCCCGGGACCGGGAATCGCCGCCGCGCCCGGCGTCGTCGAACGTGGCGTCGCTGTCGATCCTGGAATCGCTGTCGGTCTTGGCATTCATGACGGGCTTCCGATTGTTATTGGCAGTGGGGTGCCGCTTGCGCGCTCGTTCGCCGTCTGGAACGACTCGGCTTGCACCCGGTATTGGCCGGCTTTGCTTCAGTGAGGGCCTTTGCGGTGCTCGTAAGCTAACGAGATTTGGCTGTACGATTCCATCATCGATTTTCGTGCATATCGTTCTTTTTTCGGCAACAGTAGCCATTTGGACGACGGTGAACATTCCTATGCAGCTGCTACAGACATCGCTCCGCTATTTCGAAGAGGTGGCCCGGCAGGGTTCCCTGCGCAAGGCTGCCGAGCGGCTGCACGTGGCGGCTTCCGCCGTGAATCGCCAGATTCTCAAGCTGGAGGCCGAACTGGGCGTGCCGCTGTTCGAACGGTTGCCGCGGGGGCTGCGCCTGTCCGCCGCCGGGGAGTTGATGCTCTATCAGATTCGCCAATGGCAGCGCGACGAACGCCACCTGCTGGAACCCTGGGCAATATCCGGGGCGCCGGAACCGCCGAGATTCGCCTGGCGACGGTGGAGTCGCTCACCGACCAGCTGCTTCCGACGCTGCTGGAATCCTTCAGCCAGCGCTTTCGCGCTCTGCGGCTGGTGCTCGAGACCGGCATGACCGAGTCGATTCTGGAGCAGGTGCAGATCGGCGATGCCGACATCGGGATCTGCATCAACCCGCCGCCGACCCGCAAGGTTCGCTTCGTCCAGCGCGTGAATCTCGAATTCGGCGTCGTCGTCGCGCCATCGCATCCGCTGGCCGAGCAGGCGACGGTCAAGTTGCGCGACTGCCGCGCCCATCGGCTGGTCGCGCCGAGCGGAGAGATGTTCCGCGGGTCGACGCTGGAAAAGCTGCTGGCCAACTCGCCCTACGCTCTGGTGCCGGTGGCCTCCTGCAATCGCATTCTGACGATCAAGTCGTTGGTGCGGGCCGGGCTCGGCATCGCCTTTCTCAACCGGCTGGATGTCGCGCGCGAACTGGCTCAGGGCGAGCTGGTCTTCCGCTCGCTGAGCGACAGACGGCTGCACGCTCAGTTGGCGCTCTGTGTCGCTGCCGATCGCAGCCTGCCGCCGGCGGGGGAGGTGCTGCTGGAACACTTGCGGGTGGCACTGGCGGCCGTGGACGAAAGCTGAGCGCCGATCTCATGCCCAATCCTCCGCGATCGCCGCGGGATACTCCTGAATCCACCGCCAGGCTTTGCATCGCCCCGGGGGCTCTCCTAAGTTGAATAAGCCTCCGCCGCCTGACACGGCGGGGGTTAGCTGACTTCCTGGCTGGCGAGCTCTCGCTGGCCGCTTCGCCGCCTCGACTGCGCCGAGGCGAGCCCGACATGCCGATAGCAACGATGATAACGACAGGCATGATAACGATGGGCGGAAACTGATGAGGATGATTCCATGGACGACAACCCGCGTTCGAGTGCGGGCGTAGACATCTACGATCCCGAGAGCAGCTCGGTCCAGCCAAGCTCCCCCGGTCGCCGCCGTTTCCTGCAGACCGCGGGCATTTCCGGCCTGGCAGTGGCAGCAGCACCGGCGCTTTCCCAGGTGAGCTACGCCGGTTCGCCGGACGAGCCCGGCACGCAGACCGACGCGCCGCCCGCGAAGGGTAAACAGCGCATCACGCTGACCGTCAACGGTCAGCGCCAGCAGCTGGACGTGGCACCCAACGTGATCCTGCTCGACGCGCTGCGTCACGGCCTCGGGCTCACCGGGACCAAGAAGGGCTGCGACCACGGCCAATGCGGCGCCTGCACGATCCTGGTCAACGGCACCGCGATCAACTCGTGTCTGAGCCTCGCGGTCACTCACGACGGCGACGAGATCACGACCGTCGAAGGGCTCGAGAAGAACGGCCGGCAGCATCCGGTTCAGCAGGCGTTTCTCGAACACGATGCCTATCAGTGCGGCTACTGCACGGCCGGGCAGATGATGAGTGCCGTGGCGATCCTGCAGGATGATGACATCGGCACCAGCGATGCCGACGTGCGCGAGGCGATGAGCGGCAACATCTGCCGCTGCGGCGCCTACAAGAACATCGTTGCGGCCATTCAGTCCGCCCGCGGCTCAGTTTAGGTTCTGCGCGAAAACTGGCTGCGCTCGTTCATGCGGCGTTAAAAATCGTCTCAAAATGCTCATTTACAACCTCGTAAACTGCGCTTTTTCGCCGATTTTTGCCTTGTCTGAACCTCGCTCGCCTAGCTTTCGCATCAGAACCGAGGAGAAAGCATCATGAGACATTTCGAATACGCCCGCGCCGAGAGCTCGCAACAGGCTATCGCCGCCCACGGCAGCGACCGCGCCGTCTCGTCCCTGGCCGGCGGCGCCGCTTATCTGGCCGGAGGCACTACGCTGCTGGATTTGGTCAAGCTGGATATCATGCAGCCGCACAAGGTGGTCGACATCAACGGCGTCGCCCTCGACGAGATCGAGCGTCTCGACGATGGCCGCCTTCGTATTGGCGCGATGGTGACCAATACCGCACTGGCGCGGGACAAGCGCGTGGTCGAGAACTATGCCGTGCTATCCCAGGCACTGCTGGCGGGCGCTTCGACCCAGTTGCGCAACAAGGCGACGACTGGCGGCAACGTGATGCAGCGGGTGCGCTGCCCCTATTTCCGCGACGGCGTTTCCGACTGCAACAAGCGTGAACCCGGCAGCGGCTGTGCCGCCATCGGCGGCGTCAATCGCACCGTTCATGCGGTACTCGGCACCAGTGACAGCTGTATCGCCACGCACCCCTCGGACATGTGCGTCGCCATGATCGCGATCGGCGCCACCGTGGTCGTCCAGGGGCCGGAAGGTAGCCGTGAGATCGACTTCGCCGACTTCCACCTGCTGCCTGGCGACACGCCGGCACGGGAGCACGCTCTGGAACCGGGCGAGCTGATCACCCACGTCGTTCTCGATGCGCCCCTCGAGGGCAGCCGCTCGGGCTACCTCAAGCTGCGCGATAGACAGTCCTACCAGTTCGCGCTCGCCTCCAGCGCGGTGATCGTGCGGATGGATGGCAACACCATCCGCGAGGCCCGTGTCGCGATGGGCGGCGTCGGCACCAAGCCGTGGCGCGCGCCGGAAGTGGAAGCGGCACTCAAGGGCAAGGCCGCGAGCGAAGCCGTCTTTGCCGATGCCGCCAGGCTGGCCTTCCAGAACGCCATCGCCTACTCCCAGAACGGCTACAAGATTCCGCTCGGCCAGCAGGCCATCGTGCGCAACTTGGTCGACTTGACCGAATTGGCCGACCTGACCACCGCCTGATCGCCCGCGAGGAGAATCGACCATGAGCGACAAACAGCAAAGCATCATCGGCGCGGGCGTGCCGCGTATCGACGGCCCGGACAAGCTCTCCGGCCGCGCCAACTATGCCGCCGACAACCTGCCGCCCAACCTGGCCTACGGCTACGGCGTCTTCAGCACCGTCGCCAGCGGCAAGGTTTCACAGCTGAGTGTCGACGAAGCCCGCAACATGCCGGGCGTCATCGACATCTTCCACCACGGCCACTTCCCGACGCTCTACCATACGCCGTCGAGCCTGGCCCAGGGCAACAAGGTCGAGGAAACCCGGCTGCCGTTCGAAGACGAACGTGTCTACTACGAAGGGCAGTTCGTGGCCTTGGTGGTTGCGGACACTTTCGAGAACGCGCGGGCGGCAGCGCGCCGGGTCAAGGTGACCTACTCGGCCGACAAGGCCGTGGCCAATCTCGAGCAGGGTCTCGAGGCCAACGGCACCCAGGTGGGCAGCGGCAACCATGAGCGCGGCGATGCGGCATCGGCCTTCGATAGCGCGGCGACCACCATCGACGTGACCTACCGGACGCCGGTGGAGACTCACAACCCGATGGAGATGCACGCCTCCACGGCATGGTGGGACAACGGCGATCTGACGATCTTCGACGCCTCTCAGGGCGTGGTCGTGGCGAAAGGGGCGCTCTCCAAGATTTTCGCCATGCCGCCGGAGCGGATCACCGTGCATGCGCCCTACATCGGCTCCGGCTTCGGCAGCAAGCTGTGGACCTGGCCGCACGCCATCGCCACTGCGGCGGCGTCCCGCGAGCTGGGGCGTCCGGTACAGCTCGTCGTGCCGCGCCAGCAGATGTTCACTACCACCGGCCACCGGCCGGAAACGCGCCAGCGCCTGCGGCTGGCGACGGACGACAACGGCAAGCTGGTTTCGCTGCGGCATGAGTCGATCAACACCACGTCCTTTACCGACCAGTATGTCGAGACCTGCGGCAGCGTGACCAAGAGCCTCTACAGCTGCCCCAATCTGACGGTGAGCCACGAGACCACGCAGGTGAATCGCGGCACGCCGACCTCGATGCGGGCGCCGGGCGCCGCGCCGGGGCTGTTCGCGCTCGAATCCGCCATCGACGAGATGGCCGACGCTGCCGGTGTCGATCCGGTTCAGTTCCGGCTCGACAACTACGCCGAACGCGACGAGAGCAAGGATCTGGATTTCTCGAGCAACCATATCGTCGAAGCGACGAACCAGGCTGCCGAGCGCTTCGGCTGGGCCGATCGCAACCCGCAGATCGGCAGCATGCGCGAGGGTCGCGAGATCGTCGGCTACGGCATGGCGGCGTGCAACTGGGAAGCGCTGAAGATGGCCTGCGACGCGCGCGTCTCGATTCGCGCCGACGGCACGGCGTTCGCCTCCTGCGCCACTCAGGACATCGGTACCGGCACCTACACCATCGTCGCCCAGACGGTCAGCGACGTGACCGGCATTCCGATCGATCGCATTACCGTCAAGCTGGGCGACTCCTCCTATCCGGACGGGCCGGTCTCCGGCGGCTCCTGGGCGACGGCGACTACGCTGCCGGCCATCGCCGGGGCGGCGCGCAACGCGCTGGACGAGATGAAACGCTACGCCACCGGCAGCAACGGCGCCTTTGCCGGGGTGTCCGGCGAAGAGCTGGAAGTCGCGAACGGCGGCCTGCGCAATGCCGACGGCAGGCAGGTGAGCTTCGCCGAGATCCTCGAGGCCGGGCGTTACGGCAGCGCCGACGGGGAAGCGCATACCGAGGCCGCCGACTCGAAGTACTCCTATCGCTCCTTCGGCGCCCATTTCGTCGAGGTACGTTGGGACCCGGGTATCTCGCATTTGCGCGTGGCGCGGGTGGTCAGCGCTATCGACGTCGGCAAGGTGATCAACGAAACCACCGCGCGCAACCAGGTCGAAGGCGCCGTGGTGATGGGCATCGGCATGGGGCTGTTCGAGGCCACCGAGTACGACGAGCGCAACGCGCGGCCGGTCAATAACGACTACGCCGAATACGTGGTGCCGGTGCATGCCGACCAGCCGGAGATCGACGTGATCCTGCTCGACTATCCGGATCTGGCGTTCAACGAGTACGGTGCCCGCGGTATCGGCGAGATCGGCATCACCGGCCTCGCGGCGGCTGTCGCCAACGCGGTCCATCACGCCACCGGCAAGCGCATCCGCGAACTGCCGATCACCCTCGACAAGCTGATGGACGACGTGCCCCAGGCACGGAGTGCATAGTCGATAGACGCAGAGTGCGTAACGTGAGTAAGACGCGGAACGCTTGAGGGTTCTGTGGCCCAGCGAAAGCCGCCGCCCTCCGGAAATGCCAAACCGGAGGGCGGCGGTTTTTTCGATCTCGCTTTTACGGGTTTGATGCTACTACTGCTGCAACGTCGCTTCGACGAGCTTCTGCATCGCCTGCTGCAGCGGTCCGATGGCGGGGCAGTCGGCGGCGCCGTGACGTTCGGCGATCCACGCGGGGTCGTTGTAGCCGAGCCAGGTCTGGCCTTCGTCGTCCTGCCAGACCAGAGCCTTCATCGGCAGGTCGATGCCGGCGGTGGGCGCGCACTGCATCAGCGGCGTGGCGGTCTTGGGGTCACCGAAGACGATCACTTCGTTGGGCAGCAACGCCATGCTGCGGGACATCGCGCTCTGGCGATGGTCGACACGGGCGAACACGGTCATGCCGCTGGTGCGGGCCTGCTCGGCGAATCGCGTGGCCGTGTCGTGAACGCTGGCGTCGCTCCTGGCGACGATGAGTCCCGGCACCTCGGGGGCCGGCTCCTGTGCCAGGGCAGGGGTGCTGATGGCCAGGGCGGCCAGCGTGGTCGCCAGGGTGCGTCGTAGCTTTGCCGTGCGTGGAACGACGGAGCGGATCATGCAGTTCTCCCAAAATCTATTCAGTCAGTGAGCGGCTGGCGCAGGCCCGTGGGTCGATGGTGCGACGTGCTCTGATCGCTGATCAGAGCACGTCGTCGGCAGCATGACCTTGGTCAGAGCGATCTTGCGGGCCAGTTTACGCGGGACATTATCATCGATGCGATCACGTCGGCGCAGCCCGAAAATTTCTTGGCCGGGCGTCGAGCGGGATCCGGATGTGGTGTCTATGCTGTGTTGGCAAGGCGGCTTCAATGTCCTGACAGCATCACGCCGCCTGATATCCCGTGACGAAAAGGCCTGTTCGCCGACCGAAACGCGGTCGGTATTCGTCTGCGGTGTTCCGGCCTGGCTCGAGCCGTTCCAGCAGGATTCGAACCCGTGGCCCCGATCAACTCGAGTCTTCCACTCGAGGTGACTGTTCAAGACAACGAACCGTGGCGCAGCGCAGTGAAGCGCTGAGGTGCCGCGGTCTTCGACCCCCGATGAGGAGCCGGCATGATGGACGATTCCGTGCATTCCCCCGATGACGCTTTGCAACCCGACGCTTCGCGATCCAGCAATACCGTGACGGTCAGCCTGACGATCAATGGCGAGCCCGTCACCCTGGAGGTCGAGCCCAACGTGGTGCTGCTCGACGCCCTGCGCGAACGCCTCGACCTGACCGGCACCAAGAAGGGCTGCGATCACGGCCAGTGCGGCGCCTGCACCGTGCTGATCGACGGTCACTCGGCCAACTCCTGCCTGACGCTCGCGGTCATGCATGAAGGCTGCGAGATCACCACCGTCGAAGGGCTCGCTCGCGACGGCCAGCTCCATCCGGTGCAGGAAGCCTTCCTCGAGCACGACGCCTACCAGTGCGGCTACTGCACGGCCGGGCAGATGATGTCGACCGTGTCGATGCTCAATGACAAGCGCATCGGCAGCGATGATGCCTCGGTCAAGGAAGCGATGAGCGGCAACATCTGCCGCTGTGGCGCTTATAAGAACATTTTGAGTGCGGTCCAGTCCGCGCGCGCCAAGGCCTGAGGAGGACTTCCTGTATGCGTAACTTCGACTATCAGCGCGCCGGGGATGTCGCCGAGGCGACCGCTCTGCACGGCAACGACCACAGCGCCGATTTCATCGCCGGTGGCACCAATCTGATCGATATGGTCAAGCTCGACATCATGCGTCCCGAGCGACTGGTCGACGTCAACCGGCTGCCGCTGACCGGGATCGAGTCGCTCGACGACGGCCGTCTCAAGATCGGTGCGCTGGTGACCAATACCGACCTGGCCTACCACGAGCGTGTCCTCGCCGACTATCCGGTACTGTCCGAGGCGATCCTGACTGGTGCCTCGACCCAACTGCGCAACGTGGCCACCACGGCGGGCAATGTCATGCAGCGCACCCGCTGTCCGTACTTCCGCAACCCGGCGCGGCCGTGCAACAAGCGCGAACCCGGCTCCGGCTGTGGCGCGCTGGAAGGCATCAACCGCAACCATGCAGTGCTGGGGACGAGCGATCAGTGCATTGCCGTGCACCCCTCCGACATGTGCGTGGGCATGCAGGCGCTGGGCGCGACCCTGACCATCGAGGGGCCGGGCGGCACCCGTGACATTCCCTTTGAGGATTACCACCTGCTGCCGGGCGATACGCCGGAGCGCGAGCACGATCTGAACGATGGCGAGCTGATTACCCACGTTACCCTCGACGCCCCGATCGACGGCGCCAGGGGCCACTATCTCAAGCTGCGCGACCGGATGTCCTACGAGTTCGCGCTGGCTTCCTGTGCCGCCGTGGTGGCCCTGGACGGCGATGCCATCCGTGAAGCGCGCATCGCGCTGGGCGGTGTCGGCACCAAACCGTGGCGCTCTCATGAGGCGGAAGCGGCGCTCAGCGGCCAGCCCGCGACGGAGGAAACGTTCCAGAAAGCGGCCGAGGCGGCCATGGCCGGCGCCGTGGCGCATCGCGACAACGCGTTCAAGATTCCACTGGCGAAGCAGGCGATCGTCCGCGCTCTCGCGACGGTGACCGCACAGAGCTAAGGAGATGCAACGATGACGGAATCAATCATTGGTCACCGCACGACCCGCATCGACGGTGAACTCAAGCTGACCGGCAAGGCGGATTACGCCGCCGATCACAATCTGCTCGGTCAGGTCTATGGCTATCCGGTGCCGAGCACCATTGCCCGCGGTCGGCTCGTGGGGCTCGATCTCGAGGCGGCGCGCCAGTCGCCGGGTGTGATCGAGATCATCCATCGCGGCAACTTCCCCGCGCTGCAGCATTCCGACAACAACCCGGCCTGCGGCTCCGAAGGCCGGCTGTTCCATTCGCCGAACACCATGGCGGAGCAGAACAAGGTCGGCGAAGCGCGTCTGCCGTTCGAGGACGACGGCATTCACTATGAAGGCCAGTACATCGCCATGGTGATCGCCGACACCTTCGAACATGCGCGCGCCGCTGCACGGTTGGTCACCGCACGCTATGAAGAAGAGAAGGCGGTGCCGGGGCTGTTCCAGACCGATGACGAAGGCGAGGAGGCCGGCGACGAAGCGGTGTCGCGGGGCGATCCCGAGGGCGCCTTCGAGTCGGCGCCGGTCAAGTTCGACCACACCTACACCATCGCCATGGAGACCCACGTGGCGATGGAGATGCACGCCTCCATCGCCTATTGGGACGGGGACCGGCTGACCGTCTACGAATCCACCCAAGGCGTGGTGTTCCAGCGCAACGCCATGGCGCAGATCTTCGGGATTCCGCCGGAGAAGGTCACCGTCATCGCCCATTACATCGGCTCGGGTTTCGGCAGCAAGCTGTTCATGTGGCCGCATGCGGTGATCACCGCCGTGGCCGCGAAGATGGTCGGCCGCCCGGTCAAGACGGTGCTGTCGCGCCAGCAGAACTTCTGCAGCGCCGGCAACCGCCCGGCCTCGCGCCAGCGTATCCGCATGGCCGCCGACCGCGACGGCAGACTCAAGTCGATCCGTCACGACAGCCAGAACGAGACCTCGTTCGTCGATGCCTATACCGAGTCGGTCGGCAGCGGCACGCCACGGGTCTACGCCTGCGACAACGTCTCGGTGTCGCAGCGTCGGGTCGAGGTCAATCACGGCACGCCGACCTCGATGCGCGCGCCGGGCGAAGTGTCGGGCAGCGTGGCGCTGGAGATCGCCATGGACGAAATGGCGATCGAGCTCGGCATGGACCCGCTGGAGCTGCGCCGCAGGAACTTCGCCGAGCGCGATCCCTCCGCCGATCTGCCGTGGTCCGGCAACCACCTGCGCGAATGCTGGGACGACGCCTCGAGGCGCTTCGGCTGGGAGAAGCGCAACCCGGAAATCGGCTCGATGCGCGATGGTCACGAGATCATCGGCTGGGGCATGGCGGATGCCACCTGGGAGGCGATGCGCAGCCACTGCAAGGCTCGGGTCGAACTGCGCGCCGACGGCAAAGTGCAAGTCGCCTGCGGCACCCAGGATATCGGCACCGGCACCTATACCATCGTCGCCCAGACCGCCAGCGAACTGACCGGCGTGCCGATCGAGCGCATCGAGGTCAAACTGGGCGACTCGACGCTGCCGGCCGGGCCGCTCTCCGGCGGCTCGATGGCGACCGCCACCGTCTTGCCGGCGGTCGCCGGAGCGACCCGCGACGCGATCGAACAGCTCAAGCAGCTCGCGATCGCCGATGGTGCGCCTTTCGAGGGCAAGAAAGCCGATGCGCTCACGTTCGAGAGCGGCGCGCTCAGCGACGGCAACCGGACGCTCTCCTTCGCCGAGCTGCTCGACAAATTGCAGCGCGGCATGGCGGAAGGCGAGGCCAGCGCGGCGCCGGGTGACGAGCAGGACAAATTCTCGTTTCGCTCGTTCGGCGCCCACTTCGTCGAAATACGTTGGGATCCGGGCATCTCCCGCCTACGGGTCTCTCGCGTGGTCAGCACGATCGACATCGGCCGGGCGATCAACCCATTGACCGCCAGGAACCAAGTCGAAGGCGCGATCGTGATGGGCATGGGGATGGGGATGTTCGAGGAAACCGAGTACGACCCGGCGGGCAACATCTACAACAACAACTACGCCGATTACATCGTGCCGGTCCATGCCGACATTCCCGACATTGAAGTCGAGCTGCTGGATAACCCCGACTTCAATTTCAATGAATTCGGCGCTCGAGGGGTCGGCGAGATCGGGATCACCGGCATGGCGGCGGCGATCTCGAATGCCGTCTATCACGCTACCGGCAAGCGCATCCGTGACATGCCGATCAAGATCGCCGATCTGATCGCGTCCTGACGGCGTTTGATGATGTCCTGGTAGAGCGTGGTGCGGCGGCTACTCCGTTCGATCCGCCATCGCGCCGCGCAGAAACAGGTCCGCACAGCGCTCGACGCGCTTCTCCATCGCCGCCCGGGAGGGCGGCGATTCCAGTTGCAGCACGCGGATGAGGTGCCATTCGCCCAGCAGCATGCCAAGGAAGATGCCGGCGAGCTCGACGCTGTCGCAGGCCGGCATGAGCTGTCTTTGCATCCGTCGCTCGAAGTAGTCCGCCAGCGCCTGGCGTACGCGGCCCGGACCGCCGTCGAAGAACAGCCGGGCCAGTGGCGGCTGGCGCGGGCTTTCCGCCACGACTTCGCGGTAGATTCCCAGGGTTTCCTCGTCCATCACCTTGATCAGCAGGTCGATCCCCAGGCGTTGCAGCGCGGCCTCGACGGGGAGCTCGTCGACGCCTTCGGCGGTCAGGGTGTCGTAGATATGATGCGAACGGCGTTCGATCATCGCCTGAAACAGCCCTTCCTTGTTGCCGAAGTGACGATAGAGGGTAGACAGGGAACCGCCAGCCTGGGCGACGATGTCGTTGACGCTGACCTGACCGTAGCCATGCTCGAGAAACAGCCGTTGCGCTGCGTCGAGCAGGGCATCCCGACGCTGGCGGCCGCGCTCGGTCGTCGGTGGGGAGTCTTTGGGGGCTGGCGATGACATGGTGCTTCCTCGTGCCGGCGTGGTCCGATTGCGGTGGCCCGGTGGCGTTTTCAAAAAGATAGTGTAGTCTACACTACACATTGAGTTGGCGTGTGTCTCCGGCATGAAAACAGGCTCGGCATGAAGATCAAGAAGAAACTCTATTCGGCAGTGGTGGTACTGGTCGTGCTGGCGGTGGCGCTGGTCTTCGCGTGGCAATGGTGGCAGACCGGCCGCTATTTCATCGAGACGGACAACGCCTACGTCTATACCGACAGCGTCGCCGTGCGTGCCGAAATCAGTGCGCGGGTGACCGAGGTGGCGGTGGAGGATAACCAGCGCGTCAAACAGGGCGACCTGCTGGTGCAGCTCGACGACCGTGATACCCGTAGCCAGCTGGCGCAATCCAGGGCGCAATTGGCCGTCAGTACCGCCAACGTGACCCAGGCGGAGCGTCAGGTGGAACTCGACCGGGCCAGCATCGACGAGGCCCAGGCGCAGGTGACGGCGGCGCAGTCCGATGTCGCCCAGGCCC
Source organism: Salinicola salarius (assembly GCF_002179555.1). Lineage (GTDB taxonomy): Bacteria > Pseudomonadota > Gammaproteobacteria > Pseudomonadales > Halomonadaceae > Salinicola > Salinicola salarius_A. The sequence continues at coordinate 147,672 of NZ_NHOU01000008.1, read as the reverse complement.
GCCAGCATCTCGAGCGCTCGCAGTCGCTGGCGGCGAACAATTACGCTTCGCGCCAGTAACTGCAGGACGATCAGGCCACGCTGCGTGTCGCCCAGGCGACGCTGGCGGCGCGCCAGGCGAGCGTCGAGTCTGCGAAACGCCGGCTGTCGGCGGACCAGGCCTCGATCGATAGCGCCAAGGCCAACCGCGATGCGGCTCAGGCCGATATCGACTACGCCCAGAGCCAACTGGAGAAGACCCGTATCGTCGCCAGACGCGACGGCGTGGTCGGCAATCTCACCGTCGAGCCCGGTGATCTGGCCCAGCCCTCACTCACCCTGATGCAGCTGGTGCCCGTCCAGACAGCCTACGTGGTCGCCAATTACAAGGAGACCCAGATCGAGCGAATGCGGGTCGGCCAGCCGGTATCGCTGGAAGTGGACGCCTATCCCGACATCGAGTTCAAGGGCAAGGTGGACAGCGTCGCGCCAGCCACCGGCACCCAGTTCAGCCTGCTCCCACAGGACAACGCCACCGGCAACTTCAACAAGATCGTCCAGCGCGTGCCGGTCAAGATTCGCGTCACCGGCCCCGAGGAACAGCTGTGGCGGCTGCAGTCCGGCCTTTCGGTGGTGCCCTCCGTGGATACCCGCGAAGTCGATGGCCAGGCGATCTATTTCGACCCCGGCCCGCATCTCGACGACGGTTCGGATCTTGCCGTCGACGATAAGTCGTGAATCCGCGCCGTGCGTATTGGTCATGAGTGTCGGCCATGAGTGAAGTCGCAGCACCCTCAGGGGCCGGCCCGCAGGAGATGCCCTCGTGGCACTACCGCTTCGGGTTCATAGCGGCGGTGTTCGGCATGTTCATGGCGATCCTGGATATCCAGATCGTCGCCAGTTCGCTGAACGAGATCCAGGCCGGCGTCTCGGCCTCGAGCGACGAGATCTCCTGGATCCAGACCTCCTATCTGGTTGCGGAGATCATCATGATCCCGCTATCCGGCGTGCTGATGCGCTGGCTCTCCACCCGCGTCGCCTTCGTCATCTCCTGCGCCGGGTTCACCCTGGCCAGTCTCGGCTGCGCGCTGGCCAACAGCATCGAGCAGCTGATCGTGCTGCGCGCCATCCAGGGCTTCATGGGTGGTGCGATGATTCCGATCACCCAGGCGATCAGCTTCACGCTGTTTCCGCGCCGGGCGATGGGGGCGGTCCAGGGCGTGATCGGCATGGTGGTGACCATGGCGCCCTCGATCGGCCCCACCGTGGGCGGCTACGTCACCGAGATCTTCAGCTGGCACTGGCTGTTCCTGGCCAACGTCATTCCCGGTATCTGCGTGACGCTGGCCGCGTGGCGTTTCCTGGATATCGACGAGGGCGATGCGAGTGTCGCCAAGCGGCTCGATTTCCGCGGCCTGATCCTGATCGCGCTGTTTCTCGGCAGCCTCGAGTTCGTGCTGGAGGAAGGGCCGGGCGACGACTGGTTCTCGAGCGAGCTGATCGTGTGGATGACGCTGCTCTGCGCGGCCTCCTGCGTCGGCTTCTTCTGGCGCGTGTTTACCTACCACTCGCCGATCGTGGATCTCCATGCCTTCCGCAATCTCAACTTCTCGATCGGCACCGGCCTCGTGTTCGTGGTCGGGATCGCGATGTACGGCCTGGTCTATCTGATGCCGCTGTTCCTCGGTGGCGTGCGCGGCTATTCGAGCCTGCAGATCGGCGAGGTGATGTTCGTCACCGGGGTGGCGATGTTCTTCACCGCGCCGATCGTGGGGCGGCTGACCAACTCGGTCGACCTGCGCGTGCTGCTGTTCTTCGGTCTGACGCTGATCGGCATCGGGACGGTGATGAACAACAACCTGACCAGCGAATCCGGCTTCTGGCAGTTCTTCTGGCCGCAGATCGTGCGTGGCATGGGCATGATTCTGTGCATCATTCCAGCGTCACGGATCGCCCTGGGCACGCTGCCACCGCAGGAGCTGGGCAATGCCGCCGGGCTCTTCAGCGTGATGCGTAACCTCGGCGGCGCGGTCGGCCTGGCGATGCTCGACACCGTCCGCGACTGGCGGGTGGACTACCACTGGAACCAGCTGATCCCGGCGCTCAACGAAGGGCGGATCGCGGTCCAGCAGCAGATCGACAACTATCAGTCGATGCTGATCGGCCACGTCGCCGACCCTTATCACAGCGCCGTGGCCCTGCTCGGGCAGCGCTTTGGCGTCCAGGCTCAGGTGCTGGCCTACAACGACATCTTCCTGTGGCTGGGCTGTATCTACCTGCTCTGCGTGCCGCTGGTGTTTCTGCTCAAGAAGATCGAGCATTGACTGCGGGCCGGGATCGTCGGCGTATCATTGCGACGAAGCTCGAAGCTCGAAGCTCGAAGCTCGAAGCTCGAAGCTCGAAGCTCGAAGCTCGAAGCTCGAAGCTCGAAGCTCGAAGCTCGAAGCTCGAAGCTCGAAGCTCGAAGCTCGAAGCTCGAAGCTCGAAGCTCGAAGCTCGAAGCTCGAAGCTCGAAGCTCGAAGCTCGAAGCTCGAAGCTCGAAGCTCGAAGCTCGAAGCTCGAAGCTCGAAGCTCGAAGCTCGAAGCTCGAAGCTCGAAGCTCGAAGCTCGAAGCTCGAAGCTCGAAGCTCGAAGCTCGAAGCTCGAAGCTCGAAGCTCGAAGCTCGAAGCTCGAAGCTCGAAGCTCGAAGCTCGAAGCTCGAAGCTCGAAGCTCGAAGCTCGAAGCTCGAAGCTCGAAGCTCGAAGCTCGAAGCTCGAAGCTCGAAGCTCGAAGCTCGAAGCTCGAAGCTCGAAGCTCGAAGCTCGAAGCTCGAAGCTCGAAGCTCGAAGCTCGAAGCTCGAAGCTCGAAGCTCGAAGCTCGAAGCTCGAAGCTCGAAGCTCGAAGCTCGAAGCTTCTTTCTATAATCTGACCTGCCTCAGTTTTCGTTCGATCGTTCAGGATGTTGCCGCCATGAATACCCCCCAGCCCCACAAACCCGGCGCCGACGAGCCCGTCCGCACCGTTCTGCGCCTGATCGGCAGCTTTGCCGCGCCGGTCTTGGTCTATCTCGTGGCGTGGGAGCTGGTGGCGCGGCTGATCCTGCCCGGCGTGGCCGCCAGTGGCCGCGAGTTCGTGATCAACCTGTTCAGTGTGCTGATCCCTTTCGCCGGCGTGCTGCTGAGTGTCTATCTGGCCGGCATCAAGGCCGGACGCGTGATGGGCGGCGGCGTGATGGCGGTGTTCTTCCTCTATCTCTACGTCTCTTCCGGCGTCGTGTTCAACTGGTTGCCGGTGGCGTTGACGCTGGGCGGCATCCTGCTGGCCGTGGTCGTCGCGCGCTACTGCCCGACGATGAAACCCGATCTCGGCGGTGCCTTCGGCTAGGCCTCGCCAATGTCCGCGCCGAATGAGGGCTCCGCGCTCACCGACTGGCTGGTCGATCAAGACGATGACCTGCAGCGACGGCGTTGGCGAGGCGTGCTGTGGATCGCCGACGACGCTTCGCGTGCGCGCCGTAAGGCGCTCTCCTTGATGGCGGCGGGGCGCTGGCGCTCGCCCCTGTGGATCGGCCCCGAATTCTCGAGTCTGTCCGATATCTCGACCGGGCCGCACGTCTCGGTGCGGCTGAGTGCGACCCGCGCTCGCAGCCTGCTGGGCAGCGAGCACGATCTGGTGGTGTTCGATGCGGTATCCGCGCTGGCCGGGTTCGATCCCGACGCTTTCGGCGCCATCAGCGGCACCGTCCAGGCCGGGGGCTGGCTGGTGCTGCTGACGCCGGCGCATTGGCAGCTGCCGGACAGCGGAGAGTGGCGCCCGGATACGGACTATGGGCGTCTCGCGCATTGGCCCCACGGCGTTGAAACACTGACGACGAACTACCTGCAGCGCCTTGCCGGGATGTTGCAGCGACGTTCGGACGTGGCCACATGGCCTGCGGACGATTCGCTACCGAGCGCGCCGGCCCTGGCTGATCTCTTTACGCCTGGGCATCACACGTCCGAGTACCACGCGCCCGAGCATCACGCGACCGGACACCCCGTGGCGGACGAAGACTGCCTGACCGCCGATCAGGCCACCGCGGTATCGCGACTGACGCGAATGCGGCGTCGGCGCCCGGTGGTGCTGATCGCCGATCGCGGGCGTGGCAAGAGCGCAGCGCTGGGCATCGCCGCGGCACGGCGGCTGAGGCAGGGCGAACGGCGGCTCTGGATCACGGCGTCGAGTCTCGTCGCGGTCGAGGCGGTGTTCGAACGCCTCGAGCAGTTGCTGCCCGAGGGCCGTCGCGAGGCCGGTCGCTTCGAGGTCGACCTGAACGGCCATGTCTGCCGCGTCGAGTGGCTGGCGCCGGAGCAGGTGGTTCCCGAACTGGCCTCTGCCGATATCGATGCCCGCTCCCCGCCGACGCTGTTCATCGACGAGGCGGCGTCGATTCCCGCGGCTCGGCTGACGTCATGGCTGCAGCACTTTCCCCGCATCGCCTTCGCCACTACCGTGCATGGCTATGAAGGCACCGGGCGCGGTTTCGAGGTGCGCCTACGCGACGCGCTGGATCGACTGACGCCGGAGTGGAAGCGGCTCACGCTGCAGACGCCGATCCGCTGGGGTGCCGGCGATCCGCTGGAAGCGTTGACCCGGGAACTGCTGTGTCTGGATGCCGAGGCCGCCGAAGCCGAGGCCGTCTCCAGCGCGCTACCGAAGGCACCGATCACCTACGCCTGGCTGGACCGGGCGGCGCTCGCCCGGGACGAGGCGCGACTCGGCCCTCTCTTCGGATTGCTGGTACAGGCGCACTACCGCACCTCGCCCAGCGATCTGCGCCAGTTGCTGGATGGCCCCGACATTCACCTGCTGGCCGCGTTCGTCGGCGATGACGCGGGGAAACAGCATGCGGTGGGCATCTGCGTGGTCCAGCAGGAGGGCGGCTTCGACGCGACGCTGGCCAACGCCATCTACCGGGGGCAACGACGCCCGCGGGGCCATCTGCTGGCGCAGTCGCTGGCGACCCACGGCGGCTACGAGGAGGCCGCGCTCGCCCGCTGGTGGCGCATCATGCGCATAGCCGTGCACCCGGCGGCCCGGCGCCGAGGCGTCGGAGCGGCCCTGATCGAGCAGGTCGCGGCGACGGCCCGAGCGCACGGCCTGGATCGCCTGGGCGTGAGCTTCGGTGCGGAGCCGGCGTTGATCCGCTTCTGGCGCCGGCAGGGCTTCGTCTCGCTGCGCGTGGGGCTCACCCGGGAAGTATCCAGCGGCGAGCCGGCGCAGATGATGGGACGCGGATTGACGGATGGCGCCAGTTCGGCTCTGGCTCGCATGAACGACGACTTCGTCCGCTGCCTGCCGGATCTGCTGGCAAGCGAGCTGCGGGATATCGAACCGCTTGTCGTGGCGGCCTGGCTGCACGAGGGAGCGGCGCCGGCCTTGCCTGCCGATCTGACCGAACGGCTCGGCTGGTTCGCTGCGGGCGGTGGCGAGCTGGCGCCGATCCGCCCGTGGCTGCGTCTGGCCTGGCTGGCCTGGTGGCGGCAACGACCGCTGGCGAGCCTGCCGGACGTGCTGATGGACGACAGCGCTGCCGTCGTGACGGATGACGGCCCGGAGGATACCGAGCTCGCGGCGGCGCCCCGGGTGGCCGCTGCGGTGGCGGCGCTGTTCCAGTATCGGGATGAAGCGCTCTCGTCGCAGGGCCGGCGCGAACGGCTGGTGACGGCACGCCGGCTGGCGGCGGCGTTGCTGGCCTGGCACGGCGAGCGCCGAGATCTCGCCGGCCTTGTGCCGGATATGGTCAAGTTGCAGCCAGGCGAGTAAGGTGTTGGCACCTCAAGGAAACGCTGCAGAAATGTCTGCGCAGGCGAATCGCTGCGTTGCGCGGTGCTCGGAATCCTCACCTATACCTCATAGGTTCCGGTTCCTGCGCTCCGGGCGCCTTGCGCTTCATCCTGCTCGCCGATTTATTCAGCGTTTCCCGAAAAGAGCCGCGGTCCGCCGCCGGCCAGGATTTCATTCATCACTCTTTCGACACCCGTTGCGGTGGCCTGCTCGCCGCACGACGAGGCTGGAATCGACCATGAACGATCATCTGCTGCAACTCTCTCCCGAGCCCGTGTGGCGCCATTTCCGGACGCTCTGCAATACGCCGCGTCCCTCTGGTCACGAAGCGAAACTGGTCGACATTCTCGAGCGCTGGGCCGACGACAAGGGGCTGGCCCATGATCGCGACAGCTACGGCAACCTGCGCATACGCAAGGCAGCGAGCCCGGGCTGCGAGGCCGTGCCCGGCGTGATCCTGCAGGGTCATCTCGACATGGTCACGCAGGCCAACAGCGCCCATCCTCACGATTTCCTCAACGACCCGCTCGATACCTACGTCGAGAACGGCTGGCTGCACGCCCGTGGCACCACGCTTGGTGCCGACAACGGTCTCGGCGTCGCGGCGGCACTGGCGATTCTCGAAGCGGACGATATCGATCACGGCCCGCTCGAGGCGCTGTTCACGCTGGAGGAGGAGACTTCGCTGCAGGGCGCGCTGTCGCTGGACGAGAACTGGCTGGAAGGCCGCTATCTGCTCAATCTCGATTCCGAAGATCGTGGCGAGGTCTATATCGGCTGTGCCGGCGGCGCCGACGTGGTCGTCGATGCCGATCTGCCGATGCGCGGCTGCGACGAAGGGGAGGTGATGCGCCGGGTTTCTCTCACCGGCCTGGTCGGCGGGCACTCCGGGGCCGACATTCACAAGGAACTCGGCAACGCCAACCAGCTGTTGGTTCGCGCGCTGCGAGGGTTGGGCGAGTTCGAGATTCGCCTGGTGGACTACCACGGTGGCACGCTGCGTAACGCCCTGCCACGCGAAGCCTTTGCCACCATCGTGGTCGATGAGCATCACCTGCCGGCGGTGGAGGAAGCGCTCGCCAGCTTGCAGGCGCTCTACCGCGAGGAGCTGGCGGGTGTCGACGACAACGTGACGCTCTCCCTGTCGCCGGCGGCGGTCTCCTGCGACGACGATGTGGAAGCGCTCACCGATACCGCGACCCAGCTGCTGGTTTCCGCCCTGCATGCCGCGCCCTATGGCGTCGAACGCATGAGCGTCGAGGTGCCGGGCGTCGTCGAGACTTCCAACAATCTTGGTGTGGTGTCGCTGGAGAAAGGGCGTTTCCACCTGTGTGCGCTGGTGCGCTCGCTGCGGGATAGCGCGACACGCAATCTGGCCGACCGGTTCACGGCGCTGTTCGGCCTGATCGGCGCCCAGACACGGGTCGAGAACGTCTATCCGGGCTGGACGCCGAGCGCGGACAGCACGCTGCTGACCCGCTTCCGTCGTCTGCACCGGGAAGAGCTGGGCGAGGATCCGGCGGTCAAGGTGATCCACGCCGGGCTGGAGTGCGGCATCATCGGCGGCAAGTATCCGCAGCTGGAGATGATCTCCTTCGGCCCAGTGATTCGCGGCGCGCATTCGCCTACCGAGCGCACCGAACTGGCGTCCGTCGAGGAGTTCTGGCGCGTACTCAAGGCGCTGGTAGCCGACATCGCTACCGGCAAGGCCGCCTGAGACGACCCTACCGGATAAGACGTGCTAGTCCATGACGTACAGGCCATGACGTACTGTGCCATGACGTACTAGACCCTGAAGAGCGCTAAGCCGGCATGTCGTTGGCCCTGGCATCGCGTGACCAGACGCGGTGCTGCCCCATGGCCTGAGTGAAGGGGGGGAACACGTCGTCCACGCTGGCGCCGAGGAAGATGCCGTCTTCCTGGGTGGGCACGTTGGCCGCGGCCAAAAGCTCCTTGCCTTCCGCGATGGCGGAGATCGCCTTGAGGTGCTTGTAGGCTTCCTGGACGTAGTAGCGTCCCAGTCCGGATTGTGACAGCGTCCGGACGCTTTCCGCCCCGCCGGCGACGATGACCGAATCCAGGGTCACCGAGGGCTGGCCGTTGAGCATGGCATCGGGTGTGACCGTCTGGCCGTTCGCGGCCTTCACCGGCGCCATGCTGGGGGCGATCACCATGCCTTCGGCGCCTTCGGCCTCGAGCTTGCTCTTGATCGCCTCCACCTGATTGCTGTCGACACCGTCGGCGACCAGAATCGCTACCTTGCGATACTGGATATTGCCCGGCAGACGCGTCATCAGGCTCAGCGCCGGGGATTCCTGCTGCGAACTCCGGCCCAGTTCATCGGCCGGCGCCGGCTTGCTGGAAGGCGCCTCGATGCCGTGGTTCTCGCCGACCCGGCGTGCCAGCTCCAGATCGATGTTGGGCAGAATCTCCTTGATCACCCGCTCGCGGATCCATGGGCGCTGCACCTTGGAGAGCTCGAAGGTGTAGGCGGCAATGATGTGTTCCTTCTCGACCTCGGTCTGGCTGTTCCAGAACAGCGTCGCCTGGGAGTAGTGGTCGCCGAACGATGCGCTGCGCGCACGAATCTTGTTGGCGTCGATTCGCTCGTTGACCGTCTCGAAACCGCCGTTTTCCGCTGCGGGCGGGGTCTCTTTGGGCCAGCCCCCGTCGATCGAATTGGGCTCGTAGGAGGCCTGACCCTTGTTGATCGTCTGGCGGTGCATGGAGTCGCGCTGGTTGTTGTGGAACGGGCATACCGGCTGGTTGATCGGAATCTCGTGGAAGTTGGGTCCGCCCAGGCGCAGCATCTGGGTATCGAGATAGGAGAACAGCCGGCCCTGCAATAGCGGGTCGTTGGTGAAGTCGATCCCCGGCACGATATGGGCCGGGTTGAAGGCCACCTGTTCGGTCTCGGCGAAATAGTTGTCGGGGTTGCGGTTGAGCACCATCTTGCCGATGGGGGTGACCGGCACCTGCTCCTCGGGAATGAGCTTGGTCGGGTCGAGAATATCGAAGTCGAACTTGTGCTCGTCCTCTTCCTCCACGACCTGAATCCCGAACTCGAATTCCAGAAAATCGCCGTTCTCGATATCGTCCCACATGTTGCGACGATTGAAGTCCGGATCCCGGCCCCACAGCTTCTGCGCTTCGTCCCAGATCAGCGAACAGGTGCCGGCCAGCGGCTTCCAGTGGAACTTGACGAAGCGTGACTTGCCCTGCTTGTCGACCAAGCGGAAGGTGTGCACGCCGAAGCCTTCCATGTTGCGGTAATGACGCGGGAAGGCGCGGTCGGACATGGTCCACAGCACCATATGTGCGCTTTCCGGCATCAGCGAGACGAAATCCCAGAAGGTATCGTGGGCCGACTGCCCCTGGGGGATCTCGTTGTGCGGCTCGGGCTTCACCGCGTGCACGAAGTCGGGGAACTTGATCGCGTCCTGGATGAAGAAGACCGGCATGTCATTGCCGACCAGGTCCCAGTTGCCCTCGTCGGTGTAGAACTTGGTGGCGAAGCCGCGCACGTCACGAACGGTATCGTTGGAGCCGCGGGCCCCCTGGACGGTGGAAAAGCGCACGAATACCGGCGTTTTCTTGTCGGGATCCTGGAACAGTCCGGCCTTGGAGTACCGGGCGGCTTCCGCGTAAGGCTGGAAATAGCCGTGCGCTGCCGCGCCGCGGGCGTGGACGATACGCTCGGGAATGCGCTCGTTGTCGAAATGGTTGAGCTTCTCGCGGAAGACGAAATCTTCCATCAGGGTCGGGCCACGCTCGCCCGCCTTCAGCGAGTTGTGATTGTCGGCGATCCGGGTGCCGTGATTGGTGCGCAGGTCATGCCCCTCGGCATCGCTGCGGTACTTTTCCAGATTCTCCGACTTGCTCTGCTCGGTGGTCTTGACGTCCGTATCGTTGGGGCCGCCACGGTTGGAGGACGTGTGAGGATTGTTGGACATCCGTATCTCCTGATTTGAATCGACGGCAGATACTCCGGGATGTCGACATCCATGATCGACAGCCAACCGGAGCACCTGCCGTTGGTGTGAAACTCCTCTTACAACTAGAAGCCGCCTCCGAGGATGGCAAGCAGGGATTCGGCTGCCGTTAACCTGCATCAATCGCTGCCGCGAATCAGGCTCTGGAGATTCGATGCCTTTGCCCGGCGATAACCGATGGCAAGAACGAAGGCAAAGGATGACGGGAAAAGCGTGGTGGAAGAGAAGGCGCGCAAGGCAGGGGCAGCTGGAAAGGGCAGTTGAACTAGGGTTGACAAGGGAAGGCGGGCGGCAGACGCCGCCGACCGAGACTACTGTTGGTGCTGGTGCGTATCCTTGCGTACCGCCTCGCAGCCTTCCTCCGAAATGTACCCCTTCGACAGAGCGTGCTCCGCCATGCTCACGCTGTCATGGGCGAGAATCAGTTCGCAGCCGGCGTGGCGGACCTCGTTGGCCAGCGCCTCGATGGCCGCGTCGCGCGCCGGATCGTTGTCCACCTTGCGGATATAGATGGCGCGCACGCGTTCCGGGTGTTCCTTGACGATCTCGGTGTAGACCTCCGGGTCCCGCTGGCCGCTGTCGCCGATGAGGATGAACGGCAACGTATCGTAGAGCGACAGCATGTTGCGGATCACGTCGGACTTGTGGTCCTCGGCCTTGCGTGGCCACGGGCGCTTCAACGTCATGCCCCATTCGCGCAGGAACAGGATCGGCCCTACCGGAATACGGTTCATGTTGAAGAACATCTCGAGAACTTCGTAGATGCTCCACGGACCGCGTGACACATAGAGCATGGGGCGGTGACGATTGCCCTCGGCGCCACCGTAGAGCGCCCGATACAGCGCGGCGACACCGGGAAAGGCCGTGCGTCGATCCGCTTTCTCCATGAACAGGCGATACAGCATCTTCAGCTTGTTGGCGACGCCGGTGTACATCACCGTGTCGTCGATATCGCTGATCACGATCAGGTCGGTGCTCGCCGGCGGAATGTAGATTTCGGTCTCGGTGCTGATGGCGTCGTCCTCGGAGAGCACCTGCAACTTGACCGAGTGCCAGATCGCCTCGGCAGGAAGCGTGTGGGTAATGTCGATATGGGCATGGAAATAGCCGTCGCGGTCGGTGGTGACGGTGGCCTGGGTCGCGCCAATCCGGATGTCGACGCGGGCGTCGCGGACGCCGTGCCTTACCAGGCGACGCGCGACATCGACCAGATCGCGGGCAATGCCGCCTTTTTCCCAGCTTCTCAGTCGTCCGGGCTGGCGAAAGACGCGGCCCATGATGAAGGCTTCCGAGTGGGAGCCGTAACCGCGATACGGATGCACGACGACCCCGCCTTGGCCCTTGTCGCCGCGCATCGGGCGGATGAAGAGACGAACCAGTTTCTTGGCGAAATGAACCAGTTTCGTCACGAAGAGCCGAGGCAGGGAGCCCGAGGTGGCGGTATCGGCGGAAGTATCGCGAAATTGAGGCACGATGACGGAGGATCCTAGGTTTGATTAACGGTGAGTATGGGAACTCGCGCGCTATCCTGCAAAGTCTGGTCGCGCTTCGGCCGGCATGACGACAGCCAAAAAAAAGCGCCCACCGATCGGTGGGCGCTCGTTTGGCGTCGCGAAGGGCGATCAGGCATGCTGCTCGCTGTGACGCCCTTCGGCCAGCTCTTCGATCAGCTTGCCGTTGAAGTCGTCGAGATCCTTCGGCGTGCGGCTGGTGACAAAGCCGCTGTCGACCACCACTGATTCGTCGACCCAGTTGGCGCCGGCATTCTTGAGATCCTGCGCAATGGACGGCACGGACGTCAGTTTGCGGCCATCGACGACGCCTGCATTGATCAGAATCCACGGCGCATGACAGATCGCGGCAACCGGCTTGCCGGCTTCGAAGAAGCTCCTGACGAAGCCAAGCGCTTTTTCGTTCGTGCGCAGTTCATCCGGGTTGAACACGCCGCCTGGCAGGACCAGCGCATGGTAGTCGGCGGGGTTGGCGTCCGCCAGACTCTTGTCCGCTTCGTAGGTTTCGCCCCAGTCCGTTTCGGCCCAGGCACGGATGCCCTTGCCGTCCGGGGTGATGACATGTGTCTCGACGCCCTGGCCTTGTAGTGCGGCACGCGGAGAGGAGAGTTCGGCTTCCTCGAAACCGTCGGCGGCGAGAATTGCGACACGTTTACCATTGAGTTGCTGAGCCATCGCGACCTCCTGGTCTTGATAAATCGGCTTGATGTTTCGATAGATGACAAGCCCATGGGCCGTCCCGGTCCATGTCTCGGCTTGTCCTTAGGGTCTGTTGCCGTTTCAGCGCGATCCGCGTTGCTGCGCCAAATGGTGCCAAGCCAGGCGCGGGATGCAGAGAAGGGTGGTTCCCTTTTCCAATCCCGCAACGCCGCATGGCGCCATTTGCCGCGCAACCCGAAGGGCCGGGCCAGTTTTTGCACGGTGCTGCGTTATTCGTCGTTCATTTGGAACAACCAAATCACGCTCCTCACGCCTTGCCCCGCACAAAAACTGGCTCCGGCGCGGCCGTGCATGAAACGGCAACAGACCCTTGAAGTTTGGGATAGTCTGGGCAGAGTTCAAGGAAAACCGGGTGCTTTCGATGTCATCGCTTGCGCTGAGGCAACGACTCACGGATGGTGGCGCCGCGATGGCGTCGAGGTCAGAGGAAGGCAGAGCGATGAGTGTAGCGGGTGAGTGGCTGTCGGGTGGTGGGCTTGTCTTGCTGCTCGGGTTCGTGACGTTAGGGCTTGGCGTCGGCCTGGTGTGGCAGCAGCGGCGCTACGCACGCGAGCGGGACATGCTTCGATCCCGATTGCAGGCCAGCGAGACCCAGTGCCTGCGGCTGGAGCAGGAGCTGGCCCAGAGCGACGGGCAGCAGGACGATCTGCGCGAGCGCCAGGCCCAGCTGCAGCAGCAGTTGGCCGCTCGCGAACATCAGCTCGAGGCGCTCAACGAACGTCTGGCGACGCTGCGAGAGCAGTATGGGCGACTGGAAACCCGGCACGAGCAGCAGCAGAACCAGCACGCGGAACAGCTCCAGTTGCTGGAGCAGGCTAAGACCCGCCTCGGGCACGAGTTCGAATCGCTCGCCGGGCGCATTTTCGACGAGCGCCAGCGCGCCTATAGCGCCCAGAGCCGGGACAGTCTCGAAGCGTTGCTGAAGCCGTTTCGCGAGCAGGTCAGCGGCTTCCGCCAGCGTCTCGAGGAGATCCATGGCCAGGAAGTGCGCGAGCGGACCACGCTCAAGGTGCAGATCGACCAGCTGGCCACGCTCAACCGCCAGATCACCGAAGAGGCCGCCAATCTCACCCGCGCGCTCAAGGGCGACAAGAAGATGCAGGGCAACTGGGGCGAGATGATGCTCGAGTCGGTGCTGGAGCGCTCCGGCCTGCGGCGGGATATCGAATACCGCCGTGAAGTTTCCCTCGATGGCGATCAGGGGCGCCAGCGCCCGGATGCGGTCATCTACCTGCCGGACGACAAGCACCTGATCGTCGACGCCAAGGTCTCGCTCAACGCCTACGTGCGCTACGTCAACGCCGAGGACGATGCCGAGCGCGCCCAGGCCCTGCGCGCCCATGTGCAGGCGGTGCGAAGCCATATCGATGCGCTGTCCGGGCGCGACTATCCCCGGCTTCCCGGGCTGCGTTCGCCGGATTTCGTGTTCCTGTTCATGCCGGTGGAGCCGGCCTTCGCCGTCGCCTTTCAGCATGACGAGACACTGTTCCAGGACGCCTTTTCACGCGACATCGTAGTGGTCACGCCGACCACGCTGCTGGCCAGCCTGCGCACGGTATCGAGCCTGTGGAATCTGGAGCGGCAGAACGAGAACGCCAGGCACATCGCCGAGCGCGCCGGCAAGCTGCTCGACAAGTTTCAGGGTTTCGTCTCGAGTCTGGAGGACGTGGGTCGGCATCTGGGGCGGGCCCAGGGCAGTTACGATCAGGCGATGGGTCGGCTTTCGACCGGGCAGGGGAGCCTGGTCGGCCAGGCGCTGGCGCTCAACCGGCTGGGCGTGCGCATGAAACGCGACCTGCCTTCGCACCTGACCCGCGATGCCGAGGAGGACGAGCCTGCCGAATCCAGGGCCGTCGGGTCGCCCGGCAGCATCGGAACGTCCAAGGTCAGCGATGAGGATCGGCGCGCTGAGCCCGATGGCGACGATCCCCCCGACTTCCGCGAATCGGACGACACCAGAGGCTGACCGGGATGTCGATGGGATTCGGCAACGCATCCGCGGCGTTCCGTTCGTCTCAGCATTCGCCTCAGACGGTCGAGCCAGCCTCGCTGAGCCGTTTGGCCAGGGTCTGCAGACATAAAAGCGCCATCACCTGACGCTTGTCGCCTTCGCCGACCGAGATCAGCCGTTTGGCCGCCTTGACGGGGGAGGGCTCGGGCGACGCGCCGTCGATGGCATCGCCGCGCCAGCGAATGGTAAAGCTCTCCCTGGGCGCTTCGACGTACTCGATTCTGCGGAGGTAGTCGACGAGGAACCCGACGAGACCGTCACCCGTCTCGACGACCAGGACGTGATTCGCGGGATGGGAGGAGTCGATTCCCAGCAGCGCGCGCAGATCCACCAGCGAGACGCTGCGATCCTGTCGACGCCAGGCGCCGAGAAAGGGGCCGGCCGGATGCGAACTCTTCTGATAGTCCGTCGGTGCCGAGTCGACGGCTTCGAGCTGGTCGAGCGTCGTGACGTAATCGCCGCCGCAGCGGAAATGGACGAAGGCGAATCGCTGCCACTCGCGCTGTTCCCGCGCTTGCCTGGCCTCCGTATCGAGCCGGGTATGGAGACGCGCCAGCGCGTTGACGTTGAGGTTGCCGAACAGCTCGTGGTGATCGATCGCCAGGGCGTCCTTGCCCTCGTCCGCGGCGGGCACCAGTGCGCTGACGGCGGGGGCGTAGCCCGCACTCGGGGAGACCGGTAGAGGCGCCGGCTGGTCGCTGCCCGTCAGCGTCGCGACGCGATCGACGGCGAGGGCGACACGACCGTGATCGCTATCGAGAACGGCGAGATGAGATGGTGGTGTCTGGCGGGCCGGCTGGCCGATCAGCGCTCGGGGATCGAACAGCGGCAGGGTGGCGCCACGCAGGGTGACATTGCCGAGATAGGCCGGCAGATCGATCATGGGGGAGTCGATGGGGCCGCAGGTGGCGACTTCCCGTACCGCGCCCACATCCAGCGCCAGTCGCGTGTCGTCACAATCGACGACGAGCCAGCGCCGGTCGCTGTGGGTGTTCTCCTTCACGGTGGCGGCATTCGTCCTCTGCCGGTCGGCTTCGACGTGTACCGAGACCATGCCCTCGAGGGCGAACAGCGCCTCGAGGTCGAGCACGTAGATCGCGCTGTCGAAGTCGGGATGCTCGAGCAGCTGTGGCGTCAGGGCGTCGGCATCGCCCTCCGCGTTCTTCAGCGTATGGAGCTGCCCGGGATCGACGCTGACCAAGTCCTTGATGTGCGAAACCCGCATCCCGAAGCGGCCGCCGCGATATTCGATGATCGCCATGAGCTCGCCGGCATCCCGCCGGCCCGTGCTCGGGTCCAGTTCGAGCAGCCTGCCCAGGTCGATCGCCGGCACCGGCGAGCCCCGCCACAGCGACGTACCCAGCGACCAGCGTGGCGCCAGCGGGCGGGGAGAAAGGGGCGTCTCGAGACGTACCACCTCGATCAGATGCGTGGCATCCAGCGCGATGTCACTGTCGTTGAGGCGCAGTATTCCCAGTACGCGTTGGGTCATGACGTCTTGTCGTTACCCGACCCGCGCTGGGTGGCTTGGGCCAGATCACGGATCAGGTCGTCGACATGCTTGGCGGTTTCCAGCTGTTCGCCTGCCGAGCTGGCGATCTTCTCGACGGAGGCGGTGGTTTGCCCGACACCGTCGACGATGCGTCCGAAGGAGTCGGCGGCGCGCTGGGAGACGGTATTGCCACTCTCGATACGCTTGAGAGATTCACCCAGCAGGCGGTTGATCTGGCGAGTGGCATCGGCGGATTTCTCGGCGAGCTTGCGCACTTCGTCGGCCACCACGGAGAATCCGAGGCCGTGTTCGCCGGCCCGGACCGCTTCGATCGCTGCATTGAAGGCCAGCAGGTTGGTCTGCGAGGCGATTTCGCCAATGACCTGGACGATGTCGTTGATATCTTCCGAGGATTTCTGGATAGCGGTCATCGCGGTACGGGAGTCGTCCAGCGAGCGGGTGCCGTGTTCGGCTTCCTGCTGTGTGGCGCGCGCCAGTTCTCGCGTCAGCTGCGTGTTCTCGGCGATCGAGGCGATGGAGGCGTTGAGCTGTTGCAGCGAAACGCTCATTGCCTCGGTCAATGTCTGGATATGCTCTTCCAGCTCGACCTGATCGGTAATGTCGGTGGCGAACTTGACCACCTTGTAAGGGGCGCCATCGGCATTGAAGATCGGATTGTAGGTAGCCTGGATCCAGACGCGGCGGCCATGGTTGCCGAACCGCATGAAACGCCCGCTGAAGAATTCGCCGCGCCCCAGTGACTGCCAGAAGTCGCGGTATTCGCGACTGGTGACATAATCTGGTTCGCAGAACATGCGGTGATGATGGCCGATGATGTCGTCGGCCTGGTAGCCCATGGTATCGAGGAAGTTGCGATTGGCGGACAGGATATTGCCCTTGAGATCGAACTCGATCACTGCCAGGGCGCGATCCATGGCGTTGACCTTGCCTTCGTACTCGGCCGCCAGATGCTTCTCCGCGGAGATGTCCGTCGCCATCTTGATGACCCGGTACGGCTTGCCGTCTGCATCGTTAACCGGATTGTAGGTGGCCTGGAGCCAGACCTCCTTGCCGCTCTGGGTAAGGCGACGGTATTCGCCTGCCATCAGCTCTCCCTGGGCGAGCTGCTGCCAGAACGTGCGGTACTCCGGCGTGGATATCTCGGCGGGGTCGCAGAAGAGGCGGTGGTGCTGTCCGACGATCTCGTCGAGCGTGTAACCCATCAGATCGAGGAAGTTGGCGTTGGCGCTGACGACCCTTCCCTGCAGATCGAACTCGATGATGGCCTGGGAGCGGTTAATGGCTTTCCACAGCGCATCCAGTTGTTGGCTCTGTGTGTCGAGGGTGACGGAGGGGTAATCAAAATCGACCGACATGCTGGATGACTCCAAGACGTGCAAAATCACGCGCGAGCCTGCGGGCAGACAATAAAGGCCCAGGCGCTGGTGGGTTTAAGACAGCGTTACAATGGTGTACTAAAGTTTACTTAAATGTCGAGAGGCCTCAGGGGCAGAGACAGAAAAGCCGCCCGCAGGCGGCTTTTCTGTCGGCAGGATTCGCCCTGTTTTCCAATAGGTTACGCTGAATACTCAGCCCAGATAGGCGTTGAGCATCCACACGGTCTTTTCCTGCTCGCGAATGTAATCGCTGGCCAGAGAGGCGGTGCCTTCATCGTCGGCATCGCTGGCCTGGGAGAGCAGCTCGCGCTGGAGCTCGATCAGAACCTGAAAGCCTTTCACCAGGCCCTGAACGCACTGCTTGCCGTCGGAAACCTGCTTGTCTTCCTGAATCTGGGAAATCTTGGCGTAGTCGCTGTAGGCGTGCAGCGGCTGGTAACCCAGCGTCAGGATGCGCTCGGCCACTTCGTCGACCTTGGTCAGCAGGTCGGTGTAGATCTCTTCGAATTTGGCATGGAGCTCGAAGAACTGCTCACCCTTGACGTTCCAGTGATAGCCGCGAGTGTTCATGTAGAACACCTGATAGTTGGCCAGCAGGGCGTTAAGCTTTTCCGCAAGCTGGGACGCACTGGAAGCGTGTAGACCAATGGCATTGGTATCGGACATGAGATCTCTCCTTGAAGGTGCTGATAGTCAGTCTAGCCGGGCGCTGCATCGAGGCCCACTCAAGCGTCGGTATAGGACGGATAGTGTCGTTCTATCATGTTGTGACGTGCTGCGCTGTCTTGAAGATATCAGGGCAGCACGAGAGGAAAGCAAGGGTTTGGGGCGAGCGAAATGTCGCACCCCTAGCGAGGAGCGACCTGCCAGAGCCGGGCCAGTGTCCGCGCGCGGTCGCTCAGCAGTTCGCCGCAGCGTGATAGCGCCTCGTCCAAAGTGATCGGGCCGTCCGCCAGGGCGAACGCCGCCGTAATGCCGTGATCGAAGGCGGCCTGCCACTGGTCTCCCAGGCGCCCGACCAGCGCGACGGTGGGAACGCCGAAGCGTTCGGCACGGCGAGCGATGCCGATCGGTGTCTTGCCCGATAGGCTCTGGCCGTCTAGCTGGCCTTCGCCGGTGATCACCCAGTCGGCATCGGCGAGCAGCGTATCGAATTTCACCTGCTCCATGACCAGCTCGATGCCGGGACGCAGCGTGGCGCCGAGGAAGGCGCGCGCGGCGAAGCCCATGCCGCCGGCGGCACCGGCACCGGGCAGTTCGCGGAAATCCTCCCCCAGGGCGTGCGCCGCATGATCGGCGAAGTGGGAAAGCGCGCTGTCGAGCCGTTCGACGTCGGCGCTGGTAGCGCCTTTCTGCGGGCCGAAGATGGCACTGGCGCCCCGTGGGCCGAGCAGCGGATTGTCGACGTCGACGGCGGTCCTCACCTCCAGCGAGGCCAGGCGAGAATCGAGCCCGTCGAGGTCGAGCGTCGCCAGGTCGGCCAGCGCGGCGCCGCCCGGCGGGAGGGGCCGGTCTTCGCTGTCGAGCAGGCGGGCACCAAGGGCCGCCAGCATGCCGGCGCCGGCATCGTTGGTGGCACTGCCGCCCAACGTCAGTACCAGCGAGCGGGCACCGGCATCCAGCGCCGCCTCGATCAACTGGCCGACGCCGAAGGTGGTGCTGTGGAGCGCGGTGCGCTCCTCGCGTTCGAGCTGCTGCAGGCCGCTGGCTTCGGCCAGTTCGACGAACGCGGTGAGAGTGGCCTGGTGCCAGCCCCAGGCTGCGGTGGCCTCGCGCCCCAGCGCGTCCTGCACGTTCGCCGTGCGCCGCTCGGCACCGGTGGCCGCCAGCAGCGCATCCAGCGTGCCTTCACCGCCATCGCCCATCGGGCACTCATGCAAGGTGGCATCGGGCAGCTCCCGCTTCAGGCCGGCGGCAATGGCGGCGGCGGCGTCGCGGGCGGAGAGCGCATCCTTGAAGCTATCGGGGGCGATGACGATGTTCATGGAATCCTCTATGACCATGGCAAATAGCAAATAACATTCTTCGCCTATGACAGCGAGAAAGTCGTCGTTAAACGAGGATAGCCGAATCGAAGAATGAAACGCTCGGGTGAATCTCACAAAAAACTGCGCGACAGCAGTAGATCGGCATGAGGAGGTACCCATAAAGCGCAAGGACGTATTCGTCATAGCTGAGCCATCGCTAGCCGGTTGAGGCGTGAACGACTAGCGTTGGATGGGGCGGCTGCTGTTGGTCGTCAGTTGCCTTTTCATACCGTGCCCCGCTAAAGGAATAGCCGTGCCCCTCGACTTCCTCACCCTGTCTTTACCGCTGGCGATAGGGATCTTCATCGCCTGTGCATTGATCATCGGCACCGCCGGCACCTATCTGGCGGGCGTAGCCGACCGCCTGGCCGACCGCACCGGCCTTGGCGAAGCGATTGCCGGCGCGATCCTGCTGGGCGCGACGACGTCGCTGCCCGGTATCGTCGTGTCGGTCTCCTCTGCCTGGCAGGGCCAGCCGGAACTGGCGATGAGCAATGGGCTGGGCGGTATCGCGGTGCAGACGGCGTTTCTGGCCCTGGCCGACCTGACCTATCGCCGCGCCAATCTCGAACACGCCGCGCCCTCGATCGGCAACCTGATGCAGAGCGGCTTGCTGGTCTGTCTGCTGGCCCTGCTGTTAGTCGGCGTTTATACCCCTCCGGTGACCTTCTTCGGTGTGCATCCAGTTACACCTTTGCTGTTCGCCGGTTATCTCTACGGACTGGCCAAGGTTCGTAGTGCCCAGCAACATCCGATGTGGTCACCGACGCAGACGAAGGAGACCTTTGCCGATGAGCCGCCAGCGTCTTCCTCGCAGGAGTCGCTATCCGGCTTGTGGCTGCGTTTCGTGCTGCTGGCGGCCGTGCTGGCCGTGACCGGTCTGGTGCTCGAGCGTGCGGCGACCGTGATTGGCGACGAGACGGGGCTTTCGGCCACAGCGGTTGGGGCGTTGCTGACCGCTGTGGTGACTTCGCTGCCCGAACTGGTGACCTCGATCGCGGCGGTGCGGCGTGGCGCGTTGACTCTGGCGGTCAGCGGCATCATCGGTGGCAATGCCTTCGATACGCTGTTTGTCGCGGCGTCGGATATCGCTTACCGCGACGGCTCGATCTACCACGTCGTTTCTAATCAAGTACTGCTATGGATCGCGATTACCATCGTGATGACCGGTGTGATGATGCTGGGCCTGATTCGCCGTGAGGAACAGAACTGGGGCGGGATCGGCTTCGAGAGCGCGATCATATTGATGCTTTATGCTCTGGGAGGTGTGCTGGTGATGATCTGAGCGTGGTAACGCCCGTGGCTAACTGGCATGCTGAACGCTGTTCGCAATCCCCCGCGAGGAGGCTGTCATGAACGATCGACGATGTCGGATTGGGCGCTGGATGGCTCTCTTTATCGGGCTCGGCTTGCTGAGCGGTTGCCAGACGCTGTCGGCACCGCCGCCCACCTCGGCGGCCGGTGGCAATGCGCTACCGGCTGCCTGCCGCTGGCCGGCCGGCAGTGCCGATCCGCTGGAGCGACTGCGGGCCACGCGCGAGGCGCTCGAAGGTCAGGGCTATGCCATCCTCGATACCGATGCCACGCTGGGTCTGGTCAGCGCCGAGCGAAAGACATTGCAGCCGGGCCTCGGCGCGGTGGAGAGTCCGTTCGGGCGTACCGGGTTCTGGGGCGGCTTCGGCTTGGGAGGGAGGAACGGCTACTCGCTGGGTGTGTTCCAGAACTTCGGCGGTGGCTACAACACCGACCCGGTCCAGATCGAGCGCGTTTCGGTGGTGACACCGGAGCAGACGACCCTGGTCGACCGTGATTCGGTGGTGGTCGACTACAACGGCTATCTGATCGATGCACGCAGCTACAACCAGCCCTCGTTCTGCCAGCAGTTGCGACAGGAGATCGATACCCGCCTGAACAGGACCGCTGGGGAGGCAACGCCATGAATCATCGCAAGATGCCCGCGCTTAGGCGGCGTACGGCATCCCATTCCCGACCTTGGCGAGTCGCCTGGCTGGGGCTGCTGATCGGCATGCTTTCGCTGGCTGGCTGTGCCGTCGCGCCGCAACCGCAGCCACGGAGTATCGCCGTCGAGGCGACGGCAGAAGCCACGCTCAAGGCAACGCTCGCGATGCTGGCCGAGCGCGGGTTCGTGATCCGTCACGCCGATGGCGACCTGGGCCAGATCGATGCCGTGCTGGCGTCTCGATCGGGTTACGAGGTCCACGCCCAGGTCGCCAGTGGCGGCGAACGTCCGCCGGGGCTGGTCATCCAGAACGGCGATACCTTCCTCACCCTGAGCGGCCGGCGCGGCGGCCAGCCACTGGATGCGCTGGAGCTCGATCCGCTGTTCATCGACGTTCAGAATCGGTTGGGATTGCTGCCTTGAAGAGAGTGTTGTCTCGTTGTCGCTATGGCTGGCTGGGCCTGGGGATCGCCCTGTGTCTGGGAGAGCCTTCGGCGGCATTGGCCCACCCGCACGGCTGGGTCGACATGAGCATCGAGGGGATCTTCGATGACGAGGGAAACCTGACCGCGCTGCGTCAGCGCTGGCGCATGGACCCGTTCTACAGTCAGGTGGTGATGGAAGGGATGGCGACTGTCGACGACGGCACCAGCATGGCCGAGCGTCTCGATGCGCTGGGCGCCGAGATCCGCAACAACCTCGCCACCCAGCACAACCTGACCACGATCACTCTCGGCGGCGAAGCCTTGGCTCAGGGAGACGTCAGCGACACCAATACCGACTATCGCGACGAACGGTTGATCTACGACTTCGTGCTGCCGCTGGCGACGCCGCAACCGCTGGCCGGCCGTACCCTGCGCTATCGCATCTTCGATCCGACCTACTACATCGAGATGGTCCACGAGGCCAACGAGGATGGCTCCCGGCCGCTGCCCGGTGCCCTGACGCTGGAAAACGCCCCCGAGGGATGCGCCTCGGTCGTCGTCAAGGCAACGCCGGATCCGCAGAAAGTGATGGAAGCGGCGATGCTGGACAAGAGCGAGACCGGCGAGCCGAATCTCGGCCGCTTCTTTGCCGAGACCGGAGAGATCACGTGCCCCGGTTGAATGCGTTGCTGAAAGTGCTGATTCCGCTGGCACTGCTGACCGCCATCGGCGTGGCGGGGTATTCGCTGGGCTGGTGGCAGCAGGCCGCGGTACGCATCGTGTACTGGCAGGGCGAGTTCTACCACGCTCTGGTCGAGGCGGTCACTGCGCTCAAGCGTACGCCGAACGCGGCGACCTGGGGCTTGTTGCTCGGCGTGAGCTTCGGCTACGGCGTCTTTCATGCGGCGGGGCCGGGCCATGGCAAGGTGGTGCTGAGCACTTACCTGGCCTCGCAGGGCGGCGCCTGGCGCCGCGCGCTGGGGCTTTCCGCGCTGGCGGCTTTGCTGCAGGGCGTGATGGCGATCGCCATCATCGGCGTGCTGGTCTTCGGTCTGGGCTGGCTGACCCGACAGGCCATGGGCAGCATCGAGCAGGCCGAGCTGGTCAGCTTCGCCGTCGTCTCGCTGCTGGGGTTCTGGCTCTGCGTGCGTTCGCTGCGTCGTCTATGGCGTTCCCGTCACGCCGGTTCGCTCGCGCAGGAGGGCATTCATGGGCAGCGCCATGCACATGGAGCGCACTGCAGTTGCGGGCACGAGCATCATGTCGACCCGCGCAAGGCGAGCGATTGGCGCGTGGCCCTGCTGACGGTGCTCTCGATCGGGATTCGGCCCTGTAGCGGCGCCGTCCTGCTGCTGGGCGCGGCCGCGCTGCTGGACCAGTTCGGCAAGGGCGTGGTGTCGGTGTTGGCGATGTCGGCGGGAACGGCGCTGACCGTCTCGGTGCTGGCGCTGCTCAGCGTCGTGGCGCGGGATTGGGTCAAGCGTCATCTCAAGCCGGCGGCTGGTGGCGGTCAGTGGCAGGCCTGGATCGGCCTGGCGGGCGGGGCGTTGATACTCGTGCTGGGGCTATCGCTGACGCTGGCGCAGTGGCAGCGTGGGCCGTCCGCCGCGCCGCCCATGCTGGGGGCGCCCACGGCGCAGCAGTCCGAACCTGCCCCGGGGCCATTCGGGTCGGGGCGCGGCTGATTCTGGGTCGTCTCGAGCGGAGACGATTCTCGTTACCTGAAGTTTAAGCGCCGAGCTCGTGGTCGGTTCGTCGGACCGCCAAGTCGTCAGTTGGAGAGACCGGCTTCGCTCGCCAGTCGAACGATTTCGTCGCGGCGCCCTTCGAGCGCGTCGTCGGCGTAGGCCTCGGCTACACCCTGACCCCAGATCGGGCCCGGCCAGGCGGCATCGCCCTGAAAACGTACGATCACGTGCAGGTGGAGCTGCGGCACCAGATTGCCGAGCGTGGCGACGTTCAGCTTGTCGCCGCCGTAGTGGCGCATCATCGCCTGGCCCAGTCGAGTGGCTTCCTGCCACAGACGTGCCTGATCGTCGGGGGACAGATCGTAGATCTCGACGACACTGTCGCGCCGTGGGACCAGGATGACCCAGGGATAGCGCGCATCCCGGCTCAGGCGGACCTGGCACAACCTCAGGTCGA
This sequence comes from Salinicola salarius, assembly GCF_002179555.1. Classification (GTDB taxonomy): domain Bacteria; phylum Pseudomonadota; class Gammaproteobacteria; order Pseudomonadales; family Halomonadaceae; genus Salinicola; species Salinicola salarius_A. The sequence goes on along the minus strand of NZ_NHOU01000008.1, from coordinate 124,205 downwards.
TGACGTGGACGCTATCCTGCTGCAGGCGTGTGTCGAGCGTGAAGAGGGGCATGGCGGCTCCGGTTGAAAGGCGACGAAGAACAAGACCGAAAGAGAGGACTCGAGGCGCCACTTTACGTCGCTGCCATGAAGGCGTCGAGTTGCGCGGCGACCGCGGGAACGGTGGTAAGATTTCGGCGTTGCCGCCGTGATAGAAGTAAGCGCTATCGAAAGGCGGCCCTGTGACGAGGATAGGACGATGAAAGCTGGATGGGGATGGCTGGCCATTGGCTGCCTGTTACTGACACTGAGTGCCTGCAATACGATGCATGGGCTGGGCCAGGATATCGAACGCGGCGGCGAGAAGATCCAGAACGCTTCCCGTTAGGGTCTGTTGACGTTTCAGCGCGAACCGCGTTGCTGCGCCAAATGGCGCCAGGCCAGGCGCGGGATGCAGAGAAGGGTGGTTCCCTTTTCCAATCCCGCAACGCCGCATGGCGCCATTTGGCGCGCAACCCGAAGGGCCGGGCCAGTTTTTGCACGGTGCTGCGTTATTCGTCGTTCATTTGGAATGACCAAACTACGCTCCTCACGCCTTGCCCCGCACAAAAACTGGCTCCGGCGCGGCCGTGCATGAAACGTCAACAGACCCTAGGCCCGTTGCCGTCTCGGCGCGCCCCGCGTTGCCGTGCATGAAACGGCGATAGGCCGGCAGTTTGGATGCGAAATCCGACAGTTAGACAAGTCGTGTTGCGCGTTTTTCACGACTTTCTGCTACCTTGATGACAGGCCGATAACAAAACGGCCCGGATGAGCCAAGAATTCATCCGTCTAAAACGTTAAGGAGGACGACACCATGAAACGCCTGATTGCTTTCTCTCTGTTCGCACTGTTCAGCGCCGGTATCCTGGCGGGATGCAACACCGTCGATGGCGCTGGCAAGGACGTCGAAGCCGGTGGCGAAGCCGTACAGGACGCTGCCAGCTGAGTTCGAAAACGCCCGGTCACGAGGATCGGGCGTTTGCCATTCCGCCTTGCCGGAATATCTTACCTGATGAATATCTCGCCTGACCTAGTCCACGTAATTCCCCGCCTCGCGCACCGCCCCGTGACCCCATGATTCCGTGATAAAGTGGAGCCGTGCTTCCTCCCTGACACTCGTCGATGGAACGGAGTCATGCATGACATCGTCTTCCCGCACCCAAACGCCTCTGCCTGATCCCGATTCCTTGGCGATCTTCGATGACGCCAGCGCCTGCTCCCTCGATACGCTTCCCGGGCCGCAGGAGTCGCCCGTCTCCATCGTGTTCAACGACACCGCCTACGCTACCGTGCTGGCGACGCCGGACCAGCTCGAAGCGCTGGCGGTCGGGTTCGCGTTCAGCGAGGGCGTGATCGATCGCTACGCCGATGTCGGCGCTATCGAGATCGAGACCAGCCGCCACGGCTTCCGGGTTCGCTTGCGGGTTGCCGACCGGATCGCCCGGCGCGCCGGCAGCCAGGCGAGGGCGACGCTGTCGACCAGCGGCTGCGGCGCCTGCGGCGTGCAGGAGGAATCGCAGCTGCTCTTTGGCTTGACCCGGCTGCCCGGCACGGCGTTGCCGGAAGTCGATACCCTCGCATCGGGTCTCGAATCCCTGCGCACCGAATCCGCTCCCGGCATGCACCTGGCCCTGGGGCTTTCCGAGGCGGGCACGGTCGCCACGGTCGGCCGCGATATCGGTCGGCATAACGCCCTGGACAAGGTGATCGGCGCCAGCCTGATCGCCGGCACCCTGCTGGCGCTGGTGATGACCTCCAGCCGCTGCAGCCTGGAGCTGGTCCAGAAAAGCGTCAGGGCGAAGATCCCTGCCTTGGCGACGCTCTCCTATCCCTCCCGTCTCGCGGTCGAAGTCGCGCGCAGCTGCAACCTGACGCTGATCAACTGCCATCGTGGCAAACGGCTCGAACTGTTGAGTCGTGGCGACGGCTGAGCCACGGGTTCGGCGGAATCGATGACGGTCGATGAACATCGATGAGCATGCGAACGGTTCTGCTGCGTGCTATGCTGTGCCCCCCTGACACGACGTTGCCCTCATCGTCTTCTCGACACTCGATAGCTTCCGAAGCACGAGTGTCGTCGGCGCTCCGCTGGAGGTCGCCCTATCGCCTGTCGGCCGGCATCGTCGATCCGGTCAGCGTCGAAAGCCAGCATCGTTCGAGACGAGATCAGCAAGCATTGCCGCCAGCCGAAGACGCGCTCGGCCAACTCCGAACACGCCTGCTCCTGACGTTTTCCTGATCGAACTCGTTACCATCGACGACCGGATCCATTTGCGCTCGCGCCCCGAGCCTGCAAGCATTCGTGATCGTCGTCCGATCGTTTCCCGGGAGGAGAAACATGTCCCAGCCCCGCCAAGAATCCAGCCAGAACGCGTCCGGCGCCGATGTCATCCAGCCGGATGCGAAGATCTTCGACTATCACAACCCGGCGGGCGGCTGGGGCGCGCTGAAGTCGGTCGGCAAGCATCTGTTGCACAGCCGCTCACCGGCGCTCAATGCGCGTTCGCTGTTCAAGCTCAACCAGCCGGACGGCTTCGACTGCCCGGGATGCGCCTGGGGCGATCCGGAGCACGGCTCCTCGTTCGAGTTCTGCGAAAACGGCGTCAAGGCGGTGACCTGGGAAGCGACGGCCAAGCGTGTGACTCGCGAGTTCTTCGCCAGACACAGCGTCAGCGAACTGAAGACCTGGGACGACTATCGGCTCGAGGACCAGGGGCGGCTGGTGGAGCCGATGCGCTACAACGCCGAGACCGACCACTACGAGCCGATCGCCTGGGACGACGCGCTCGAGCTGATCGCCGCCGAGCTCAAGGCGCTGCCCACGCCGGACGACGCCATCTTTTACACCTCCGGCAAGGCGGGCAACGAGTCCGCCTACGTGTTCCAGCTGCTGGCGCGCCTTTACGGCACCAACAACCTGCCGGACTGCTCCAACATGTGTCACGAAGCCAGTGGCGTGGCGCTCAATGCGGCGCTGGGCACCGGCAAGGGCAGTGTACGTCTCGAGGACTTCGAGCAGGCCGAGGCGATCTTCGTGTTCGGGCAGAACCCGGGCACCAACCATCCACGCATGCTCGGCGTCCTGCGCGAGGCCGCCGAACGGGGCGCGACCATCGTCACCTTCAACACATTGAAGGAGCGGGGGCTCGAGAAGTTCGCCGATCCGCAGAAGCCGTTCGAGATGCTGCACAACGGCAGCCACCGCATCAGCAGCCACTACTTCCGGCCCAAGCTGGGCGGCGACATGGCCGTGGTGCGCGGCATGGCCAAGGCGCTGTTCGCTCGCGATGCCGCCGGGGAGGACGTGCTCGATCACGACTTCCTGGCAGCCCATACCGCTCATTTCGAGGCCTATCGTGTCCGCGTCGAAGCGACCGACTGGGCCGCGCTGGAGGCCCAGTCCGGCCTGACCCGCGAGGAGATGGAGCAGGCCGCCGAGCTCTACGCGCGCTCCAACGCCACCATCGCCTGCTGGGCGATGGGCATCACCCAGCATGTCCATTCCGTGCCGACGGTACGCGAGATCGTCAATCTGCTGATGCTGCGCGGCAACCTTGGCAAGTCCGGCGCCGGCACCTCGCCGGTTCGCGGGCATTCCAACGTCCAGGGCGACCGCACCATGGGCATCTACGAGCAACCCTCGGATGCATTGCTCGACGCGCTGGAGGCGAAGTACGGCCGACCGATGCCGCGGGAGCACGGGGTCGATTCCGTGGCGGCGGTCGAGGCGATGCGCGACCGACCCGGCAAGGTGTTCATCGGTCTGGCCGGCAACTTCACCCGCGCGATTTCCGACAGTGTCGTCACCGAGAAGGCGATGGCCAACTGCCGGCTGACCGCGTTCATCAGCACCAAGCTCAACCGCAGCCACCTGGTCACCGGCGAGCAGGCGCTGATTCTGCCCTGCATCGGCCGCAGCGAGATCGACCGCAGCATCGATCGCAACGGAGTGGCGGGCAAGCCGCAGCTGATCACGGTGGAAGACTCGATGAGCATGGTTCACGGCTCCGCCGGTATCAACAAACCGGCGGACAAGGCGCTGCGTTCCGAGATCGCTATCCTCACCGGGATCGCGGAGCGCTTGTTTGACGAGAAAAGTCCCGCTCAGGAGAGCGCGGGTAGCGAGGCCGTCGACTGGGCGGCGATGCGTGAGGATTACGATGTCATCCGCGAGCATATCGCCGCGGTCATCCCCGGTTTCGAGGACTTCAACTCCCGCGTTCGCGCGCCGCGCGGGTTCTGGCTCGCCAATCCGGTGGCCCGACTCGAATTCGGCACCGCGACCGGCAAGGCCGAGTTTTCCGATGACGCGTTGCCGACGGTGGTGATGCACCAGCGTCTCGCCTCGCGCGAGGGTTGGCTCACGCTGCAGACGATGCGCTCCCACGATCAGTACAACACCACCGTCTACGGCTACGACGACCGCTATCGCGGCATCGAGGGCGGCCGCCGGGTGATCTTCCTCAACCGGGAAGACATCGCGCGTCTGGGCTTCGAGGCAGGGCAGTGGGTCGACCTGATCGGTGAATCGGACGATGGCGTGACCCGCCGCGTCGATGGCTTCAAGATCGTTGCCTACGACACGCCCCAGGGCTGCGCCGCTGCCTACTATCCGGAGACCAATCCGCTGATCCCGCTCGATCACAAGGGCGATTTCAGCCACACGCCGGCCTCCAAGTCGATCGCCGTCAAGCTCGAGGCGAGCACGCGGCTTGCCTGAGCTCCCTGATCCGGTCGACCTGCAGCGCCAGTGGCAGGCGTTGCAGGTCGAACATCCCCAGCTCGATCCGCTGGCGGCACTGGTCCTGGTAGCCCTGAGAGCGCTCGATGCACAGGGCGACGGTGGAGAGGAGAAGACGGGGACGACCACGGCGCTGCTGTCGCGCCGTCTGGGCATCGAGCACGCCCTGATCCGACGTGCTGCGGCCGAGCTCGAAAGCGGCGGCTGGATTTTGACTCGGCCGGCTGGCGGCGCCAGCCCTGCCTTGCGGTTGATTTTGGCGCCCGTTTGCTGACTCAATGCCGGTATCGACGATTGCCGATCATCGTAGAACACGATCACCGGAGAAGAGGGAGCGTTGCATGCCAGACGATCATCTGCAGGGACGGGTCGCGGTCGTGACCGGCGGCGGCGTGGGTATCGGCTACGCCATTGCACAGGCATTGGCGACCGCCGGGGCACGCGTGGTGGTGACCTATCGCTCTCACGAGCCCGATGCACAAGCGCTGGCAGCGCTGACGTCCAGCAGCGGTGAAAGGGCGTTGGCCCGGTCGCTGGACGTCACCGATGAATCTGCCGTCGAGGCCTTCGCGGCGTGGCTGCGCGAAGAGGTCGGCGGTATCGATATTCTGGTCAACAACGCCGGTGGTCTGATTCAGCGCTCCACCATCGAGGAGATGCCGTTCTCGCTGTGGCGCCAGGTGCAGGCGCTCAACGTGGATTCGGTCTTTCTGGTCACCCACCATCTGCTGCCGCTGTTTCGCGAAGGGGGACGTATCGTCACGGTGTCGTCGCTGGCGGGACGCAACGGCGGTCATCCCGGCGCCACCGCCTACGCCACCGCCAAGGCAGCGCTGTTCGGCTTCACCCGCGGGCTGGCCAAGGAAGTGGCGAATCGGGGGATCACGGTCAATGCGCTGGCGCCGGGTTTCATCGAGGCGACGCCGTTCCATGCGACCTTCACTACCGACGAATCCAAGCGGGCCACCATCGAGACGATCCCCGCCGGACGCGCCGGGCTGCCCGAGGATGTCGCCTCGGCGGCAGTCTGGCTGGCGAGCGACGGCGCCGCGTTCGTCTCCGGCACCATCGTCGACGTCAACGGCGCCCAGTACTTTGGCTAAGGGCTTTGGTTAAGGGCTTTGGTTAAGGGCTTTGGTTAAGGGCTTTGGCTAAGGGCTTTGGATAAGCTCAACCGCCGAACGAGTAACGCCGCTCCAGCCGCTCGAACAGCAGGTCAGTGACGATCGCCAGCAGGCCGACCAGCAGCGCCCCCTGGATTACGTAGGCCAGGTTGTTGCCGACCAGGCCTGCAATCAGCGGCGTGCCGAGGCTCTTGGCGCCGACGGTGGAGCCGATGGTGGCGGTGCCGATGTTGACGATCACCGAAATGCGAATGCCGGCGATGATCACCGGCATCGCCAGGGGCAGCTCCACGCGGCGCAGAATCTGCCAGCGGTTCATGCCGTTGCCGCGGGCGGCCTCGAGCGTGGTCTGCGGTACCGTGCCGAGACCGGCGATGGTGTTCTGGATCACCGGCAGCAGGCCGTAGAGCGAGAGCGCGATGATGGTCGGAGCGAAGCCGAAGCCGGCCAGCGGCACGGCAATGGCGAGGACCGCGGCGGGCGGGAAGGTCTGGCCGATCGCGGCCAGTGACGACACCATCGGCTCGAACTCGCGCCCGACCGGGCGGGTCACGAACAGGCCCGCGGCGACGCCGATCGTCACCGAGATCAGCGACGACATCAGCACCAGCCCGATGTGCGCAAGCATCAGGTTGAGGAAGCTGTCCCGGGCGTAGAGCGGGTTGCCTAGGTCCGGGAACAGCGCCCGGAACAGCGGCTCCAGCTGGCCCATGCCCAGCGTCAGGCCGATCAGCAACACGATCAGTACGCCCAGGACCCCGTTCCCGGCGGAGGCAGCGCGTAGCCGCCGTGCCCCGTGGATCGCGCCGTTCATGAAACCCGGCCCTCCGCTTCCGCCTGAATTCCCATGATGCCTTGCATGCCGATCTCGCCGATCAGCTTGCCTGCGTCGTCGACTACCGGCAGCACCATTACGCGATACCACACCATGCGGGAGAGCGCCTCCTTCAGGCTCATCTCGGGCTTGGCGGTCCACTCGGCCTTGACCGGCGTGACGCCATGGTCGTCGTCCAGCCGCGCGCCTTCGAGTGCAACCGGCCGGCCGGCGTCATCGAGCTGCCAGCAGTGATCGAGACCGGGAAGGGTGGCGTGGTGTTCGAGACTCGGCGCCCGTTGATATTGATGCACCCAGCGCCTCGAGAGCAGCTTGAGGCCGAGATCCGCCTGGCCGATGAATTCGCGCACGAAGTCGTCCGCAGGCTTCACCATCATCTCGATCGGCCGGTCGTACTGTACCAGCCGGCCGCCGTTTAGCAGCGCAATGCGGGTCGCGAGCTGCAGCGCCTCGTCCATGTCGTGGGTGACGAAGACGATGGTCTTGCCGGTCTGCTGGTGGACGCGCTTGAGCTCCGCCTGGAGCACCTCGCGGGTGAGCGGGTCGACCGCGCCGAAGGGCTCGTCCATCAGCAGCATTTCCGGGTCGGCGGCCAGCGCCCGGGCCACGCCGACACGCTGCGCCTGCCCGCCGGAGAGCTGGTGCGGATACTTGTGGCGAAATTCGACGGGATCGAGATGGAACATCGCCATCAGCTCGTCGACCCGATCGTCGATACGCGACTTCGGCCACTTCAGCAGCTGCGGCACGGTGGCGATGTTCTGGGCCACGCTCCAGTGCGGGAAGAGCCCGGTCGACTGAATCGCGTAGCCGATCCGCCGTCTGAGCTGTTCGGCCGGCAGGTCGGTGACGTCGTCGCCATTGAGAATGATGCGGCCGCCGCTCAGGGGCACCAGGCGATTGATCATTTTCAGCGTGGTCGACTTGCCACAACCGGAAGGCCCGATCAGCACGCCGAACTCGCCAGTCTCCAACGTCAGCGAGACGTCATCGACGACGTTCGTGCCGGCGTAGCTCTTGGTCAATCCTTGCAATTCAATCATCAGTCATCAATCTTCCTTCAGGAATCGCTGAATAAATCGGCGAGCAGGATGAAGCGCAAGGCGCACGGAGCGCAGGACCCGGAGCATATGGGTATATGTGAGGACTCCGAGCACCGCGCAACGCAGCGATTCGCCTGCGCAGCCATTTAGGCAGTGTTTTCCTGGCGGGTGCCGGGCGGCCGGCTCAGACCGACCAGAATCTGCAGCACGAAGTCGGCGATCACCGCCAGCACGATGGTCGGGATGGCCCCCAGCAGCACCAGATCGATGGCGTACTGGCCCAGCCCCTGGAAGATGAAGGCGCCGAAGCCGCCGGCGCCGATCAGCGCGGCGACCACCACCAGGCCGATCGCCTGAACGGTGACGATACGCAGCCCCGAGAGGATCACCGGTAATGCCAGCGGAATCTCCACCTGCCACAGTATCTGGCGCGGCGTCATGCCCATGCCGCGAGCCGCTTCCAGCGCACCGCTGGAGACACCGGCAAGGCCGGAGTAGGTGTTGCGCACGATCGGCAGCAGCGAGTAGAGCACCAGCGCGATAATCGCCGGCGCCACGCCGATGCCGCTGACGCCGAGATCGCCCAGCCACGGCACGGCGCGGCCGAGCGCCGAGAGCGGCGCGATAAGCAGCCCGAACACGGCAATCGAGGGAAGTGTCTGGAAGACGTTGAGCACGCTGAACAGGCCGTTGCGCAGGCGGGCACGACGATTCGCCAGCAGCCCCAGCGGCAGGCCGACCAGCAGGGCAGGCAGCAGGGCGCCGCCCACCAGCAGCAGGTGGCGGATGAGCTGATCGACGAAGTTTTCCTCCTGATTGGCGAACTCGCGCATGATCGACAGCGGCGCGAGCAGTTCACCGGAGAAACAGACGCCGATCACGGCCAGAGCCAGCGCGCCGTACAGCGCTCGCCGGGTCAGGCCGAGACGCAGTCGCTGCAGGGCATCGATGGCGATCAGGGCAGAGACGAGAAGCAGGATCCAGAAGGTCGCGCCCTGGGAAACGCGAGCCGCCGGCGAGGCGTCGACCAGCGCGCGATGGGCGTAATCCCCGAGGCCGTAGAAATCGAGCGCCAGCAGCGGCAGCGTGGCGGCCAGCGCGAGCCATTGGGAGGCGCGTGGCCCCATCGGCTTCGCCAGCGCCGCGATCAGCAGGGCTATCCCGATCAGCGCAAGGGCCGCGAGCTGCCAGCTTGCCAGCGCCTGCCAGAGCATCACCGACTGCCCCGAGGCCAGTCGGTTGGGCGAGAGACTGGCGAAGGGCAGCAGCCCGACGCTGGCGACCGCGGCGACGAGCAGCGTCATCAGCACCCGATTGCCGACCCATTGATGGCTTGCGGCTGACGCCATGATCGAGTTCAGTCCAGGAGGCCTTGTTCGGTGAGATAGTCGTGGGCGACCTGATCCGCCGGCAGGCCGTCGACCTGGATCTTGCCGTTCAGCGTCTGCAGCGTTTCACGGTCGAGCGATTCGAACACCGGCTTCAGCAACTCCTCGATCTGCGGGTAGGACTCGAGCACCGACTGGCGCACCACCGGGGCCGGTTCGTAAACCATCTGCACGCCCTGGGGATCGTCCATTACCTTGAGCCCGGCGGCGGCGATGGCGCCATCCGTGCCATAGACCATGGCCGCATTGGTGCCGCTGGTGCCCTCGGCCGCGGCGCGGATGGTCGCGGCAGTGTTGCCGCCGGAGAGCACCAGCAGCTGGTCTTCGCCGAGCGTGAAGTCATAGGCACGCTGGAAGCTCGGCAGCGCCGCGTCGCTCTCGACGAATTCCGCCGACGCGGCCAGCTTGATCTCGCCGCCGTCGCTGACCCACTGACCGAAGTCGGCCATGGAGGAGAGGTCGTTTTCGTCGGCGACATCCTGGCGTACGGCGATCGCCCAGGTGTTGTTGGCGGGTGCCGGGGTCAGCCACGCCAGCTGGTGCGCTTCGCTGTCGGCGGCCTTGATCTTCTCGTAGCCCGCCTGCTCGTCCTTCCACGCCGGGTCGTCGGTGGTATCGGTGAAGAACGCGCCGTTGCCGGTATATTCGGGGTAGAGATCGATATCGCCAGCCACCAGCGCCTGGCGCACGATGTTGGTGGGGCCTAGCTGCAGACGGCTCTCCACCGGCAGGTCGGCGTTTTCCAGCACGTCGACGATCATGTTGCCGAGCAGCGAACCTTCGGTATCGATCTTGGAGGCGACGCGAATCGGCTGCTGGTCGTCCTGCGCCATGGCCTGGCTCATGCCAAGGCTGACGGTCATCGCCGCGGCGGCAACGGAGGTGAGTAGACGGGGGAGCGAATGGGACATGGCGGCGTTCCTTTGCGATCGATGAGCGCAAGGCTCGTTTGTCGAGCTTGCAGACTCGATTATTGTGGGCGTCCGTCCGGGACGGCTGTTGTCGAGGGCCGGATGACGAACCTCGCCTGGGTAGAGGATGAGTCTAGCGGTACTGCGCCCGGCCGACCAGCCGATGCCGAGCCTGGCGCTAGCTGCTAGGATGGATTCATCCGAGGTTCATTCGATCAGGAATGGGTCATCAAGACGATGAGGAGTAGGACATGAAGTTTCCTGGAGCGGCATTGATCGTGAGCGGCTTTCTACTGGCGGGTTGCAGCACCGCGCCCAAGCCCGACGAGGCGCCCCGGCCGCCGGACGTGAAGCCGGTTCCCGAAGATGCCTGCGGCGCCCAGACCGTCGGCAGCCTGGTCGGGGAGACCCTGACGGATGAGCTGCAGGCGCGTATCGCGGATCGTTCGCGTGCCGCCGAGATCCGGATCATGGAGCCTGGCAAGGCTTACACGATGGATCATCGTTCGGAACGGCTCAACATCAAGGTCGACGACCAGCGCATGATCACGGATATCACCTGCGGCTGACTGCAGGCAAGCGCATGCTTCGAGGGCCGGCCGATGACCGGCCCTCGCCGTTTCAGGAATCTGCCAGCCAGTGGCGCTCCGGCAGATCGGGCAGCCTCTCGAAGACGTTGCCGCAGCATTCAGCAAGGAGATCCCATGCTACGTACCGAGCTCATCACCGAAGGCACGCTGACCTGTTTCCCTGCCGGGCTGGCGCATGAAAACGGCTCGCTGGTCAACGTCGAAGTCTCGGCCGTGGTCTTCGACGGCGAGCGTTTGATTCTGGCCAGCGACAAGCCGATTCCCGGCGACGACCGGTCGGCCGTGTTCGCCTTCGATCTGGTCGACGGCCTGCCGGATCCGGGCAGCCTCCAGTACCTGACTGCGGACGCCATCCGGCGCGCGGTCAAGTACGAGGATTTCGCGCTGACCGTCGATGGTCGCTATATCCTGGCGACGACCGGCTTCGATCGTATCGATGACGCAAGTCACTCGCTCAATGCCTACAATCATCTGCTGGTCTGGCCGGTGGGCCAGCCGGATCGCGTCCAGGTCGTGGATCCGGATCCGCGCGACGGCGTCGGAGGTTCGCTGGAGCTGCGGCGCAAGCTCGACGAAGCGATCGGCCTGCCGTACTACAAGATCGAAGGGCTGGCCGCGGTCCCGGCGCGGGGCGAACTGGGCGAGAAGAGCGACGGCCTGCTACTGTTCGGCGTGCGCGAACAGGGCCAGGCCTACGACGATTTCGAGTACGTGGCGCGGGTGGTGGGCGTTCACTATCGCATGACGGCCGACGGCAATCTTGAGTTCGTCGACAAGCTCTGCGAGCGCTATCGCTTCGAGCCTTCGGAGTACGCTGGTGTTCGTCATGTCTGCGGGCTCTCGAGTCTCGAATACGACCCCTACAACGATCGCCTCTACCTGATGGCGAGCTTCGAGGTGGACGACGAGCACGGTGAGCACACGGGCGGCTATCTGTGGTCGATGCCGTTAGGCGACTTCTTCGCCGGCGCCGAGCCCTCGATCGTGGAAGACGAGCACGGCGAGGTTCTGGAATTCGAACACAAGGCGGAAGGGCTGGCGGTGCTCGATACCGAGCGGCTGTTCGTCGCCTACGACAACGACCGCGACATGTCGCTGGGCCGAATCGACGAGCGCGACGAGCGTGAGGCCTGCGAGGCGCCCTACACCGTGCTGCGAGTCATCGGCTGATGTCGCCACGTCGCCATACCGCTGCGTGATCGAGCGGCAGTGTCAGGCGTCGGTTTCGTGCCCGTGGGCGGGATCGTGCCGAGTTCGAGGCGCGCTGAATTCGTTCTTCCAGCGCTGCACCGCGACCTGCTCCTTGAGCAGTTCCAGCATGTCGATCAGCACCTGCTGGGTGACCCGGTCGGTCTTGTCGTCGACGTGAAGCCAGGCATCGACGCCGCTGCCGACCAGATCGGTCATCAGCGAATGAAAATGCGGGGAGCGCAGGCCATCGATCGCTTCGTGGACCACGCGGCTGGCAATATCGCTCATGCTGCGCTCGATGCCTTCCGCCACGGCGTCGCCCATCGGTAGACGCCGCAGCCGTCGCAATTCGTTGTTCTCCTCCACCGTTCTGGCGACCAGGGCGGCGACGTAACGATGCACCTGCTGGTGATTCTCGGCGTAGCCCTTGCTGATCGTGCGTTCCAGGCGGGCGGCGATTTCATCGACTAGCGCCGCCTTGCGCGGCTGGATCACCTCGGTCGAGATTCGCTGGGTCAGATGCTCGCTATCGCGGATCTCGCTCTGTAGATCGCTGAGCAGATTGATGGCGACGCGGTCGGAGATCTCTTCCATCAACACGCCGTAATAGGTGCGATAGAAGCGGTAGAGCTTCCAGCGGGTGAAATCGATCACGCCGAGTCGCTGCAACCGGATCATCAGCGAGACCACGCGCAGTACGCGCAGCAGGCGGAACCCGGCCAGCGGAATACAACCGAGCACGTCGTACCAGTGCACGAAGGGGTAGAAGAACCAGCGCACGTAGCGCCGCTGGGCGATGGCGATGGCCCAGCCCAGCAGCACGTCGAGCATGAAGATGGCGACGAAACAGAGATCGATCTGGAAGAAATTGGCGCGGATGGTGGCGTCGTAGGTGTCGTGCAGGCTCGGTGCGACGGCGGCGAAAGCGGCGTTGAGCGGCGGAATCAGATAGAGACTGTCGAACAGCAGCAGCGCCAGATTGATCGCCACCAGAACCACGATCGCGAAATCCCAGATCAGCAGCAGCCTCTCGCTGAAGCGGCTGATGCGCCGCTTGGGGCGGGGATGGCGGTCTGACTGGCGGGGTTCGGTTTCAAGCATCGAACGTCCTTGTTCGCAATGGCGGAAGTGATGGCCGGGCAGAGTCGTCGCGCTGGATGGTTTCCCGGCTCGGGCAAGAAGGCGTCAATCGTCGAACTGGCTGGCCGGATACGCCTTGAGGTGTTCGGCCATGGCGTTGCGCTCTTCTTCGGCTTCCTGCTTGCGCAACTTCTTGCGTAGCGCAGCCTTCTCGAAGCGTAGTTTCTGCAACGGCGTTCTCAATTCCAGCGGCGGTATCGGCACCGGTTTGCCGTCGCTATCGACGGCGACCATGGTCAGGTAGCAGCTATTGGTGTGGCGAATCACGCGCTCCTGGATCGATTCGGCCAGCACCTTGATGCCGACTTCCATGGAGGAGCGACCGACGTGATTGATCATCGCCAGGAAGGTCACCAGCTCGCCGACATGGATCGGCTGCTTGAACAGAACCTGATCGACGGAGAGCGTCACCACGTAGCTGCCGGCATAGCGGCTGGCGCAGGCGTAAGCGACCTCGTCGAGTTTCTTCAGAATCGCGCCCCCGTGCACCTTGCCACTGAAATTGGCCATGTCGGGGGTCATGAGTACGGTCATCGACAGTTCGTGCTGTCGGGGTAGGTCATCAGGCGTCACGGTGTCCTCGGTCTCATCTGGCGCAGCATTTTATGCGCCAGATGTACCACGTTTGGCCCGAACTGCCCATCAATCGCCCCGATAGTCGGCCGCTGGCCTCGTCAGAAAGATAGCGCTCCCGTCTCAGAACATCGTCAGGCCCAGGCCGATGATCACGCCCGTGACCACCAGCTGAATCAAGCAGAAGCCCATGATGTCCTTGGCGTTGAGCCCGGCGATGGCGAGTACCGGCAGCGCCCAGAACGGCTGCAGCAGATTGGTCCAGGCATCGCCCCAGGCCACGCCCATGGCGACGCGCGAGATATCGGCGCCGAGCGCTTCGGCGGCCGGCAGCATCACCGGCGCCTGCACGGCCCACTGGCCGCCGCCGGAGGGCACGAACAGATTGACCACGCCAGCGCTGATGAACGACCAGAACGGCAGCGTATCGGCAGAAGCGATGGCGACGAACATCTCCGACAGCGACTGCGCCAGGCCGGACTGCATCATGATGCCCATGATCCCGGCGTAGAACGGGAACTGGATGACGATACCGGCACCGCCGCGGATCGCTTCGGTCAGACTCGCCAGCAGGCTGCGCGGGGTGCGGTGAAGCACGATGGCGAGCATCAGAAACAGGAAATTGACACTGTTGAGATTGAGCCCGCCGCCGGCGAAGGCGAAGTAGTGGATCAAATAGAGCAGGCCGGGAATTCCGACCAGCCAGGAGAGCAGCGTGCTGTTCTCGAGCCGGTCCGCGGGGCGGTTGATGGTGGTCGAATCGGGCGGTTCCGGCTCGGCGAGCTGTTCGCGGGTAACGAACACGCTTTCGTTCTCCGGCGGTAGCATCCAGCGGTTGATCAGCGGCATGACGACGAACAGAGCGACGATGATGATCAGGTTGTAGCCCGCGAAGATGGTCTGCGAGGTGGGGATGATGCCGATCTGGGCTTCGCTGAAGTGCCCGGGCGTGGCGATGGTCAGCGGGATCGAACCGGCCAGCCCACCATGCCAGACGACGAAACCGGAGTAAGCGCTCGCAATCAGCAGGCGGTAGTCGACGCGCACCTGACGCGCCAGCGCCTTGGCGAAGAGGGCGCCGATGACCAGCCCGAAGCCCCAGTTGATCCAGCTCGCGGCGAGCGAGACCAGCGTCACCAGAATGATCGCGCGGGCCGGCGTTCCGGCAAGGGCGGCAAGTCTGTCCAGCAGGCGCTTGATCGGTGGCGAGTTGGCCAGCATGAAGCCGGTCACCAGCACCAGCAGCATCTGCATCGAAAACGACAACAGACCCCAGAAACCGTCGCCCCAGTAGCGCATCACCGCCAGAGGCGACTGCTGTTCGAACCCCACTGCCGCCAGCGCGGCGATGATCGTCAGCAGCAGCACGAAAATATAGGGATCGGGCAAATAGCGCTCGACCAGCTTGACCGCCGGGCGTGAGAGGCGCTGCAACATGATGTGAGTTCTCGTCGAGACTGTGTTAGCGCGAGGCTAACCCATCCTTCGAGTCACCATTAGTCAACCTTGGTCGAGTTATCGCCTTGATTATCGCGATATTTCCGGACTTTCCCCGGTACTGGATCGCGGGGACCAGCGCGTGCGGCGGTAGTGCAGATAGCAGACGCCCAGCGAGGCGGAACGCACGAAGGTGAAGAAAAGAAAGGCGAACCACAGGCCGTGATTGTCGAAGCGCTGGGTCAGCCACCACATCGGCAGATAGCAGACGATCGCCAGCCACACGGTATCGCGCATCGCCTTGCTTTCGGTGGCGCCGATGAAGACGCCGTCGAGCAGATAGCTCCACACCGCGAGAGCCGGCATCGCGATCATCCATGGTAGATACTCGGCGGCCGTGGCACGGACTGCCGGCAGATCGGTGAGCAGCGCGATCAGCCAATCGCCAGCGATGGCGAACAGCAGCATCGACGCGCCCGCCACCAGCAGCGATAGCTTGCCGGCGGCGCGCACGGCATCACCGAACTCCTTCCAGTCGCGTCGGCCCACCGAGCGGCCGGTGAGCGCCTCGGCAGCGTTGGCGAAGCCGTCCAGCGCGAAAGACGTCAGCATGATGAACTGCAGCAGCACGGCGTTGGCAGCGAGCACGGTATCGCCGAAGTTGGCGCCCTGCGCGGTGAAGAAGGCCTGAGCGAAAAGTAACCCCAGTGTGCGCACAAAGAGATGCTGGTTGACCCGGATCAACGCGGAATAGTGGGCCCAGGCGGTGAGCGCCTCGCGCGACAGCGAGCCGCCCAGATGACGACAGTGCACGGCGACCCGCCACACACCGAAGGCCAGCGCGCTGTAGTCGGCGATGAGCGATGCCCAGGCGACGCCGTCGCTGGCCAGGCCGAAGGCGTTGACGAAGAGCAGGTCGAGCACGATGTTGACGCCATTGGTGAGCAGCAGAATGGCAAAGGTGATGCGCGTCTTCTGTTGCCCGATGAACCAGCCCAGGATGGCGTAGTTGGCGAGCACGGCCGGGGCCGAGAATATCCGGATATGCGCGTAGCTGGCTGCCAGCGCCATCGATGCCTCGCTGCCGTCCAACAGCCAAAGCCCAAAGCCGATCAACGGCTTCGCCAGCACGATCAGTGCCACGCCGATCACCATTGCCATGACCAGCGATTGGGCCAGCAGCAGGCGCACGCCGCTGTCGTCCTCGCGTCCCATCGCCTGGGAGGTCAGCCCGGTGGTGCCCATGCGCAGAAAGCCGAAGCCCCAGTAGAGAAAGCTGAACAGCGTCGCGCCGAGGGTGACCGCGGCCAGATAACGGGAATCCGACAGGTGGCCGACGACGGCCGTGTCGACGAGGCCGAGCAGCGGCACGGTAATATTGGAAAGGATGATCGGCCACGCCAGCTTCCAGATATGGCGGGTCGTGGTTTGAGAGGCCAATTCGCGCTTCCTGCGGTTCGTTGAAATCCACCTGACGGCGCTCGCCAGCATACTCGCAAGCCCGTGCAAGTCGACCCCCGCGCGTTTTGCGAGTTGCGCTATCGGCGAAATTTTCTAGGCTTATCGAGATGTCACGCGGATGTCATGGTTCTCCGCAAAGTCATGCCGGACGCCGCATTCGCTATCTCCAACGGCTGAACAAAAGCCGAGAGTCAAGGGAACTCGATCATGTCGCCAAGCAGCGAGCAGTCGGCCTTTCGGGGCCGTCGCGCACTCACCTGCGCCTTTTTCGTGGGAGGTATGTTCTCCTCTCACGCCTATGCCATCACTGCCGTTACCGATATCGACTATCTCGATGCCGGCATTGTCACGCCGAGTGCGCCGCATTCGCTCTACGAGAGCGGAGACGGCCGGGTCCGCCTCAACGGTGGGCTGACGCTTTACGGATTCGGCGCGGCCACTGACAACGTCAACTTCGGTTCGGGATCCAGCATCGATGGCGGTGCGCCCACCGGGACGAGCCCGGCCTGGATGGAGGCCGTGGGCCAACCGGCGCTGACGGCCGAATGGGACGTTACGGGCGGCGGCACCTGGTTTACCGGCGTGCAGGGCAGCTACGCGCTGACTCGCGGCAGTGCCTACGGTGATGCCGCCGGCGCGACACCCGGACACCCCGAACAGGCAAGGCTCGATCGCGCCTATCTCGGATGGCGCAGCGGCGGCCTGTGGGCGGATACGCTGGGCGAGGACGCGATCACGCTCTCGGCCGGGCGCCAGAAATTCGAATTCGGCGATGGCTTTCTGGTCGGTGACGGCTTTACCGATACCGGCAAGTACGCGGGTTACTACATCGGGCCTAGCGAAGGCTTCAAGAACAGCGCCGTCGCTTCGATCGAAAGTCACGGCTGGCACGGCGACCTGTTTCATCTCGAAGCTGACCAGTACGTCAGCGGCGGTCCGGACAACGAAACCAGCACCAACGGTGCCAACGTCGATTACACCTGGGGCGACCGGGCCAAGGTCGGCGCGGCCTACCTGCGGGTCTACGACAGCGACATCGCCGGTCGCGACGGCATGGACGTTTACAATCTGCGAGCCAAGGGCAAGCCGTTCGCCGCCGTGCCCGACTTCTCGCTAGGTGGCCAGATTGTTCGCGAGAAGAACAGCGATGAAGGTATCGACGACAATGGCTGGTACGTCCAGGCGACCTATGACTTCTCCGATG
Organism: Salinicola salarius; assembly: GCF_002179555.1. Taxonomy (GTDB): domain Bacteria; phylum Pseudomonadota; class Gammaproteobacteria; order Pseudomonadales; family Halomonadaceae; genus Salinicola; species Salinicola salarius_A. The sequence goes on along the minus strand of NZ_NHOU01000008.1, from coordinate 106,546 downwards.
CCCCCTGGACGCCGCAGATCGCCTATCGCCATGCCGAGTTCGGCGAAGACTACGACACGCTGTTCTACGACTTCGCCGGGGGTTGGGGCAACTGGTTCATGGGCGAGATCGTCGGCGAGTACATGCTGTTCAACGCCAATCTCGACGTCGACATGCTGCGCTTTTCGGTGGCGCCACGAGACGATCTGGAAGTCGGGCTGATCGGCTATCAGTTCCGCTATCACGACACCGAAGCGGCGGGCGCGAGCGATAGCGACTTCGCCAATGAATTCAATCTCTACGCCGACTGGTCGATCACCGATCGGCTCTCGTTGTCGGGCATCTACGCCGTCGCCGATCCCCAGCAGGGCGCCGAGGAGCGCTTCGGTGGCAACGACAACACCGCTCAGCTGTTCGAGCTCTACGCAACCTACACGTTCTAGCCGCGCCGCTAACGACAAGACGCCATCGCCGCTCCGACCTGGAAATCGGAGCGGCGATGGCGTTTTCAGATGTTGCGTTCGGCGAGCGCGGCGATACAAATCGCCATCTCGTGGCGATGCGTCAGGCGGATGAAGTGGATGTGGCTGTATTCGGGATCGATCATCGCTGCCAAGTAACGACGTCGGTTGCGATGCCAGGTCCTGAGAGACCAGAGCAGAACCGAGTCTCGGCTGAGAAAGGTCTGGCGGAAACTCTCCCGGTTGCCGGTTCCGGGCCATAGCTCCTTCTGGCTTGCAATGCGCGCTATGGCCCGGCCCACGGACTGACTCAGCACTCGCCAGAAGCCCAGATCGAGCCAGATGACGATGTCCACGTCACGCCATTTGATGGGCCGCGTGCGATCGAAGTTTCCGTCGATGACCCAGCCGTTCGGCGAAGCTGCCATGGCCGCGTGGAGGCGAGCGAAGAATTCGTCGTCCAGAGAGCCCTGCCAGTCAGCCTGCCAGTAGAGCTGATCGAGTTGAATGTGGGGAATGTGAAGGGCGTCGGCGAGCGCTTCAGCCAAGGTGCTCTTGCCGCATCCACTGGTGCCGACGACGTTGATTTTCATGCTGGGTTTTCGCGGATGGCGTCCTCATGGTGACGTACCCATCCGCAGATCAGATTGGTGCGTCTAAGTGGGCTTTGATGCGTCTCAGTGGCTTTGATGCGTACAAGCGGCCTCAGGCCGCGGTGATGATCTCGTACTTCTTCATCAGCTGCTCCTTGCTCTCCTCGCGCTCGGGGTCGAGGGGGATGCAGTCGACGGGGCAGACCTGCTGGCACTGCGGCTCGTCGAAGTGGCCTACGCACTCGGTGCAGCGCGCCGGGTCGATCACGTAGATCTCCTCGCCGGGCGAGATGGCGTCGTTGGGGCACTCTGGTTCGCAGACATCGCAGTTGATGCATTCATCGGTAATCATCAGGGCCATATCTATGTCCTCATGACGGGTTGTCGCCGTCTGCCGCGAATCGCCGCCGCAGGGCTTCGGCCACGCACGGCGATACATGTTGGGAAACGTCCCCGCCGAGGCGCGCGATCTCGCGCACGATCGTCGAGGAGATATAGGAGTTCTCGATCTCGGGCGTCAGGAACAGTGTCTCGACGTCCGGCGCCTGGGCGCGGTTCATGTTGGCCAGCTGCATCTCGTACTCGAAGTCCGACACCGCCCGCAGCCCCCGCAGGATGATGCGTGCCTGCTGCTGTGCCAGCAGTTCGGTGAGCAGACCGTTGAAGCCGATCACCTCGACGTTGGGCCATTCGGCGACCACCTCTCGAGCCAGCGCCTCGCGCTCCTCGAGAGAGAGTGTCGGCTGCTTGCGCGGGCTCTCCGCGACCGCGATCACGACCTTGTCGAAGATTCGCGCAGCCCGGTGGATCAGATCGCGATGACCGTTGGTGATCGGATCGAACGTGCCGGGATAGACGACGGTGTTCTGCATTCAGGAGACTCCGCGGTGACCGGGAACGGGGCCGGCGGACGGTGCGGTGCTCGCACGTGCTGCCGTACCCGGACCCGAGACGTTCAAACTCAATCCAGTGTACCGAAAGGATTGTCGACCTTCAGTGACACCGGATTGGCGTAACCGGGGATGCGGATCGAGTCGCGACCGACTTCCAGCTCCGGCCCTTCCAGCACGCCTTCACCGAAGCGATAGATGACATCGAATCGCCCGGCATCGGCAGCGGCTTCGTACTGCGCGGCGGCGGCGAGGGTCTGCTCGCGACGATGCCGCCAGTCGTCGACCGCGCGCTGGCCGTGGCGCTGGGCCAGCAGGCGTTCGGTTACCTGTGGCGACAGCAAAAGGCCGGTGGCGTTGTTGCCGCCGAAGCCCTTGGCGTTGATGAAGCTGCAGTCGGTCTCGAACTCGATCGGCGCCTGGAAGAAGCGCAGCCGCTCGGCGTGGACATCGTCGGCGACCGCGTCGAGCGTCGGAATGCCCGGCACCCAGCCGTGGGCGAAGGTGCCCAGTGCGCTGGCGATCTGATCCCCGGCGGCGCTGCCCTGGGAGTGGCCGATGAACGCCTTGATCGCGGCGACCGGCCAGTTCTCGATGCCGTTGGCACGCGCCACCTGATCGAAGATATGCGACTCGGTGGTACGGTTCTTCGGCGTGCTGGTGCCGTGGGCATGCAGATAGCTGCGCTGGCGCACGCTCCGTTCGCCGAGGATCGAGGTGGCCAGCGAGACGGATTTGCCCAGGGTGAGATAGTTGCCGATGCCGGGGGCCGAGATCGAGCGTTTCCAGCCATCCGCGTTGACGTTCACTTCGGGCACGGAACCCAGAATCTGCGCGCCGGTCTCGAGTACCAGCGAGTCGTCCATCAGCAGCACGAACTGCGACGCTTCGGCGATGGTGAAGCCGCAGTTGCGGGCGAACGGACGGCAGGCGCGCTGGTAGTCCTCGTCGGTCAGCAGCTCGAGGGCGTCGAGCGCCATCAGGCTCTGGTCGTCGGCCAGCGCACTCATGGCGCGGAACCCTTCGATGATCTCCGGCGTCACCGGCGCATCGCTAGTGCCGACCATAACGATTCGGCGGCGCCCGTGACGGATATCGTCGATGCCCAGGCGCAGGTTGTAGAGGAACGTGGCGCAGGCGCCTTGAATCGCGCCCGTTCCCCCGACGCTCCCCAGCACGTAGGCGTTGAGAAAGTCCGCCGACATCTGGCCGTAGCCCAGCGGCATCTGCTTGGAGGTGGTGCGGCTGCCGGTGACGAAGCTCTTGAGCATGCCGCCCCAGCCGGCGTCGTCCAGCTGGCCGATCGAGTTGCCGGCATAGACGGCGATGGCATCCGGATCCACCCGGTCGCGCAGCGACTCCCAGTCGAGCCCGCTCTGGCCGAGGCAGTCGCTGACACCGAAGATCGCCATCGACAGCCCGCGCGGATGATGCACGCTGCGATAGAAGCTGTCGGGCGCGAAGCCTTCCGGCAGGCGGCCGGCCGCGCGTACCAGCGCCTGGCGCCGTTCGGGCAGCAGGGCATCGAGCGTACCGGCGGGAACGCTGACCTCGACCGTCTGTTTGTCGAGTTCGCGCACTTCCCAGCCCGCGGGCAGCGGTTGCGGCAACTGGCGTCGCGACGCGGTGAAGCGCAAGGGGCTGTCGAGCGTCATTCGCACTTCACGATTGCCGGGAATGCCGGCCTCCCCGAAGGCGTCATCCTCGATGCGACGGATCAGCGTGTGCTTGAGGATGTGCTCGCGATAGCGGCTGACGACTGCCTGTTCGCTCAGGATATCGCCGTCGGCGCTTTGCCACTGGCCGTCCTCCCGGGAGGTGACCAGTTGCATCAGGGTTGCCAGTGCGACAAGCGTACGAGTCTGTTCGGCCGTTGGCAGAACGTCGAGAATCGTGCGGCGGTAGGCCTGGTGCCCGGAAGTTCTACCCGCGGCGTTGACGCCGCCCATACCGACGATTACCGGTAAATGTGACAAGCCACGTCCCTCGTGAACATTGGGGGCAATCGGTGAACGATGACATGGGGATGACGAAACTGCGATGAAAGGACATCCCCGGCAAAGGCTTGCGCTGTCGACCTCGAGTCGGCGAAGGGTAGCCCCGAGCCGGTGGAGGAGAGCCCTGAGTCGGTGAAAAATGGCCCCGGAACGAGCAGGGGACAGTCATCGCGCATGCCATCGAAGGCCGTATTGCCAGGATTGGCTGAATGTGGGCTGGGATGATACACCTGCGCGCGCGCGCCGTCATGCCGCGCGGGTGGCTTGCCCACGAACGCGTCGCGGGAGCCGGCGCCTCGGCGGCAGGAATGCCGACGCCGCGGCTGCTAGAATGCGCGCTCTGTCGTCAGCCGTGAACGGTGCTCTCCTTTCAACGAGCCTCATCCTTTAACGAGAACATCCTTTAACGGGCCTCATCCTTTAACGGTAATTGCCATGCAAGCGTCTTCGCGCGCCATCACTTCCAGTCAGCAGGGGCCGCACCAGGATCTGGTGCGCCGCGTTCAGCGTGCCCGGGACAGCGCCTGGCAACGTCCGCCCGCCGAGCACACGCGGATCGCCTTCGAGGGGGCGGCACAATGGCTGGTGGACCAGAATCGCCCGCTGATTCTCGACGCCGGTTGCGGCGTGGGCCTCTCCACGCGCCGACTGGCGGAGCGCCATCCCGACCACGCCGTGATGGGGGTGGATCGCAGCGAGCAGCGGCTGTCACGCGACCATGGCACCCTGCCGGACAACGCGCTGCTGGTGCGCGCCGATCTGGTCGATTTCTGGCGCCTGGCGATGGCAGCCGAGTGGCGGCCGGCGCGGCACTTCCTGCTCTATCCCAACCCTTACCCCAAGAGCACGCAGCTCAAGAAGCGCTGGCAGGGGCATCCGGTCTTTCCGGCGATACTTGCCCTCGGCGGTGTGCTCGAGTTGCGCTCCAACTGGGCGATCTACGTTCAGGAGTTCGCGCTGGGCGTGAAGACGCTCCGTGGCCTCGACGGCGAGATCGACTCCTTCACGCCGGAAGGCGCGTTGATGATGCCGTTCGAACAGACTTTCCTGACGCCGTTCGAGCAAAAATACGTCGAGAGCGGCCAGACGCTATGGCGCTACCGTGTCGATCTGTCGACGACGGGGCTCGACGCAACCACCTCGGCTGAACCGGACTCAACCGAATCGCCCTCAACCGAATCGCCCTCAACCAAATAGGAATCAAGCCTGATGAGCTATCTGCTGCTAGCGCTGGCGATCGTCGCCGAAGTCGTGGCGACCAGTTCGCTGAAAGCTTCCGCCGGCTTTTCACGGCTGCTGCCGAGCGTGGTCGTGGTGGTCGGCTACGGCTTCTCGTTCTATGCGCTGTCGCTGGTGCTCAAGTCTTTGCCGGTCGGTATTACCTACGCGATCTGGGCGGGACTCGGCATCGTGCTGGTGACGGTGATCGGCATCGTGTTCTATGGCGAAAAACCGGACCTGCCCGCTTATCTGGGCATGGGGCTGATCATTGCCGGCGTCGCCATCATCCAGATGTTCTCGCGTCTATCGTCGCACTGAGATTCTCGTCACTCTGGCGTCTTTCCTGCCGCTGGCGCTTTCGTCACGATCACGTCTTCTGCCACAGGAACACGACACCGGGCATCGCATTCACAGTGAGTTAATTGGTACGCTCTGGATGAGATTGGCCCTCATTTTTCTTTGGAGCGAGCATCCCATTATGCGGCGATGGCTAGGTCGAAGTTCTCTGTTTCTCGGTGCGTTATCCCTTTCTGTCTTCACCATCGCCGCGCAGGCGGCCGGGTTCGAGCATGTCGCCCGGCTGGCCGACAAAGGTTTCGCGATCAGCGCGCAGGCACGTCTGCTCGATAGCGGCGAGGTTCTCGGCGCCATCAATCCGGCGCAGTCGTTGTCACCGGCTTCGGTCACCAAGCTGTATACCGCGGCCGCTTCGCTGGATCGCTGGGGGCCGCAGCATCGCTTTACCACGCGTTTCGTCTCCACCGGCACGCTCGATGGTAACGGCGTGCTGCACGGCGATCTGGTGCTGGAGGGCGGCGGGGACCCGGCGCTGACCTCCGAAGAACTCTGGCGGTTGATCCAGAAACTGCGGGAGCTTGGCGTCTCCAGCATCGATGGCCAACTGGTGGTCAGCCAGTGGCGCTTTGGCCCGGTCACCTGCATTACCACCGACCGCTGCGAGACGCAGACGGAAGGCACCAACGCCTACGCGGCGCTGCTCTCTTCCGCCGCGATCAACTACGGCAGCTGGTGCGCCACGGTGATGCCGGGGATCGTCGGGCAGCCGGCGCGGGTCACCAACTGCGATACGGTGGCACCGACCATTCGCATCGAGAATGACGTCACTACCGTTGCTGCTGGCGGTTCGGCCAAGCTCTACGCCAGGCGGATCACCGACAGCCAGGGCGATACGCTGCGGGTCAGCGGGCAGATACCGGCCGGCAGCTATCCGCGCCCGGTCTACAAGGCCAGCTCCGATCCTGCCGACCAGACCGGCCAGACGCTGCTGTCGCTGCTGCGCCAGTCCGGTATTACGGTCAGCGGCGGCTATGCCGTCAGCCGCCAGGCGCCGCCGTCCACCGCGCAGGCTCTGGCTGCCGTCGAGGGCAAGCCGCTGCAGGAGCTGCTGCTGCGCACGCTCAACTACTCGAACAACTTCATGGCCGATACGCTGGCGCTGGACCTGACTTCCGGCACGCAGCAGAACCTGACGGACGCCGGCCGCGAACTGGAACGGTTCGCCACCAGCCTGCCGGGGCACAGCGCGGTCACCCTGCGTAGCGGCAGCGGCCTGACGCCGGAAAATCGGGTTTCGGCGCAGAGCGTCAATGCGCTGCTCGGCGCGATGTACGAACGCGCTTCGCTGTTCCCCACCTTCGTGGCCGGCATGCAGGTACCCACCAACGGGCCGATGCACTTCATCCGCCGCGGTAGCCAGACCTTCCAGGACCATGTGATGGTCAAGACGGGAACGCTCAACGAGCCGGTGACGGTACGCGCCATTGCCGGCTATTTCCGTACCGAGAGCGGGCGCTGGGGCAGCTTCACGGTGCTTGTCAACGGGACCGCGTCGACACCTTATCTTTCCTGGCGGGAAACGCTGCCGATGGTCTCGAACGACCTGACCGCGATGATCGAACGCCACTAACCCGCAACTCGACGCGGCGGCCGGCCTGTTTCCGGTCGCCCTGTCATGATCGGGACGCGCTTTCCGTGCGTTCTTTTGAAGAGGACACCATCGTGCTGTCACGCCTTGAGCCCTTGATTGCCGTCTCGGTGACTGTTGCTGTCGCCATGGCCGCTTCCGGTTGCGCCACGAGCTCCGGTACCAGCAATACCGTTGACGAGGGGCAGACTGCCAACGAAGCCCTGATCGGCACCTACTGGAAGCTGATGACGCTGGATGGCCAACCGGTGACCGCGGCGGACAACCAGCGTGAGGCGCATCTGGTTCTTGGTGAAGACGGGCGTGTTTCCGGTTCGACCGGCTGCAACCGGTTGATGGGCAGCTATCGGCTTGAAGGCGATACGCTGACCTTCTCCCGGCTCGCTTCGACCCGGATGGCATGCCCGGGTGACATGGCGATGCTCGAACAGGCGTGGTTGGCGGCGCTTTCCGAGACGGCGCGCTATTCGATTGCGGGCCCGTCACTGGAGCTGCAGAACGCTGACGATCGAGCGCTGGTCGAACTCAAGGCCAACGCGCTGTATTAGACTGCGTCCCAGGCTTCCAGCCTGACGACTCCTGACCTGATGATTTCCGAGCTGACGACACCTGACCTGACCACGAGAATCGAACCTTGACCCTGATCGACTGCGAGTTCGGCCCGCACGGTGAAGCCGTGCTGGCGATTTTCAACGACGCCATTCTCAACACCACGGCACTCTACGAATACCAGCCACGCACCAAGGCGTTCGTCGAGAGCTGGTTCCAGGCCAAGCGCGATGGCCATTTCCCGGTGATCGGCATGCTCGACGACGAGAGTGGGCGGTTGATGGGTTTTGCCAGCTATGGCCCGTTTCGCCCCCATGCCGCCTACCGCTACAGCGTCGAGCACTCGGTCTACGTGGATCGCGACTTTCGTCAGCGCGGCGTGGCCCGGCAATTGATGACGGCGCTGATCGAGCGCGCCGAGGCGCAGCAGTATCACTCCCTGATCGGCGGTATCGACGCTTCCAACGCGCCGAGTATCGCGCTGCATGAACAGCTGGGCTTCGTCCACGCGGGGACCGTGCGCCAGGCGGCCTACAAGTTCGATCGCTGGCTCGACCTGGCGTTCTATCAACGGGTGTTGGCGACGCCGACCAACCCTGGCGTGGATTGATCAGGGCGTCTCGCCGCGCTGACTCGGTTGCGCTCTGACGGCGCTGCCGGTCTCGCCGTTGTCGTTGATGACGTCTGTCGGTGTGCTGGGCAGGGCATCGGAGCCGATTGCCAGCCTGTCGGCGTCGGCCATGTAGACTTCCTGGCTGCTGCGCAGGAACAGACAGAGTTCGCGGCCGGCCTCTCCGTTCATATCGTTCTGTGGCCCGTCTTTCTGTGAATAGTGGCCCTGGATCAGCAATGCCGTCATGCCCGCTTCATCATCGAACAGTACGGGGTCGCCAGCTGGCGCGGCATCTGGAAATTGACTGGCGTTCTGGCACCGTTCGACGACGGCGCGGTCGTGTTCTGCCCATGCCGCAGGGCTGGAGGCGTCGGCGGCGCTGGCCAGCGTGAACAGGGCTGCAGTAAGAGCGATGGGGGGCGAGTTCAGGATCAACCAGCGCATGATAGGGCGTGCCTCGTTCCGGTGAGCTGAAGTGCCGAGCCTGTCGCATCCGCCATCGCATGATCGGCATGAATCTTTTCATGGGCCGTCTTGGCCCGTCATTGGAGTGTAGACCTCGCATGGCGATACCCGTTGCGTTGCTATTTCTGGCCGTGGTGTTCTCGACCTCGGTGTTGTCCGGCGTGTTCGGCATGGCTGGCGGATTGATCCTACTGGGCTTTTTGCTGGCCTGGCTGCCGGCGGCAACGGCGATCGCGGTACACGGGGTGATCCAGCTCACCGCCAACGCGTCGCGGGCCTGGCTGTCGCGCCGATTCATCGCCTGGCGTATCGTCGGCATGATCGCCTGTGGCGTCCTGATCTCGGCAGCCTTGCTGATGCTGGTGCGCTATTCGCCCAGCGAGACGGTGGTGCTGATCGTGCTGGGGCTGATGCCGGTGATGGTGTGGATTCCCAAGCGCTGGTTCCACTTCGATGTCTCGCGGCCCGGACACGCGGTCATGTGTGGCATCGTTTCCGGCGGCCTGACCATCGCCGTCGGGGTTTCCGGCCCGACCATCGACATCGGATTCATCCGCACCCAGCTCGACCGGCGCACCGTGGTGGCCACCAAGGCGACCATTCAGGTCATCGCCCACAGCCTCAAGATTCTCTTCTACTGGCAGGCGGCTATGGCGATGGACAGCGGCGAATGGGGCTGGGTGGCGCTGGCGATCCCCTTCGCATTCCTGGGAACGCGTACCGGCAACCTGATCCTGTCGCGGCTGACGGACGCCGGCTTTCGCTACTGGACGCGCTGGATCGTCACCGTGGTGGGCGCTTATTACCTGATTCGTGGCTTGATGGGGCTTCTGGCCTAGCTTGCCTCGTCAGCCCCGAATTCCCGTTCAGCCCTGCGATGGGCTGACGCCGAAATAGCGCTTGTACTCGCGACTGAACTGCGACGTGCTGCGATAGCCGACATCGGCGGCGGCGCGCGCGACGTTGACGCGCTGCTGGGCCAGCAGCACCCGGGCCCGGAGTAGCCGCAGGCGCTTGAGATACTGCACCGGCGAGAGCTGGGTCACGCGCTTGAAGTGGTGGTGAAAGTGCGAGGCGCTCATGTTGGCGCGATCGGCAAGCGCCTCTACCGTCAATGGCAGGGCGAAGTGGCGATGCAGATAGCTCAGCGATTCGGCGATACGGGCATAGTGCCCATGTTGCTGCACCAACTGGCGCAGCGACTGGCCCTGCGGGCCGTTGAGCGCGGCGAACAGCACTTCCCGTACCCGGCCTGTGCCCAGCGCGCGACTGGCATGTTCATCCTGCAGGCACGACGCCAGGCGTTGCACCGCTTCCGCCATCGGCGCATCGAGGGCCACGGCCGCCATGGGCTCGGGAGAGCCGCGGTCGAGAGGGGGCGGCGCGGGCAGATGGTGCACCAGCTCGCTCAGCATCAACGGATCCACGCCGATGGAGAGGCCCAGTAACGGAGCGTCGGAGCGGGCGATCGTCTCGCATTCGAACGGCAACGGCATCGCCTGTACCAGATAGTTGCCGGGGCCATAGTGAATCACCCGTTCTCCCAGGTAGCCGACCTTGTCTCCCTGCGCAATGATGAACAGCCCGGGCTCGTAGATCAGCGGCGTACGCGGGTGGCTGCATTCCGAGGCGATCAGTTTGACGCCGTCGATGGCCGTGTCGGAGAAGCCGTCGGTGCTGACCAGCGGCGCCAGCGTCCGGGCCAGCCGTGACGCCCATGAGTCGCGGGCGCTCGAGGAGCCGAAAGCGGGATCCCGGGGCGCACGATCCTGAAGAGAGGAGGCTGGGAGACGATCGAGCATGGCGACCTCGCGCTGATGAAGATGAACAAGGTCAGCGTATTGTGCATGAGCACGGCTAGATAGGGGTAACGGCCTTGCGAGATCCGGAGGATCGAGCAAATGTTGCGCAGGAAACGGCATGGCTGCCGAGAACGTTGTCGACCACACTGTGCCCACGATCCCGTTCATTCACCCATCGTTATGGGGAGTCAGAAACATGGCACAAGCTACCGCCACACCTGCCAAGGGTTACGCCGCGCATTCCGCCACCACGCCGTTGGCACTCTGGAACTTCGAGCGTCGTGCGCCGCGCCCGGACGATGTCTCGATCGAGATCCTCTACTGCGGCGTCTGCCACAGCGATCTCCACTTCGCACGCGACGACTGGGGCATGGCCTCCTATCCGGTCGTGCCGGGTCACGAGATCGTGGGCCGCGTTACCGCCGTGGGTGACGAAGTCAGCCAGTACCAGGTCGGCGATCTGGTCGGCGTCGGCTGCATGGTCGACTCGTGCCGCGAGTGCAAGGCGTGCAACGCCGGCCTCGAGAACTACTGCGCCGAAGGGTTCGTGATGACCTACGGCAGCCCCGACAAGCACGACGGCACGCTGACGCAGGGCGGCTATTCCGACAAGGTCGTGGTCAGCGAGCGCTTCGTGGTGCGCATGCCCGACGGCATCGATCTTAAATCCGCCGCGCCGATCCTGTGCGCCGGCATCACCACCTATTCGCCGCTGAAGCACTACGGCGTCAAGCCGGGCGACAAGGTGGGTGTCATCGGCATGGGCGGCCTGGGTCACATGGGGGTCAAGCTCGCCAAGGCGCTGGGTGCCGAAGTCACGCTGTTCACGCGCTCCGAGTCGAAGAAAGCCGAAGCGAAGAAGCAGGGCGCCGACCATGTCGTGATCTCCACCAGTGAAGACGAGATGGGCGCGATCACCGAGACCTTCGACTTCATGCTCGACACGGTGCCGGTGCAGCACGACATCAACCCGTATCTCAACGCCTTGAAGCCGGATGGCACTCACATTCTGGTCGGTCTGCTCGAGCCGATCGATCCGGCGATTTCCGGTGCCAATCTGGTGTTCCGTCGCCGCGTGCTGGCCGGCTCGCTGATCGGCGGCATGCCGGAAACCCAGGAAGTGCTCGACTTCTGCGCCGAGAAAGGCATTACCTGCGACGTCGAGATGATCAACATCGATCAGATCAACGAAGCCTGGGAGCGGATGCAGAAGGGCGACGTGAAGTATCGCTTCGTCATCGACATGGCGTCGATCAAGGACGTCTGATAGCGAGAGCTACGACTAGCGCCGGCTCCGGGGCGCTGTGGACAGTAGCTACGAGCTACGAAAACCGCCAGTGACAATGTCACTGGCGGTTTTCGTTACAGGAGCAACTCACCGATTTCGCGGCTCGCGGCTCGCGGCTCGCGGCTCGCGGCTCGCGGCTCGCGGCTCAGGACTGAACCCTGACCAACCCCTCCTGCGCCGTCGATGCCACCAGGCGGCCTTCGCGATCGAAGAAGCTGCCGCGGGCGAAACCGCGGGCGCCGCCCGCCCAGGGGCTTTCCATCACGTATAGCAGCCACTCGTCGATCTTCGGGTCCTGATGGATCCACAACGCGTGGTCCAGGCTGGCGATACGCAGCCGCGGGTCGCCGAATTCCACGTCATGCGCCAGCAGAGAGGTCAGCAGCAGGTTGAAGTCAGAGCTGTAGGCGAGCAGGTAACGGTGCAGGGCAGGATCCGACGGCATCGTGCTGCCGCCCATGCGGAACCAGATCATCCGCGAGGGCGGGCAGTCGTGGCATTCTTCCACCGTGATGAACTCGACGGGATGGCCGCGAAAGCGCTGGTGGACCGCCTTGCCTTCCGCCAGCAACGCTTCCGGCGACGGCACGTCGGGCGCGGTAGGCTGGTGATGCAGGCCATGTTCACGCCCCTGGAATGACGCACTGCAGAAGAATATCGGCTTGCCTTTCTGAATCGCCGTGACCCGACGCGTGGTGAAACTGCCGCCATCGCGAACGCGATCGACGGAATAGATGACTGGCAACTGGGCATCGCCGGGGCGCAGGAAATAGCCATGCAGCGAATGCAAAAAGCGGTCTTCGGGCACCGTGCGGGTAGCGGCGGCGGCGGCCTGTCCCAGCGCTTGCCCGCCGAACAGCTGGGGCAGGCCCAGATCCTGGCTCTGGCCGCGAAACAGGTTCTCTTCCAGCGCTTCCAGGCCAAGAAGCTGGATAAGGTCGTTCAGCGCTTGTGTCATTCGGGTATCCTTGATGGCGCGTCGATGAAGGCTTTTCGAACCAGATTCGTCACGAGTATATCCTGCTCGCCGACGACTCGCCGCGACGCCGGATGGGCAATACGGGACGGTCATGATACGTAGCGACGAATTCTACATGCACCGTGCGCTGGAGCAGGCGCAACTGGCGTTCGACCACGGTGAAGTGCCGGTCGGCGCCGTGGTGGTAGACCCCGCAGGCGAGGTGATCGGCGCGGGCTATAACTGCCCGGTGGCAGGCCACGATCCCACTGCGCATGCCGAAGTGCAGGCGTTGCGCAGCGCGGCTTCGGGTCTGAGCAATTATCGACTGGATGATTGCACGCTGTTCGTGACCCTCGAACCCTGTCTGATGTGCACGGGGGCGATCATTCACGCCCGCATCCGGCGGGTCGTCTACGCCACCGCCGAGCCCAAGGGCGGCATGGTCGAATCCCGGGCCAATCTGTTTGCCCAGCCCTGGTTCAACCATCGCGTCGAGATCGCCGGTGGCGTGCTCGCTGCCCCGGCCAGAAGACTGCTTCAGCAATTCTTTCGGGCGCGTCGTCAGCGTGATCCGTTGCCGGGATCGTCTTCGAGCTGAGCCTGAAGGGGCGCTTCTGCCTGACCCTGTGGCGTCGACTCGGCCTGCTCGGTGAGAACGACACGATTGCGACCTTCCTGCTTCGCACGGTACAGCGAATCGTCGGCGGCCTGGAGGATCCGGTTGCGCTGTAACGGAAGCGTATTTGTGACGCTGACCCCGATGCTCAGCGTTACCGGCTCGTCGTCGGGCAGGACGAGGCCGCTGTCGATAGCCGCCAGGCGTAGTACCTCGGCGATCTCCGCGGCCGTCTTACGGTCGCAGTGGGGCAGACAGGCGACGAACTCCTCGCCACCGTAGCGAGCGAACATGCCGCCGGCATGCTCAACCGGCAGGCGGCAGTATTGGGCGATTACCTTGAGATAGCGGTCGCCTTCCAGATGGCCGAAGTGGTCGTTGACGCTCTTGAAGTGATCGAGATCGCAGATCAGCACCGCCAGTGGCAGCGGATCCGGGTAGGCGTCCATCCAGCGCAGCAGTTCGCGCCGGTTGGGCAACTGGGTCAACTCGTCGTGACTGGCGATCCATTCCACCTCCTGCTGAAGTCGCTTGCGCTCCTTGATCTCTGCTCGTAACGAGGCGTTGGCCTGGTTGGCCAGACGGTGTTGATGCGCCAGACGCCGATAGATGTAGAGCACCATATGCAGCAGATAGGCGAGCAGGATGCCGAAGATCAGGGTGATTTCCGGTAGCCTGCTCCGCATCGCCTGTAACCAGTGCAGGGAGGGCCTCACGCTGAGCGTGAGCCGGTCGGTGCCCAGGGCGACGGTCTGCTGGTATTGCCATTCGGCAAGAGCGCCCAGCGGACCGTAGTGAAAGTAGAGTTGGTTATTACCACTGAGCGTCACTGCGCGATCCTGGTTGGGCGTCTGCTCGAGCAGCGAACTGAGCAGGGTGTCGACGCTGACCACCATTCCCACCGCACCGCGCAGCGTTCCATCGACGACATCGCGCACCGGCAGGTAGCTGATGACCCCGCGCCCCCCTGAAGGAAGTCGACGATACCGGTCTGGCCTTCGATGCCGTAGATCAGGGGCCGATCCAGAGCCTCCCTGGGCTGGGAGCTCGCCGAGTAGAGATTGGTGCCAAGCACGGACCGGTTGCCGCGTAGCGGATAGACGCGGATGACGGTGCCGTCGGGATCGATGAAGGCGATATTGCGGAAGTAGCCGAAATCGTCGTGATAGGGCTTGGCCTGCTGCTCCCACTCCGAGCGCGTGGGCACGTGTCCCAGCATGTTCCAGAAACTGGTGAAGCGTCGCATGGCCTCGAGATGTGATGCCGTTTCCGACGCCATCAAGGTCGCGATGTCGTTACCTTCGCCGGCAGTGGTCTCGTGGAGACGCAGATTGTCGGTCTGGCGCTGCTCCTGCCAGCTGATCATCGCCAGTAGCGCGATCGAGCCGCCAACCAGGAGCGGTGGCAGAATTCGCCGCCAGTAGCATCGTAGCGTCGGGAAAATCGCCAGGCATTGCGCGGCCCAGAATAGCCCCAGCGCGGCCAGCATCGGCAGCGGGATCCCGTTCAAGCTGGAGGCATATTCCGGCGGCGGTGTCAGCGAGCGATAGCCCAGCCAGGCGCCGCCCATGGCCACCAGCAGCAGAATGATCGGAGAGCCCAGTCCCAGCCGCGACAGCAGCAGCACGTTGAGGATCAATCCGAATGTCATGCACAGCGCGAGGATGGGCGGGCGGCTGTGGAAGAGCTCCCAGTGGCCCGGCAGGAGATCGAGCCAGCGTTGCCAGAGATCGACGCTGACCCAGTCCTCCGCGATCAGGAAGCTGGCGATGATCGCCAGGGTCAGGATGCCGGTAGGAATCAGCAGCCAGCGGCTGGTCCGGATCCAATGGCGATAGGCAACGAACTGACCCAGCCACAGCAAGCCAAGCAGCAGCAGAAGAATCCATCGTTGATCTGGCTCGCCACCTGGCCAGAGACCCAGCAGTAAAGCTGGAAGCGCCAGGTACAACGACAGACGGGACAACACCATCGACATAGACGTTAGAGTTCTCCACCACGGCTGCCGATGACAGCTCAACGATAATCCCATGGCAGCAGACTAGAACAACCGATCACAACAGAGGAGCGACGGTTTCCAGAGGCGTCGTTTCCCCCTCGAGTGCGCGTTCCCCTAGCAGGTTGAACTGCTGCTGGCTGCGATTGACGTACTTCAATATTTCGTAATAACGGCGAATGTTACGCACGTAAATTACCGGTTCCCCGCCACGAGCATAACCGTGGTGTACCCGAGAATACCATTCGCGATCCTGCAGCAGCGGCAGCGCTTCGCGAACGTCGGCCCAGCGGTTGGGATCGCCACCGCGCAGACGGGCGATATCCTGGGCATCGAACAGGTGTCCGAGCCCGACGTTGTAGGCGGCCAGGGCCATCCAGGTACGGTCCGGCTCGGGGATGTCTTCGCCGAGGCGCTGCTTGACCTGAAGCAGGTATCGCGCGCCACCGTCGACGCTCTGGCGAGGATCGAGTCGATCGTCGATGCCGATCTCCTTGGCGGTGGGGCGTGTCAGCATCATCAGACCGCGAACGCCGGTCGGTGACTCGGCGTCGGCTTCCCAGTGCGACTCCTGGAACCCCAGCGCCGCCAGCAGGCGCCAATCGAAACCGGTCTCGCGCGCGGCCTCCTTGAAGTAGGGGAGAAAACTCGGCAGGCGGGTGCCGATGTGATGGATGAAAAGCCGTGCGGCGACGTACTCGAGGTAATCGTCATGGCCGAAGTACCGTCCGATGAGCTCGTCCAGCCCGCCATTGCGCCGCTGTGTCTGGAGAAAGTCGTTGGCGGCGCTGAGAAGGTCGATCGGCTGATCTGCCGAAAAGGCCCAGGCCAGGCTCATGGGTTTGCCTAGCGCAAAGCCGCGCTCGACGTTGGGGAAGAACAGGCGATTGAGCTTGAACTGGTGGGTATAGACGACGGCGGCATCGAGGTCGTCGCGCTCGACCATCTCCATCAGGTCGGCGATGGTCAGCCCGTCCGCTTCGCGCCAGCCGAGCCCTGGCAGGTTCTGCTGCTGCGTGTGCAGCGCCTCGGCGTTGCCGGAGTTGGCGATGACGCCGATACGCAGCCCCACGAGATCGTCCAGCGTACGCACCGGCGGCAGGCCGCGGCGATAGACCACCAGCGGCTGCAACGTCAGGATCGGCTTGCTGTAGCGAATGCCCGGTCGGCTCAGATCCAGAGACAGGGCGGCGGCGCCCATGTCCGCCTTGCCGCTGCGCACGTCGTCGAGGACATCGTCGATACGGATATTGCTGTCGACCGCCAGACTGACGTCGAGCGATTGCGCGAAGCGTCTCACCAGTTCGTATTCGAATCCGGTCGGCCCATGTCCACCGTTATAGAAGGTGATGGGGCCGTTGCGAGTCGCGACCTGCAGGAAATCGCGCTTGCGAATCGGATCGAGACCGTCACTGTAGCGCAGCGCAAACTGAGCGGGGCAGAGAAGCGTCGCCAGCGTCAGCAGCACTGTCAGCGCGAGTCGCAGACGTGTGAGGAGCTTGGACATGCAAGGGGATCGGTGACAGCGTGACGGGACACCATAGCCGGCCGCCGTCTCTCTGTCATCTATTCGAGATTGCGCCACGCACCCCGAAACGCGGGCATCACGCGTCGATCGTGGCGGTATCTTCCCCGCCAGATAGATGGCTCGCGACCGAGACCCGCGTGTTGACTTAGCGAGCGCCGCCGCTTTCCAGTATCATGTCGCCCTGATCCCGGCATCGCTGCCCCGTCTCGCTGAAGACCAACGCGATCCTCGACCGTCCTGGAGGCTTTCCACGCCATGCTCGAATTGCAAGGCGCTTCCGCGCTATCTGCATTCCGTCACGCCAAACTGCTCGCCGATCTTCGCGCTGTCGTTCCCGAAGTCGAGTCTCTCGACGCGCATTACGTCCACTTCGTCGATCACCATGACGAGCTCGATGACGAGGCTCGCCAAGTGCTGGATCGGCTGCTGGACTATGGAATCCAAAACCCTGAAAGTCGTGACGCCGACCAGAATACGCCCGCCGGTGGCCATCTGTTTCTGGTCGTCCCCCGCATCGGCACGATCTCGCCCTGGTCCTCCAAGGCCACGGATATCGCCCACAACTGCGGGCTGGATCAGGTCGCGCGCATCGAGCGGGGTATCGCCTACCGCGTGACGCTGAAGAGCGCGCCGGCCCCCGAAGCCTACGACGTCATGGTCTCGCGCCTGCATGACCGCATGGTCGAGACCGTGCTGTTCGACTCGAGCGACGCGGCCAAGCTGTTCTCGCACCACCAGCCGACGCCGCTGGCGACGGTGGACGTGCTTGACGGTGGCCGGCCGGCGCTGGCCAGCGCCAACGCCGAGCTGGGACTGGCACTCGCCGACGACGAGATCGACTATCTGGTCGAGGCCTTCCGGGCGCTGGGGCGCAACCCGACCGACGTCGAGCTGATGATGTTTGCCCAGGCCAACTCCGAACACTGCCGCCACAAGATCTTCAACGCCGATTGGGTGATCGACGGCGAATCCCAGACCCACTCGCTGTTCAAGATGATCAAGAACACCTTCGAGCAGTCCAGCGACAAGGTGCTCTCGGCCTACAGCGACAACGCGGCGATCATCGAAGGGCCGACGGCCGGGCGGTTCTTCCCCGCGCCGGACAGCCAGGTCTATGGCGCAACCCGGGAACCGATCCACATCCTGATGAAGGTGGAAACCCACAACCATCCGACTGCGATCGCTCCGCATCCGGGCGCGGCCACCGGCGCTGGCGGCGAGATTCGCGACGAAGGTGCGACGGGGCGCGGTGGCAAGCCCAAGGCGGGACTCACCGGCTTCACCGTTTCCAACCTGCGCATCCCCGAGTTCGTCCAGCCGTGGGAAGCCTTCGACTACGGCAAGCCGGAGCGGATCCAGTCGGCGCTCGACATCATGCTCGAAGGGCCGATCGGCGGCGCGGCATTCAATAACGAATTCGGCCGGCCCAACCTCAACGGCTTCTTCCGCACCTTCGAACTCGACGCGGTGGGTGCCGGCGGCATCGAGCGCCGGGGTTACCACAAGCCGGTGATGCTGGCCGGCGGCTACGGCAACGTCCGTGACGGCCACGTGCTCAAGGGCGAGATTCCGGTCGGCGCCAAGCTGATCGTGATGGGCGGCCCGGCGATGTTGATCGGTCTCGGCGGCGGCGCCGCGTCGTCGATGGCCTCCGGTACCTCCAGCGAAGATCTCGATTTCGCCTCGGTGCAGCGCGATAACCCGGAAATCGAACGCCGGGCCCAGGAAGTGATCGACCGCTGCTGGGCCCTTGGTGACGATAACCCCATCGCCTTCATCCATGACGTGGGTGCCGGCGGCCTCTCCAATGCCTTGCCGGAGCTGGTCAAGGACGGCGGGCGCGGCGGCCTGTTCGATCTGCGCGCGGTGCCCAACGTCGAACCGGGCATGAGCCCGCTGGAAATCTGGTGCAACGAAGCGCAGGAGCGTTACGTGCTGGCGGTCACGCCGGAACAGCTCGACACCTTCGATGCGCTGTGTGCCCGCGAACGCTGCCCCTACGCCGTGGTCGGCGAAGCGACCGAAGCGCACCATCTCGCCGTGCGCGACGGCCATTTCGAGGCCGATCCCGTCGATCTGCCGATGAGCGTGCTGTTCGGCAAGCCGCCCAAGATGCAGCGCAGTTTCGAGCGCCACACGCTCAACCTGCCGGGTCTGGGGCTCGACAACCTCGACCTGCGCGAAGCGCTGGACCGCGTGCTGCGGCTGCCCACGGTGGCGTCCAAGAGCTTTTTGATCACCATCGGCGACCGTTCGATTACCGGCATGGTCGCTCGCGACCAGATGGTCGGCCCCTGGCAGGTGCCGGTGGCGGACTGCGCGGTGACCACCTCGAGCTACGACACTCACGTCGGCGAGGCGATGGCGATGGGCGAGCGCCCGCCGGTCGCGCTGATCGATCCGGCGGCCAGCGCGCGCCTGGCCGTGGCCGAGGCGATCACCAACCTGGCGGCGGCACCGATCGAAAAGCTCTCCGACATCAAACTCTCCGCCAACTGGATGAGCGCTGCCGATCATGTCGGCGAGAACCAGGCGCTGTTCGATGCCGTTCACGCCGTCGGCATGGAACTCTGTCCGGCGCTGGGCATTGCCGTGCCGGTGGGCAAGGATTCGATGTCCATGCGCACCGCGTGGCAGACGGAAGAGGGCGAGAAGAGCATCACCGCGCCGCTGACGCTGAACATCACCGGCTTCGCCCCGGTCACCGATGCCCTGCGCACGCTGACGCCGCAGCTGCGTCTCGACCAGGACGAGAGCGATCTGATCCTGATCGATCTCGGTCGCGGCCAGAACCGTCTCGGTGGCTCGGCGCTGGCTCAGGTCTATGGTCAGGTCGGCAACGTATGCCCGGACCTGGACGAAGCCGAGGATCTGGCGGCGTTTTTCAGCGTCATTCAGGGACTCAACGCCGACGGCAAGCTGCTCGCCTATCACGACCGCAGTGACGGCGGCCTGATCGTGACGCTGCTGGAGATGGCCTTCGCCGGCCGTGGCGGGCTCGAGATTAAGCTCGACTGGCTGACCGACGACGCCGTCGGCGCGGTCGATGCGCTGTTCGCCGAGGAGCTGGGCGCGGTCATTCAGGTCAACCGTCAGGACACCGAGTTCGTGCTGGCGCAGTTCGCCGCCGCCGGGCTCGAAACCTGTGGCGTCATCGCCCGGCCGCGTTACGACGATCAGGTCCGCGTGACGCTGTTCGAAGAGCCGCTGCTGGAAACCACCCGCGCCATGACCCAGCGTACCTGGTCCGAGACCAGCTACCGGATGCAGGCGCTGCGCGACAACCCCGAGGCCGCCAAGAGCGAGTTCGACGGCCTGCTCAACCTGCGCGATCCGGGGCTGTCGGCCAGTCCGACCTTCGATGTCGACGACGACATCGCTGCGCCTCTGATTCAGAAAAGCAGAGTCCAGACCGGTGTGCGCCCGCGCGTGGCTATCCTGCGCGAGCAGGGCGTCAATGGCCATATGGAAATGGCGGCGGCCTTCGACCATGCCGGCTTCGAGGCGGTTGACGTGCACATGAGCGACATCCTCGCCGGTCGTGTCACCCTCGACGACATGAAAGGCTTGGTCGGCTGCGGCGGCTTCTCCTACGGCGACGTGCTCGGTGCCGGCGGCGGCTGGGCCAAGTCGGCGCTCTTCAACGGTCGCGCTCGCGATCAGTTCGCGGCCTTCTTCGAACGTGAAGACACCTTCGGCCTCGGCGTCTGCAACGGCTGCCAGATGTTCTCTCAGCTCAAGGAACTGATCCCCGGCGCCGAGCGCTGGCCGCGTTTCGTGCGCAACGGCTCCGAACAGTTCGAGGCCCGCGTGTCGATGGTCCAGGTCGAGGAGAGCCCGTCGATTCTGCTCGCCGGCATGGCCGGATCGACCCTGCCGATCGCCGTCGCCCATGGCGAAGGTCAGGCGTTGTTCGAGGATAGCGGCCACCTGCGCAGCATGCAGACCAGCGGCCAGATCGCGATGCGCTACATCGACAACGAAGGCCAGGTCACCACGCGCTATCCGGCCAACCCCAACGGCTCGCCGGCAGGGATTACCGGACTGACCACGCCGAATGGTCGCGTCACCATCATGATGCCGCACCCGGAGCGCGTTGCCCGCGCGGTGACCAACTCCTGGCGTCCGCCGGAGTGGACGCAGGACGGCGCATGGATGCGGATGTTCCGCAATGCCCGCGTCTGGGTTGGTTGATCTAAGGGATTGACGCCAGCGCCACGTCGTGGTGTGACGACGAAAACCGGTTTGCCGTGGGTTCTATACCTTGAGCAAGCCGGTTTTTTTATGGGCGCCTGGCTGGGCGGTTGGCTCTATCTTGGCGAGGTTACGACTGATGGCGCTTTTACTGCCCTTATGCACGTTATTACGAGGGGCAAGCCCCTCGCGCTCCCCTTTTTGACGCCACAGAACGATGAAGTCCCGAACGTCTGAGCACCAAACTCGGGTCGGCGCCTAGGGACATCCGACCGCCATGGATGGCGGAAGTGCAGAAAATGCAGGAGCAATTTTCTGCCCTGTCCCAACGCGCCTCGCGCGACATCCATGTCGCGCGCCCCGGTTTGGATGCTCATCGTTCGGCATCGTCCTGAATAGGCGTCATTGGGGTGGAGACCTTCACCATCACCGATTCGCCCAGCCTCATCGCTATCATCAAGAAATGATGCTGAAACGCTTATCCATAAAGCGCCCAGTGTCGCGCCCGAATCCGCTCGAGACAGAGCCTGAGCTCGCCATCCAGCGCGCGATCTTCGACTACCGGGGCGAAATCCTCGCGCAGTGTCGCGACCATAGCATCCAACGGGGCGGGCAGAGGATCGCCGCGCAGGTGAACGCCCTGCAGCCCGGCGAGCAGCGCGGCGGCGGTGACCTGTTCGGTGAGTTCGAGCACGCGCAGGGCGTCGCGGGCGGCGATGGTGCCCATGCTCACCTTGTCCTGGTTGTGGCACTCGGTGGAACGGGAGAAAACGCTGGCGGGCATGGTGCCCTTGAGCGCTTCGGCAGCCCAGGCGGAGGCGCCGATCTGGACCGCCTTGAAACCGTGATTGATCATCGTGCGTTCGGCCGGCGCACCGGAGAGGTTGCTCGGCAGGCCATGGTTGTAGCGGGTGTCGACCAGCAGCGCCAACTGGCGGTCGAGCAGGTCGGCGACGTTGGCGGTCAGCGTCTTCAGGCTATCCATGGCGAAGGCGATATGCCCGCCGTAGAAATGACCGCCGTGCATGACGTCACCGGCCTCCGGGTCGATCAGGGGGTTGTCGTTGGCGCTGTTGAGCTCGGTCTCGATGAAGCCGCGCAGCCAGCCGAGGCTGTCCGCCAGCACGCCCAGCACGTGCGGGGCGCAACGCAGCGAATAGCGATCCTGCAGGCGCTGTCGTGGCGGCAGATTCTCCAGTTCCAGATCGGCTCTCAGCCAGGCGGCGACACGGGACTGACCAGGGTGCGGTTTGGCCGCGAACAGTCTCGCCTCGAAATGGTTGGGGTTGCCGCGCAGGGCGGCCACGTTGAGCGCGGTGATGCGGGTGGCGAGCTTCAGCAGATATTCGGCGCGGCCGAAGACCTGGCACGCCAGCGCGGTCATGACTGCAGTGCCGTTCATCAATGCCAGCGCTTCCTTGGGACGTAACGTCAGCGGTTCCCAGCCCAGCTCGGCATGCGCTTCGGCCGCCGTTCGCACTTCGCCGCGCCAGAGCACTTCGCGTTCGCCGCACAGCATGGCCGCCACGTAGGAGAGCGGCGTCAGGTCGCCGCTGGCGCCGACCGAGCCCTCTTCGGGAATGCGCGGCAGCAGATCTTCCTGCAGACAGGCGTGAAGACGCTCGAGCAACGTGAAGCGCACGCCGGAAACACCCTGGCACAGCGACTGCAGGCGAGCGACGAGTACTGCGCGTGCCGCCTCGGGTTCGAGAAACCGACCCAGCCCACAGCCATGGAACGTATACAGCTGGCGCGGCAGCGCCTCGACCTGGGAGAGCGGAATGGCGGTGACCCATGAATCGCCGTAACCGGTGGTGATGCCGTAGATCTGCCCCTCGCGGTCGAGCAGGCCATCGACGACCGCCGCGCCTCGATCGATCCTGGCGCGCCACTGCGGATCGGCATCGAGTGCCGACTCGGCGCGACGCTCGGCCAGAGCAATGACGGATTCGAGGGATAGCGGCGTGGGGCCGAAGACGACGGGGGAGACAGCGACTGACATGAAAACGGCATCCGGGGAAGAAGATCGCCGAGTCTAGCCCGGTGATCCGGTCGTGAACCAGCGGATGCCGTTGGACAAAGGTCGAATGCGGTGGGCTATCTCGACCTCAGGTTGGTCGGATTGCCGTGTAAAAGAAGCGAACCGAAGGCTCGCCATCGAGCAGCGGGGCGGTACCTTCCTTGAAGGGCGGGTAGTGCGGCATCTGCATGTGATGTTCGAAGGCGGCCCGATCGCGATAGACCTCGTGCAGAACGACGATGTCTTCGCTGCCTTCCGGTGTCAACACGTCGAACGCCAGGCAGCCTTCCTCGTTGCTCAAGGACTCGCTGGCATCGTTGTGGGCCAGTGCGAGGAAGGCCGGCACCTGGCCCGGCTTGATCCGGAATTCGGCAATGACCACGAAGTGGGTGGATTCGGCCATGGTGATCTCCTTATCGAAATTGAGCGGGGTAATGGCAAGCGCGCCGTCGCCGACACGCCGGCCGAAGCATCAGTGTACGCGCGGCGCCTCGCCCATGCCGAGACGTTCCTGGAATTCGGCCACGGCGCTCTTGATGAGTTCCAGCAATCCGGGAATCAGCGCGACGCCCTGGTCGGGCCCTTCGACGAATTGTTCGACGCTGACGTGCACGGCCTCGTTGTGCACCACCAGTTTGGCCGCCTTCAATGTATTCATCACGTCGTTGGCGGTTTCCAGCAGTAGCGTGCGATTGGTGGCGGCGGCAGCCTGCCACACGCCGGGCAGCATCAACTGGAAAAACGCCGGCTCGTCGGTGGCGACGACCAGCACGAACTCGAGATTGTCCTGGCGAATGCGCGCCGCCTGGGCGTCCATGGCCTCGATGTCGATCTCCATGGCGCGCAGCTGTTCGACGTAGCGTTCGAGCGGGGTGGGAGCTTCGTGTGAGATGTCAGACTGCATGAAGGCGCTCCGAAGTCGAGTTGCGGCGACAAGGCGCCGGTGCCCTCTATTGTACCGTCAGTGGCCCTCGTTGTACGGCGGCAAGCCCGTTGCATGATACTGATGATGAATCAGGGGGCCGTCGCCATCTCCGGATTGAGGACGGCGGCGCCGAGCGCCCGAAAGGTGTCTAGGCGTTCGTCGGTGGCATCGGTGATCAACGTCCACTGATGAGGGAACGGCGTCCAGTGCTGCTGGCTCGCGTGGCCCAGCTTGGTGGCGTCGGCCATGACATAGACCGCCGCCGCCCGCGCGATCATCGCTTCCTTCAGCCACGCCTGTTCCGGGCTCGCTTCGCAGAGCCCCAGTTCGGTGACGCCGTCGGCGCTGAGGAACAGCCTGTCGACCGTCAGGCGTGAAAGCGACGCGTGGGCCAGCGGGCCGTAGGCGGTCATGCTGGAGGTGCGCAGATCACCGCCCAGCACGGTGGTGTGCCCCTCCGGCAACTGCGTGAGCCAGGGCAGCGCCGCCATGTTGTTGGTGATCACGTGAAGGCCGTGCTTTTCATTGAGCCGGGCGGCCAGTGCCGACGTCGTGGTGCCGCCATCGAGGAGCAGCGTATCGCCATCCTCGATGCAGGCCAGTGCGCAAGCCGCAAGGCGTGCCTTGACGTCGCCCTGGCGCATGCGGCGTTGCTCCAGCGTCAACTCCGGCTCGCGCTGGCCGATGGTCGTGGCCGCGCCACCGTAGGTGCGAACCAGCAGCCCTTGCTGGGAGAGCGCGCCGAGATCGCGACGAGCGGTCGCCTCGGAAATGCCGAAGTGGCGGCACAACGCCTCGATACTGGTAATGCCGGCGTGGACGGCTTCCAGCATGTCGTGGCGGCGTTTGGCGACTTTCATGTAATCCTCCACAATCGAACGAACCCGCCTGGGCGGGTTCGAGCTTCGTCTCTTGGCTATCCTCGGCGCCTATTGTGCCATTGTATGGGGCTCACGGCCGCCGATCGCTGATCCATCGATGGATCAATCGCCCAGAGACAGCTGATGACGCGCCGCGACGATATCGGAGAGCTCGGGAACGTACTTCTCGCCGTCACCCTGGGATTCGGCGCTGGCGTAGAGGTCGCGCACGGCCCTGGCGACACCGGCTTCGACGTTCATTGCCTCGGCCAGCGAGGCCAGGTAACGCGTGTCCTTATGGGCATTCGCCAGGGTGAAGCGATGCGCGTCACGGTCGCGTTCCAGCACGTACTGGAAGAAGGTCCGATAGAAGCCGCTATCCATGCGCGAGCCGCGAATGACGCTATCGAACGTCTGCGGCGTGATGCCGGCCTTGGCACCGATGGTCAGCGCTTCGGCGAAGATCGCGCCGTAACCCATGGCCAGGAAGTTGTTGAGCAGCTTCATGGTATGGCCGGCGCCCGCCGGGCCCACATGCATGATCCTGGCAGCCCAGGTTTCGATGACCGGGCGCACTCGCTCGAGCGTGGCCTCGTCGGAGCCGATCATTGCCTGGAGTTCGCCGCTCTCGGCCTGGGCCGGTATGCCGCCGAGCGGGGCGTCGATCAACGTGATGTGATCCTGTGCCAGTGACTCGGCGAGCTTGCGCGTCAGCGTCGGTTCGGACGTCGAGCAGTCGACGATGACGAGGTTGTCGCGTCTTGCCTGCCTGGCGCCGGCGCGGATGCCGTGCTCGCCATCGATCAGCGATTCGACCTGAGGCGCGCCGGTCACGCAGAGAAAGACGATATCGCATTCGGCGCCCAGAGTGGCCGCGTTGGCCGCTTCCTCGGCACCCTTGGCAACCAGGTCGTCGATGGGTTGGCGATTACGATGCGCCAGTACCTTGAGCGGATAACCCGCCTTGAGTATGTTGCCGGCCATGCCGGCGCCCATGAGTCCGAGTCCTGCGAAACCGATGACCGGCATATGTCTCTCCTGGTATCGATGGATCGTTGACGATCGAGACGTGCCTCAGGCGTTGGCGTCGTGACGGCTCGCCAGTTCGACGGCCTGTCGAAGCGCCTCGATCAGGCTGCGATCGTCGGCAATGCCCTTGCCGGCGATATCGAAGGCGGTTCCGTGATCCACTGACGTGCGCACGACAGGCAGGCCAACGGTGACGTTGACGCCGGCTTCGAGGCCCATCACCTTGACCGGGCCGTGGCCCTGATCATGATACATTGCCACCACGCAGTCGAAGTCGCCACGACCGGCACGGAAGAAAAGCGTGTCGGCGGGGAGCGGGCCCTCGACATCCCAGCCGCGCTGGTGCAGTGCCTCGATGGCCGGCACGATCTTTTCTTCCTCTTCACCATAGCCGAACAGACCGTTCTCCCCTGCGTGGGGATTGATGCCGCACACCGCGATGCGCGGATTCGTCTGGCCGGCGCGTACCAGCGTTTCATGGGCTCGCTCGATGGTACGCGTGACCAGCCCCGGCTCGATGCGCGCAATGGCATCGATGATGCCGATGTGGGTGGTGACGTGGATCACCTTCATCTTCGGTGTCACCAGCATCATCGAGACTTCCTCGGTGCCGGTCAGGTGCGCCAGCAGTTCGGTATGGCCCGGGAAGATGTGGCCACCGGCATGCAGGGCTTCCTTGTTTAGCGGGGCGGTGCAGATCGCATCGAGCTCGCCGGCTTCGATCAACTCCACGGTCCTGGCGATGTACTGATAGGCGGCATCGCCCGCGATCGGAGAGACCTTGCCCCAGGGCAGGTCGGCGGGGATCAGGCCGAGATCGATGCACTCGAGCGTGCCGCGCTCGAACCGCGCCTGCGCGGGAGTCTCGACGACATGCAGCTGAAGCGTGGATCCGACGATCTCCATGGCCTGACGCAGGCGCCCGGCATCGCCGATGACCAGCGGGCGGCACGCGTCGTGGACCGTGTCCTGGGCGAGCGCCTTGACGATGATCTCGGGGCCGACGCCGGCAGCGTCGCCCATGGTGATGCCGATGATGGGACGGTCGGTCATGCTCGTATCCTCTGCTGAATCCTGAAAATGGGTAGCGGCTTTTGCGTCGTGCCAAATTCGGGCGAAGGCGGCGGTGTCGCCAAAGCCGCCCGCCTTGGTGATGACTTCCAGCGTTCGGCCGCGATACCCGGCCTGAAGTCGCGCCATCCCGGTATCGGGCGCATCGACGAGACCTAGCCGGGTAATGTCCGCCGCGGTCAGTAGCGCCCTGGCGGTAGCGCCTCCGGTGGCGATCAGGCGATCGAACGCGTCCAGATGCGGCGCGAGTATCTCGCCAAGCCGGACGCTGAGCCTGGGACCGTCCGCGGCGTTGCGATCGTCGGGCTGGGCCAGGCGAACCATGATGTCGTCCCCGGCTTGCAGCGTTTGCTGAATGCGTCGGGTGACCGATGCCAGAGCGGGCGAGAGCGAGTCGTCACGTGCCTCGCCAACGAGATCGGCGGCATCGATCTCGATCACCTCGAGACTCGGGTTGCTGTCGATCAGCGCGTCGGCCTGCGCATGCGAAATGCCGCTCATGCTGCCGATCACGATCATCGTCGGACGCCGACGTGGTTCCCGCGAGAGACGGTTCGTGGCCGGCGTACCGACGAGCCCCAGCGCCGCCGGCAGTGCCAGCCCCAGCCCGGCCGAACCGACCCAGAATACGTTATCGAGCGGTGCAGACAGCGTTGCCAGACGCTGCAGATCGACATCGGTCAGCGCGTCGCAAACGACGGCCTGGACGCCGTCCTGCTGATACTGACGCAACGTTTCCGATACCACGGCATCCGCTTCATAGAGCGTCGGCAGGTCGAGTCGGCGTGTTTTCAGCTCGGCGCCCTCCAGCATCTCGACCAGATCCGCGCGGCCACGAATGCCCTCGTTGGTCCAGACTTCGGTCTCTTCGACGGGGCGCTCGTAAAGCCACTGGCGACCATCGCGAGTGGTTCTTCCGGTGGCCGGGTAGGCCGGTGCGACGATCGCCATGCCGGCACCGGGAACCAGGCTCGCGATTTCGGCGGCAACGTTGCCGCGTAGCGTCGAGTCGACCTTCTTGAACAGATACTGGTAACGGCCTGTCCACTGATCCAGGCAGGTACGGTGACGCAGGGCGGCCTCGGCGGGATCGCAGGCCCGGGAGTCCATATCGATGGCTGTCGCGTCGCTGTGACCAACGGTCGTGGCGGACAGCATGACGTCGGTCGACAGGCCCTGAGTGGTGCAGCCAATCGCGGAGTCCGCGGTGCCGGTGAGATCGTCGGCCAGAATCAGCAGAGATGTCAGACGCCTTTCAGGCGGATGAGCGTCGGGGGAGGTGTTAATCGTCATTTATGATCGAATCGATAGAATATTGTCTTATAAAATGATCGTTTCGATCATGAAAGGCAAGTCGACGAAAGTGGTGCGTCTGTGAAAAATCGATTCACCACTAGAGGTAAAACCGTACGCGATGGATCGGCAAGCAAACTTTTCTGAGTGAATCGATCATTTTTGTGGCGGGTAGGATGTCTTCAGCATGGCGTGGGCCGCGATAGCACCGGAATGGACGTCGGCCACGCTGCAGTCGTGCGCCAGCGCCAGCCGGTGAACATCCTCGTATTCCGGCGCGACACGGATGTCCTGGCCGTTCAGCGTGCCTATCTTCACCCGTACCGTGCCCCATTCGGTTTCGACGAGCTCGATCCGGCGTTCGAGGCGCCGTCGGCTGGTCTCTTGGCGCCGTACGCCGAACGTCGAGGAGTGAAGCAGCATTAGCTGCTCCAGGCGGTCCGCTTCATGACAGGGGGCCAGTACCGTGATCAGGATTCCCGGGCGCGACTTTTTCATCGTGACCGGGGTGTAGAACACGTCCAGCGCCCGAGCTTCCAGCAGTACGCCCATCAGATGACCCAGCTGCTCTCCGGTGACGTCATCGAGCTGGCACTCCAGCACCGCGATGATCTCCCGCTCCGGGGAGACTGTCGCGGTTTTCATCGAGACGACGCGCAGCACGTTGGGATGAGGAAAGTCGCGGTTGCCGGCACCGTAGCCGATCCCGACCGGCGTGCCTGCCGGCGCGGCGCGGAACGACTCGACCAGCGTCGCCAGAAACGCGGCGCCGGTGGGCGTGGTCAGCTCGCCTGCGACATCGGCCTCGAAGGTGGACAGCGGCACGCCCTTGAGCAGCTCCAGCGTCGCCGGCGCGGGGATCGGGAAGCGGCCATGTGCCATCGTGACCACGCCGTATCCCACCGGCACCGGGGTCGCGGTGATCGTATCGATATCGAGTGCTTCCAGTGCGAAGCAGACGCCGAGGATGTCGATGATCGAATCCATCGCGCCCACTTCGTGCAGATGAACCTCGGCCGGATCGATCCCGTGGATTCGACCCTCGGCTTCCGCGATTGCGGTAAAAATCGCCGTCGCCCGGCGGCGAACCCGGGGAGGGAGATCGGCGTCGGCGATCATCGTCAGAATCTCTCCCGCACGGCGGTGGGGATGATCATGATGTTCGTGTTCGTGTTCGTGTTCGTGTTCGTGTTCGTGCGAGTGCGAAGCATCGTGAGCATGATCGTGACCTTGGCCGTGAGCGTGACCATGGCCGTGAGCGTCACCATCGGGTTCGAGTGCGATCCTGAGCAGCCGCGCGTGGATACCGCAGCGATCCACCGGCCGGGTGTCGAGTTCGAAAGGATCGATCGGCAGCCGTCGCAGCGCGGCCGCGACATCGTCCAGATCGGCGCCGAGATCCACTAGCGCCGCCAGCAGCATGTCGCCGGCGATGCCGAAGGTGCAGTCGATATGGAGCGTCTTCATGAGCGACGCGGTTCCTCGAAACAGGCCGGGCGGGGATCGGGGCCCCGCTCGAGCAGCGAGAGAATGTTGGCCGCCTGCCAGGCGGCGCCGAAGCCGTTGTCGATGTTGACCACGCTCATGCCGGTGGCGCATGCCGAGAGCATGCCGAGCAGGGCGGTAACGCCCTGCAGGCTCGCGCCGTAGCCCACCGAGGTCGGCACTGCGATCACCGGATTGCGCACCAGCCCGGTGATCACGCTGGGCAGCGCGCCTTCCATGCCGGCGATCACGATCAGCACGTCGGCCCGGGTCAGCGCTTCACGATGCGCCAGCAGTCGATCGAGTCCGGCAACGCCGACGTCGTTGAGCCGGGCGACGTTGACGCCCAACCATTCAAGGGTGCCCGCCGCTTCTTCGGCCACGGGCAGGTCGGACGTGCCGGCGCAGATCACCGCCACGGTGCCGGGGAGGCGCTTCGGCGGGTTGCCCCAGCAAAGCAGCCGGCTGGCCGGGTCATAGTGGCCGTGTGGATGGTCTTGCAGCACTCGTTCGGCACGTTCGGCGTCGAGACGAGTGACCAGCGCTCGCTGGTGCCGGTCGATCAGGCGGCCGACGATGGCGCTGATCTGGACGGCCTGTTTGCCCTCGCCGAACACGACTTCGGGAACGCCGTTACGGTTTTCGCGATCGTGATCGACGCGGGCGAATCCCAGGTCGGAAATGGGGCGGTCAGGGCGTTCGGTCATGCCATATCCTGTCGAGCCGAATTCAAGGCAGCAGGCGATTCATGCTGCCGCTGCGGTAGCCGGCCAGATCCAGCGTCACCCAGGCATATCCCAGCGCCGTGAGCTCCGCGACCAGTCGGTCGTGATGTTCGAGCACCGTCGCCATGTCCTGAGGCTCGACTTCGATCCGCGCCAGTTCGCCATGATGGCGCACGCGGAGCTGACCGATGTTCAGGGCCCTGACGCGGCGCTCGGCTTCGGCAATCCGCTCGAGCTTCTCCAGCGTGATGCGCTCGCCGTAGGCGACCCTCGACGACAGGCAGGCCAGCGAAGGCTTGTTCCAGGTCGGCAGGCCCATGGCCTGGGAGAGTTCGCGAATCTCGGCCTTGTAGAGGCCGACCTCGTGCAGCGGGCCGCGCACGCCGTATTCGCGGGCGGCCTGGGTGCCGGGGCGATGCTCGCCATCGTCGTCGGCGATCAGGCCGAAGACGATATTGTGGAATCCGGCGTCGACCATGATCGGCGCCAGATGAGTGAACAGGCCAGACTTGCAGTAGTAGCAGCGGTTGGCGTCGTTCTCGGCGTAACCGGGGATGGCGATCTCCGAGGTCTCGATGACCCGGTGCGGCGCCTCCAGGCGCCGTGCCAGTTCGCGGGCGGCATCGAGTTCCTCGAACGGATAGGATTCCGAATCGGCGGTGACCGCGAGGACGCGTTCCCGGCCCAGCGTCTCCAGCGCGATGGCGAGCAGAAAGGTGCTGTCGACGCCTCCGGAGAACGCCACCACGACATCGCCCATGTCGCGCAGCACGTTGCGCAGCCGCTCGAGCTTGGCGTCGAGTTCGGCGCCCTGGGCCACGTCGGCGGTCAGCGGCACGCCAGGCGGCCGCGACGACGGCGCCCCGTCCACGGTCAAGGCGTCGATCCGGTCGGTTCGAGCCATCGAGGTCATTGGTTCCTCCTATCGTGTGTCCGTCGACCGGTCGTTCAGTCATCGACCTGATTCAATTGTCGGTCTGATCAGTCATCGACATACGGTACTGTCAGCGGCCCCAGCGGCATCACGGCAATCGACATCTCCTCGCCGTAACGTGCCTTCAACGCCTGCAGCGTCTCGGCGATGTCGTGGACGGGCTCCAACAGCGCGGCGCGCGCCTGGGCGTCGCTCAGCGTCGAGTAGAGCATCACGTCGGCCCAGCTCTGGATGACTGCCTGCTTCTGCACCTGCCACTGATCGAGCATGGCGAACTCCGGATCCTCGATCATTTCGAGCAGTGCCTGGGGAGAGTCTGCCATGGCGAGAATCTCGGCGAACTTGCCGTGATCGGGAATGCCATCGGAACACTCGCAGGCCATCAGGATGGTGCCGCCACGCTTGACGATCTTGTGCGCGGCGCTCATTCCTTTCACCGCCTGGTAGAGATTCTGGTCGAGCGGGTAGCCGGAATTGCCGGTAATCACGACATCGAAGCGCTGGCTGGCGCGTACCATGGCGTGTTCCAGCTCGTGTTCGCAACCCTGACGATGGGCTTCGGTGAGATCGCCGGCAAACACCCGAGTGATCGCCTTGTCGCGATTCAACGTGACGTTGAGCATGAAATGGGGCGGGCACAGTGCGTTGATCTCGCGGGTCATCGCCTGCAGCGGATTGTCGTCCATGTTGCCCCAGGTGGAGCGCGGATCGCCGATCATGCGGGAGTTGTGAAACGTCATGATCGTCTCGAGACCCGCGATGCCCGGCATCACCCCTTTGGGCCCGCCGGAGAAGCCAGCGAAGAAGTGCGGTTCGATGAAGCCGGTAACGATACGGAAGTCGGCCTCGACCCAGCGTCGATTGAGCCAGGAAGGGCAGCCGAAGCTGTTGTCCCCCACGTTGACCAGCTCATCGTAGTTGTCGCAGTGGTTGTTGATGATCTCGATATGATCCACCACCCAATCGCCCAGCATGCCGCGGAGTTCCTCGACCGTCTGGTCGCGGTGGGTACCGGTGCCGTTGATGATCACGAAGTTTTCATGCGGCACGTGATCGAGCGTTTCGATCAGCAGCGGTACCAGCAGATGGTTGGGCGTCGGCCGGGTGATGTCGCTGATCACGATGGCGACGCGATCGCTGGCCTTGACCATTTCCTTGAGCGGCGGCGTGCCGATCGGGAAAGAGAGCGCTTCGCGCACGCCGGCCACGGGATTCTCCAGCGCATGCTGCGTCGTGGGTTCGACGACGAAAGTGTCGTCCGGCAGGTCGAGTGCCAGCTCACCCTTGCCGTAGAGCAGAGAGATGTTCATGAAGGCTCCAGGATGGCGGCGCTTGCGCGCCGCCGGATGATGTCGTGCGTCTCAGCATGCCACGATACGGCAGCGACGTCGCTCAACCGTCGCGTGCCACACCGAGATCCTCGTCGACACGAGACTGCGGTTCGTCCTCGCGGGTGCCGTCGATACCGCGTTTCTTCTGCCAGCGGTCGACCAGCATCACGGCGATCGGCCCCAGGATGGCGGTCGTCAGCGTGGCGATCGAGATCTGCGACGTCGCGATATTGACCAGGTCGTGATAACTCTGCGCTTCGGCCGCGCTCATCATGCCCGAGTTGGCGGCGACCGCGGCGGCTGCGGCAATGGCGGCCGGCGTGCCGGCGGCGTTGCCCGCTGTGGTCGCTTCGGAGACCGGGGCGATGGCGCTGGGTTCGCGGAACAGTCGGAAAACCAGAATACCGACGCCACCGGTGAGTACGGTCGTCATGACGCCCAGCAGCAGGCCGGCACCCACGACCTCGGGGTTGAAGAACGCCGCCAGGTTCATGTTCGCGCCCAGGGCAAAGGCGAAGAACGGTACCGGCAGGATCTCGCCGGGCTTGAGGAAGGCGCGAATGTCGCGATCGAGGTTGCCCAGCAGCATGCCCAGCGCAATCGGCAGCAGCACGGCGATGAAGGCGATGACCGGGAACTGGGAGCCCAGCAGCCCTAGCGACATGAGGGTGAAGAACGGCCCGTCGTTGAGCGACAGAATCGCCACCGCGCCGGTATCGGAGCGGTTGCCGTACTGGCTGGTGAGTGCCGCGTACATGCCACCGTTGCCATTGGTCATGGCGGCGATGATCGCCACCGTCGAAAGACCCAGCAGGCCGTCGATCGGATCGAACATCAGGCCCAGACCCACGCCAACCGCCAGACCGGTCAGATATTTGGCGGTAACCAGCAGGGCGCCTTTCTTGAGCGCCTTGCCGCCTACGCGCAGATTCATCTGGCTACCGGAGCAGAACAGGAACAGCGCGATGAGTACCAATGCCCCATCCTTGAACAACTCCTGAGAGAAGCCCCCGATACGCAGGAATTCGTATTGGCCGCTATCGGTCTGTCCTGCACCGAGCCACTGCAGAATCGCGGTGATCCAGGATAGATGGAGCTGGTCTATCGTATTGAGTGCGGCACCGAAAATGAGGGGAACCACCATCAGGCCCCCGGGAACCTTCTGGACCGTGGCGAGCAGTTTCATGAGCTGGACTCCCGTGCGCCATATGTGGCGAATGATTCACTATTGATCGAAACGATTGTCAATTTGATCGAAACGATCATTTGTAGCAATGCCACTAAAGGCGTAGACGACCGTGATCTGTCCATTCCCTGAATGGCTCGACCTGAGTACCATGCCGCTCATGTCCAGATCCCGCTCGGCCAACGCCTTTCCCCAGCTTCGCCCTTACCAGACCCAGGCGGTCGACAACGTCATCGCCCACTTCCGGGGCAGCGACGATCCGGCCGTGGTGGTGCTGCCCACCGGCAGCGGCAAGTCGCTGGTCATCGCGGAGCTGGCGCGGCGTGCCCGTGGCCGGGTGCTGGTGCTGGCGCATGTGCGCGAACTGGTCGAGCAGAATCACGCCAAGTACCTGGCCTACGGACGCGAGGCGGACATCTTCAGCGCCGGACTGGGACGCAAGGAGAGCGGTCGGCAGGTGGTGTTCGGCTCGGTGCAGTCGGTGGTCAACGGGCTGTCGGACTTCGCCACCGGCGACTTCACGCTGCTGGTGATCGACGAGTGTCATCGCGTTTCGCTCACTCGGGACAGCAAGGTCGAGCATCATGCCACGGTGTCCGGGAAAGGTGATCGACGGACCGCTTCCACCTACGAGAAGGTGATTGCGCGGCTGCGCGAGGTGCGACCCAACCTCAAGGTGCTGGGCCTGACGGCAACGCCATATCGGCTCGGCGAAGGGTTTCTCTATCACCGCCACTACCACGGCATGGTGAAAGGGCCGGAGGATGCCTTCTTCCGCGACTGCGTGTTCGAGCAGCCGCTGCGGGTGATGGTGCGTCAAGGCTATCTCGCCGAGCCCAGGCGGATCGATGGAGCCTTGGCCTTCTACGATTTCTCGCGACTGACGCCACAGCGCAACGGCCAGTTCGCCGAGCGCGATCTCGACGGGGTCGTTCGAGGCAATCGGGCCACGCCACAGATCATTCATGACGTGATCGAGCGTGCCCGGGACCGCGAGGGCGTGATGATCTTCGCCGCCACCGTCGCCCACGCCGAGGAGGTGCTGGGGCTGTTGCCGCCGGAGGATAGCGCGCTGGTGACCGGTGCGACGCCGGGGCCGGAGCGGGAGCGATTGATCGCGGCGTTCAAGGCGCGCGAGCTCAAGTACCTGGTCAACGTGGCGGTCTTGACGACCGGCTTCGATGCGCCGCACGTGGACGTGATCGCCATTCTGCGCCCGACCGAATCGGTGGGGCTCTATCAGCAGATCGTCGGCCGGGGCTTGCGGCTTTCGCCTGGCAAGCGCGACTGCCTGATTCTCGATTATGCCGGCAACCCTTGGGAGCTCTACGCGCCGGAGATCGCCCAGGCGCGGCCGGACGGCGAGAGCGAGCCGGTGCAGGTCGAATGCCCGGAGTGCGGTTTCGCCAACACCTTCTGGGGCAAGCGCGACGGCGACTTCGTGATCGAACATCACGGCCGGCGCTGCCAGGGGCTTCTTTTCACACGCGGCCAAAGCCCCGCGCTCTCTATACGCGCCCAAAGCCACGCGCAAAGCGAAAGGTCAAACCTGGCAGGTGAATCTGATGCCGGCGCGGGGTCGGGCGCCGTGGAGAGTCGACATCAATGCACGTTCCGCTTCCGCTTCAAGGTGTGCGAGCAGTGCGGTGGCGAGAACGATATCGCCGCGCGAGCCTGCGGCCATTGCGGCGAACGTCTGGTCGATCCGGACGACAAATTGCGCGATGCGCTCAAGTTGCGTCATGCCAAGGTACTTCGGGTCAGCGGCATGCAGCTCGAGGCGACTACCAACGGGCGCGGCGTCCCGAGGCTCAAGGTGACCTACCACGACGAGGATGGCGAGACGCTGAACGAATGGTTCGGGCTGGAGACGCCGGCACAGCAGCATGTTTTCGCCCGCGTCTTTCTGCGCCAGCATCTGCGCGCGCCGGGTAGCGGCTGGCGGCCCGGTTCGGCCGAGGAAGCGGCTGCCGAAGCGGGGCGTCTGCGCGCGCCGGATTTCGTCATCGGCCGCAAGAGCGGCCGCCATTGGCGGGTCGAAGAGAAACTGTTCGACTATGTCGGGCGTTATCGCACGGCGGATACGGCAGGCGCCGAAGGGTAGGATCGTTTACTTGCTAATAAAATCATTGGGCCAATCGCGACCTTTGACTAGAATGAAGTGGCGCTCGTTCGAGCGCTCTCCCCAAATCGAAAAGCAAGGAGCTCCCCATGAGCTGGACGACCCCGGAAGTGAAGGAAATCTGTGTCGGCATGGAAATCAACGACTACATGCCCGCTGAATTTTGAGCCAGAAGCAAGACACGCGCGGCGGTGCTGCCTTGCAGCTGCGCGTACTGGGGGCGGCCGCCGGTGGCGGCTCGCCTCAGTGGAACTGCCGCTGCGACGTGTGCCGTCTGGTCTGGGAAGGCGATTCACGCGTCACGCCACGGACCCAATCCTCGATCGCCGTCAGCGTCGACGGCGAAAACTGGGCGCTGATCAACTGCGCGCCCGATATTCTCAAACAGATTCAACAGACGCCGGCACTGCATCCGCACGAAGGCCGACGGCATACGCCCATCGCCAGCGTGCTGCTGACCAATGCCGACGTCGATCACATCGGCGGGCTCCTGAATCTTCGCGAAAGCTCGCCGTTCCGGCTGCTGGCGACGCCGATGATTCAGGACGTGCTGCGAGGCAGCCCGGTCTTCGATGTGCTCAATCCCGATCACGTCAGCCGTGAATCCATCGCGCTGGACCAGCCTTTCACGCTGCTCGACGGACTGCAGGCCCGACTGTTCGCGGTGCCGGGCAAGACTGCGCTCTTTCTGGAGGGCGATCAGGTCGAGATCGGTGTCGAAGGCGAAAGCACGGTCGGCGTCGAACTGATCAGCGGCGACAGGCGCGCCTACTATATTCCCGGCTGCGCCGCGATGACGCCGACACTCGCTGCGCGTCTCGATGGTGCCGATCTGCTGCTGTTCGACGGCACTCTATGGCGTGACGACGAGATGGTGCGCGCCGGCGTCGGCCACAAGACGGGCCAACGCATGGGCCATATGTCGATGTCCGGAGCCGAGGGCAGTATCGCGGCGCTGGCCGAACTCTCGCTGGGTCAGCGTGTCTTCGTTCACATCAATAACACCAACCCGGTGTTGATTGCGGATTCCCCCAAGCGCCGGACCGCCGAGCGCGCCGGCTGGGAGATCGCCTACGACGGTATGGAGTTGAGCTGTTGAGCCTGACCTTCGAGAACCATCCGGATCTGACCGAACCGTTGAGCGTCGAGGCGCTGGAAGCCCGACTGCGCGAGGTCGGTGAGACCCGTTATCACCACCGCCACCCCTTCCAGTTGATGCTGCAGAACGGCGAGCTGGACAAGCGTCAGGTTCAGGCCTGGGCGCTCAACCGCTACTACTATCAGGCGATGATCCCGATCAAGGACGCCTCGCTGATGGCGAGGCTCGATGACCCCGACCTGCGTCGAACCTGGCGTTCGCGGCTGGTCGACCATGACGGCGAAGCCGCGGGCGAGGGTGGGATCGAGCGCTGGCTCAAGCTGACCGACGGCCTGGATTTGCCCCGTGAACTGGTCGTTTCGACCCGCGGCATCCTGCCGGCGACGCGCTTTGCTGTCGAAGCGTATACCCACTTCGTGCGCGATCGGACGCTACTCGAGGCGATCGCCTCGTCGCTGACCGAGCTGTTCTCGCCGATGGTGATCGGCCAGCGCGTGCGCGGCATGCTCGAACACTACGATTTCGTCTCCCGCGAGACGCTCGCCTACTTCGAGCCACGGCTGACCCAGGCGCCGCGGGATGCCGAAATGGCGCTGGACTACGTCAAGCGCCACGCCAAGCGCGCCGATCAGCAGCAGGCGGTCATTGACGCGCTGCGCTTCAAGTGCAGCGTGCTGTGGGCAATGCTCGATGCGCTGCAGCACGCCTATGTCGGTTCCAGCTCGAATCCAGCGGGTCAGGTGCCGCCGGGCGCCTGGGGCAGTGGCATCGAAGGGCAGGAGATCGAAGGTAACGGCCTGGGTGGCCAAGGGAGGCTCGCCTGATGAGTGCCGATATCGATACCCCTACCAATTCCGGCGAACCCGAACTCCAGGAGTCAGACGTCGTGCGTATACCGCGCGGCGTGCGCCTGCGCGAGGACAAGGCCCGTGGCGGCTGGGTGCTGCTGGCGCCGGAGCGGGTGTTCCAGCTCGATCCGATTGCCCAGCAGGTGCTGACCCGCGTCGACGGCGAGCGCGACGTCGCCGCCATCGTCGACGATCTGGCGCAGGCGTTCGCCGCGCCACGGGATCGCATTCTCGCCGACGTGCGGGCGATGCTCGCCGATCTGATCACCAAGAACGTTCTGGAAGTGGCATGAATTCCCAACCGGAAGCGCACCGGTCGCCCTCGATGCAACCTCCCCCTATTGGCATGCTGGCGGAGCTCACGCATCGCTGTCCGCTGCAGTGCCCTTACTGCTCCAACCCGGTCGAGCTGACCCGCAAGCGCGAGGAACTCGATACCGAGACCTGGCAGCGGGTCTTCGCCGAGGCGGCCGAGCTTGGCGTACTGCAGGTGCATCTTTCCGGCGGTGAGCCGGCATTGCGCCAGGATCTGGAAACGCTGGTGGCGAGCTGCGCCGAACACGGCCTCTACTCCAACCTGATCACGGCCGGGGTCAATATCAGCCGGGCGCGGCTCGATGCGCTGGCGGATGCCGGGCTCGATCACGTCCAGCTCTCGGTGCAGGGTGCCACTGCCGAGGTCAACGATCATATCGCCAATCTTCCCGGTGCCTTCGACAAGAAGCTCGCCTTCGCGGCGGAGGTGACCGATGTCGGCCTGCCGTTGACGCTCAACAGCGTGATTCATCGCGCCAATCTTCATCAGATTCCCGATCTGGTCGAACTGGCGCTGGAGCTCGGCGCACGCCGGCTCGAGATCGCTCATGCGCAGTACTACGGCTGGGCGCTGCAGAATCGTGGTGCGCTGATGCCGCCACGGGAGCAGGTGATGGAAGCGCTCGAGCTGGTGGAAGCCGCCCGCGAGCGGCTGAAGGGCAAGCTGGTGATCGACGCCGTGGTGCCGGATTACTATGCGCGTTTGCCCAAGCCGTGCATGAATGGCTGGGGCCGTCAGTCGCTCAACGTCACGCCCACGGGCAAGGTATTGCCGTGCCACGCCGCCGAGACCATTCCCGGTCTCGAGTTCTGGAACGTGCGCGACCATGCCCTGGGCGACATCTGGCAGGAAAGCCCCGCGTTCAACGCCTATCGTGGCACCGCCTGGATGCCGGACGCCTGCCAGAGCTGCGACCGCCGCGAGATCGACTGGGGCGGCTGTCGCTGTCAGGCGCTGATGCTGACCGGCGATGCCACCCAGATGGACCCGGTCTGCGAGCGCTCGCCCTATCACGACGAGATCCAGACGCTGGCGATCGTCGATTCGAGCCGAGACGACGAATTTACCTATCGCCGGTTTTCGCGCCAGCCCGCTTGATATCGACGATGGCTGCGTGTCCATCGCCGGTCCGTCGACTTCGTGTCGATAGGCCATCGTTGCATGCCTTGTTAGACTGCGTTCACTATTCAGCAGTGATCCGGGAGGCGGCGTGAGCGTTATCGAATCCGAACGACCCGATGCCGCCGAGGCGTCGCCCTCCGCGCAACTGCCGCTCGAATTCGTGGCGCGGGTCAATGGCGAAGGCCTGACCGAGCTGCCACAGGATCTCTACATCCCGCCGGAAGCGCTGAAAGTCTTCCTCGAGACCTTCGAAGGCCCGCTCGATCTGCTGCTCTACCTGATCCGGCGGCAGAATCTCGACATTCTGGCAATCGACGTTGCCGCCATCACCCACCAGTACGTCGAGTACGTCGATCTGATGCAGGCGATGGAGATCGATCTCGCCGGCGAGTATCTGGTGATGGCCGCGATGCTCGCCGAGATCAAGTCGCGCACGCTGCTGCCGAGACCGCCCAGGGGAGACGACGAGGATGAAGAGGATGATCCGCAGGCCGAACTGATTCGCCGCCTGCAGGAGTACGAGCAGCTCAAGCTTTCCGCCGAGACGCTGGACGAACTGCCGCGAATGGGGCGCGACTGGCACCCGGCCCAGGCGGCATTGCCCGAGCTCGAACCCCGCGTGGTACATCCGGATGTCTCGCTGAGCGATCTGCTCGGGGCGCTGGGCAGCATGCTCAAGCGCGCCGACCTGCGCCAGTCCCACCGGATCAGCCGCGAAGTGCTGTCGACGCGGGAGCGAATGCTCGCGATCATGGCCAGACTCGAGGCGGATCGCTATACGCCGTTCGAATCGCTGTTCGCGCTTTCCGAGGGGCGCGCCGGGGTCATCGTCACCTTCATGGCGATTCTCGAATTAGCGCGTGAGTCAATGATCGAAATCGTGCAGAATGCGCCGCTCTCGCCGATTCACCTGCGGGCCCGGCTGGCGCTGGAGGCGGGCGTTCCCGGCGAGAACGAAGGCGCTCCCGGCGAGGAAGAGGGCGTTTTCGAGACCGGCAGCGACGACGAGGCGAAGGCATGAACCGCCTGACCGACCCCTACGTGACCCCAGCGCTGGACGAGATTCTCGAAGCGGTGCTGCTGGCCGCCGGCGAGCCGGTCTCGCTGGAACGGCTCGAGACGGTGTTCGACGACGGCGGGAATAGACCGTCCCGCGCGGCGATCCGCGAGTCGCTCAACAAGCTCGGCGAGCGGCTGTCGAACGGCGGTGCGCTGGAGCTGATCGAGTCGGCTTCGGGGCACCAGGTGCGTATCCGGCAGCGCTACTCGCCCTGGGTGTCACGTTTGTGGGATGAAAAGCCGCAGCGTTACTCGCGAGCTCTGCTCGAGACGTTGGCGCTGATCGCCTACCGCCAGCCGGTGACCCGCGGGGATATCGAGGAGGTTCGCGGCGTGGCGGTGAGCAGTTCGATCATGCGCACCCTGGTGGAGCGCGGCTGGATTCGCGTCGTCGGACACCGTGACGTGCCCGGGCGGCCGGCAGTCTACGCGACCACACGGGCGTTTCTCGACGATCTGGGGCTGAAGACCCTGGATTCGTTGCCGCCGATGCATGAACTCAAGGCCTTCGAAACGTTCGAAACCGGCATGCGCGAGCCGTTCGCCGATGTACCCGATGTCGATACTGGCGGCGTCACCGGCAGCGAAACGCCACCGCTCGCAGGGGAAGAAACCCCTAAAGCAGTGGTGGAAACAGAAGAAACCGATTTATCGGCAGCGTCGGGTGAATGTGACAATGATGAGCCCGACAACGACGAACACGCCGAGATGGCGTCCCCCGGCGAGTCGCTGAGTTTTGCCGAGCTCGAAGCGCGACTGGCCGAACGTGCCCGAAAACGTCAGGCCGAGGCGGCGAACGACGCCGACCCGGCGGACGAGAATTCGGACACGGACACCTGAGAACCGCCAATTCCGATCGGTTTGCCTGTGGGCGCGACGGTCACTGGCGCATTCTCTAGCCGACGAGGCAATGAAAGACATGACGGATACCAACACCGAAAAGCTGCAGAAAGTGCTGGCGCGCGCCGGTCACGGCTCGCGACGGGAGATGGAAACGGCGATCAGCGCCGGCCGCATCAAGGTCAACGGCCAGGTCGCCAAGCTGGGCGACCGGGTCGGCGCACGCGACCGTGTGGCGCTCGACGACCGGGCGATCAATCTGCGAGCGGTCGAGGAAGTGCCGCGACGGGTGATCATGTACAACAAGCCGGAAGGCGAGCTGTGCACCCGCAAGGACCCAGAAGGCCGGCGGACCGTCTTCGAACGCCTGCCGCGACTGAAGGGCGAGCGCTGGATCGCGATCGGCCGTCTCGACATCAACACCAGCGGGCTGTTGCTGTTCACCACCGACGGCGAGCTGGCCAACCGGCTGATGCATCCTTCGCACCAGATCGAGCGGGAGTACGCAGTACGCGTGATGGGCGAGGTGAAGCGCGAGCACGTGGTCAACATGGTCGAAGGCGTGATGCTCGAGGACGGCCCGGCCCGTTTCACCGACGTGCAGGAGTTCGGCGGTGAAGGCATCAATACCTGGTTTCACGTGGTGATCCTGGAAGGCCGCAACCGCGAGGTGCGCCGGCTGTGGGAATCCCAGGGGCTGACCGTCAGCCGCCTGAAGCGCGTGCGCTACGGCAACATCTTCCTCGACAAGCGGGCCAAGGCCGGCGAGTGGACAGAGATGACCCAGGACGAGATCGACGAGCTTTCGACCCTGGCAGGCCTCGAGCCGCGCAAGGTGCCGGAGATGACGCCGGACGAGAAGAATCGCTGGAGCCGCGACAAGAACAAGCGTCGCCCGGTGACCGCGATGAAGAAACCGCGTCGGCCGCGCCGCGAAGACGCCTGACCCCGGCGGCATGGTGGTTGCCTCGGAGCGGGGAAAAAACGCTTGCCTGCTCCGAGGCTTATGAGTAATATGTGCGCCCAGTCGGAAGGGGTCGTTAGCTCAGTTGGTAGAGCAGTTGGCTTTTAACCAATTGGTCGTAGGTTCGAATCCTACACGACCCACCACTTTCCGACGGGTCGATGTTTTTGGCGCAAACGAGTGCCATTGATCAAAAGAGCATGGGTCGTTAGCTCAGTTGGTAGAGCAGTTGGCTTTTAACCAATTGGTCGTAGGTTCGAATCCTACACGACCCACCATCGATCTCTTTCCTCGCCTTCACGGCATCGATTCGGCTTCCACCGCCGATCATCCGTTCCGGGTCGTTAGCTCAGTTGGTAGAGCAGTTGGCTTTTAACCAATTGGTCGTAGGTTCGAATCCTACACGACCCACCATTCTGTTTTATTCCTTCGCTTCACGCTGAGTTGATGCGCGCCTGGTCGTGTCTGTGGTACTGGTTGATCTAGGGTCTGTTGACGTTTCATGCACGGCCGCGCCGGAGCCAGTTTTTGTGCGGAGGCAAGGCGTGAGGAGCGTAGTTTGGTCATTCCAAATGAACGACGAATAACGCAGCACCGTGCAAAAACTGGCCCGGCCCTTCGGGTTGCGCGGCAAATGGCGCCATGCGGCGTTGCGGGGTTGGAAAAGGGAACCACCCTTCTCTGCATCCCGCGCCTGGCCTGGCGCCATTTGGCGCAGCAACGCGGTTCGCGCAGAAACGTCAACAGACCCTAATGACCGTTCCAGGAGAGAGCCCATGTCTTCCCGTGCCTCCGCGCCGCTCGCTGCCGCTCGACACTCGTCCCGATCGAGTGCCGTCTATCGCCATGCCGACGAGCCGATCGGCAGCGTCGAGCAGATCTACAGCGGGCGGTTGGTTCCGGATCTGGCGGTCAGCACCTTTCGCAATATCGACCGGCTGTTTCCTTCGAGGGTCGTCACTGGCAGCGAGCGGCCACGCCCGCTGCCGCAGGCGCTGGAGAGTCTCGACGGGGTGCTGGCCACGGTGAATGGCGAGTCCTACGACCTCTACGACTATCTCGCCTTGAACCAGGTCACCGGGCTGGTGGTTCTCCACCGGGGCCGCATCGTCCACGAGACCTATCAGCGCGGCAACGATCGCGATACGCGCTGGATGTCGATGTCGGTCGCCAAGTCCATCTGCTCGACGCTGGCCGGCATGGCGATTCAGGACGGGTCGATCCGGGAGGGACTGGCGGCTCGGGTGGTCGACTACGTGCCGGCGCTGGCGGGAAGCGCCTACGATGGCGTGAGTCTGCGCGATCTGCTGATGATGGCCTCCGGCGTGGCCTGGAACGAAACCTACACCGACCCGGCGTCCGATCGCCGCCGGCTGCTCGAGGCGCAAGTCGCCCAGCAACCGGGCGGGGCGATGGCGGTAATGGCGTCGCTGCCTCGCACCGCGATGCCGGGCGCGGTCCACAACTACAGCACCGGCGAGACGCAGATTCTTGCCGAACTCGTTCGCCGTGCCGTCGGCCGGCCGTTGGCCGACTATCTGTCGGACAAGCTATGGCAGCCCTTCGGCATGGAGCACGAGGCCACCTGGTGGCTGGAGTCGCCGGACGGCATCGAGATCGGCGGCAGCGGGATCAGCGCAACGTTGAGAGATTACGCGCGTTTCGGCCAGTTCATGCTCGAAGGCGGGAAGATCGATGGCGAGCCGCTATTGCCCGAAGGCTGGATCGCCGAGGCCACGAGGCCGACCACGCTCGCTGGCGGTGAGTCGCTGGGCACCGTATCACCGGGCACGGTATCACCGGGCTCTGTACCACTGGAATATGGCTACATGTGGTGGACGGCCTGGACGGACCCTTCACGCCAGGACCAGGCCTATGCGGCGAAGGGTATCCACGGGCAGGCCATCTACGTCAATCCGGCCCGCGAGATCGTGATCGCGCAGAACGCCGCCGCCCCCAAGCCGTTGGGCAAGTTGGCGATCGATCCCATGGCGTTCTTCGAC
This sequence comes from Salinicola salarius, assembly GCF_002179555.1. GTDB lineage: Bacteria > Pseudomonadota > Gammaproteobacteria > Pseudomonadales > Halomonadaceae > Salinicola > Salinicola salarius_A. The sequence goes on along the minus strand of NZ_NHOU01000008.1, from coordinate 62,216 downwards.
GCGATCGTCGCGCACCTCGACCGGCATCGCTGAGTCCTGCTCTCCGGCCGTTTCTTTCTCGGCGCGAGCTCGGCGCGAGATGTCCGGAAGCCATCGCCGGGGTCCCATGGCGGGGCAGATCAGAAGTTTTGCATCGTATCCCGGTAGCCGAGGAAATCCTGGCGCCGCTGCTCGATGCGGCTGGCCATGGCGTAGTCGCCGCTCTGCCTGGCCACTTTCTCGGCGGAGTCTATCTGGCGGATGGCGGTGTCGATGCGTCCTTCGAGCTGTAGCTGCTCGGCGCGCGCCAGCTGGCCCCAGGCATCACGGCCGGTGCGGCCGGCGGCCTCGGCCAGTAGTCCGAACACGTTAGGGTCCTCCGGATACTGTTCGCTCATGGCGCGCAGTACGTCGAACGCCTGGGCAGGGGACGTCTGCACCAGGGCTTCCGCCTGTACCCATTGCGCCGGATAGTAGGAGGGGGAAAGCCGCAGGATGCGCTGCGCTCGCGTCACGGCCTCCTGGCGGCGGTCGGCGTCGTAGGCGATCTGCGCCGCCGTGGCGGGGATCATCGAAAGATCGGGGTATTGTCGGGCCAACTCGTCCAGCGTTTCCAGCGCGGCGTCGGTGCGCGTCTGCCGGGCATCGATCAACGCCTGAAGGTAACTCAACGCTGCCGGCGGCGGATCGTCCTGCTCGAGCGCCGTCATCGCCTGGCTCGGGTTGTCCCGGTTGATCAGCAGCAGCGCTCGCCCGCGAATCATGGCGTAAGTCGGGTCGTCACGGTGGGGAGGTGATGGCAACTGATCGGCGCGCGTCTGGGTATCGCTGATGCGCGATTCGGTGACCGGGTGGGTCAGCAGAAACTCCGGCGGATTGCCGCCTTGCAGCGCGGCGAGCTTCTGCAGCGTGCGGAACATGTCCGGCATGGCCTGCGGGTCGTACCCGGCCTTGGCCATGGCGCCGAGACCAACGCGATCGGCCTCCTGCTCGAAGCGCCGGGAGTAGGCGAGCTGGTCCTGAATGAAGGCGGCCTGCGTCCCCATCATGGCGGCGATGCCAGCGCTGCCGCCACCCCCGGCCGCCAGCACCATGCCCGCCAGCATCGCCGCCATGGTCGGCAGCTGCGTCTCCTCGACCCGCTCCATGCGCCGGGCATAGTGGCGCTGGGCCAGGTGGCCCAGCTCGTGAGCCAGCACCGAGGCGAACTCGTCCTCTTCGGGCGCGGTGGTGAACAGGCCGGCATTGACCCCGACCACGCCGCCGGGCACGGCGAAGGCGTTGAGCAGACGACTGTCGACGAGCGTGACCACGAGCCGTTCGTTGACGCCGCTGTATGGCACCAGTTTGGCCAGCATCGAGCGGACGTAGGTCTGGGTGATCGGATCCTGCCATGGGTCGGTCTGGGCGCGGAACTGGCGTAGCCAGGCGCGACCCAGGCGGTATTCGTCACTGGTGGTGACGGCAGCACTGGTACTGCCGAGATCCGGAAGCTGATAGCCTTGCTGGGCCTGGGCGAGCGGGGCGGCGCCGGCCAGCGTGGCGGATAGCAACGAGACGGCCAACAGCTGCCGTTTGAATGATGTCGGTCGGTGGTTTGTCATGCTGACGGTCTCGATCCCCATTCAGGCAAAGCTACGGTACACGCAAAAGACCCGGCGCAGCCAAAGATACGCTGCAGGCGAAAGCCACGGTAGGGGGTAACGGTCTGGGTTATCATGCCTTCGACTACAGTTTGTCGCAGACGTGCCCAGGCGCTTTCCAAAAGTCGGGGAGCGATGCCACCGGCCCCGTGGCAGGCTAACGAACTTTCGATTCGTCTTTCAATTTACCGTTCACCAACCCGGAATCTGTTATGTCTCAAGCGCCCGATTGCCGGCTGGATGCCTCCGGTCTGAGCTGTCCGCTTCCGTTGCTCAAGGCCAAGCAAGCTCTCGCCGGCATGCAAGCCGGGCAACTGCTCGAAGTGATCGCGACCGACGCTGGCTCCTGGCGTGACTTCGAGAGTTTCGTCGAGCATAGCCGGCATACGCTGGTCGAGCGCGAGCAAGCGGACGGAATCTATCGCTACTGGCTGCGCAAGGCGGATGGAGACGCACCGGCATGAGTTTGAAGGGCATCCTGCGTAACTGGTTCGAGCGTTATCTCTCCGATGAAGAAGCGATCGTCCTGCTGGCACTGCTGATCGGCGGCTTTGCCATCGTGATCTGGCTCGGCGGTGCGCTGGCACCGTTTTTCACCGCGCTGGTCGTCGCCTTCCTGTTGCAGGGCGTGGTGGCCTGGCTGGAGCGTCGAGGGCTGCCGCGTCTGCTGGCGGTCGGGCTGGTCTTTCTGCTGTTCGTGGGGGCGCTACTCGCCTTGGCGCTGGTCATCATGCCGCTGGTCTGGAATCAGCTGGTCGAGCTGGTCCAGGAGGCCCCCAGCATGTTTGCCAGCAGCCAACGCTGGCTGGGCGAGATGCAGACGAAATACCCGACCATCGTCACGCCGGATCAGATCCAGGGGTGGATCGCCACGGCGGGCCACCAGGCGTCGCAGCTCGGCCAGCGGGCGCTGACCTTCTCGCTGGCGTCGCTGGGCAACCTGATGGCGGTGATCATCTACCTGGTACTGGTGCCGATCCTGGTCTTCTTCATGCTCAAGGATCGCGAGCGGCTGGTCGCCTTCATGCTGTCGATGCTGCCGGGCAGACGCACGCTGATGACCCGTATCTGGAATGAGATGGACGATCAGATCGCCAACTACGTGCGCGGCAAGACCATCGAGATCATCATCGTCGGCAGCGTGGCCTTCATTCTCTTCTGGGCCTTCGGATTGCCCTACGCCGCCTTGCTGGGGCTGATGGTGGGACTGTCGGTGCTGGTGCCCTACATCGGTGCCGCGGTTGCCACGCTGCCGGTCGCGGCGGTGGCGGGTTTTCATTTCGGCGCCAGCGAGCAGTTCCTGTATGTGCTGGTGGCGTACGCCATTCTGCAGGCGCTCGACGGCAATGTGCTGGTGCCGATCCTGTTCTCGGAAGCGGTCAACCTGCACCCTGTCTCGATCATTCTGGCAGTGCTGTTTTTCGGGGGGCTGTGGGGCTTCTGGGGCGTGTTCTTCGCGATTCCACTGGCAACCTTGATCAAGGCGCTGGTGCAGGCCTGGCCGCGAGGCGAGTCGGACCAGACCGAGATAGAGAAGACGCCCTGAAGCGCGTCCTCGCCGACCGTCAGACGTTGAGTTCGCGCGCCGCTTCGAGCACTTCGTCCACGTGCCCCGGCACCTTGACGCCACGCCACTCGTGGGCCAGGTTGCCGTCGGCGTCGATCAGGAACGTGCTGCGCTCGACGCCCAGATGTTCCTTGCCGTACATCTTCTTCAGCTTGATCACGTCGAACTGCCGGCAAATCGCTTCGTCGCGATCGGAGATCAGCTCGAACGGGAAGCCCTGCTTGGCCTTGAAGTTCTCGTGGGACTTGAGGCCATCCCGCGAGACGCCGAAGATGACCGTGTTGGCGGCCTCGAACTCGCCGATCTTGTCGCGGAAGTCGCCGCCCTCGGTGGTGCAGCCCGGGGTGCTGTCCTTGGGATAGAAATAGATCACTACCTGCTTGCCACGGTAGTCGCCGAGACGAAAGGTCGTGTCGCCGGTGGCCTCGGCGGAGAAGTCTTCGACGGGTTGTCCAACGCTGAGGGTCATGAGCCGCTCCGAAATGAAAGGGGAATGGATCGTCAAAATCCCTGAGGATTCCGTTGCGAACGAACGATAGCCGATTCTGGCGGTCAATGCTCGGGCATGGCGATCCTCGAGACGGGCGACGAGATCATCACAGGACGGCGTCGTGTGTCGAGGCGTCGATCTCGGCGGGGAGCCGGCTTGCCGGCTGTACACGCCGAGGCTGCCTGAGTACCATCTGAGGTTTGCAAATCGTGCCTGGGTAGGCGCCATGCCCGCATTGGCATGCGTCCGGGGTTCCGGGATTCGTCAGGTCCGGTTATTCGCTTTCCGGGATAATCGACTTACGGTGAGTTAACGCGGCCGGCGTCCATCCCGGCCACAGGGAGAGAGCTGCAAGATGATCACAGGCAGTATCGTTGCCATGGCGACGCCGATGAAAGCCGGTGGCGAGATCGACTGGGAGGCGCTGCGTCGCCTGGTGAATTTCCATCTCGATCACGGCACTGACGCGATCGTCGCCGCCGGTACCACGGGCGAACCGACCACGATGTCGTTCGCCGAGCACTTCGATGTCATCCGCACGGTGGTCGAAGAGGTCAACGGTCGGATCCCGGTCATCGCCGGTACGGGCGCCAACAACACGGCCGAAGCGGTCGAGCTGGCGCGCTATGCCAGCGAAGTAGGTGCCGACTGCTGTCTTTCGGTCGCGCCTTACTACAACAAGCCGACCCAGGAAGGCCTGTATCAGCATTTCAAGGCGGTCGCCGAAGCCAGCGAACTGCCGATCATTCTCTATAACGTGCCCGGTCGTACCTGCTCCGACATCTACAACGAGACGGTTTTCCGCCTGGCGGAGCTCGAGCGGATCGTTGGCTTGAAAGACGCCACCGGCAACCTGGAACGTGCCGAGGAGCTGATCGATCGACTCAAGGGCAGCGATTTCGCGCTCTACTCCGGTGACGACCCTACCGCTTGCGACTTCATGCTGATGGGCGGCCACGGCGATATCTCCGTCACCGCCAACGTGGCGCCGCAGTCGATGCACGATCTCTGCGTCGCGGCGACCAGCGGCCAGCGCGAGAAGGCGCACCAGATCAACGCGCGTCTGGCGCCGCTGCACACGGCGCTGGGGATCGAATCCAACCCGATTCCGGTCAAGTGGGCGCTCAACCGCATGGGTTATGCCGACACCGGGATCCGGCTGCCGCTGACCTGGCTGTCAGAACGCTACCACGGCAGCGTCGGCGAAGCGTTGCAGCTCGCCGGCATCGACAGCAAGTGATGCCACCCGGCGTGGATCGAATCGCTAACCAGCCCATTGCTTCAAACAAAGGTGGATGCATGAAGCCCGTCCTCAAATGGATGCCTCTGGTGTTGTGCTCGTCGCTGGTCCTGTCCGGCTGCGGTCTGTTTCAAGACGGTTACTACTATGACCGCAACGACGAGTACCAGAACGCCAAGATGACCCAACCGCTGGATCTGCCGGCTTCGCGCAACCAGGTTCGCTATCAGGATTCGATGCCGGTTCCCCAGGCCGATAGCGATTTCGCGTCGACGGAGGCCATGGACGACGCGCCGCGCCCGCAGCCGCTGGCCTCCGGGCAGAGCGACGAGCAGCCTTACGTCGAAATGCGTCAGGCAGGCAGCGAGCGCTGGCTGCTGGTCGATGCCGCGCCGGCCAGTGTATGGCCGCGCCTGCAGGGCTTTGCCGTCGATCACGGCGTCAACCCGACCGCCATCAATGCTGCCAGCGGTCGCATCGACACCGCTCAGGGCAGCATGAGCCTGCGCCAGGGGCTGCGTAGCGGTACCAGCGAGGTGCGTTGCGACATCGGCAGCAGCGCCCAATGTCTGACCTCGATCAAGGCGTATCTGGACAACAACCATACCGCCGACAGCGGTGTGTCGCTGGCCGCGCAGCCGCTCGACCAGAGCGAGCGCGTGAAGCTGCGCAACCGCGACGGCGGCTGGAAGCTCGATCTGGCACTGGACAGCGAGCGTGCCTGGTCCGAGCTCTACTATCAGCTGCAGAACGGATTCGATGACGATCGCCTGACGGTAACGGATCAGAACCGCAGCGCCGGTCAGTTCTTCATCGACTACCTGCCGCTGGAAGCTGATGACGGCGGCTGGTTCGACTGGTTCGGCAGCGATCCGCAGCCCAACCATTACCGCCTGCAGCTCGACTCGAACGCCAACAATACCGTGGTGACGGTCGATGATGCCGATGGTCAACCGGTGGCACCGGCTGCGGCACGGGAGCTGCTGGACGCGATCGCGTCCACGCTGCGCTGATGGCGTCGCCCTCCACACCGGGCCTTCACTTCGCCTCGCTGGGCAGCGGCAGCAAGGGCAACGCGACGCTGGTCAGCGATGGCGAAACCCTGGTACTGGTGGATTGCGGTTTCGGCGTGCGCGAGGCGGAGAAGCGCCTCGCGCGGTTGGGCGTCCATCCGCGCCAGCTATCGGCGGTGTTGGTCACTCATGAACACAGCGATCACATCACCGGGGTGGGCGCCCTGGCGCGCCGCCATCAACTGCCGGTCTATCTCAGCGCCGGCAGTTGGTTCTCCGGCAAGTTGGGCGAGGTGCCCAGGCACGAACTGCTGGTACCACAGGCACGCTTCGCCATCGGCGGACTGGAGATCGATCCGGTCACCGTTCCTCACGACGCCCGTGAGCCGATCCAGTTCTGCTTTCGTGCCCACGATCGCCGCCTCGGGGTATTGACCGATCTCGGTCATCCGACGTCTCACGTGGCCGATGTCTTCGGCGGCTGCGATGCGCTGTTCCTCGAGTGCAATCACGATCCGCGCATGCTGGCAGAAGGGCCCTATCCGCCGCACTTGAAGCGCCGTGTCGCCGGGCGCTGGGGCCATCTCGCCAACGGCCAGGCGGCGGAACTGCTGCGCCAGCTGGGGCTCGATCGGCTGCAGCGGATTGTCTGCTCGCACCTGTCGGCGCAAAATAATCACCCCGAGCGGGTACTGGAAACCTTGGTGCCGCTGCTCGACGGCGATGAGTCGCGTCTGCTGGTTTCGGCCCAGGATAGCGGTATCGACTGGCAGCAGGTGGCCTGACGGTGAAAAGAACCGTCTCGTCGCCACACCACGTTTCACCTTCATTACCTTCATGAACCTGCTGCCCCAAGGGGCCGCGACGCGGAGACAGCTCCATGCAAAAACGCGATCTTCTCTATGCCGGCAAGGCCAAGTCGGTCTACCTGAGCGACGACCCGCAGCGGCTTGTCCTGCACTTTCGCGATGACACCAGCGCCTTCGACGGCAAGAAGAAGGAAGCCCTTGAGCGCAAGGGCATGGTCAACAACAAGTTCAACGCCTTCATCATGGAGAAGCTTCAGGCGGCGGGCATTCCCACGCATTTCGAGCAGTTGCTGTCCGATACCGAGTGCGTGGTCAAGAAGCTGGAGATGATTCCGGTCGAGTGCGTGGTGCGCAACCTGGCTGCCGGTGGCCTGGTGCGCCGTCTTGGCGTCGAAGAAGGCATCACCCTGAATCCGCCGACCTTCGAGCTGTTCCTGAAGAACGACGAGAAGGGTGATCCAATGATCAACGAGTCGCTGGCCGAGACTTTCGGCTGGGCGACGCCCGAGCAGCTGGCGACCATGAAAGCGCTGACGTTCCAGGTCAACGACGTGCTCAAGCAGCTGTTTCTCGACGGCGGCATGCTGCTGGTCGACTACAAGCTCGAGTTCGGCATCTTCGAGGGCGAGATCGTGCTGGGCGACGAGTTCTCGCCGGACGGCTGCCGGCTCTGGGATGCCGAAACCCGCGAGAAGCTAGACAAGGACCGCTTCCGTCAGGGGCTGGGCGGTGTGATCGAGGCCTATGAGGAGGTGGGGCGGCGTCTGGGCATGAGCTTCTAGAAACGCTGTCTCAATTCCTGCGCGGGCAAATTGCTTTGTTGTACGGCTCCGGTGCGCCGGTCCGATCGGAATCCTCACCTATACCCCATAGGCTCCGGTTCCTGCGCGCCGTACGCCTTGCACTTCGCTCCGCTCGGAGATTGTTACAGCGCTTCTCGAGAATTGATTTTCATGAGAGGCCCCGACATGACAACGTCGGGGCTTCTTGCTTTCTGGCTCACCTGGCGATTTTCTGGCGTATTTCTGCGCCTTCAGTCGATGCGTTCCGCGCTCTCGATCGTGATCGGCGTCTTCGGCACATTGGCGTGAGGGCCCTGGCGGCCGGTGGCAACGCCGGCAATCTCGTCGACCACGTCCATGCCGGAAACCACGTGGCCGAACACCGTATAACCCGGGTTGTAGAGATCGCGATAGTTCAGCGCGCTATTGTCGACCAGATTGATGAAGAACTGGCTGGTCGCGGAATCCGGATTGGCGGTACGCGCCATGGCGATGGTGCCGCGGGTGTTATCGAGGCCGCTTTTTTCCAGCGCGATCGGTGCGTGAGTCTCTTTCTGCTCGAGATCCGCCGTCATGCCGCCGCCCTGGATCATGAAGTCCTGCATGACGCGATGAAAGACCGTGCCGGCATAGAAGCCTTCATCGACGTAGCTCAGGAAGTTGTCCACCGTCTTGGGGGCCGCCTTGGCATCGAGTTCGACTTCGATGTCGCCCTGGCTCGTGTGCAGGCGCACGTGCGGATGATCGGCATCGGCGAGCACCGGAAGAGAGAATGCCGTCAGGGCGGACAGGCAAAGGGCAATCAGCGACTTTTGCATCGAAGGCACTCCAGTCATTCATCGAAGTTCGCCAGCCTAGCCGCATCGGTGCCGAGTGACCAGCCCTGGTCACCGTTCGATCCACCCATCAACGCGGCTCGATCGCTTCCACCCGGATCTCGGTGTCGTCGACATCTTCCAGTGCCTGAAACCGCACGTTGACGTCGCGCAGGAAGACGCCGTAGCGCCGGGAGGCGCCCTGCCGGTTCGAACCACTGCCGTGATAGGCGGGGCGCGGGTCCTGCGCCAGCACCTCTTCGATCAGGCGAGACAGCGATTCACCGTCGGGATGGCGCTGTAGCGCTTCCTGTGCCGCGGTGCTGAAAACGACGCGGTGCCGGGGCGGCGGCGCGGGCGCGAAACCGGCATCGGCATCGGGTCGGGACTCGGCCCAGGGCAGATACGGCTTGATGTCGAGGATCGGCGTGGCGTCGCAGAGATCGTGCCCCCGCAGGTGCAGCTTGACCCGGCTTCGATACTCGGCCAACCGGGATCCGGCAATCGGCGTCTGGGCAAGCGAGGGTTTCGGCGTGCATTCGATATCGACCAGCTCGACCAGCGACAGGCCAAGGCGGTTGGGGCGGTGGGTGCTGCGGCTGGCGAAGACGCCGATGCGCTGATTGCCTCCAAGCCGAGGCGGCCGCACCCGGGGCGTCCAGTTCTCCGGGCTGCGATCGAAGACGAAGGTCAGCCACAGATGGGTCATCGCCTCCAGACCTTCGACGGCGAGCGGATCGTCGAACGCCGGCGCCAGATAGAGAATCGCCCGCGCCGACGGCGCCAACCCCGGCTGGCGCGGAATTCCGAACTTGTCGGGATAATCGCTGGCGACATGACCGATCGTCTCCAGCGTGAAAGCGCTGTCGGACACGGGAGCATGGCGTGAGGGCTCTGACATCATGAGATTGCGCTTCTCGAGGTGAACTTTTGCAATGGTGCCATAATGGAGTAGCGCTCGGCCCCGGGTGCGGCAGGATTTCGGCAGCTCGCATAATACCAAGGAGAGGTGTTGGATGAGTTTTTTGCATGTTTACCACGAAGCCGATAGCGACCAGCCGTTGCTGTCGACGCGCGATGAGGCGCGTATCAAGCTGGAACTGGGCGCCCATCAGATTCTCTTCCAGTCCCATTCGCTACCGCCGCTTCGCAGTACCGCCAGTGCCGAGGAGGTGCTCGATGAGCACGCCGCTCTCATCGACGAGATGCGTCTGCGCAGCGGGTGTCAGCGGATCGAACTTCGCGGCATGAGCCCGGTCTATCCCGATGGCCAGTTGCGGCGGGAGCTGCTCTACAGCGAGTCGCGCAGCCTGGGTCAGCAATGGCATCTGTTTCTCCACGGCCAGGCGATCTTCTACCTGCATCTGGCTTATCGTGTCTATGTCGTTGGCTGCGAGCGCGGCAATCTCATCTCCATCCCCGCGGATCTGCCGCACTGGTTCGATATGGGGCCGCAGCCGGACTTCGTCACCTTGACGCTCAGCGAAGGGGATACGGATTCGCTGGCGGAAACCGCCAGCGACATCGCGCTGCGCTTCCCGCGCTATGAGTCTCTGGTCAACGACGCTGCGTGATCCGGCGGCGTCGTTGATGGTCGATCAGCTCGGAGGATCTCGATATGCTCGAACGAACCCGCTTCCGCGAGGCATTGCCCCGGGATGTCTCGGATCAGGCCGAGGTTTTTTACCACGCGATCATGGAAGGCGCGGCCAACCACTATACCCTGGCCCAGCGCGAGGCCTGGGCATCGGCGCTGCCGCGCACTGCGGAAGCGTGGATGGCGCGACAGGCGATCTACTCCACGCTGGTGGCAGAATGCGACGGGCATTGCATCGGCTTCTGTGAGCGCGATCTCCCGGCCGGGCGCATCGAAACGCTCTACGTCTGGCCTTCGGTGGCACGGCAGGGCGTGGGATCGCGCCTGCTGTCGCTGTCCATCGAGGCATTGAGAGACGCGGGGCACAGCGAGGCGATGATCGAAGCGAGCCTGGTGCTGGCGCCATCGCTGACCGGGCGCGGTTGGGCAACCCTGGGCGAAGAGTGGAGCGAACGTCAGGGCGAACGGCTGCCGCGGGTGCGAATGAGACTGGCACTGGATACCGGCGGCACGTGAACGCAACCGTTGGCGGTTCTGGACGTCTCCATTTCCCTTGAGCCGGGAAATTCGGTAGAGTCGCTTCCATAATGAAAGTGACCTACGACATTTCCTCCTTCTGCCCGGTGGCTCGCGCACTCGACTGCGTCGGCGACAGCTGGACGCTGCTGATCCTGCGCGATGCCATGCAGGGCGCGCGTCGCTTCGACGAGTTCCAGCGCGGCCTGGGCATCGCTTCCAGCATGCTGACGCGGCGCCTGGATCGCATGGTCACCAATGAACTGTTCGAAAAGCGCTGCTATCAGCAGCATCCGCCGCGTTACGAGTATCATCTGACGGCAAAGGGGCACGACCTCGCACCGGTCATCCTGATGCTCTACCGCTGGGGCGAAGACCATCTGCCGATCGAAGCCGACGGCTTCCATCTGGTCGATCGACAGACCCTGGAACCCGTCGATCCGATCCTGTACGACCGCCACCACGACAGGCCATTGTCGCCCGGCGACGTGCGTCTGGCCCCCGGACCCGACGCCAGCCCGGCGGTCCATGCCCGTGTCGAGCGCATGCAGAAAGCCTTCGACCGTGGTGCTTCTTCCAACTCGCAGACAGCGGCAGCGAAGGCTTCTGGCCAGCTTGCCGATGCTGCGAGTGACTCGATCAATGACTGAAAGGACATCGTCATGCGACGTATCGTAGTGACAGGTATGGGCATCCTCTCGCCGTTGGGATGCGGTATCGAAACCGTGTGGCAGCGTCTGCTGTCGGGCGCCTCCGGCCTGCGCCGACTGCCGGCGGAGACCGTCGAGGGGCTGGCCGTGGGCGTCGGCGGCCCGGTGCCGACCATCGAGGAGGACAGCGCCGGCTTCGATCCCGATGCCACCATGGATCCGAAAGAGCGGCGCAAGATGGACCGCTTCATCCAGATGGCGGTGGCGGCGGCGGAAGAAGCGCTGACCCAGGCCAACTGGTTCCCGCAGACGGAAGCCGAGAAGGAGCGCACGGCGACCCTGATCGGCTCGGGCATCGGCGGCTTTCCCGCCATTGCCGATGCGGTACGCACGGTAGACAGCCGTGGGCCGCGGCGGTTGTCTCCGTTCACCATTCCTTCGTTTCTGGCCAACCTCGCCTGCGGCCAGGTCTCGATCCGTCACGGCTTCAAGGGCCCGCTCGGCGCACCGGTGACGGCCTGTGCCGCCGGCCTGCAGGCGATCGGCGATGCCGCGCGCATGATTCATGCCGGCGAAGCGGACGTGGCGCTCTGCGGCGGCAGCGAGGCGTGTATCGATCGCGTCAGCCTGGGTGGCTTCGCCGCCGCCAAGGCGCTCTCCAGCCATTTCAACGACACGCCGGAGCAGGCCTCGCGGCCGTTCGACCAGGCCCGCGACGGATTCGTCATGGGGGAAGGTGCCGGCCTGATCGTGATCGAGACGCTCGAACACGCCCTGGCACGGGGCGCGACGCCGATTGCCGAACTGGTCGGCTACGGCACGACTTCCGATGCCTATCACATGACGGCAGGTCCCGAGGATGGCTCCGGCGCGGCGCGCGCGATGCAGATCGCACTGCGTCAGGCAGGGCTGGAAGCGGCCGACATTCAACACCTCAATGCCCATGCCACGTCTACGCCGGTAGGTGATCGGGGCGAACTTGCAGCCGTTCGTCGGGTATTCGGCGAACGCTCGCCGGCGATCAGCGCCACCAAGGCAACCACCGGCCATCTGCTGGGTGCCGCAGGTGGCGTCGAAGCGATCTTCACGCTGCTGGCGCTGCGCGATCAGACCGCGCCGCTGACCCGCAACTATGCCGATCCCGACCCCATGGCGGCGGACCTGGACATCGTCCACGGCGAATCGCGCCAGATGCCGATGGAACACGCCATCTGCAACGCCTTCGGGTTTGGTGGGGTGAACGCCAGCGCGATCTTCAAGCGTTACGAGAGCTGAAACGGGCTGCGCTCGGCAATATGACACGAGCTACGAGCTACGAGCTTCGAGCTTCGAGCTTCGAGCTTCGAGCTTCGAGCTTCGAGCTTAGAGCTTAGAGCTTAGAGCTTAGAGCTTAGAGCTTAGAGCTTAGAGCTTAGAGCTTAGAGCTTAGAGCTTAGAGCTTAGAGCTTAGAGCTTAGAGCTTAGAGCTTAGAGCTTAGAGCTTAGAGCTTAGAGCTTAGAGCTTAGAGCTTAGAGCTTAGAGCTTAGAGCTTAGAGCTTAGAGCTTAGAGCTTAGAGCTTAGAGCTTAGAGCTTAGAGCTTAGAGCTTAGAGCTTAGAGCTTAGAGCTTAGAGCTTAGAGCTTAGAGCTTAGAGCTTAGAGCTTAGAGCTTAGAGCTTAGAGCTTAGAGCTTAGAGCTTAGAGCTTAGAGCTTAGAGCTTAGAGCTTAGAGCTTAGAGCTTAGAGCTTAGAGCTTAGAGCTTAGAGCTTAGAGCTTAGAGCTTAGAGCTTAGAGCTTAGAGCTTAGAGCTTAGAGCTTAGAGCTTAGAGCGAAGAACGCCAGCGATGTCGTCGCTGGCGTTCTTCGTTCCGAAAGTCACGCTGTTCTTCGCGGCTCGTAGCTCGTAGCTCGCGGCTTCAGGCCATCGTGTCGACGATGCCGCCTTCGACCCGCATCGCTGCACCGGTGGTGGCGCTGGCCTGGGGCGAGGCGAGGTAGACACTGAGATTGGCGACTTCCTCGACCTCGGCCACGCGCTGGATGATCGACGACGGCCGGTTCTCCTTGACGAAGTTGGCTTCCGCCTCGGCTTCGCTGATGCCTTGCTGTTTGGCGATGTCGGCGATCATCTTGCCCACGCCTTCGGACTTGGTCGGCCCGGGAAGCACCGCGTTGACTGTGACCTGGGTGCCCGCAAGCACCTTGGCCAGCCCCCGCGAGATCGACTGCACGGCGCTCTTGGTCATGCCGTAGTGGACCATTTCCGCCGGGATGTTGAGCGCGGATTCGCTGGAGAGGAACTGGATACGGCCCCAGTCGCGCTGCTTCATTCCCTGGGCGTAGTGGCGCGACAGCCGCACGGCGCTCATCACGTTGACGTCGAAGAACTGCTGCCACTCTTCATCAGGGATCTCGAAGAAGTCCTTGGGGCCGAAGATGCCCACGTTGTTGATCAGAATGTCGCAGTCGGGCTTCCGGCCGATCAGTGTCTGGCAGCCCTCGGCCGTGCCCAGATCGGCGGCCACGCCGTCGATCACGGCTCCCGGTATCTCCTGCTCGAGCGTACGGATCGCGTCGTCGACGCGCGCCTGCGTCCGTCCGGTCACCGTTACTGCCGCCCCGGCGTTGGCCAGGCCCTTGGCGATGGCCAGCCCGATACCGGCGGTGGAGCCGGTGACGATGGCCGTCTTGCCCGTCAGATCGATTTTCATCAGGTCTCTCCTTTTCCTGTTTGGCCAGCGTTTCGTCGGTCTCGCAAAGTGACGGTCGCGAGGATGGCCCCGACGAAAGTCGCAGGGGTAAACTCGAACATCGGGGCAGTCGTCGCGAACACAACCCGTGCGACAGGTTTTGGCCCGGCATCTGCCGGCCATGGCCGCTTTCGATGGCAGGACGTTCGGCGACAGGGCGCATTTCGCAATTCGTCGTCCCATCGCTGAAAGCCGCGGGGCTGCTGCCTCCTTATACTCATTAGATACAACCCTAACCACCAGGGAGAAAGACATGGCCGCGAGCCCGACACGTGACGATTTCGACCGCTACATGACCCCCAACTATTCGCCCCAGCAGGCGATTCCGGTGCGCGGCGAGGGGAGCCGCCTGTGGGATCAGGCGGGCAAGGAGTACATCGATTTCGCTGGCGGTATCGCGGTCAACGCGCTGGGACACTGCCATCCGGCGCTGGTCGGCGCGCTGACGGAGCAGGCCAACAAGCTTTGGCATCTCTCCAATGTCTACACCAACGAGCCGGCTCTGGCACTGGCCAAGCAGATGGTCGAGCGGACCTTCGCCGACAAGGCGTACTTCTGCTCTTCCGGCGGCGAGGCCAACGAGGCCGCATTCAAGCTGGCACGGCGCTGGGCGTTCGACAACTTCGGCGAGAAGAAGCACAAGATCATCTCGTTCAAGCAGGCGTTCCACGGCCGTACGCTGTTCACCGTCAGTGTCGGCGGTCAGCCCAAGTACTCCGAAGGGTTCGGCCCCATTCCCGGCGGCATCGTGCATGCGGAGTTCAACAATCTCGACAGCGTGCGTGCGCTGATCGACGACGATACCTGCGCCATCGTGGTCGAGCCGATCCAGGGCGAAGGTGGCGTGACGCCGGCAACGCCCGAGTTCATGCGCGGCCTGCGCGAGCTGTGCGATCAGCACCAGGCCCTGCTGGTCCTCGACGAAGTGCAGTCCGGCGTCGGTCGCAGCGGCAAGCTCTACGCCTACATGCATTACGACGTGACCCCGGACATCCTGACTTCCGCCAAGGCGCTGGGCGGTGGCTTCCCGATCGGCGCGATGCTGACCACCGACCGTGTCGCGCCGTCGCTGGCGGTGGGAACGCACGGTTCCACCTACGGCGGTAACGCGCTGGCCTGCGCCGTGGGTCTGGCCGCGCTGACCACCATCGATACGCCGGAAGTGCTGGCAGGCGTCGAGCGTCGTCACGAGCTCTTCCGCGAGCATCTCGAGGTCATCAATCGCAAGTACGGCGTGTTCAAGGAGATCCGCGGCATGGGCCTGCTGATCGGCGCCGAGATGAGCGACGACTTCGAGGGCCGCGCGCGGGACATCCTGCCGCTGGCTATCGAACAGGGGCTGATGATTCTGGTTGCCGGCCCCAACGTGCTGCGCATGGCGCCGTCGCTGGTGATCCCGGAAGCGGATCTCCAGGAAGGCATGGCGCGGCTGGAACTGGCCATCGAGCAGCTCGTCGGCCAATCATGATCGATGCCGATGTCGTCTCAGGTGCCGTAGCGGATTCGACGGCGAGAAGCGTCGGACACCTGCTGTTTCGCCCGGCGCAGTCCGGCGATCTGGCCGCGATCGAGCGGCTGGCCGGCGGCTCCACGCCCAAGCTGACCAACCTGCCCGCGCACCGCGACCGGCTGGAGGAGCGGATCGCCCGCTCCTCCCGGGCGCTGGCGCGCAATGTCGACTTCCCCGGCGACGAGCTCTACACCTTCGTGCTCGAGGATCGAAACCTGGGGGAAATCATCGGCACGGCGAGCATCCGGGCTCAGGCCGGCGCGCAGGACGCCTATTACACCTACCGCCAGGAAACCCTGATCCACGCCTCGCAGCAGCTCAACCTGCGCCATGAAGTGCAGACGCTCTCGCTTTCCCACGAGATGTCGGAAGTCTCGCTGCTGTGCGCGTTGTCGCTGGATTCGCGCTACCGCGGCACCAGTGCGGCGACGCTGCTGCGCCGCGCCCGGCTGATGTTCATCGCCCAGTATCCCGAGCGCTTCGCCGAGACGCTGGGCGTCGCCTTCCCGGGCTATCTCGACGAGGCGGGCGGCTCGCCGTTCTGGGACAGTGTCGGCCGCCACTTCTTCGAGCAGAGCTACCACGAGATCAACCTGCTGGCAGGCGTGCGCTCGAAGAGCTTCATCGCCGAGGTGATGCCGCAGTTCCCGCTCTATCTGCCGTTGCTGACGCCGCAGGCCCGCGCGGCGATCGGGCGTGAGCATCCGGCCCACGAGCAGGCGCTGCAGGAGATGCTGGCCGAAGGCTTCGTGCGTTCGCGCCATGTCGATATCTTCGACGCCGGCCCGGTGGTGAGAGGGGAGCGGCAGCGGCTGCACACGCTGACCCACTGCGGCTGGCACCCGGTGCGAATCCGTCCGGCGGCCTCGCTGCCGGATGCCGAGCCGGCCATGGTGGCCAATCAACAGCTGGCGGATTTTCGCTGCACCGTCGCGCGTTACGCGCTCACCCCGACCGGCCAACTGCTGCTGTCGGAAGAGCAGGCGGCATTGCTGGGCGTCGAGGAGGGGCGTGCCGTGCTGGTCGCGCCGCTGGCGCTGCCCAACGTCGAAGACGCGCTGGACGAGGGAGAACTGTAATGCGCCTGCGACCCATTGGGCATCACGATATCGACGAATTGCAGGCCCTGGCCCAGGAAACCGGCGTCGGTTTCACCTCGCTGCCCAACAGCCGCGAGTTCCTGACCGCCAAGATCGACAACGCGGTAGCGGCGTTCGAAGGCCGCGTCCCCGAGCCGGAGCGGCTCTATTTCTTCGTGCTCGAGGATGAGCAGACCGGCGAGCTGGCGGGCTGCTGCGCGATCGAGGCCGAGGTCGGCCGGGAGACGCCGTTCTACCACTATCGTGTCGGCAAGCTGGCCCACTCATCGGTCCAGCTCGACCTGCATCGCACCATCGACACGCTGTTTCTGAGTTCGGATCACACCGGCGACGCCGAAGTCGCCTCGCTATTCCTGCGTCCGGCCTACCGGCGAGACCGCAACGGCACGCTGCTCTCCAAGGCGCGCTGGCTGTTCATGGCGGAGTTCCGCGAGTGTTTCCCGGCCAAGGTACTGGCGGAAATGCGCGGCGTCTTCAGCCCGGACGGCGTCAGCCCATTCTGGAACAGCCTCGGCAGCCACTTCTTTCCGATGGAGTTCAAGCAGGCCGACCAGCTCACCGGGCTGGGGCAGAAGAGCTTCATCGGCGAGCTGATGCCGAAGTACCCGATCTACGTGCCGTTTCTGCCGCAGGCGGCGCAGGACTGCATCGGCCAGGTCCACGAGCACACCCGGCCCGCGCTGGAAATGCTCAAGAAGGAAGGGCTGCGCTGGGAAGGCTACATCGACATCTTCGACGGCGGCCCCACGGTGGAAGCCTACATCGATGACGTGCGCGCCATTCGGCATTCGCGCTGCGTCACGGTGGAAGTCGGCGGCGAGCGGTTGGCACAGTCCGAGCGCCCCGGCTGGATGGCGGCCACCACCGGCATGAACGACTTCCGCTGCAGCTGGATCGGCCGCGGCCCCAGCGAGGATGACGTGATCACGCTCACTACCGCCGAAGCCGAGCGCCTGGACGTGACCAGCGGCGACCGGTTGCGAGTGCTGGAAACGTAACCCGGCTGCGCCGGGAGCTATAAGCTTTAAGCCGTAAGAAAGGTCAAAAGCGAGAAGCCGATTGTTGGATTTTGTGGTGGTGGTTTGATTTTGGCTTACGGCTTACGGCTTACGGCTTACGGCTTACGGCTTACGGCTTACGGCTTACGGCTTACCAACAAATCATCAGGAGCGACATATGCACGCAAAGCTTCAACTGCTGATCGACGGCCGCTGGATCGACGGCGCGGCCGCGCGTTTCGACAAGCGCGATCCCGTGTCGGGCGACTCGCTGTGGCAGGCCGCGGCGGCTTCACCCGAGCAGGTCGATGACGCAATCTCGGCAGCGCGGCGTGCGTTTCCTGGTTGGGCGCGCCGTCCCTTTGCCGAACGCCAGGCGATCGTCGAGCGTTTCCGCGATGAGCTGGAGAACCACCGCGAGCCGTTGGCCCGCAGCATCGCGCACGAGACCGGCAAGCCGATCTGGGAAGCGCGCACCGAAGTAGGTGCGATGATCGGCAAGGTGGCGATCTCGCTGACCGCCTATCACGAACGGACCGGCGAGCGCGCCCGGGATGCCGGTGGCACGCGCGCCGTGCTGCGCCATCGCCCGCATGGCGTGCTCGCGGTCTTCGGCCCCTACAACTTTCCGGGCCATCTGCCCAACGGCCACATCGTGCCGGCGCTGCTGGCGGGCAACTGCGTGGTGTTCAAGCCCAGCGAACAGACGCCGATGACCGCCGATTTGACCCTGCAGTGCTGGGAGCGGGCGGGCCTGCCTGCCGGCGTGATCAACCTGGTCCAGGGCGCGGCGGAAGTGGGGCAGGCGCTGGCGGGCAACGCCGATATCGACGGCCTGCTGTTCACCGGCAGCGCCAAGGTCGGCGGGCTGTTGCACCGCCAGTTCGGCGGCCAGGTCGGCAAGATCCTGGCGCTGGAGCTGGGCGGCAACAACCCACTGGTTGTGAAGGACGTGCGCGATCTCGACGCGGCGGTGCTGACCATCGTCCAGTCGGCGTTCCTCTCCGGCGGCCAGCGCTGTACCTGTGCGCGTCGCCTGATCGTGCCGGAAGGGGAAGCCGGTGATCGACTGATCGAGAAGCTGGCGCAGGTGCTGGCTGAACTGCGGGTGGCCGAGCCGTTCAGCGAGCCGGCGCCGTTCTATGCCGGGCTGGTCAGCCCGCAGGCGGCGGAAGGCCTGCTCGAGGCGCAGCGCGATCTGGAAGCCCGTGGCGGACGCGTGCTGGTACGCATGCAGTCGCTGCAGGCCGGCACCAGCCTGCTGTCGCCGGGGCTGGTCGATGTCACCGGCTGCGACGTGCCTGACGAAGAGCACTTCGGCCCGCTGCTCAAGGTCCATCGCTACCAGAACTGGGACGAGGCGATCGAGCTGGCCAACGATACCCGCTACGGGCTCTCCGCCGGCCTGATCGGCGGCGACCAGACCGACTGGGACGACTTCCTGCTGCGGATTCGCGCCGGTATCGTCAACTGGAACCGCCAGACCACCGGCGCTTCCAGCGATGCGCCGTTCGGCGGCATCGGCGACAGCGGCAACCATCGCCCCAGCGCCTATTACGCGGCGGACTACTGTGCCTATCCGGTCGCCTCCATGGAGGCCGATACGCTGACGATGCCCACGGAGCTGCCGCCGGGGGTGACCTTGTGAGCAGCGAAGCGGACATGACGGCCGAACAGGACGTGCGCGAGGTCAATTTCGACGGCCTGGTCGGCCCGACCCATAACTACGCCGGGTTGGCCCACGGCAACGTGGCCTCGATGCGTCATGGCGGGCTCGCGTCCAACCCGCGCGAGGCCGCGCTGCAGGGCTTGGCCAAGATGAAGTCGCTGATGGATGCCGGCTACGCCCAGGGCGTGCTGCCGCCACAGCAGCGCCCGGACCTGGGCGCCTTGCGGGCGCTCGGTTTCCAGGGGGATAACACCCAGGTGCTGGCGCGGGCCGCCAGGGAAGCGCCGCAGATCCTGCGGGCGGTGTGTTCGGCCTCGTCGATGTGGACCGCCAACGCCGCCACCATCACGCCGAGCCTCGATGCGCCCGACGGCCGCGTTCACTTCACGCCCGCCAACCTGCAGTCGAGCTTCCATCGCTATCTCGAGCCGGAAACCACGGGCCGCGTGCTCGCCTCGATCTTTCGCGACGAACGCCACTTCGCCCATCATCCCGTGCTGCCGGCGACGCCGGCGTTCTCCGACGAGGGTGCCGCCAATCACACGCGTCTTTGTGGCGAATACGGTGACGCCGGCGTGCATCTGTTCGTCTATGGCCGTCAGGCCTTCGGCGGCGAGCGCGCCCCCAGGCGCTATCCGGCCCGCCAGACGCTGGAAGCAAGCCAGGCGATCGCACGCCAGCATGGCCTCGAGGATGCCCGGGTCGTCTTCGCCCAGCAGCATCCCGACGCCATTGATGCCGGTGTCTTTCACAACGACGTGATCGCCGTGGGCAACGGGCCGGTGCTGCTCTATCACGAGATGGCGTTTCTCGACGAAGAGAAGACGCTGGACGCCCTGCGCGAACGAATGACGACGCCACTCGTCCCGGTGCGCGTGCCCAGCGAAGCGATCAGTCTCGAGGATGCGGTATCGACCTACCTGTTCAACTCGCAGTTGCTGTCGAATCCGGATGGCAGCATGACGCTGGTGGTGCCGGGGGAGTGTCAGGAGAACGAAGCCGTCTGGCGGACGATCCAGGATCTGCTGCTGGCGGGCTACAACCCGATCAGCGAGGTGATGGTCAAGGACGTCAAACAGAGCATGCGCAACGGCGGCGGCCCCGCCTGCCTGCGTCTGCGGATCGTGCTGTCCGCGGCCGAGCGTCAGGCGCTGAGCGGGCGGGTGCTGTTGAACGACGCGCTCCATGCCGATCTGGTGGCCTGGGTCGAGCGGCACTACCGCGACAGCCTGACCCCGGACGATCTGGCCGATCCCCGGCTCGCCGACGAGACGCTCACGGCGCTCGACGAGCTGACTCGGCTGCTCGGCATCGGTGACGTCTATCCGTTTCAGCGCGAGTCGACAGGGCGGGCGTAACGAGACGCCGGCCCGATCAGAACCGCCGACGCCGGCTCAGCGCCGCGAGGCCGAACAGCGCCCCCGCGATGACCGTCGTGGTGATGACAGGATGCATCGAGGCCTCGGTGTAGAGGCTGGTCTTGCAGACATGATGCGGGTAGTTCCCCCGCTCGCGCATCTCGGTCCCGGGCTCATGTAGCGCGAATGACTGGCGATGCTCCGCACGCCCGGACTTCTGCTGATCGATCATCATGCCGCCCATGAGGCGATCGGTCAGGCGCGGCGCGAAGTAGTCGAGCATCGCGATCGCCTTGCTGCCGCCCCCGGCGCGAATGTCGCGTCGGGGATGAACGGTGCAATGCAGGATCGCCTTGGCGACGATGCTCGGCTCGTAAAGCGGCGGCGGCAGGCTGGGCTCCTGCTCGAGCAGGTTGTGGGCATGTTCGGCATAGGGCGTGGCGATGCTGCCGGGTTTGACCAGGGTGACCGATACCGGCGCGCCCAAGGCTTCGAGCTCCACGCGCAGCGAATCGGTGAAGCCCTTGACGGCATGCTTGGAGGCGGAATACATGCCCTGGATCGGAATCGCGCGATCCGATACCAGCGAGCCCAGATTGATGATCGCGCCGCCATGGCCCGCAGTGCGTGTGGAGAGATAACGCGCCGCCTCCAGCGAGCCGTGGACGATGCCCCAGAAATTGGTCTCGAACAGCTTGCGATGATCCTCCAGCGGCACATCGAGCATATAGCCGTAAAGCGACGCGCCCGCATTGTTGATCCAGGTATCGAAGCCGCCGAAATGGTTGAAGGCGGTCTCGGCAATGCCATGTACCTGAGCGGGATCGCCCACATCGGCCACGGCATGAACCGCCTCCGCGCCCCGTTGGCGAAGCTCCTCCACCAGTCGAATCAGCGTATTCTCGTTACGCGCCGACACCACGAGGCGCGCCCCCCGATCGGCGGCCATGCGCGCCGTGGAGAGCCCAATGCCGGAGGTCGCGCCGGTAATCACGACGACCTGATCTTCGAGATGCTTCAGCCTGATACCCATGTCGCTCTCCTTGCCGGCCCTTGACGTATCGCGCTCGTGCCTGAGCGAAGTCCGTTTCGGGACCTGTTCCGAGGTCTGTTCCAGGGTCTATTTCGGGGTCTGTTCTGGAAAATAACTCTCTACAGCATAGA
Organism: Salinicola salarius; assembly: GCF_002179555.1. Classification (GTDB taxonomy): domain Bacteria; phylum Pseudomonadota; class Gammaproteobacteria; order Pseudomonadales; family Halomonadaceae; genus Salinicola; species Salinicola salarius_A. Next base: position 40,586 of record NZ_NHOU01000008.1, on the reverse strand, counting down.
AGGCGGCAGGGGATTGCAAAGCCAAGGCATGCCCCGGCTTTACCGAGAGCAATGAAAGGGAGAACCCGGGCGTCAGTCGTCTCCCAGCTTGACCATCCTGGGCCGGCCGATCAGCACGCCGGCCACGCTCTGCCCGGCCAGCAGCACGATCAGGAAGATCAGCGACAGCTGCCAGTCGCCGCTCAGCCCGTGCAGTGCGCCGAACAGCAGCGGCCCGCTGGCACCCATCAGGTAGCCGATGCTCTGGGACATGCCCGACAGCATCGCCGCGTGCTGGGGCTGTCGGGTACGCAGTACGATCATGGTCAGCGCGAAACTGAAACAGCCGCCCTGGCCGGCACCCAGCAGCAGTGCCCACAGCAGCGGGGAGGCCGTGGGCGCAAGCAGCAGGCCGAACAGCGCCAGCGCCACCAGCGAGCAGAGCCCCAGCACCAGCAGGCTGTGATGCGTTAGCCTCGATGCCAAGCGCGCGACGATGTAGCTGCCCGGAATGCTGGTGAGGTTGATCAGCGACAGCATGATCCCGGCGGTCGCCACCGGGACGCCGGCCTGGATCGCCACCGCCGGCACCCAGGTCTGCAGGGTGTAGAAGCTGAGCGACTGGGCGCCCATGAACAGCGTCAACGTCCACGCCACCGGGCTTCTGAACAGGCGCGACATCGGCGGCCGGCGCGTGGCGGCCGGTTCCTCGGGCGCCAGCGAGAGCGCCACGCGCCACCACACGATGGCGGAGCCGATGCCGAACGCCGCCCATAGCCAGATCGGCGTGGACCAGCTCCCCGAGAGATTCATCAGCGGAATGGCGCTACCGGCACTGATCGTGGCGCCGACGCCCATCATAACCGTGTATAGCCCCATGGTGCGGCCCAGCCGGTCGCCGCGATCGCGCTTGACCAGGCTCGGCATGAACACGTTGCCGAAGGCGATACCCAGCCCCGCGCACAATGTCCCCAGCAGCATGACCGTCAGGTTCTCGACGCCGCGCAGAACGCCGCCGAGGGCGATCAGCGTGATAGCGCAGGCGATGGCGCGGTCGAGGCCGACGCGATCGGCGAAGCCCGGCGCCAGCGGCGAGAGCAGCCCGAAGCAGAGAATCATCCCGGTGGTGAACAGGCTCGCCGTTCCCGCGCCGATGGAGAGCGTTGACATGATCGGATCGAGTACCGGTCCGATGACGACGATCGGCGCACGCAGGTTGATCGCCGCCAGACCGAAAGCGACGAGCCACAGCCAGGCCGGTAGCGGGGGACGAGAGATCGAGGCTGACGACACGGGGAGTGATTCTTCGCTGAATGGGCCGGCATCTTACCATCGTTGATCGGCGCATCGATGCTTGCATGGGTAAAGTGATCGTTTTACATTGGGGCCATGGATATTCGCACACGACTCATCTCGACTGCCGAGCAGTTGTTCGACCGGTACGGCTTCACCGCCACCGGGATGGACCGGCTGACGCAGGCCGCCGGGATTTCCAGCCGCACGCTCTACAAGCACGTCGGCAGCAAGAACGGCCTGATGGCCGCCGTCCTGAACGAGCGGGACCGTCGCTTCCATCGGCTCGTCGGCGCGGACAATATCGACGCGCTGTTCGATGCGCTGGAAATCTGGTTCGCCCGGGAGGGCGCGCGGGGCTGCCTGTTCCTGCGGGCCTGGGGCGAAACCGGCGGTAGCGTACCGGAGATCGCCGAGGCGATGGCGCGACACAAGCAGCGACTGCGGCAGCGAATCGACGAGATCGTGGTGGCGGAGATCGGCCGGCGCGACGACGAGCTGGCCGAAGCGATTCTGCTGCTTTTCGAGGGCGCGACCCATGCAGCGACCTATCGCGGCGGCGCGGCCGTCGACGGTGCGCGGCGTGCCGCCCATCGATTGGTCGAGACCGCACGGGCGCCTAGACGCCGCTAGCTGGTCATGTCGTTCGACGAACGGGCCGACGCCAGAGTCGGCGAATTTTTTTCGCCCGTAATGAAAACGACCGTTTTACATCTGATCGGACTTCGACTTCGGCAAACCGGCTTCCCCCAGTCTCGCGACGGTGAATGCTCGAATGGAGAATGCCTCATGAATCACTCGGAAATGCGCCTAGTCCTCGCCGGCACTCTACTGACCGGCGTCAGTTATGGCTTGGCTCGCTTTGCCTACGGTCTCTTTCTGCCCAGCATGCGCGAGGATGTCGGTCTCGGTCCGGCCATTGCCGGGATCATCGGTAGCGGTGCCTACGTCGGCTACTGTCTCGCCATCGTGGCAAGCGCTCTGCTGGTGGAACGCCTCGGGGCGCGCCGGGTGGCGATCGCCGCGGCGCTGGTTGCCGCAGGTGGCATGACGATCGTCGCCATCAGCACCAGCGCGCTCTGGCTGGCCGGCGGCATCCTGTTCGCGGGGCTGAGCACCGGGCTGGCATCGCCGCCCATGGCGCAGGCCGTCTCGACGTCGATCGCGACCGCTCGGCAGGGACGTGCCAATACCGTCATCAATGCCGGCACCAGTCTGGGTGTTGCCGTTTCCGGGCCGGTGGCCTTCGTCGCTACGGGGCAGTGGCGACTCGCCTACGCCGCGTTTGCCGTCGCCGCGCTGCTCAATGCGCTGCTGCTATTAGTGACCATGCCGCGAGCGAATGCCGGCACCGGCCGCCAATCCGGTTCACGGCAAGAAGAGCCTCGTGGCGGTCTCTGGCGCCCGCGCGCGTTGATGCTCGTGGTCGCGGCCACCAGTACGGGCCTGGCCAGCGCTGCCTACTGGACCTTCTCCAGCGACGTCATCATCTCGCGAGGACATCTCGGGCAGGGCGTGGCCAACGTGATGTGGATTCTGATCGGCGTGGCCGGGCTGGCAGGCGCCGCGACGGGCGATCTGGTCGCGCGCTTTGGGCTCAACGTCGTCCATCGTGGGGTGCTGGCGATGCTGGCGCTGTCGTTATGGCTGCTGGTACTGAGCCCCTCGAGCCTGCCGACGGTGTTCGTCTCCGCGGGGCTCTTCGGCGCCGCCTACATCATGCTCACCGGGGCCTATCTCGTCTGGGGCGTGAGGCTCTACGCGGATCGGCCGGCAATCGGGCTGGGGCTGCCTTTCCTGATGATTGCCATCGGCCAGGTCATCGGCTCGCCGCTGGCCGGCTATCTGATCGGCAGCGCGGGATACACTGTCTGCTTCGTTGTCTTTGCGCTGATCGCCCTGGCGACGGTGCTGGCCGGATATCGCCCGGACGATCGGCAGAAAGAATGGCGGGAAGAGGCCGCGGCTACCCAGGGCGCTTGCCGAAAGCGCGGCGCATCAGGGCTGCCGGGCTCCACGATCCATCATTTCTACATGCCGGCCATGCCGCCGCTGGGGTTGATCGACAAGATCGGCCGCAGCATCGGCGACTGGTTCCATTCCGTCAGACGTTGACGCTGTCGAGGGGAGCCCGCCGGCCCCCTCGCCTTAAGACGGATGCCTCTCAGCGACTGCCCGGGACGACTCAATTCCTCAGCATCGCTTCCACGACGCAGGCATGCTGCAGCAGCGCGGCGTCGCCGCCCTGGGGGCGAGACAGCATCAGGCCGATAGGGAGTTCCGCGCCTGAAGGGAAGTAGGGCAGCGAGATCGAGGCGGCGTCGAGATAGTTGAAAACGCTGGTGTTGCGCAGCGCCAGCCGGTTCGCGCGTTGGAACGCGGCGGCGTCGTTCTCGAGATCGGCCCGCTTGGGCGGCAGCGTCGCGACGGTGGGCAGCAGTACCGCGTCGAAGCCGGCCATCTCGACTTCGAACCGGCGCTGCCAGCCCGCTCTCGGCCAGAGGCGCTGGAGATAGTCCGCGGCGCTGATGTCCCGACCGCCGTTCAGACGCTCGGCGATCAGCGGATCGTAGTCCGCCTCGGCACGCGCGAGCTGTTCGCGATGCAGCGCTGCCGCTTCCGGCACTACCAGGCCGCCCTGCTGATTGATCGCCAGCGCGCCGTCGACGGCCGCTAACGGCAGGCGCTCGACGTGGCACCCCTTGGCTTCGAGAGCAGCCACGGCGGCCTCGAAGCCATCACGGACCGCATCGTCCAGTTCGCTCAGCAGACCGCCTTCGGCGATCGCCAGCCGCAGTGGCCGAGGCGAGGCATCCAGTGGCGGCATCGGCCGGTCGGCGAGTATCGACCACAGCCGCGCGCAGCAGTCGACGCTGGGCGCGATCGGTCCGACGCAATCCAGGCTCGGCGCCAGCGGGTACGCGCCTTCGCCGGGTATACTTTCCTGACTCGGCTTGAATCCAGTCAGGCCGCAGAATGCGGCGGGGATGCGCAGCGAACCGCCAGTATCGCTGCCCAGCGTCGCCGCGGCCAGGCCGAAAGCCACCGAGGCGGCGCCGCCGGACGTCGAGCCGCCGGTGATGCGCTCGGCATCGAACGGGTTGGGCGGTGTGCCGTAATGCCGGTTGAGCCCGAGCCCCGAGAACGCGAACTCGCTCATGTTGGTGCGTCCGGTCAGCAGCGCCCCGGCACGACGAAGACGGGCGACCGAGGGCGCGTCCCTCTCGGCCGGCGCGCTGTCACCCAGCACCCGGGAAGCGGCCATGGTCACCTCGCCGCGAACATCGAACAGATCCTTGATGCTGATCGGAGCGCCGCCCAGCGACTCACTCGGGTCGACTCGCGTCAGCCGGTCGCGCAGCTTGTTGGCATCGAACTCGATGAAGGCAGAGGTGGTGACGTCGGTCTGCGACTGCGCCCGCTCGATCAACGCCTCGAGCGCCTGGGCGGGCGTGAAATCGCCAGTATCGACTGCCGCCTGCCAGTCATTCAAGCGGCGCTGATGCGGCGGGCGGGCCCAGAACGCGCTGGCGGCATCGAGCTGGCTCATTGCGCGACCTCGAGCTCGACGACGATGTAGCTGTGGCTCAAACGACGATTCAGGACCGGATCGTTGAGCGTCATCGAGAAGCGCGGGCTGGTCCGAATGCCGCCAATGGCCGGCACCGTGCCGCACAGCAGCAGCGTATTGGGTGCCAGCGACTGCCCCTGCTTGAGCGCGTCGGGGAGTTTGGCCAGCAGCGTATCGACATCCAGCAGCTCGGCGAGCGTGCCTTGTTGATAGGTGACGGTCTGGCCGTTTTCTTCGATCTCGCTTGCCAGTTCCAGCGAATCCCAATGATCGCGGACCTCATTCAGCGGCCATGCCTGGGTGGCGACCGGTTTGGCGCAGAGCTGCTTGGATTCGGCCACGCCGACGGCTTCGAGTTTGCGGTCGGTGTGATCGGACGCGAGCGTCACCCACAGGCGGCCGTCGCCATCGCTGACCAGGCAGACTTCGGCTTCGCCGGAGCCTTCGCTGCCCAGCATCTCGACGTTCTCGGCCTGGGTCAGCAATTGCGCGCTGGCACGGTAGAACAGCGGCACGCTCGATGGCGGTTTGACGCCGATGGCGGCCAGCTCGTCGATGTGATGTTGAACGCCAGCCTGATCGCGGCCGGCCCAGCCGGCGATCGCCAGCCGTTCCGGCGTGACGGTGAGCGTGTCTTCGGGGGTATCGAAAGTCAGCATGAGTGATTCCTGAACTGTCGTTGGATCGGAAAGCGGCGTCGGGTGTTGCTGTTCATAGATGAAGCGACGAATCAGAGCGAGTTCGGCAGCCACAGGGCGATGTCGGGGAACAGAATCAGCAGGACGGCCATCACCACCATGGCGGCGATGAACGGCAGCGTGCCGATGACCACGTCGGAGAACGGCTTGCCGCGCCGGGAAGCCTGGACGATATAGAGGTTGAGACCGACCGGTGGTGTGATCAGCGCCATCTCGACGAACAGGATCATCACCACGCCGAACCACACCTTGTCGAAGCCGGCGGCAAACAGCAGGGGAGCGATGATCGGCAGCGTGATCACCATCATCGACAGCGTCTCGATAAAGAAGCCGAGAATCACCAGCAGTGCCAGCACGCAGAGCAGCAGTGCCATCGGTGACAGGTCCAGTTGCGTCAGCAGTTGCGTCAGTTGATTGGAAAGGCCCGCCGAGGCGAGCGCGAAATTGAGAAACGAGGCTGCCAGCATGATGAACAGAATCATCGAGGTGGTGCGCACGGTGTTGTCGAGCGCTTCGGTCAACATGCGCCAGTCCAGTCGGCGATTGAACGCAGCGAGGATCAGCGCGACCACCACGCCGATGGCGGCGGCTTCGGTGGGCGTCGCCCAGCCGGTGTAGATCGAGCCGACGATGGCGACGAACAGGATCAGCAGTGGCAGCAGGAACTTCAGATGACGCAGGCGCTCCGGCCAGCTCGAGTGACTGCGTGGCCCCCCTAGCGACGGCTTGCAAGCGCAGAACAGGATCGCCGTCAGCATGAACAGGCCGGTCAGCAGCAGCCCCGGCAACAGCCCGGCCACGAACAGCTTGGGGATCGAGGTCTCGGTCAGGAAGCCGTAGACGATCAGGTTGATCGACGGCGGGATCAAGATCCCCAGCGTGCCGCCGGCGGCAATGCTGCCGCAGAAGAGCTTCGGGTGATAGCCGAGCTTGTCGCCCTGGGGCAGCGCCACGGTGGAGATCGTCGCGGCAGTGGCCACCGACGATCCAGAGGTTGCCGAGAACAGCATCGAGGTCATCACGTTGGCATGCAGCAGACCGCCGGGCAGCCAGGAGAGCCAGTGATCCATGGCGCGATAGGCGCGTTCGGCGATCCCCGCACGCACGATGATCTCGCCCATCAGCACGAACAGTGGGATCGCGATCAGCAGAAACGAGTCCGCGGCGGACCACAGGTTTTGACCCAACGCCTTGGTCAACGGGAAGAACGAGAAGAACTGGTCGACGCCGAAGGCGAGCAGGAACAGCGCGATGGCGACCGGAATGCCGGTCAACAGCAGCGCCAGAATTCCGATGGAAAGATAGGCAAGCATCAGGATTTTCCTCCTGCCGTGGCGTTGTCGCGCTCGTTGGCCTCGAGCGGGTCGGCATCATGGCCCATGCCGATCAGTGTATGGATCGTGGCACTGTCGCCCTGCGTTGCCGCCAGCAGTGCGCGTATCGCGAGCATGACCGCAGAGAGCGCGAACCAGGTGTAGCCGAGCACCCAGACCAGCTGTGGAATCCATAGCGGCGTCGACAGCGGCGTGTTCGCCGTGGTGTGGTTGGAAAGTGAATCCGAGAACACCGGCCAGGCGTGGATGACGATCATCCAGCCGACCAGATTGACGGCGAGAATCGAGAGCAGATCGAGCGCGGCACGGGCTGCAATCGGCAAGCGGGAGTAGCCGACATCGATGCGGATGTGGGCGCGTTCGGTCAGAGTATGCGAAAGCCCCCAGGAGGATAGGATGGCCAGCACGTAGCCGGCGTACTCCTGCACGCCCTCGAAAGAGTGGCCCAGCAGTTTACGGCTGACGACCTCGATAATGACCAACGCCACCACGGCAAGCAGTAGAAGTCCGATGAGGCGAGCGGCCCAGCGGGAGATCTGACGCACCGCGCGCACGAGCGCGTCGACCAGCGAAACGAGAGAGAGCATGTTGGATACCTACATCTCGGCGCGGCCGACGCGCGCTGGCGCCGGCCGGAATGAAGCGGGATTTAGGTGATGCGGGTCACTTGACGATGGGAAGCGCGACCAGCGGTGCGACGTTCTCGTTCCACAGCGAGATCGTCTCGTCGTCGATGCGCGATGCCCAGCTCGGCAGCACCGCATCGACCAGCGCCTGGTGGGCGCGCTCGCGGTCGGCATCGGTCACCTCGACCAGGTTCATATCGCCCGGCTCGCCATGTTCGCAATCGCCGCTACCTGTCAGGCAGGCAATGCCCTGCTGTTCGTCCTTGGCCAGATTGTTCCAGACCGGATCGACGAAACCAGGTTCGATCTGGTCTTCGATGGTTTGCTTGGTCTCATCGTCGAGCGAGCTCCAGGTATCGTTGCTGACCGCGGTAATGACGGTGTCCCAGCCGCCGATCGGTAGCGGCAACAGATAATCGGCGACATCTTGCCAGCCAGAGTTGTAGCCGGAGAGCGAGCCGGTCACGGCACAGTCGATGACGCCTCGCTCGAGCGAGCCCGGCACTTCGTTGAACGCCATGACTGTGCTTTGAGCTCCGATCGCCGAGAGAAATTCCGCCGTGGTCCGGCCGCTGGCACGAACTTTTTTGCCCTGCAGATCGCCGAGATTCTTGATCGGTGTGTTGCAGAACACCACCTGCGGGGTATTGGGGGCAATCGCCAGCACATGGGCGTTGTATTGAGATTGCATTGTTTTTTCGGCGATCGGCATGAACGCTTCGCTAACTTCGCGCGCCTTATCGGGATCGGTGGTCATCATCGGCAGATCGAGGCCTTCCAATGCCGGTGCTTCACCGCCGACATAGTCGGAGAAGGTCATACCAATATTGAAAAGCCCGTTCTTCAGGTAATTGAAGACATCGCTGCCTTCGATGCCCATTTGATCGAAGGTGGTCATTTGCACCTGAATCTGGCCGTCGCTTGCCTCGGGAAGCCTCTGGGTCCAGAACGGCGCTTCGAAGTTTTTATGCAGGGAGACAGCGCTCCAGGTGCCGACCACGTTGAGACTGGTTTCGGCAATCGCACTCTGGGCGATCCCGGAGGTCAGCGCGGTGAGGGTGAGGCCAATCAGAGTCTTTTTCATGAGAGTCTCGCTTGTTGAGTTTGTTATACGAGTAGCATTTCTCGTTTGGCAGTACTTCCCGCTTATCGGGGCTTCCAATTCCTGCAGTGCTTTTCCAGCTCCAGTCGTGTTGCCCGGTATTACTAGCGGTACTTCAGGCGATAGTTGGGGATATCGGTAATGAGCATGTGTCCTGGCGCGTGAGCCATGGCGAAGGGCAGCTTCGCATTCATCAACGCGATCTGTGGGGTGACGCCACAGGCCCAGAATACCGGGATGTCGTCATCCTCCATTACCGGCGCATCGCCGAAGTCGGGCTTGCCGATATCGTCGATGCCGATCAGCTCGGGACGAGCCAGATGCAGAGGCGCACCATGAACGCTAGGCATGTCGGTAGTAATCTGTACGGCTCGGATGGCGTCGGCCGGCGACATGGCGCGCATGGAGACGACGTACTGACCGTGAAACGGGCCGGCTGGCACCAGCGGGATATTGGTGCGATACATCGGCACGATGGTTCGGGCATCCATGTGTCGCACCGGCACGCCTTCGGCAATCAAGGGTTCCTCGAACGAGAACGAGCAGCCGATCGAGAAGGTAACCAAGTCGTCGCGCCAGCGTGAGGTGAGATCTTCGGGCTCTGCGACCAACTCGCCATGTTCGTAGACGCGGTAGCGGGGTACGTCGGTGCGCAGGTCGATCGCGTCTCCCAGTGCCTGCGGATGGAAGCTGCCCGGTTCGCTGACGTCGAGGACCGGACAGGCCTCGCGATTGGCCATGCAGAAACGCAGGAAGTCGCTGGCGTAGGCCTCGGGGATGATGACCAGATTGGCCTGGGCGTAGCCATTGGCGATACCGGTGGTCGTGTTGGGCCAGTCGCCGCGGCGGATGGCGGCGCGCGCATCGGCCGGAGAGACGGTGGCGTCGAGAGAGAGCATCTTGTCGATCCTGGTTGTCATTGTCGTGGCAGCTTTGGCCGACAGGGCCGGACGCCGCCTGATGGCATCAACGCTATGGGTTCACGACGCATCAATCCAATCGATTTTTATGATTCTTATTCATCGGTAAAACCTTTCAACGTCAGGTTCATCGACAAAGCCCTCCAACATGAGACCCATCGGCAACGCCTTTTCAGCGTCAAGCGTGCTCGCGCTGGTCACGTTGACCGAGTTCGATCGCCAGGTCGATGACGCCATCGGCCAGTGCCTTGTCGATGTGCTGTGGCCAGGAGGCAGCAAAGTCCAGTCGTGGCAGATCGCAGGGCAGTGTGACGAGCTCGCCGCGGGCGATCTCCTGCTCGACGATGCGGGGCGGGATGGCACCGACGCCAATACCATCCAGCGCCAGGCGCACGATGGTCCAGACCGAGCCGGAACAGTGCAGTTTGATCCGTTCCAGGCGCTGCTGATGCAACAGAGACTGCAGCTCCCGATAGGGGCGGCTGTCGCTGGCGAAGGTGATCAGCGGCGTGCCGCTGCGTTCCAATGCTGCCAGTGAAAAGGTGTCGGGATCGAACGCCAGGCACGGGTTGACGATCAAGCCGGTCGGGTAGTGGCACAGCGGGCGACTGAGTATGTCCTGGGCGTCGACCGGCCCCAGCGTGAAGGCCATGTCGATCTGGCGGTTGAGCAGGCGGTTGGCGAGCCCCGGCGTGCCATCCACCTCGAGCTGAAGCGTCATGTCGGGAAAGCGGTTGGCGAGCTCGGCAATGAACGCCGGCAACCAGCTGTGAGCGATGGTCTCGACCACGCCGAGGCGCAGCACACCCTGGAAAGGGTTGTTGGCCTCGAGCATCGCCATCGCTTCCTGGCGCGTCTCCAGCATGTGCTGAGCGTGGCGGTAGAACTGTCGACCCTTCGGCGTGGGCTGGATCGGGCGCTGGGCGCGATCCAGCAACGGCCCGCCTACGAAGTCCTCGAGCCGGGCGATACGATCCGAGATGGAAGGCTGGGTCAAGTGCAGGTGCTGTGCGGCGAGGCGGAACGATCCCAGTCGTACGATCCAGACGAAGGCTTCGATTTCCTTGAAGTCGAACATGGCAGGCTCGCTCGGGTTGCGGTGGGGAACGGTGGCACAGGGCGCCCGCCAGTATTGCATAGACGGTCGCGCGCAGGAGATGGCCGATTTCCGCCATGGTCGGATGTCCGTGCGCGCTTCGGGCCGCTACAATGGGCCACCCTTTCTGTATCGGACGTGGCCGATTCGCTTCACGAGAGCCGCCGTGTCCGTGCATTGTCATCTGACCGTGACACCACGACACAAGCCGACCGTCACCTTTCGCTGCATCATCCAGCCGGCCTGTGTCGCTCAACCTCTGCCCGATGTGGCAGCCAGACTGCCCCCGCGGCGAACAGACGAAAATGAGGAGTGCTTGATGAGCCAGGATTTCCCGGACGACAATTTTCCCGACAATACGGATCACCGTCGTCGCCATTCCGCCAAGGTGGTCGATGGTCCCGGCAAGGCCGCCAGTCGCGCGATGCTGCGCGCCGTCGGTTTCACCGATGAAGATTTCAAGAAGCCTCAGGTCGGTATCGCTTCGACCTGGAGCCGCGTCACCCCGTGCAACAGCCATATCAACGTGCTGGCGGAAGCGGCCAGCGACGGCGCCGATGCCGCCGGTGGCAAGGGCGTGATCTTCAACACGATCACCATTTCCGACGGTATCGCCAACGGCACCGAGGGCATGAAGTATTCGATGGCCTCGCGCGAGATCATCGCCGACTCCATCGAAGCCGTTTCCGGCTGCGAAGGCTTCGACGGCGTGGTCGCCATCGGCGGCTGCGACAAGAACATGCCCGGCTGCATGATCGGTCTGGCTCGTCTCAACCGGCCCAGCATCTTCGTCTACGGCGGTACCATCCAGCCCGGCGCCGGCCACACCGATATCGTCTCGGTGTTCGAGGCGATGGGCGCCTACTCCCAGGGCAACAAGTCGCTGATCGAGGTCAAGCAGATCGAGGAGACCGCGATCCCCGGGCCGGGCTCCTGCGGTGGCATGTACACCGCCAACACCATGGCCTCGGCGATCGAGGCGATGGGCATGAGTCTGCCCAACTCGTCGGCCCAGGAAGCGGTCTCGCAGACCAAGCACGACGATTGCCGCGCCGCCGGCGAGGCCGTGCTCAAACTGCTCGAGCTGGACCTGAAACCCTCCGACATCATGACCCGCAAGGCATTCGAGAATGCCATCACCGTGGTCATTGCCCTCGGCGGTTCCACCAATGCCGTGCTGCACCTGCTGGCGATCGCCAATACCGTCGGTGTCGAGCTCTCCCTCGATGACTTCACCGAGATCGGCAAGCGTGTGCCGGTATTGGCGGACGTGCGTCCCAGCGGCCATTACATGATGAGCGAACTGGTGGCGATCGGCGGTATCCAGCCGCTGATGAAGATCCTGCTCGACGCCGGCATGCTGCATGGCGACTGCATCACCGTCACCGGCAAGACGCTGGCCGAGAACCTGGCGGACGTGAAGCCGTATCCGGTCGATCAGCAGATCATCAAACCGCTGGACAAGCCGGTCAAGGCGACCAGCCACCTGCGCATTCTCTATGGCAACCTGGCGCCGGAAGGGGCGGTGGCCAAGATCACCGGCAAGGAAGGCACCCGCTTTACCGGTCGCGCTCGGGTATTCAATTCCGAAGAGGAAGCGCAAGCGCGGATCAACGATTTGACCGTGGTCGCCGGCGATGTCGTGGTCATTCGTTACGAAGGGCCGAAGGGCGGCCCCGGCATGCGCGAGATGCTGACGCCGACCTCGGCGATCATGGGCCGCGGCCTGGGCGACAAGGTGGCGTTGATCACCGACGGCCGATTCTCTGGCGGCAGCCACGGTTTCGTGGTCGGCCACATCACGCCGGAAGCCTTCGTCGGCGGCCCGATCGGGCTGATCGAGGATGGCGACGAGATCACCATCGACGCCGAGAACGACGTGATGACGCTGCACATCGACGACGCCGAGATGGAGCGCCGCCGCGCGGCCTGGAAGCGTCCGGCACCGCGCTACACTCGTGGCACGCTGGCCAAGTACGCCAAGACGGTCAGTTCGGCGTCCAAGGGAGCGGTCACCGACCTGCCCGAAGCGCTGGACGACTGAGCCGGTGCCGGAGGTCGATACCGTTTCGTATCGACGCTAGCCGTACGAACGCCTCGAGGTTTCGACCTCGGGGCGTTTTTCGTTCGCGTACCGCTTTTTTCATCTATCAATGAATTTGATTCATGAAGTGGCTGTATAACTTTCATGCCGCCATAGGTCTATCCTCGCCGTCGCTTGGGTATCCTTGGCGGCCTACGTTTTCGGCGGCGCTGCCTGCCGACCCTCTCGCCGCCTTCGAGCCGGCCAACAACGCCAAGGAAAGATCATGAAGACCAGTCGCGATCGCATCATCACCACGCATACCGGCAGCCTGCCGCGGACGCTCGAACTGTCGAAGCTGCTGGTCATGCGCGAACAGGGGAAGCCGGTGGACACAGCGGCTTTCGATAGCGAGGTCGCGCGCTGCCTGGACGGGGTGATCGCCGCACAGTTCGAGGCGGGGCTCGACAGCATCAACAACGGCGAGGCGCCGCGGGTCGGCTTCTCGACCTACGTCACCGAACGCATGACCGGCTTCGGCGGGGAAGGGCGGCGCAAGCCGACGCTGGATATCCAGCGCTTCCCCGGCTACGCCGAGCACATGGCGCGTCAGATCGGAGTCTCGGAGGATCTCGCCAAGGTCTGGAACACGCCGCTGGCCCAGCGTGCCGTCCAGTACGACCCGACTCTGGCCGGGGTCAAGGCGGAGCTCGCGTCGTTCGATGCCGCGCTCGTCAACCGTCCTCGACCGCTGGAAACCTTCATGACCGCCGCGTCTCCTGGCGTCGTGACCACGACCATGCTGCGGGCGGAGAACAACCCCGACTATCTCACCGATCGCGAGTACGTGCTGGCGGTGGCGCGGGAAATGAAGCAGGAGTACGAGGCCATCGTCGCAGCCGGGCACATTCTGCAGCTGGATGCGCCGGATCTCGCCATGGAACGAGTCATCATGTTTGGCGATGCCGATCTTGGCACCTTTCTCGAACGGGTGGAATTGCACGTCGAGGCGATCAATCTGGCGCTGGAGAACATTCCCGCGAACAAAGTGCGGCTGCACGTCTGCTGGGGCAATTGGCAAGGGCCGCACCAGGACGACGTGCCGGTGGCGGACCTGCTGCCGATCCTCTACCAGGCCAAGGTCGGTGCGCTGAGCATTCCGCTGGGCAACCCCCGTCACGAGCACGAGACCGTCTCGTTCAAGACGCATCCGCTGCCGGATCACATGCTGCTGATGCCGGGCGTGATCGATGTCACCACCAACTATCTCGAGCACCCGGAGGTCGTCGCCAACCGCATCTGCGCGTCGGTGGAGGCCATCGGCGACCGCGAGCGCGTGGTGGCAGGCACCGACTGCGGCTTCGGCACCTTCGCGAGCTACGAGTTCGTCGCGCAGGACGTGGCCTGGGCCAAGCTCAAGGCGCTGAGCGAAGGGGCTGCCATCGCCACCCGCCGGCTGTGGGGCTGAGCATTCATTGCAAAACGTAACCTTGCAGAATGTGGCCTTCTCCTATACTGCGTGGGCAAACGGCACAACAGGGAGAGGTGCAATGTCGATGAAAAGGATGAAGAACGCCGGTCTGGGATTGGCGCTCGGTGCGCTGCTGTTCGGTGGCGGGGCAATGGCACAGGACAAGACGAGTGATCAGCCCAATCTGGACAAGCAGTCGGGAGATCAGACCAGCGAGCAGGAAGACGCCCGCGAGACGGGGGTTCAGAAGGAAGGGGTTCCCAAGCTCGCGCAGGAGTGTCGTGATCTTGCCGTGCAGAAGGATGAACAGTCCGAGGAGATAGATGGCAAGTCCATCTACGAGACCAACGCCAAGAACTACAAACAGGGAGAGGAGTTCGAGCTGCTCGTCGATCTGCTTGGCGAGGGCAACGCCAAGTACAATCTCACTTGCAAGATCGACGCCGACGGCAACATGAGTTACGAGGGTATGGAAAAGAGTTCGACCGTCAAATCCAGCCCGGGTGGCGCTTGAGCCTATTCCGTGGGATACGCCATGGCTTCGTTGTGACGCCATGGCGCGGCTGTTTCGTCCACGTGTCTGACGGGTTCGGGCTAGGGTAGCGATGGCAGAGGCGATTCCCTCGGCAACGTTCGAGACCAATGCTCCCGTCGGCGTCATTTCGGATACTCACGGGCTGCTGCGAGACGAAGCGCTGGCGCTGCTGGCCGGTTGCTACCCGCTGATCCACCTGGGTGACGTAGGTGATCCGGCCATTCTTGAGCGCTTGGCCGAGCTCGCGCCCGTCCATGCTGTCCGTGGCAATATCGATATCGAAGGAGAATGTGCTTCCTTGCCACTGCACTGGCGTCTGGTGATCAATGGCCGGGTTCTGCAGCTGGTTCACGATATCGCCGATATCGATGAGCGAATGGCGTTCGAGGCCGTGCTGCACGGCCACTCCCACAAGCCGCGCAACGCGTGGCGGGAGAGCGCCAGCGGGCGCCAGCTGTGGTTCAACCCCGGCGCGGCGGGGAAGCGCCGTTTTCGCCTGCCGATCACGCTCGGCAAGCTATGGATCGACGAACGCGGCATTCGCGGCGCTATCGTTCACCTGCCGTCATGAACGGAATCACTCGTCTTCGGGCGTGATTCGAATCAGCGCGCCGTTGCTGGCATCCGTCAGTACCCATAGCGCGCCGTCCGGCCCTTCCGTCACGTCGCGCACGCGGCCGAGAGATTGTGCGAGACGCTGCTCGCCGCTTACCCGCTTTCCGTCGAGCGTGAGCCGAACCAGGCCGCCCGGCGAGAGCGAGGCGATGATCAGATTGCCCTGCCAGCCGGAGAAGCGTTCTCCCTGGTAGAAGGTCATGTCGCCCGGGGCGATGACCGGGTCCCAGTAGTAGATCGGCTGCTCCATGCCTTCCTTGGCGGTCAGGCCCTCGCCGATGGGCGCGCCGCTGTAGTCCTCACCGTAGGTGATGATCGGCCAGCCGTAGTTCTTGCCGGGTTCCGGGACGTTGAGCTCGTCGCCGCCCTTCGGGCCGTGCTCGATTGTCCATAGTTTGCCGCTTTCCGGGGATAGGGCGGCGCCTTGCACATTGCGATGGCCGTAGGACCAGATCTCGGCCAGCCCGTCTTCGGTACTTGTTGCGACACTTGCGTTCTGTCTATTAGCGAACGGGTTGCTGTCGGGAATGGAGCCGTCGGCGTGGATCCTCACGATCTTGCCGAGATGGGTGTTCAGATCCTGTGCCAGTTGCCGGGATTCGGGCAGCGAGCGCTCTCCCAGGGTTACGTAGAGCCTGCCTTCGTTATCCCACTCCAGCGCGGAGCCGAAATGCTTGGTGGAGTCCCAGGCCGGCGTCTGACGGAAGATGACTTCGACGTTTTCCAGGCGGCCGTGGTCCTGGCCGAGAACGCCGCGAGCGACGGCGGTGCCGTTCTTGCCATCGCCTCGAGGCTCGGCGTAGCTGAAGTAGATTCGCCTGTTGTCGGCGAAGTCGGGATCGAGGCTCACATCGAATAACCCGCCCTGGCCGCGGGCATCGATCTCCGGCAGCCCCTCGATCGGTTCGGACAGCGTGCCGCTCTGCAGGTCGACGGCGCGCAGGCGTCCGGGGCGCTCGGTCACCAGCGCCAGGTCGTTGTCGACAAAGGCCAGCCCCCACGGGTGGACCAGTCCCTCTGCCACGGGCGTCGTGACCAGCGCAACATCGCCTTCGATCGCGGGGGCGCGGGTCTGGCGTTCGAATGCCGGCGTCTGATCCGGAGCATTGGGCGGGCCGCTCCGTACCGGCTGCTGGGCCAGCGTCTCGCCGCAGAGCGATAGCAGCAGGGCAGTGCCGGACGAGGTCACGAGGCTTCGTAGCATGTCGATCTCCATGGGGTTGGCATCGCGCTTCCCTACTGACTGTAGCAGCCTTCCGCGCGAGCAGGGGCGGCACGGCGAGTCGCATCGTGGCGCTAAATGACAGCCGGACGCGCGAGATTGTCGACAAACCCTGCCCGGTATTAGCCAAAGTTGATATCATTAGGCTTTGTCTGAAAAGTCGTTGAGCGAAGGTCAGACAAGGCAAAAATCGGCGAAAACGGACCGGGCTGGCGTACCAGTTTACGCGGTGTAAATGAGTACTTTGAGCCGATTTTTAACGACGTATGGCCGAGCGCAGGCAGTTTTCAGACAAAGCCTAGCCTTTTACCGGAGCCCGACCTTGTCCGCTGATTCTTCTCCGCCTCGCTTTTCTCCCCCGACGTGGATGCGTTGGCTGCTGCTCGTTATCGGCTGTGTCGTGGCCAATCGCGCATTGAACGCGATCCACATGCCGGCTGGCGGCTTCATCGGGCCCATGGCGGTCTCGATCACCTACGGCGTCATGGTCGGTGGCCTGAAGCTGCCCCGCATCGGCTTCAAGCTCAGTCAGGGCGTCATCGGCGTGTTGATCGCCCAGACGCTGACCCTGTCGGTGCTGTTCAAGATTCTCGATGCCTGGCCGGTGATGCTGATCGCCACGGCGATTACCCTGCTGTTGAGCCTGATCGTGGGGATCAGGCTGGTTCGCTACGGCGGGCTTCCGGGCTCGACGGCAGCCTGGGGCACGACGCCCGGCGCCGCCGCTGCCATGGTCGCGATGGCCGAGGAAACCGACGCCGATCCCCGAATCGTGGCGGCAATGCAGTACGTGCGCGTGGTCTGCGTGGTGCTGGTGGGGGCGCTGGTGAGTCACTATCTAGGCGTCACGGATAGCGGCAACGCGGGCCATGCGGCAGCTCTTCCCATCGGTCTGGGCTATCTGGGGGACCTCGTCACGACGCTGGCGGTGGTCGCCATCGGCGTGTGGATCTTCGATCGACGGATGCCCGCCGGCGCGCTGCTGGGGCCGGTGATGGTGGGGAGCGTGCTGCATCTGACCGGCATCATCACCATCGTGTTGCCGCAGCCGCTGCTGGAGCTGGCTTACGGCGTCATTGGCACCTACGTGGGGCTGCGCTTCGATCGCGAGACGATCCACAACATCGCCCGCGCATTGAGCAAGATGATCTTCGCCTCGCTGATGCTGATCGCGCTATGCGCGCTTTCCGCCTGGCTGATGACCCTGCTGATGCATACCGAGTTCATCACCGCTTATCTCGGCACCAGCCCCGGTGGCCTCGACTCGATGACGATCATCGCCATCGATACTCATGCCGATGTCGGACTGGTGGTGGCGTTGCAGACGTTGCGACTATTCACTGTCGTGCTGGTGGGGCCGGGGATGGCGAGGCTGGTGGCGCGCTTTGCCAGACCTTCAACGGCGTAGAGCCCGGTGCCGATGCCCGTTTCAAGCTTTCCGAGCCGCTGACGGCTCGGCTAATCGAAGCTCCACTGCCAGCGCTTGTGGGTGCGCTTCGAGGGCTTGGCCGGGGTATGACTGCGTACCCGGCTAACCCAGGCCTGGCGCGCTTCCCAACGGATCAGGTAGACGGTCTCGCCGTCGCGTAGCGGCGGGTTGGCGGGATCGATCAACACGGCCTCGAACCAGCGCGAGAGATGATAGACCTGCAGTTTGCCGCTAACCGGGTGGGCGGCCACCTGAACGGCAACTTCCGCCCCTCGGCCGTTGGTCGGGAGCATCGATGTGGCGAGCCAGGCTGGCAGGCCCAAGCGGGAGGGACGCCGATAAACCAGTGCGAGCGAGGCAAGGCCCAGGCACAGTACTATCTCTTCCGGCGTTTGATTGAACCACTGATCCATGGGATCTCCCCTGCTTCTTGACGCGATAGCCTCTATCGATGGGCAAAATCGTTCTTTCGTGCGGTGCCTGCGTGGGCTCCCTTTCTCTCTATCAGATCGAGCAATGCCTAGCAGAATACGGATCGTCAGTACCGCTCTCCACATTAGAACGGTAAACATTTGCTGTCTTACGTAGCGATCGATAGGGATTGCTATTGCGATTCCGGCCTGGCGAAACGGGGCTTTCCGCCGTTGCTGCTAACCTGCGGTTTCAATCGCGTCACGGGGTTTACAGGACGCCGCACGCGGCGATGGTCGGCGCGGATCCAGAAACGCAAGGCCCCGATCCTGGGATCGGGGCCTTGTGCCTTGACGCGGCGAGTCTCGAGGGAGACTGATAGATCTCGCCGGAAACTATGGCGTCGTCGGGCGTGCTGAATCACGCCCGGTGGGTAGCGACGATTACTTGACCTTGGAGTACTTGTTTACTGGACCTTGAAGTACTTGTCGTAGATCTCGTCGTAGGTGCCGTTGTCCTTCAGGGTGGCGAGGGCATCGTCAAAGCGTTCGGCCAGCTCCTTGTCGCGCGGGCGGAAGGCGATACCGAAGCCTTCGCCGAAATATTTCTCCGGCTCGCTGATCATGTCGCCGACGGTGACGTAGTTGCCGTCTTCGCTATCCAACAGGGTGGACTTGCCGACCGGGAAGTCGAGGAAGGCGATGTCGACGCGTCCGGCATCCATGTCCAGCACCAGATCGTCGGCCGTGGTGTAGCGGCTGATGTCGGCATCGTCGCCGTACATGTCGGTCACGTAGTTGTCCTGCAACGTGCCGCGCTGGACGCCGATGGTCTTGCCTTTCAGCGACTCGGGGTAGACCGTGTCGATACCGCTGTCGGCGGCCGCGAACCATGCGGAGGGCGGCTTGATGTACGGGTCGGAGAACAGCACGGTCTGGCGGCGCTCGTCGTTGATTGTCATCGACGACATGATGGCGTCGTACTTGCGCGCCAGCAGGCCGGGGATGATGCCGTCCCAAGCTTGAACGACCCATTCGCATTCGGCCTTGATCTGCGCGCACAGGGCGTTGCCGAGTTCGATGTCGAAGCCGGTCAGCTCGCCATCCGGGGTACGGTATTCCATCGGTTCGTAGGGGACGTCGACACCGATGCGCAGCTGTTCGGTATCCTGGGCCTGGGCGACACCCGCGATCAGCGCGGCGCCGAGCAGGCTGGTAGTCAGCAGTTTCTTCATGGATCGCTTCTCTCTTGTGATGCGTGAGTTCTTGTGTGTTGCGATTCGGTCCCGGTCCATTCACCGCCTTTTGAACAGTGAAGGCTTCCTGACACTCGATGGGCGACAACCGCAGCATAACCAATGCTTACACAATTGAATATCGCCGCAATCAACGCCTGATTCACGGCGCCAGCAGATAACCGCTCCGATGGCTGTGATGACCGGCGATATCGGCGACGATCATGCCGGCGGTGGCCATCCGGCGCTGGCTGCGGGCATAGAACATGCCGGCCTGGGAGGCATGAACCGGTTCGACGCGATCGCTGATCGGATCGATGATCTCGGCGATGAGCTGGCCGGCTACCACCTCGATGCCGGGTTCGGCGTGGAACACCAGCAGGCCACCGATCGGCGCATGCAGAAAGTCCATCGCCGCCAGTTCGGTGGCCGGATAGGCCAGTTCGGGCAATGCCGGCGCCTCGCCCGCGACGAGTCCCAGATGCCGCAGCCAGTCGATGATCGCCTGGGCATCGTGACCGGCGAGAGCATGATCGACATCGCACTGACCGCGCAATTCCAGCGTCACCGACTGGCAGCCGTAGTCGAGCGGGAAACGCTCGCCGAACGTCTGTCGCAGCTGTTCCCACACCAGCGTGAAACACTCGTCGAACGACTGGCCGCCGGAATCGGTGGCCAGCATGCTGGCCTTGGCGCCGAAGTATCGCGCCAGCGGCTCGAATACCGGCCAGGCCGCCGGCGTGGTGTAGAGGTGCTCGACGGCATCGAAATCGCAGTGGAGGTCGAGCACGAAGTCGGCACGGCAGGCCAGGCGCTGCAGCGTCAGCTGCATGGATTCCAGCGTGGTGGTCGGTGTGATCGACGCCAGCGCAGCCTCGAAACGATCGCGAATCAGGTCGCGGTTGTGAGCGATGTTGTCGTTCAGTGCCGTCTCAAGGCCGTCGGCAATGCTATCGGCCACGTTCACGTAGCGACGATTGAAGTTGGTCAGACTCTCGAAATCGTAGCGCCCCAGCGGCGTATCCATCAGTTGCTGGTCCAGCCCCACCGGGTTGGCGACGGGCACGAGCGTCACGCGGCAGGCCAGCTGTCCCTGGGCCTCGAGCTCGGCGAGGCGCTGCTTGAGCGTCCAGGCGACCAGCATGCCCGGCAGTTCATCGGCATGCAGCGCGCCCTGCACGTAGAGATGCCGCTCGGCATCCGCCGGGCCGAAATGAAAGCTGTCGATGTAGCGTTCGGTGCCCGGCACCGGGCTGATCAAAGGGTGCTTCTGGTGTTCCACGACACTTCCTCGACTCGAGAATCATGAGGCCCGGTCGCTGGCACCATGGCCTGCGACCGGACGGGGGCGGGATTATTCGGCGCAGTCCTGCTCGCTCGGGCGTACCGACAGATCGTAATCGAAGTACTTTTCCATCAGCTCGTCGAAGGTGCCATCGGCGTAAACCTCGCAGATCGCCTTGTCGAACTTGGCGGCCAGCGCCTTGTCACGCTGACGGAACGCCATCGCCGCGCCTTCGCCGAAGATCGAGGTGGGCGTCTTGATGCTGTCGCCGAGCTGCTTGTAGGGGCTGTCGTCCTGACGGAAATCGATGGCGTCGTTGGCGATCGGGAAATCCTCGAAGGTCAGGTCGAGACGGCCGGACTTGAGGTCGTTGACCACGTCCTGGGAGGAGCCGTAGCGGTGGATGTCGAGAACGTCGCCGTACTCCTGGGTGACGTAGACATCGCGGATGGTGCCGCGCTGCACACCCACGGAGAGCCCCTCCAGGGAGGCCTTGTCATCGATGTCGATATCGCGATCGCGTGCGGTGATCCAGACGCTGGGCGTGTTGTAGTAGGGCAGCGAGAACAGCACCTGGCGCTCGCGCTCCGGGGTGATCGCCATCGACGACAGGATGGCGTCGTACTTGCGCGCCAGCAGGCCCGGAATGATGCCGTCCCAGCCCTGTTCGACCCAACTGCACTCGAGGTTGGCGCGGGTGCACAGCTCGTTGCCGAGATCGATCTCGAAGCCTTCGAGATCGCCCTCGGCGTTACGCACGACGAAGGGTTCGTAGGGCACGTCGATACCCAGGCGAATGGCATCCTGACTTTCCTGGGCCATGGCCTGACTGAATGCCTGACCCGATACGAGGGCGCCCGCGATAAGCGCGCCGGTGATCCACTTGTTCATGAGAAGTTCTCTTTGTGTGTGGTGATGATGGCAGATGACGTCGAACGATGACCTGGTCTGCGCTCAGGCGCCGCGCGGACGCAGGTGCGCCAGTAACCGTTTTTCCAGCTTTCGAAACACGAACATGATGCCGAAGGTCAGGCAGAGATAGATCAGCGCGACGAAGATGAAGGCATCGAACGGCGCGTAGAAACGGGCGTAGACATAATAGGCCGCGCCGGTCAGATCCATGATCGTCACCACGCTGGCCACGGCGCTGGCGTGCAGCATGAAGATCACCTCGTTGCCGTAAGCCGGCAAGGCACGGCGAAAGGCGCTGGGCAGAATGATGCGGCGCATCATCAACTTGCGTGACATGCCGTAGGCGCGGGCCGCTTCGATCTCGCCCTTGGCGGTGTTCTTGATCGCACCGTGGAAGATCTCGGTGGTGTAAGCCGCCGTGTTGAGCGTGAACGCGATCAGTGCCGGGAAGAACGCCTGCTTGAACACCACCCAGAAGATGCTGTCCTGAATGCCTTCGAAGAAGACCACGCCGTAGTAGACCAGATAGAGCTGGATCAGCAGCGGCGTACCCCGAAAGACGTAGGTGTAGGCGTAGATCGGAAGCTTGATCCAGCGGCGCTTCGAACCGCGGCCGATGGCCAGCGGCACCGCCAGGATCATGCCGATCACCAGCGACAGGAAGACCAGCTGTACCGTGGTGACGAAGCCGCCCCAGTAGAAGCCCAGCGTATTGGCGGTGAAGATCGTGTTGTCGGACAACAGGTCGGTGAACCAGCCGTTCAATTGTTCCATTCGCTGGACTCCCCAAAGCCGGTGTTGTAGCGCTTGGTCAACTTGGCGAAGCCCCACTCGGACAGCGTGGCGATCAGCAGATAGATCATCGCCACCGGGATCATGAACAGAAACGGCTCATGGGTTGCCTTGGTGGCTTCGGCAGCGACACGGACCATGTCGGTCAGGCCGATGATCGAGACCAGCGCGGTAGTCTTGAGCAGCACCATCCAGTTGTTGCCGATCCCCGGCAGGGCATGACGCATCATCAGCGGAAAGCGAACGCGTCTGAAGGCGAGTAGCGGGCTCATGCCGTAGGCGCGCGCGGCTTCCATCTGGCCTTCTTCCACCGCCTGGAAGGCCCCGCGGAAGGTTTCGCCCATGTAGGCCCCGAAGATTAATCCGATGGTGATGACGCCCGCGACGAAAGCGTTGATGTTGATGAAGATATCGATATCGAAGGCGTAATAGAGCTGGTCGGTGAGCATGTTGATGCCGATCTGACCGCCGTAGAACAGCAGCATCATCAGCACCAGATCCGGCACGCCGCGCACCAGCGTGGTGTAGAGCGTGCCGATACCGTGGATCAGCCGATTGCGCGATAGCTTGGCGCTGGCGGTCAACAATCCCAGGATGACTGCCAGTATCAGCGATAGCACGGCCAGTTCGATGGTGACCATGGCCCCCTCGAGCAGCCGCGGGCCGTAGCCTTGCAGGTCGATCATGATGGAGTCCGCCTCAGTGCTTGGGCGCCAGGAACTGGCGCAGGCGCTCGGAGCGCGGGTTGTCGAGGACATCGGCCGGCGTGCCGGACTCTTCGACCACGCCCTGGTGCAGGTAGATCACCTGGCTGGAAACGTCCCGGGCAAAGGCGATCTCGTGGGTCACCAGGATCATGGTACGGCCTTCGTCGGCAAGGCCGCGCATGACCTGAAGCACGTCGCCGACCAGCTCCGGATCGAGCGCCGAGGTCGGTTCGTCGAACAGCATCACTTCCGGATCCATCGCCAGGGCACGGGCGATGGCGCCACGCTGCTGCTGGCCGCCGGACATCTGGGTCGGATAGTAGTCGGCGCGATCGAGCAGGCCGACGCGATCGAGCAGGGCGCGGGCCTCGTCGATCGCCTGCTTTCTGGGCTTGCCGAGCACGTGAACCGGCGCTTCGATGACGTTTTCGAGCAGTGTCATGTGCGACCAGAGGTTGAAGTTCTGGAAGACCATCGACAGCTTGGCGCGAATCCGCTCGACCTGTTTCCAGTCCGCCGGCTCGCGGCCCTGTTTGGTGGTACGGAAATTGATCGCCTCGTTGTGAACGATCAGTTCGCCTTCGTCGGGCTGCTCCAGCAGGTTCATGCAGCGCAGAAAGGTGCTTTTCCCGGAACCGGAAGCGCCGATCAGGGTGATGACGTCACCCTTGTGCGCCTGGAGAGAGATCCCCTTGAGCACCTCATGATCGCCGAAGCGCTTCTTGATGCCCTTCGCTTCCAGGGGGATGGGGGTCGCGGCCATGATGTTGTCCACCGAGTGGGTTGGCTGGCGGGAAGCGGTACGGCGTCAGATGGCCCGTCTTGCTGTCGATCGTGCCAACGTCGGATAGCGTAGGCGACGCCGACTCCCCGGCGAAAAATGCGGCGATTCTAGCAGTTTCGCCGTTAGGTTCCAGACAACGCCTGATCGGAGCGACGGCGCGACGCGGCAAAAAATGGGTAAGTGAGCGGTAACTCATTGTTCATTTTGGAAAACTCCTGGCAAGCATTGTCATTGTTGGTCGACTCGAAAGTCGTTGCGGATGAACCCGGTTCGCCGATGGCCGCTAGGGCTGGATCGGGGGCGCGCAAGGACGGACCAGCAAGGCCGCGCGCGCATTCAATTCCACCTGGGCGTTGGGAAAGACTACCGAGAGCGGTGCTTCTTGCACGGTAAAGGCCCCGGTCGCGTCGTCCTCGGTCAGCGTCTCGCCGACCGCGAATTCGGTGAAGTTGGCGACGTCTTCGGCAAAGGTGAGCCGGAAGGATTCGCTCGTGCGCATCAGCTCGAAAGCGACCTGGAAGAAGCGCAGGCCATCCAGACTGTCGGCCGAAAACGGACGGCCTTCCGCGAGGGCGGCGAGCCAGGCCCGCATGCCGCCGAGGGCGTCGAGATCGTTTTCACCGAAGGGGCGCACCTTGCCGAGCTCCAGCGTATAGGCTTCGGCCGCGTGATAGTGACGCGAATAGTGGGAAAAGGTCCAGCTGTGCTGATGCTGCAGCAGCACGGCCTGCATGCCGGCCGCGGCCAGTCCCGGCCAACGCGACTCGGGCTGTGTCTCCGTATAGGGGACGACGGCGAAGCGCGGGTAACGACTGTCGCGAATGGCGGTATGCAGATCGAGATGCAGCGGTTGGTCGGGATGTTTCACGAAGAACTCATCGACCGCGCGCATCAGCTCGCGCGCTCGCTGGGGCTCGTCGCCCGTCTGATCGAGATCGCGCTTGAACAGGCGGTTGAGATTGGTGGTGACGAAGCGGGTCCGGGCGCGAATCGAGGGAATGTTGCCGAGAATGACCAGCAGCGGCGCGCCCAGCGTGAGGCGGCCGACCTCGAGCGCCGCAAGCAGTTCGCCGACCAGCTCGATCGGCGCCGTCTCGTTGCCGTGAATGCCGGCGGAAATCACCACGCCACGAGCGTCCGGCGCGACGACATCCGGTGTCAGCTCGAGGATGCCCTCGCCGAGGATCCGATAGCGTCCGCCGGGCAGGCGGCCCTGTTCTGCTGCGTTGCGGTCGGTGTCATCCGAGGCGCCGTCGCTCGGCGTCGATGCCTCATCCAGTGTCGCCGAGAGCCACTTATCCAGCATGGCGCGATAGTCCAGCATGGCGCGCTCGCCACGGCGGAAGCATTAGAAGGGTGTCGGGCAGGGCGGGTATCGAGATCGGCACGGACATGGGCAGGATAGGCTCTCGCCAGCTTCGGCTGTTACGGAGAGATCAGCTTACCCCGTTCGTGGTCTCCGGCAAGCCGCCGCGTCGATACGCTGAAAAAACGCGGCTCGATCATGAAAGCGCATTCTCGACAGTCTCGGCTGGAAAGTCCTCGCTCTCGCCTTCGCGCTGTACACTCTCCTGGCAAGGGATCCGGAAGGCCCGCTCGCCGCGTGGCGTTCCGGATTCGTGTTCTGCTCTGCCAGGCTGCGCCCGGATTCACGCCAGGCGCCGGTCAGGTCTTATACCAGCCCTCGGGTTCCGGTGTAGAGGGTGTAAATCGAACGGCTGGCGGTCATCAACAGCCGATTGCGATGCTCGCCGACGAAGCAGAGATTGGCGCACACCTCCGGCAGCAGAATCCGGCCGATTCGGTCTCCGTTCGGGGCGAAGATCGATACGCCGTCATGCCCTTTGCCGCCGGAGACCGCTGCCCACAGGTTGTCGTCCTGATCCAGGGTGATGCCATCGTAGGTTTCCGTATCCTGGCTCGACACCACGGTTTCGCGGCCGCTGAGCGACTGGCCGTCCTGGGAGAGCGTCCAGCGCGATACCGTTGCCGGCCGGTCAGGGAAGTGGGAGGGCGCGGTGTCGCTGATGTAAAGCCGGCGCTTGTCGCCGGACAGGGCGATGCCGTTGGGTTTGCCCAGCTCGTCGGTCAGCAGCCTGGGCGTGTCCATGGTGTCGTCGATGTAGTAGACCGCCGGCTTGAGCGCCAGCGGACGCTTCTCGCCTTCATAATCGACGTGGGCGCCGTAGCCGGGATCGGTGAAGATCACGCCATCGTTGTCCAGGATCACCAGGTCGTTGGGGGCATTCAGCGGCTTGCCCTGAAAGCGGCTGGCCAGCACCGTAGTGGTGCCATCCCACTCGTAACGCACGACCCGCGCCGGTGAATGCTCGCAGGCGACGAGGCGACCCTGATGGTCGAAGGCGTTGCCGTTGGAGTGGCCGACGCCTTCGCGTAGCACGCTGACCTGGCCGGTCACTTCGTCCCAGCGCATCTGCCGGGCGCGGGGAATATCGCTGAACACGGCATAACGCCCCACCGCGTTCCAGGCCGGGCCTTCCAGCCACAGCCCGTCCGACCAGTGGCGTTCGAGCGGCGTGTTGAAGACGTAGTACGGCTTGAAGCGATCGTCCAGCACCTGCCACGCTTCGTCCGGGTAGCGGGCGGGCGGCGCGCCGGCCGTCTTGGCCAGCAGGCTGGGCGAGAACGCGAGGGAAGCGCCAAGCAGCGCCGAGTTGCGCAACAGCTGACGACGATCGAGGGTCATGGCAGGCTCCAGGTCGGAAGGATGACTTCCACTATAGGACGTTAGCCGGATGGGGCGAGAAAGAGACCTTCGACGTCGACCAAAGCATGAGCTTCAAGACGGGTGCGTCTCGAGGCGGCGGCTTCGGAACGGATCAACCGGGCGCTTCGCCGACATCCTCGGTTCGCTGGCAGGCTTCTGGATCCTGGGAGACCTGGATCAGCTCGTCGACCGGGAACTCCAGCTCACGCGCCCGGGATACCAGGGCGGTGTAGGTGGGGGCATCCAGGGTCGGGTCCCGCGAAAGTATCCACAGGTAGTCTCGGTCCGGACCGGCGACGAGGGCATGTTGATAACTGTCGTCCAGCGCCAACACGCTGTAGCCGGCATAGAACGGGCCGAAGAAACTGACCTTGAGATGGCCGACATCGGGGGCGCCGACGAAACTGGCCCGACCCTCGGCGCTTTCCCAGCGCTGTTCGGCCGGATCGTAACCACGATTGATGACCCGGATATCGCCATCGTCACGGCGGCTGTATTCTGCCGTGACGCATTCGAGCCCTTCCTCGAAGCCGTGATCGAGTCGAGCGATCTCGTACCACTGGCCCAGGTAGTGATCGATCCGGAAGTCGCTGACCGGCTGGGTGCCTTCGGGCACGCCCGTGCAACCGGCCAGCAACGTGAACGGCGCCAGCCAGGTCAGGCGCGGGTAATGCGGGAGTCTCGACGGCAACAACATGAAGGTCCTTCCTTTTTCGGCTGTTGCTGAGAGTTTCCCGATGAGAAAAAGTTGCATTTGCTATCGGTGTAACAACGTCACGGCTTTCAAGTCTTGTCACGCGGTGGCGTCGGTCGAATCAGGATCTCGTTGACATCGACGCGTTCCGGCTGGCTCAGCGCATAGATCACGGCGTTGGCGATATCCTGATCCTGGAGCGCCTGCTCGGGCGGCGAGTCGAAGAACGGGGTGTCCACCATGCCGGGCTCGATCAGGGTGACGCGAATCCCCGAACCGCGCAGTTCCTCTCTGAGATTGTGACCGATGCCGGTGACCGCCCACTTGGTGGCGCTGTACATCGAGCCGGCGATGGTGGTGCGGCCAGCGGCCGAACCCGTCAGCAGCACATGGCCGTGACTTTCGCGCAGGGCCGGCAGCGCTGCCTGGATCGACAGGCCGACGCCGTACACGTTGGTCAGTATCATCGACTTCCATACCTCCGCATCGGCCCCGCTGAAGCCTCCCGGCGTGCCGCCCATGCCGGCATTGGCGAACAGCCCGTCGAGACGGCCGAAACGGGCAAGGGTCTGTTCGACGGCCCGGTGCTGATCCTTGGCTGAAGTGACGTCGCAGCTCAGCGCCAGGGCGCGCTCCTCCCCGAGAGAAGCCACCAGGGCCTCGAGCTTGTCCGTGCTACGCGCTGCCAGCGCAACGCGATATCCCGCCTCGACCGCGAGCCTGGCGGTCGCCGCGCCGATACCGCTCGAGGCGCCCGTGATCAAAATGACCTTGTCATGAGACATCGTCGAATCCTTTCGTCCTGATCGAAGATGACCGCCCACCGATGGCCGCGGGCGGTCGCGTGAGGTTGGTTGAGACAGAGTGATTGAGACAGAGTGATTGAGACAGGTTGGCTGAAACAGGTTGATCAAAATAGGGTAGTCGAGCCAGGTCGGCCAAGACAGGCCGGTCGAGACAGGTCAGTCAAAACAGGCCGATCGAGACAGGCTGGTCGAGATAGACCGATCAAGACAGGTTGGCCGAGAGAGACCGGCCGCGCCGTCAGCTGGCTTCGCGGCTTTCCATTTCCTGGCGGTAGGTCTTGGCCAGGGAGGTCTTTTCCGAATCCCCCAGGGCGCGCCCCGCCAGTTGGAAGACTTCCTGCTCTTCCTCGTCGAGATGATGCGTGACCAAGTGCTGGAGCTTCTTGGCGCTGGCCAGCCAGCCGGGAGATTCGTACTCGGTCGCTTCCAGCGTTTCCAGCAGCTCGTCGATCTCGTGATGCTCGGCAACGCTGTGGCGCGCTTTCTCCTGCGTCATGTCGTGTTCCATCATCGGAATGTAGAGCGCGCGCTCTTCCGCAGCGGCATGGTTCTCCAGTTCGGCGCGCAGACGTTTGTAAAGCTCGTCGCGGCCTTCACTGTCGCCATGGGTCTTGACCAACAGGTCGAGCAGACGGCGCTGCTTGTCATGGCTTGCACGCAGGTCTTCGAAAAGCGTCATGGTTCTCATCCTTGTGTCGCGGTCCTATTAGCGTGGGCGAATGGACGTTGCATTAGCCTGGGTAAAGGTTAGGCGATATAGCGGCGTCTGCTAGGCTTTGTCTGAAAACTGCCTGCGCTCGGCCATACGGCGTTAAAAACCGGCTCAAAGTACTCATTTACACCGCGTAAACTGGTACGCCAGCCCGGTCCGTTTTCGCCGATTTTTGCCTTGTCTGACCTTCGCTCGACGACTTTTCAGACAAAACCTAAATCCGTCCGCAGGTAGCCGGCTTGCTTTCAAGTGGCCGAGCGACGAGAGCCTGCGGCTTAAGTCGGATGTCATTGCCTCGTCAACTGTGGTTACTTACGTCGATAATATTATCAATAATTATGGCGACGAGGATGACATGGCTAACGACTCTCATGACGACAGCCAGCACGGCAATCAACACGACGGACCGGAAGACGAACGGCAGACGGGGCTCAATCAGGGGCTAGTGAACTACGGCGATGCCGGCTTTTCACTGTTCCTGCGCAAGGCGTTCATCAAAGGCGCGGGGTACAGCGACGATGCGCTCAATCGTACCATCGTCGGTATCGTCAACACCGGCAGCGGTTACAACCCTTGCCACGGCAATGCGCCGCAACTGATCGAGGCGGTCAAGCGCGGAGTGATGCTGGAAGGCGGGTTGCCGATCGAATTCCCCACCATCTCGATCGCCGAGAGCTTCTCCACCCCGACGAGCATGTACCTGCGCAACCTGATGTCGATGGATACGGAGGAGATGATCCGTGCCCAGCCGATGGACTCGGTGGTGCTCATCGGCGGATGCGACAAGACCGTTCCCGCCCAGCTGATGGGCGCGGCCTCCGCCAATCTGCCCATGCTCGAGCTGGTGACCGGCGCCATGCTGACCAGCGGCCACCGTGGCGTCAGGGTGGGGGCGTGTACCGACTGCCGTCGCTACTGGGGCATGTATCGCGGCCAGGAGATCGACGATCAGGAGATCGAGGAGGTCAACGCCAAGCTGGTGGGCAGCGTCGGTACCTGTTCGGTGATGGGGACGGCCAGCACCATGGCGTGTATCAGCGAGGCGCTGGGTATCGCGTTGCCGGGTAGCGCCTCGCCGCCGGCGGTGACCGCGGACCGCATGCGCGTCGCCGAGGCGACGGGGCGGCAGGCCGTGATCAACGCGCGGGCTGGCGTGACCCCGGACAAGATCCTGACCGAGAAGGCGTTCGAGAATGCCTTGCGGGTGCTGCTGGCGATCGGCGGTTCGACCAACGGCATCATCCACCTGACCGCCATCGCCGGGCGCATGGGCATCGATATCGATCTGGCCGCCTTCGACCGCATGAGCCGCGAGACGCCGGTGCTGGTCGATCTCAAGCCTTCGGGTCAGCACTACATGGAAGACCTGCATCGTGCCGGCGGGCTGCCGACGGTGCTGCGCGAGCTGAAGCCGTTGCTGCACCTGGATGCCATGACCGTGACCGGACGCACCCTGGGGGGAGAGATCGACGCGGTGCCGGTGTTCGAGCAGCAGGTCGTGCATCGCTTCGATACGCCGCTCTATCACGCCGGCGGGATCGCGTTCGTGCGCGGCAACCTGGCCCCCGACGGCGCGATCATCAAGCAGTCGGCCGCGGACGCCCGCCTGATGGAGCACGAAGGGCGTGCCGTCGTGTTCGAGGACGCCGAAGACATGGCGGCACGGATCGACGACCCGGAGCTGGACGTGACGGCAGAGGACGTCCTGGTGCTCAAGCGGATCGGCCCCGTCGGCGCGCCAGGAATGCCCGAGGCGGGCTATCTGCCGATTCCGCGCAAGCTGGCGCGGCAAGGGGTGCGCGACATGCTGCGGATCTCCGACGGCCGCATGAGCGGCACGGCGGCGGGCTCCATCGTGCTGCACGTGACGCCGGAAGCCGCCCTCGGCGGGCCGCTGGCGCTGGTCGAGAACGGCGACCGGATTCGCCTGAGCGTGAGCGAGCGCCGGCTGGAGCTGCTGGTCGACGACGAAGAACTCGCCCGGCGCCGGGAAGGCTGGCGACCGGTGGCGCTGACCGCCGAGCGGGGGTATCGCAAGCTGTTTCTCGAGCAGATTACCCAGGCGGATCAGGGTTGCGACTTCACCTTCCTGCGGCCGCCGAACATTCAGCGGCGTGTGCCGAAGTGACACCGGGCCGCTTCGCGGTCGTCAGGTCGATGATAAATCCTTTTGCCAAGACAACGTATTCCTGCAAGGAGAGCGTACAACTGTTGAGATCCTGACTGATCTATTGCTGGTCATGACGAGGGGGCTTAACGCTCGCCCCCTCGCCGCTCCCCCTCTTTTCGCGCCACAAGACCGTGAAACCCTGGCCGATCAATCGCTGCGCTTAGGGTCGGCATGCAAGGACATCCGACCGCCATGGATGGCGGAAGTGCAGAAAATGCAGGAGCGCTTTTCTGCCCGTTCAACGCGCCTCTTGCGACATCCCTGTCGCAAGACCCAGCTTGGCGATTATCGTCCAGTACGGTCTTGAGAGGCGCTTGGGGTGGCTCTGGCGACGCACGGGGCTTTTCAGCCTCTAAGGCTGACTACCTGCATCAGCCGCCTTCCCGGAGGCGGTAGAGGTGGAGGTAGCGCTCCTTCGAGGGCTGGAGATGCTGGTAGCAGAGGCGATGTAGTTCGGCGCGGTCTTGCCGTTCGAGCGCGTCGATCATGGCGAGATGCTCGTCGCGGGCCAGCCGGATGGACTGGCGGTCGGTGGTGCCGATGAAGCGGATGGCATGTGCCTTCTGGGCGAATTCGTTGATGGTGTCGGCGAGATACTCGTTGCCGCAGGCGGCGAACAGCGTGCGGTGAAACGCGATGTTTTGATGAAACACCGCGCGCAGGTCGCCGCTCTCCACGGCCGCGCTGTGTCGCGACTGGATGGCGGTCAACGCCTCGATCAGCGAGGGCGGCGCCGGCATCGGTATGCGATCCGCGGCGGCCTCCTCCAACAGTTCGCGCATGACGTAGATCCCTTCCACCTCTTCCGGCGTATAGGATTTGACGAAAGCGCCGCGATTCTTGATGCGCTCCACCAGGCCGGCATTCTCGAGCTGAAACAGCGCCTGGCGCACCACGTGGCGCTTGCCGGCGAAGCGCTGCATCAGGTCTTCCTCGACCAGCCGCTCCTTCGGATGCACGCGATTGAGCACGATGTCTTCTTCTATGGCCGACACGATATCGGTCACGCTGGCCGCTTCGGCGACCGTCGCGGCTTGCTCGTCGACGAGGTATCGGCCCGTGTCGGTGCTGCTCGGTTTGGCGTTGTCCCGTTTTGGCATGAATGTGTTCCCGTCACGATGTATTCCCGTCACCCGGTTGGCCATTGTCTTCAGCAGGGCAGGCAAGGAGCAAGCGCCGCCGCTGGTCAGTCCGCCGGTTGCAGAATCGATTCTGCCACGGCCGTTCGCCGAATGATGGCGATTTCGCGCCCTTTAGGACCATTTTGTACGCCGTTACTGCTTTAGTCTCTATTGGCGGCAATATTATTGACAATCTGATCGATAAATTAATACGTTCTCTTTGGCACGACAAGAGTAGGTAAGACAAGAGTAGGCAAGACAAGGCTAGGTAAGACAACGACAAACAGACTCCGTCAGAGAGGAATCGATCATGCAC
The DNA here is from genome assembly GCF_002179555.1 of Salinicola salarius. Taxonomy (GTDB): domain Bacteria; phylum Pseudomonadota; class Gammaproteobacteria; order Pseudomonadales; family Halomonadaceae; genus Salinicola; species Salinicola salarius_A. The sequence goes on along the minus strand of NZ_NHOU01000008.1, from coordinate 8,000 downwards.
GCCAAAGCCCTTCGCCACTGGCTGACGGCCACCGCCGTCGCCATCAGCCTGTCTCCCCTGGCGCAAGCCGCCGATTACGTGGGAGGCGATGAAGTCACCGTTCTGCAAGGATTCAAGCCGGGAGGCGGGAGTGATGCCCTGGCTCAGCTGGTCCAGCCGCGCCTGAGCGAAATTCTCGGCGTCGATTTCGTCAACGAATACATGCCCGGCGCCACCGGGGCCGTCGCCTGGACGAGGCTGGCCAAGCAGTCGCCCAACGATGGCAGCACCATCAGCATCACCAACACGCCGATGCTGATGACCAACTACATCATGAACGATGCCATCACCTACAAGACCGACGAGATGACGCCGATCGCCAACGTGGTGACCGATCCGGGCATCGTCGTCGTCAGTGCCGATAGCCCCTACCAGACCATCGAGGGTCTCTTCGAGGCCGCCGAGCAGAGCCCGGGTACGGTGACCATCGGCAATTCCGGCGTCGGCGGCGACGACTTCTTCACCACCATCCTGCTCGAGCAGGCCAAGGGGCTCTCCTTCAAGAAGGTGCCGTTCCAGGGCGACGGCCCGTCCGCAACGGCAGCCATGGGCGGCAAGATCGATGCCAGCTTCAACAACGTGGGCAACGTCTACGGGCAGATCGAGTCCGGCAACCTTCGGGCGTTGGCCGTCTTCGCCGAGAAACGGCTGACCAGCCTGCCGGACGTGCCCACCATGAAGGAGAAGGGTGTCGACGTGGTGGCGGGTTCCTCGCGGGGCTACAGCGCGCCGGCGGGCATTCCGGATGAGGCCCGTCAGCAGTTGATCGAGGCGTTCGAGACGCTGGCGCAGGAGCCCGACTTCCAGGCCCAGGCGGAGAAGCGCGCCATGAATCTCGATGTCGTCACTGGCGATGACTACCGCGCCATGATCGACCAGATGGAGAGCGATTACCGCGGCATCTGGGAATCGGTCAAGGACGAGGTCGGTCGCTGAGTGGCCGATCGATACCCGACGAGGAGGACGCCATGAACGTCAGTCGTTTGCTGCTGGGAGTGTTTGGCATCGTCGTGGCCGGCGTCTTCTTCTTCGATGCCAGCGATTACCCCCGCGCCGCCGCCCAGATGCCGATGATCTACGCAGTCGCCGTCGGGCTGCTGTCGCTGGCGATGGTGGCCAGCGAACTGCGGCTACAGCGTCGCGCGCCGGCCACTGGCGGCAGCGCCGCCGAGCCAGCCGACCGGGAAGCGGACGAGGCACCACCGGCGCCCAAGCGCTGGGCGGCGGTCGTCACCATCTTCCTGCTGGCGGTGGGGTATGTCGCGTCGATGACGACGCTCGGTTACGTGCTGGCCACGGCGCTATTCATGACCCTGGCGCTGGCGATTCTGCGCACCGTGAAGTGGTCCTTCGCGCTGATCGCCGGTGCGGTGCTGATCGCCATGGTGTGCCTGGTGTTCGTGCAGTTCCTGGGTCTGCCGATCCCGCTGCTGCCGAGCTTTCTTTGAGTCTTCGCCAGCACTGGTAAGCCCTCGCCAGCACTGGCGGCCACGACGCTCGGTTCGAGCGCAGGAGAGTAGACGCGCATGGATTCCTCTTTGGTGATGATCGGGCTGACCAACGTGCTCAGCTTCAACAACATTGCCTGCATCCTCGGCGGTACGCTGCTGGGGCTGTTCGTCGGGGCGATGCCGGGGCTGTCGGCGACGATGGCGCTGGCCCTGCTGTTGCCGCTGACGTTCAGCTTCGACCCGGCGACCGGGCTGAGCATGCTGGCTTCGCTCTACGTTGGGGCGTCCTACGGCGGCTCCATCGCCGCGATTCTGCTGCGTACCCCCGGCACGCCCTCGGCGGCGGCGACCGTGCTCGACGGCTTCCCGCTCTCGCAGCAGGGCAAGGCGGGCCAGGCGCTGGGGATCTCGCTGTTCGCCTCGTTCTTCGGCGGGCTGATGAGCGGCATCGCGCTGCTGACGGCGGCACCGCTGCTCGGCACGCTGGTGCTCGAGTTCGGCCCGGTCGAGCTGTTCGCGATTGCCGTACTGGGCATCACCATCATCGGTTCGCTGGCGCAGGGGTCGGTGATCAGCGGCCTGCTTTCGGGCGGGCTGGGCCTGCTGCTCAGCACGGTGGGGATGGACCTGACGACCGGTACGCCACGCATGACCTTCGATCAGATCAACCTGTTCGCCGGGATCGATTTCACGGTGGCATTGATCGGGCTGTTCTCGGTGCCCCAGGCGCTGACGCTGATCGAGAACTCCCACCGGGGCAACAAGGTAGCGAGCCGTATCACCGACCGCTTGATGCCACGCTGGAGCACCATCAAGCAGCTGATGCCCAACATCCTGCGCTCCAGCGGCATCGGTATCGTCGTGGGGCTGATTCCCGGCACTGGTGGTGATACCGCCAGCTGGTTCGCCTACAACGAGGCCAAGCGCTTCGCCAAGGACAAGAGCCGCTTCGGCAAGGGAGAGATTGCCGGCGTCGCCGCGCCGGAGGCCGCCAATAATGCGGTCGTTGGCGGTGCGCTGATTCCTACCATCGCCCTCGGGATCCCGGGGAGCTCTTCCACCGCGATCCTGCTCGGTGCGCTGATGGTGCAGGGCATCCTGCCCGGCCCCAATCTGCTCACCGATTACGGCGACGTCACCTACACCCTGATCTGGGCGGTGATTCTCGCCAACATCGCGCTGCTGGTGGTGGGGCTGGCGTTCACCAAGATGAGCGTCTCGGTGACCAAGATTCCTGACGGCTTCATTGCCTGCGCGATTCTGACGCTGTGCATCATCGGTGCCTTCGCGATCAACAACAGCCTGTTCGATGTCGGGCTGATGCTGGGCTTCGGGTTGTTCGGCTACTGGATGAGCAAGGCGGGAGTGTCGCCGGCGCCGATGGTGATCGGCCTGATCCTGGGGCCAGTGATGGAGACCAGCTTCCAGCAGTCGATGCTGATCGGCAACGACAGCTTCGGCGTGTTCCTGGAAAGCCCCATCGCCACCGTGCTGCTGATTCTGGCGCTGCTCTCGATCCTGCAGGCGACACCGTTCTTCCGCTGGCTGCGTCTGCCGCTCAAGCGCCGCCTGAAACAGAGTTGATTCATGAGCCTGGATTCAAGACGCGTGGATTCATCACGCCCGGGTTAACCCCTATTCTGGAGAGATGACCGATGACGAGAATTACCGATGTGCAGGCGCGAACGGTCAACGTCGCGCTGGATAATCCGACCAGCTTTTCCAACCGGCAGGTGCTCAAGCGCGACTACGCGCTGGTCAAGGTGACCGGCGACGACGGCATCAGCGGTATCGGCTTCTGCTACGGCGGCAACAACGCCGGCCATCTGGTGACGCAGGCGGTACGCGACCTGCTCAAGCCGGTGCTGATAGGGCAGGACGCGCATCGCGTCGAGGGGCTGTGGCAGGAGATGTACCAGGAAGGGCTGCTGCACGGCCGCACCGGCTCGGTGATGCGGGCGCTGAGCATCCTCGACGTGGCGCTGTGGGACCGCAACGCCCGCGCCGCCAACCTGCCGCTCTACAAGTTTCTCGGCGCCAGCGACGAGCACAGCGTGGCGGCCTACGCCAGCGGCGGCTATTACCTCGACGGCAAGACGCCGGCCAGGCTGGCGGAAGAGATGACCGGCTATGTCGAGAAGGGCTTCAAGGCGGTCAAGATGAAGGTGGGGCGCGAAGATCTGGCTGGTGAAGAAGCGCGGCTGGCGGCGGTTCGCGAGGCGATCGGCCCCGACGTTCTGCTGATGATGGATGCGAACAATGCCTGGCGCGATCTTCCTTCGGCCCTGGCCTTCGCGCGCATGGCCGAGCCCTATTCGCCCTACTGGATCGAGGAGCCGTTCAGCCCGGACGACATCGACAACCATCGCCGCCTGGCCGAGCGCACGCCGATCCCGGTGGCAACCGGCGAGATCGAAGCCGGTCGCTGGCGCTTCAAGGAACTGTTGGACAAGGAGGCGGCGATGATCCTGCAGACCGATGCGGCAGTCTGTGGCGGGGTGACGGAGTTCCGTCGCATCGCGGCCACGGCGGCCAGCTACGGCGTGGAGATCTGCCCGCACTGGTTCCATGATCTTCACGTGCATCTGGTCGGTTCGACGCCGAATGCGCCTTTCGTCGAATTTTTCGCCGACGATCAGGTGCTTAACTTCCGTAGGCTGATCGATACGCAGTTGACCTTCAACGACGGACGGCTGAATCTACCCCAGACGCCGGGATTGGGATTCGACTTCGACGAGGAGGCGCTGTCGCGCTACGCCGTCGAGCCCTGGTCCTGAAGCTCGATAGCCGCGGGGTCATGACCGATCCCATCACCATTCTCTATCAAGAGGTCTGTGTTCATGTCGTCGAATGCGCCCTGCGGTACCGTACTCTCTCCGGTCATCACGCCGTTTGGCGATGACCTTGCTCCCGATGCCGCGCGCTTCGTCGAGCACTGCCGCTGGCTGATGGCCAACGATGTCGGGCTGGCGATCTTCGGCACCAACTCCGAGGCCAACTCGCTGTCGGTGCAGGAGCGCCTCGACCTGCTTGATCATCTGGTCGCGGCGGGGCTCGACACAAGCCGCCTGATGCCCGGTACCGGCTGCTGCTCGATACCCGACAGCGTCGCCCTGACCCGACATGCCGTCAGTAAGGGCGTCGGAGGCGTGCTGATGCTGCCGCCGTTCTACTACAAGGGCGTCTCGGAGGAGGGGCTGTTCCGGTTCTACAGCGAGGTGATCGAGCGGGTCGGCGATGAGCGGCTGCGGCTCTACCTCTACCATATTCCGCCGGTGGCGCAGGTGCCGATCGGGCTGGGCCTGATCGAGCGGTTGCTGAAGCGCTATCCCGAGGTCGTGGCGGGGATCAAGGACAGCTCCGGCGACTGGGCCAACACCCAGTCCGTGATCGACGCCTTCGGCCAGCAAGGATTTCGCGTCTACGCGGGCAGCGAACGCTTCCTGCTGCCCACACTGCGAGCCGGCGGCGCCGGTTGCATCAGCGCCACGGCCAACGTCAATCCCCGCGCGATCTCGGCGCTGGGCGCCAGTTGGCGCGAGGAAGACGCCGATGCGCGCCAGCAGGCGTTGAACGAGATTCGCGATATCTTCGAGAGCGTGCCGATGATTCCGGCGCTCAAGGCCGCCACCGCGCATTTCAGCGGTGATCCCGCCTGGGACCGCCTGCGGCCGCCGCTGGTCTCGCTCGACGACGGCCAGCGCGACAGGCTGCTGACAACGCTGGCAGGGGTCGACTTCGCGATGCCGGGGCTGAAGGGATGACGGCTTGCCGGCATCGCTCGCCGACTTTTCGTACGACTTTTCGTACAAAGCCTGACATCGCCTATGTATAACCGATCTCCCTTTTCCACGCGTAAGGATCATTCGTGACGCGCCAACAACGCCGCCTGTCCCGTATTCGCAACTTCCTGGACCTCGAACGTGCCGGCAAGCGCCATCTTCCCCGGCCGATCTACGGATACGTCGCCAACGCGGCGGAAGAGGGCAAGAGCCTGGCCGCCAACCGTGCGGCCTTCGATGACTACTGCTTCGTGCCGCGGGCGCTGAGGGATGTCTCCCGTGTCTCGCTCGAGACCGAGCTGCTGGGCACGCGTTATGCCGCGCCGTTCGGCATCGCCCCGATGGGGATCAGCGCGCTTTCGGCCTATCGGGGCGATCTGGCGCTGGCTCGCGCAGCGTCGCGGGCCGAGGTGCCGATGATCATGAGCGGGTCGTCGCTGATCCCGATGGAAGAGGTGGCCCGGATCGACGGCAGCGACTGGTTCCAGGCCTATCTGCCGGGGGATCGGCCCGGCATCGAGGCGCTGATCGAACGCATCGAGCGAGCGGGATTTCGTAATCTGGTCATTACCGTCGACTACGCGGTGCCGCCCAACCCCGACAACAACCGGCGCAGCGGCTTCTCGTCGCCGATTCGCCCCAGTGCCCGCCTGGCATTGGATGGGCTGCTCAAGCCCCGCTGGCTCTACGGCACCTTCTACAAGACGCTTCGCCACCAAGGCATTCCCCACTTCGAGAACAATCACGCGACCCGAGGCATTCCGGTCATCTCCCGGAACGTCAATCGCGACTTCTCGGGACGCACCCACCTCGACTGGGACTATCTGGCGCTGGTACGAGAACGCTGGCCGGGCAATCTGGTCGTCAAGGGCATTCTGCACCCCGAAGATGCGAAGCGCGCCAAGGATCACGGCGCCGATGGCATCATCGTCTCCAACCATGGCGGCCGGCAGCTGGATGGCGCGATCGCTCCGTTACGGGCACTGCCCGATATCGTCGAGGCCGTCGGCGATTATCCCGTCATGATCGACAGCGGCTTCCGGCGCGGTACCGATGTGCTGAAGGCGCTCGCGCTGGGCGCGCGATTCGTTTTCTTCGGCAGGCCTTTCAACTACGCGGCCGCCTATGCCGGGGAAGCCGGCGTCGAGCATGCGATTCGTCTGATGCGGGAAGAAATTGCGCGAGACATGGCGCTTCTCGGTATTACGGAAATCCAGCAGATGGACAAGAGCCGGCTGCGGGAAGTTCGCTAGGCGACAATTGAAACTTGCCGCCTTGAATTACCTGAAGTTACAAATAAAATCCAAGCCATTACTGTGCAGTAAACTCTCTCTATTGGCCGGTTTTGACGTTATCTGACCTTTATTCGCCGATTTAACAGGCAAATCCCGAGATTTGCCTGGACTTCCTATCTTTTTGGCGGGCTTCAGTAAATATCATCGATTAACATTATCGGCGGGTAAGTTGTGGCACTATGCTACGCTGCAAAAATATTTACCCGATATGGCGATATGGCGATATGGGAATCGAAAGATAAAGGGATGCTCGCCCGTCACAAGACGATGGCAGGGAACGCCATGAGACTGGAATCGTAAGTCAGCTTACTTCGAAACACTTAGCCCATTTGTAAAGTTCAGGGATCGCGCTTGATGCGATTATCGACATACCAGACTCTTCAATCTGCCACGCTGAGCGCTGCATCGAGATTTTGCCGCTCGGTATTTCCGAGACGGAATCGGGTTCGGATCGGAGGTCGTCCTTGAAAACCGCAATGACAGCAGCAGAGTCAGGGAGTCATGACGCATGCGGAGGGGGCTGACCGGATGTCTGTTGCTCATGCTCGTTCTCGTCTCTTTTTGCGGCCTCGCAGATGAGCCCGCGACGCTCGTTATCGCCAACCGAACCGTGCATCAGTCCGCTTTGCCCATAGAGACGCTCAGAGCCATATTCGCGATGCGGCAGAGAACGTTGCCGGACGGACAAGCGGTGCATGTCTATGTATTACCTGACGATAATCCGATTCACGAAGATTTTTCCAAGAAAATACTGGGTGTCTATCCGCATCAGCTCCGGCTGGCCTGGGATCGTGCCGTCTTTTCCGGGACCGGACAGGCCCCCAACGAAGTCGACGATGAGACCGAGATGCTCGAGGCGATTGCCTCCACGCCAGGCAGCATCGGCTATATCCAACAATCAAGCCTGAATGATCAGGTTCGGGTGCTCGATATTGAATAGATTGAAGCGGTTCTTGATCGTCGCTCAGGCTGCGGTAACCACAATAGGGGCCACTGGCGCTCACGCGATGGAAACGGCGGATACCTTCCAGGTTCATGGCTTCATGAGTCAGGCGCTCATCGTGACCGATCACAACGACTTCTTCGGTCCCAGCAGTGACGATGGCGGCAGCCTGGAATATACCGAACTGGGGCTCAACGCCTCTTTTCGTCCTTTTAGCCATGTCCTGGTCGCCGGTCAGGTGTTGAGCCGGAAAGCCGGCAATTACGGAGACGCCTGGCAGCCTGAACTGGATTACGGTGTCGTGGATTATCAGTTGATCGCCGATGAAGAAAGGGCATTCGGAATACAGCTGGGAAGATTCAAGAATCCGTTTGGCTTCTATAACCAGACACGTGATGCCCCGTCGACACGCCCCAGCATCCTGCTTCCCCAATCCATCTACTTCGATAGAAGCCGCTCTTGTAACTATTCAGGTGGCTGCGGATGGCAT
>NZ_NHOU01000078.1 GCF_002179555.1 Salinicola salarius | reverse complement strand
GCTTCCGGGGGCCGGTCTCACGGATTCAGGTTAATCATAAAGCCAGATTGGCCCTTAAACCATAGACAGATAACCGTATCTGTCAAAATTAGCACTTTGAATAGCAATAAGAGATATAGCGAAAATCGCTATATCCCTTATCTTGTTAGAGGTTACAGTTAGCTTAATAGATGAACTGTAAGCTCATTTTATAGCGTTGCGTGGAGTGCTGTATTCGCAAGCAACACAAGTGTCATTAAGATAGCATTAATAAATGCTGCTAAATAAACATTTCCAGTAAGACGATAGAAATAACGATTAAAGATGGCTGCAATAATTAGGACTGGTACTAAGCCAATCACAACAATGGATGATAAAGATTCAGCCGGGAATGCTGCTGTTTTCGTTATAAATAGCGTTCCATATTGATAAATCAAGTAGAAAATTAAACCGCCGACAAACATAAAGATTGAGACAAGATAGCCTTTGATCCCTTCAAAGCGTTCACCTGCTGTATTGACATTAATCGATAAGCCTACAATGAAGTAGAAAATAAAGAATAATGGTGCATACTTGAGCAAAGCAACGATATGATGGGCGTCAAAAGTTTTCACTGCTAATGTCCATAATCTAAAGTCTGTTTTAAAGATGGCATCAACAATAAAGAGCATGAAGTAACCGACCGCAATCGCAGCAACTGCAACAACAAAGCTGGCAGCGACTGGTTTCAGTTTCGTTTTTAAGCCGTAATTATCAAGGGTCACACCTTTTGCTTTTTGAGAAGCAAAGTAGCTAATGACAAGCACTAAAGCAGTAATGATTGCCACATTTAATGCCCAGTAAAGAATAGTATTTCCGGTTGGAGCACCAAAGAATGCATTTACTTCAACCAAGTTGTCACGGTAAGTTAGCATGAAGAACTGAATCACACCAATAATCAAGACGCCGGTGGACAACTTTTTCATGTCAGCATGTTTATCTTTAATATAAGCAACAATCAAAGCAATCAAGCTTGTTCCAATTATAATATAGTTAATTTGAGTAATTAATCTTAAGCCTACTTCAACCCCACTATAGAAGGTAGTGAACAACAGTGCCGGGAAGAAAGCACCAAAGATAATCATAACTAGATTGGATATTTTTTCACTATCTGTTGTTGGTGCAGGTATTGCTTTTGGTTTTTCAACAACGGTCGCTGATAAGAATGGCACTTTTAGTAAGAGCTGAACCACCGGGACAAATAGTAAGAAGAAACCAATTAAAGCAACAAATGAAAACCATTCTTTATACATCCACGATTGACCGCTCTCACTTGTTTCTACGATTTCATACTCAGAAAATGCTTCGTTATAGAATTCAATCACATGATCTGTGGTTGTCATTGAAAAATGATTCCAAGGGTGTGTCTCTTCAGGTTGGTAAATAATACGTTGACCGTCTCCAACTGCATAGAATTCACCAACGGTTGGATCTTCAGGGTTACCTAAGAAAGCTTGTGCTTCTTCAGTTGTAATATAGTTTTTTTCAACCACTGTTTTTCCTTGTGCAGCTGCTTCTGGGCTAAAGAAGAATTCATCATACGTTCCGGCAATCTTACCTGCCGTTCTTGGGCCATACGCGGCTACGATATCATCTAGCTCATACCCTAGTGCATAAATCCATTGGTAGTCTGACCCCATTGATAAGTAGCTATCAATCTTTCTAATGCCTGATTGTTCATAAAACATTTCATCTAACAAAACGGCATGTGTGGAAGAGAATCCCCCCATTGAGTGACCGGAAACAGCAATGACACCATTGCCTGCATCATCTTTTAATACGTAATCTTGTTCATACATATAATTAACCGCATCATAAATTGATGTTGGCCAGAATGAGAAAAATGGAAACGATTTGTCCATGGTCCCGACAGAATGACCATGATCGTATTGGTCAAGCGCTAAGACAACATAACCTCGTTTTGACATTTCAATTGCCTGTGGGGCTTGCATCTCTGCTGAATTTAAATAACCATGCGTTGCTACAATCGTTGGACGTGGGTCATCTTCTGCCCCATCTGGTAAATATAAGAGTCCTGATAGTTCACCACTATCTGTTTCAAAGCTTATCCGTGAGACATCTACATCGCCACCAGAGTTATTGCTGATTGAAGCAATCAAACTCCCAATGAAAATTAATGCTAATGATGTAATCAATAAGACCAATGTTCGTTTTTTCAATTGACTTACCTCCGTTTTTATCGTAGGTAATCGCTACTTAAGTTGTTTTTCAAACACATAAAAAGCCAAAAGATAGCTACCGTTTTGAAACGTTACTTAAATAGCTCGTCCCTACGTATAATTTGTGTTACATTTACCGTGCCTCATACCCCTTTGTTTTAAAACGTCATCATCGTTATTCTCTCTTTATCGCGTACGTTTCAAATACGCTTTCGCATACACATCAACAGCCCGAATTGCTTCAACAACATCGTCTGGCGTCACTTCAAATGGCATGTTTTCCATTGTCTCGCCCACTTTGGTTGCGGACTTACCAACTGCTAATAAGGCTTCATATGATTTATCCGCTAAATGCATTTGTTCTAAAGTAACCGGTAAATCAAGAGCAACATACATTGCAAGGTAACGTTCGATTTCTTCAATGGTTTTATTTTCTAACACCAGTTGTGTTAGTGTGCCGTAAGCTACTTTCTCACCGTGTGATAAATGGTGAATATCACCATCAACGGCAGTAAATCCATTATGGATCGCATGCGCTGCTGCTAGACCTGAATCTTCAAAACCAAGGCCTGAGAGTAAGGTATTCGCTTCAACAATCGCTTCGAGTGCTGGTGTGACAACATTTGCTTTATTTGCTTCATAAGCGAGTACTCCATAATCAAACAGCACTTTTTCACATTTTTCGGCAATTGCAAAGCCAGCAATCGTTGCTTTTCCACCACTCATCGTGTTACCGTTCTTTTGTTTAACTGCCCGTGCTTCAACGAGCGTTGCTAATGCATCTGAAATACCTGATGCTAACATCCGCGCTGGTGCACTTGCAATAATTTTCGTATCCATTAAAACTAAATCAGGGTTTTTTTTATAGAACAAGTACTGTTCAAACTCACCTTCTTCTGTATAAACAACTGATAAACCTGAGGTTGGTGCATCAGTTGATGCAAGCGCTGGGAAGACGACAACTGGTACTTTCAAATTGTTGGCGACAGCTTTTGCTGTGTCCAGCGCTTTCCCTGCACCCATGCCAATCACAAAATCTACTGTCTTGTCCCTGAATCCGTGAGACCGGCCCCAGGAAACACTTCTAACCCACTGACCTGCATGGCAATA
>NZ_NHOU01000077.1 GCF_002179555.1 Salinicola salarius | reverse complement strand
CCGAAGCTTCACAGCAATTACGGCTGTAGTACTAAGTAGTTTTCACACCAAGCCGCGGTCCTTTAATACCTGCTTTATTACCGGTACCGGTGTCATTAAATGCTCGTGCATCATCTCACGGGCTCGCGAAGCGTCACGGGCCAGAATCACATCGATGAGCGAAGCATGCTCTCGACGTTTAGTTTCTAGAGCTTCCTCTGAGAATACTGTCTGGCATAGCCATAGGTGGCGATAGCGCTCGGCCTGATCGAACAGCGCTTCACGTGCTTGCAGGAGATGTGGAGAACGGCAACCTGCAGTAACAGCGCTATGGAATGCCTTGTGGCGCGCATCCCAGATATCAAGCATTTCATCGGCGCTATTGATCTCCATCACCTTGGCCAGCGTATGGGCTTTGGCGAGTATTTCCGCTTCCCAGTTGTCGTCTCCTCGGGCGATGGCTAGCTCCAGCACCAGCCCCTCTAGATGGGCACGAGCATCGTAGATGTCCTCAAGCTCTTGAGTCGACATCCCGGCGACACGATAGCCGCGTTGACTTATCGCCGTGACCAGCCGCTCGCTGACCAACTGAGATAGCGCTTCACGCATGGGACCGACGCCGAGGCCGTAGCGTAATTTCAAGCGGCTCATCTGCAGCTTTTCGCCAGGTGCATAGACGCCACGGATAATATCGCGCTTCAACTGCTGATAAGCACCGATGGCGAGATTGGGTCGTGGGCTGACGCTGGTCATGTCATGATTCCATAAGGATATCAACCAATCATAACGGAATTTCTAAGTGGCAGAAAAGAACGAAATAATCATACTTTGGCGCTAGGGTAAAAAAATTTTGACCAATTTGATAAATGTAGATATTTTTATTGGCGTAGGCTTCGAAACTACTCTCGAGATTCCCAGGAGGTTAGCAATGACCGCTCTGACCCAGATCACCGAAACTGCCACGTATGGCTTCACCCTTGCTCCCTCGCCACAGTCCCCGCGCCTGCTGACGCTGACCTTCGAGGAAAAGATCGTCAGGGCTTTCCTCGAAGCCGTGGGAGAATGGCCAATTCAAGCATTGGAGTATAAGTCAATGCTGCGCTTCCGCGTGGCCAAGCTTCTGGATGATATATGTGGTAATACACTACAGCCGCTGCTGATTGATACGTTGGTCGATCGAGACACGGGTGGTCTGTTGGTGACTCCGGAGGGACTCGATCGGGTTGAGCAGGCTGACGATATGGTCAAGTTCGCCACTGCAGTGGCGCACTGCTTCGGCCGCTCCAATTTCGATGCCATGAGCGGCCAATACTACGCGCGTTTCGTGGTTAAAAACGTTGACAGCTCAGATAGCTACCTGCGCCAGCCGCACCGCATCATGGAGCTGCACAATGACGGTACCTTTGTCGAGCAGGACACCGACTATGTGCTGATGATGAAGGTTGATGAGCAGAACATGGAGGGTGGCAACTCGCTACTGCTACATCTAGACGATTGGAGGGAGCTGGATCGCTTTTACCGTCACCCCATGGCTCGCCGCGAGATGCGCTGGGCCTCGCCGCCGAGCAAGAATGTTGGTCACGACGTCTATCATCCGGTCTTCGATGTCGACGTCGAGGGGCGGCCGGTGATGTCCTACATTGATCAGTTTGTGCAGCCATGTAACTTCGAGGAGGGCAACTGGCTGACCGATATGTCGGAATCCCTAGAGAGCAGCGAGGCACGCCTCTCAGTACCGGTACCAGTGGGGAGCTTCCTGCTCATTAATAATCACTTTTGGTTGCATGGCCGGGATCGCTTCACCCCGCACCCTGACCTGCGCCGAGAGCTGATGCGTCAACGTGGTTACTTCACTCATAAGCAGACATTGGCCAATCCCAAGCACACCTAAGAATCCAAGCTAAAGGCGCCTCACGGACTTCATATCCCTCCAAACGGTGAATGGCCGGTAAGCCTCGCCTACCGGTCATTTACTACATAGATGCGGCGATTCAACAAATTAGAAGTGAGAGGGCTCGGTGTACGACTTCATCATTATCGGCGGGGGCATCCTCGGCATGTCCACCGCCATGCAGCTCATCCGGGCCTATCCCGATCGCAGGATGCTCCTCGTCGAGAAGGAGGACGGCCCGGCCCGGCACCAGACCGGCCACAACAGCGGCGTGATCCATGCCGGGGTCTACTACACCCCGGGCAGCTTGAAGGCGCGCTTCTGCCTGGAAGGCAACCGCGCCACCAAGGCCTTCTGCGATGAGCACGGCATCGCCTATGATGAGTGCGGCAAGCTGCTGGTGGCCACCAACGAGCTCGAGATGCAGCGCATGCAGGCGCTGTGGGAGCGTACCGAGGCCAACGGTCTGGAGCGTTACTGGCTGAACGCCGACGAGCTGCGCGAGCGCGAGCCCAACATCACCGGGCTGGGGGGTATCTTCGTGCCTTCCAGCGGCATCGTCAGCTACGCCGAGGTCGCCGCCGCCATGGGTCGCGAGTTCGAGGCCGCCGGCGGCGAGATCCGTTACTCCACGCCGGTGACCGGCCTGGAGGAGCGCAGCGACGAAGTAGCCGTGAAGACCGGTCAGGGCGAGTTCACGACACGCCATCTGGTGTCCTGCTCGGGGCTGATGGCCGACCGGGTGGTGCGTATGCTGGGTATCGAGCCGGACTTCACTATCTGCCCATTCCGCGGCGAGTATTACCTGCTGCCGCCGGAACATAATCGCATCGTCAATCACCTGATCTACCCCATTCCCGACCCGTCGATGCCGTTTCTCGGCGTGCATCTGACGCGCATGATCGACGGCACCGTCACGGTCGGCCCCAATGCGGTGCTGGCCTGGAAGCGTGAGGGCTACAGGAAAAGCGACGTGTCGCTGGCCGACAGCCTGGCGATGCTGACCAATCCGGGCATCCGCAAGGTGCTCCGGGCCAACCTGCGTCCCGGGCTGATCGAGCTGAAGAACTCACTGTACAAGAAGGGCTATCTGGAGGAGGTGCGCAAATATTGCCCCCGCCTCACCGAGAGCGATCTGACGCCCTACCCGGCCGGTGTGCGCGCCCAGGCGGTGTCCAACGACGGCAAGCTGGTCGACGACTTCCTGTTCGTCAACACCCGGCGTACCGTCAACGTGTGCAATGCGCCGTCACCGGCGGCAACCTCGGCGATTCCCATCGGCGCTCGCATCGTAGAGCAGATAAAAACTCAAATTGGCGGCTAAAAAATATATACCCAGTTGGTATAATTGATGCCAATGGATAAAAATGTAGAAATAGTGATGAGTTAGTTTCTATTGTCAGCGCCGTGCAGCTTTGCTTAGCGCCACAGCGGCAGTAATGACACTCTTGGGATTATCACCTACAACAGATGCCGGAATGAAGTGGTCCCCGAAATTCGGACCAGGCGC
>NZ_NHOU01000076.1 GCF_002179555.1 Salinicola salarius | reverse complement strand
ATGGCAGGGCGTCCTGGAATGAACGCTTACTTCCCGGCGATATCCGGAGCCGAGCCATGTACCGCTTCGAAAATAGCGGCTTCGGTGCCAATGTTTGCGCCCGGTGCTAGCCCTAGGCCGCCGATCAGCCCGGCACAGAGATCCGAAAGAATATCACCAAACAAATTGGTTGTGACAATAACGTCGAACTGATGAGGATTCATCACCAATTGCATACAGGCGTTATCGACAATCATTTCCTGGAATTCAATATCCGTATATTCTTGTGCCACCTCACGGGCTACATCAAGGAATAGCCCCGAACTGGTCTTGATAATGTTGGCCTTGTGCACAGCCGTAACTTTTTGCCGCCCCCGCTGACGTGCCAATTCGAAGGCATAGCGCGCGATGCGCTCGGACCCCTTGCGGGTAACCCGGACGCTGGAGAGTGCCGTCTCTCCATCATCGGTGAGGCTCTGCCCATCGGAAAGATAAGCACCCTCGGTATTCTCGCGCACCATGATCAAGTCAATGTTTTCATAGCGCGAGCGAGTCCCAGGGAAGCTGATCGCAGGGCGAACATTGGCATAAAGGTCAAATTCACGGCGCAACTGGACATTCAGGGAGGTAAACCCACCGCCGACAGGTGTCATCAAAGGGCCTTTCAGGGCTATGCGATGCCTCCTGATCGCTTCGATCGTTTCATCAGGCATTGGCTGGCCATGCTTGTCCAGCGCAGTCAGCCCAGCATCCAGAAATTCATAATCCAGCCCGCAGTCCAGCGCACTCAGGACGCGCAGTGTGGCCTCCATGATTTCGGGACCTATGCCGTCGCCTTTCAGTACTGCAATCGTCTGGCTCATTGAGATACCTCAGTGTTTGTTGCGATCCATTTCGTTTCGCTCATGATACCAACGTAGCGCGACGACCTTGGCCCACTGCCAGTCTTTGCAGTACGTCAGCACTCCTTTGTCCTTTCGAATGCCTGCACGACGCAGTTTGACGATAATCCGCGTAGGCAACCCCATCAGAATTAGCGCTATTCCCTCGCGATGCATTTCGTCGATTAGCGACTGGAGTGCGACGATGGCTGTACCATCCATGCTGGGTACGTTGCGCATGTCAATAAGCACAATCTGAACGTTACGATCGACCAGATGCAGTGATGTGAGGGCTTTCTCGGCTACCCCGAAGAACAATGGCCCATTGATTTCGTAAACGGCCACTTCTGGAGGCAGCCCGTTGATCGTAGGGTTATTCTCGATCTCGATGCGATCGGTTGTGGTCAGCAAGGCCATGCGCCGAATAAACAGTGCTGCCGCCAATCCCATGCCGACAGCGACGGCCAGAACCATGTCAAACAGAACGGTCAGGCCGAAGCAGATAATAAGAATGGCTACGTCTCCAGGAGGCGCCGACCGCATGGTATGCAGGAAATGACGCGCTTCGCTCATGTTCCAGGCAATGATGAATAGCAGCGCCGCGAGGGCAGCCATGGGCACGAGGCCCAGCAACCCTGCGAGAGCGATGACCGCCAACAGCACCACTATCGAATGCACCACTGCCGCGATGGGTGAACGAGCGCCACTTCGAATGTTGGTCGCTGTCCGGGCAATGGCCGCCGTGGCCGTGATACCGCCGAAGAGTGGCGCGATGATATTGCCCAGCCCTTGGCCAATCAGCTCGGCGTTGGGGTCATGCTTGGTCTTTGTCAGGCCATCCGATACCACCGCGCACAGCAGTGACTCGATGGCTCCCAGCATGGCAATGGCGAAGGCAGGCCCTAGCAGAGCGCGAATCAGTTCGAAATTCAGTTCAAGGGGTTCTCCATAGGGTCCCGGTAATAGCCAAGGAGCCATGAAGGAAGGCGCTATAGGGGGTATACCAATACCCGTCTCGCCATTAGCCTCCCAAGTAAAACGAGAGGCAATCGTCTCAACGGCAGGCGCGCCCGTGCTACCAAACCACTGATTGGCACCGTAAGCGGCAATAGCCCCAACGATTAACCCGATAAGGGGGGCAGGGATGGGTATGTGCAATCGCGGCCATAGCAACATGACAATGAGAGCAAATGCCCCAATGCCGAATTCGAGAGGGTTGAGAGTGGGCAGCGAGGTGACGATCCGCCCCAGGTTTTCGACAAAATGCTCACCGAGCTGCCCGACGCTCAGCCCCAGAAAGTCGGGGACCTGCAGTACCGCGATGACAACCGCAATCCCCGCGGTGAAGCCCAGAACCACGGGATAGGGTACGAACTCGATCAGGCGTCCCATTCGGGTAACCCCCAAGACCACCAGAATGATGCCGGCCATCATCGAGGCGATAAGCAATCCACCGAGACCGTACTGCTGAACAATCGGGAAAAGAATAACGACAAAAGCGGCCGTCGGGCCTGAGACATTGAAACGAGCGCCACCGGTAAGCGCGATAATGGCCCCGGCCACAATGGCTGTGTAGAGGCCGTGCTGAGGAGGAACGCCCGTAGCGATCGCCAATGCCATCGACAGAGGCACAGCCACAGTACCGATGGTGAGGCCAGCCATCACATCTTGGCGTAAATCCGAGAGACCGTAACCTTCCCGCCATGCAGCGCGAAGACCTGTGGAGATGCTGGGCAGCTTAACTGAAAACCGTTGGCGCGACATACGATAGCCCTCGCTGCAATGCACCCTCGCCATGGCAGCGTCGACCGGAGCATTTGGCGTAAGGAGCAGAAAACATGTTAATGACATTAACATACTGTTATAATGTACGGCAACCGAACGATGCCATATTTTCAGAGAGAATGATGTTAAGGCATTGCGATATGAGAACAGCAACATTAACATCAGATGTTAATGTCATGAGGGGAATGCCAATGGAAAAGAAAACTGCTCGCCTCACGCTGCTCATAGACCCCAAAAAGAAACAAGCTTTTGAGCAGCTATGCGCTTTACAGGATCTGACTCCTTCGCAAGTTGTCCGGCAGCTGATACGTGATTATCTACATAAGCATGGAGTGGAGTACGAAACACAGATGACCAAAGATGGAAAAAACACCCCGGGCTGAAATTTGGTGAGGCAACAATTTCTATCCAAGCTAGCAATTTTCCTGCCGACCTCATGCACCTATATATCCTCTAATGGACCCGCTATGCATAACCTATGGATTCCCGTTGTCGCCATTTTCGCCGTTGCCGGCATGATCTTCGGTGGTCAGGCCTATTCCGAGGCTCAACGTGATGCTCACATCGCCGCGACCATAGCCGGACGCCTCGACAGCCAGGGATCGGTCGAGATTTCCCACCTCGCGCGGGTCAATAAGGGTTATGTGTCAGGTCCCGGGTGATTG
>NZ_NHOU01000075.1 GCF_002179555.1 Salinicola salarius | reverse complement strand
GATGTGCTCTAACCAGCTGAGCTACGTAGCCAACGATGTCACTTGCATACTGCAGACGTTGCCGAGTGACAACGGGGGCGGACTATACCTGCGAGCTCGCCGAAGGACAAGCCCGCAGTGAAAATCGAGGCGAATTTCTGCGTCACCTCTCCTTTCGCGCCGCCCCCGGCGTCGTCAGATATCCAGCGCCTGCTTGACTGCCGGCAAGCCCGGTTCGCCGTCGGCCGTCTTCACGCCTTCGAGCCATCCATCCAGCGTTTCGGGATGGGCCTTGAGCCAGGCGCGAGCGGCGTCTTTCTCGTCTTCGCCGTCATCCATGATGCTGCCCATCACCTCGTTCTCCATATCCAGCGTGAAGCTCAGATTCTGGAGGAACTGGCCAACGTTGCCGCACTCATCGATGTAGCCGGCGCGGGTATTGGTGTAGACGGTCGCCCCGCCGTAATCCGGGCCGAAGTAGTCGTCCGCGCCGGACAGGTAGCCGATGTCGAAGTTGGTGTTCATCGGGTGCGGAGCCCAGCCCAGGAATACCATCCAGTCCTCGCTCTGGGTGCGCGCCTTGACCTCGGCCAGCATGCCGGCTTCGCTGGAGTCGACCAGCTCCCAGTCGCCCAGGCCGAACGCATCGTCATCGATCATCTGCTGGATGATCAGGTTGCCGTCGTTGCCCGCTTCGATGCCGAACAGCTTGTGGCCGAACTGGTCCGCATGCTCGTCCAGGTCGGCGACCGAGGTCACGCCAGCGTCGATGATGTATTGCGGTACGGCCAGGGTGTACTTGGCCCCTTCGAGATTCGGGCGGGGGCGATCGACCTGACCTTTCTCGATGTAGGGATCGCTGATCGACTTCATCGACGGCATCCAGTTACCCAGGAAGACGTCGAAGTCGCCGTTCTTCATGCCCGCATAGGCCACTGGCACGGAGACGGTATCGGAAGTCGCTTCATAGCCGAGCCCTTCGAGCACGACGCTGGCCAGTGCAGTGGTTGCCTGAATATCGGTCCAGCCCACCTCGGCAAAGCGGACCGTCTGGCAGCTTTCGGGTTCCTGCGCCTGTGCCTGCGCCATCGGTACTGCCGCCAGGCCGGCGCCGGCCAGGGTCCAGAGGATGGTCGAGTATTTCATGCTTGCACTCCCTGATCGTCTTGTAGGTTATCAATAATTACTGCTTATCGAATGCCGAATTTTTCATTCGATGGCACAATACACTAGTTTTTATTGATTGACCGTTCAATAAAAAATTCCCATAATGGTGGCTCGCTGAGGATGAAAGCGAAGTTGATGAGCGCGGAATGGATGGGCGCTAGGTTGTTCAGCGCCCTGTTCGAGCCGCCTTCGGACGACGCCTGAAGCGGGCGACTCGCAGACTTTCATCCCCTCAGCCCCGATTCAGGAGGAGCGCCGTGCCGAAACTGGGTATGCAGCCCATTCGTCGCCGACAATTGATTCAGGCAACGCTGGAAGCAATCGACGAGCTAGGGCTGGCCGACGCCACCATCGCGCGCATCGCCAAGCGCGCGGGCGTCTCTACCGGCATCATCAGCCACTACTTCGCCGGCAAGGACGGGCTGCTGGAAGCCACCATGCGCCACGTGCTGAGCGATCTGGGCACGGCGGTGCTGGAGCGCCGCACGGCGCTGGGCAATGCGCCCCCGGAAGCCCATCTGCGCGCCATCATCGACGGCAACTTCGATCGCAGCCAGACCAGCCGCTCGGTCATGAAGACCTGGCTGGCGTTCTGGGCCAGCAGCATGCATCACCGCCCGCTTCAGCGGCTGCAGCGCGTCAACGATCGCCGGCTCTACTCCAACCTGAGCTGCCAGTTCCGACGCGTGCTGCCCAAGCAGGAAGCGAGAGATGCCGCACGAGGCCTGGCGGCGCTGATCGACGGCCTGTGGCTGCGCGGCGCCCTGGCGCAGGAAGGACTCAACGTGGAGCGCGCCCGTCAACTGGCCTACGACTACGTTCGGGTGCAGCTCGACGCCGCAAGGCACACCCGGACGCGCGCCAACGACTACGCTTGAAGCGGCGCCCCTCAGCAACGCTATTTCATTCGCCATCCGAAGGGAGAGTCATCATGGCACGACTCGAAACGCAGACACTTTACATCGACGGTCGCCACACGCCGGCCAGTGGCAACGAAACCTTCGACGCCGTCAATCCGGCGAATGGCGAGATCATTGCCAGCGTCCAGCAGGCAACGGCGGCCGATGTCGATAAGGCGATCGACAGCGCCCAGCGCGCCCAGCGCCAGTGGGCGGCGATGACCGGAATGGAGCGTGCGCGAATCCTGCACAAGGCGGTCGCCCTGCTGCGTGAGCGCAACGACGAGCTGGCCGAGCTGGAGACGTTGAACACCGGCAAGCCGATCAGCGAGACGGCCAGCGTCGACATCGTGACCGGAGCGGACGCGCTGGAGTACTTCGCCGGGCTGGCGCCGAGCATCGAGGGAACGCAGATCCCGCTGCGCGAAGACTCGTTCGTCTACACCCGCCGCGAGCCGCTGGGCGTCATCGGCGCCATCGGCGCGTGGAACTACCCGATCCAGATCGCCTGCTGGAAAGCCGCCCCGGCCCTGGCCGCGGGCAACGCGGTGGTGTTCAAGCCGAGCGAAGTGACGCCGTTGACCGCGATGAAACTGGCGGAAATCTTCACCGAAGCCGGCCTGCCGGACGGCGTGTTCAACGTCGTTCACGGCGACGGTAGTGTCGGCGCCATGCTCACCGAGCATCCGGGCCTGGCCAAGATCACCTTCACCGGCGAAGTGGGCACCGGCAAGAAGGTCATGTCCGCTGCGGCCAGCTCCACGCTGAAGCAAGTCACCATGGAGCTTGGCGGCAAGTCGCCGCTGATCGTCTTCGACGATGCCGATCTCGATCGTGCCGCCGACGGCGCCATGATGGCCAACTTCTACTCCAGTGGTCAGGTCTGCACCAACGGCACCCGCGTATTCGTGCACAGCGCGGTCAAGGAAGCGTTCGAAGCCAAGATCGTCGAGCGCGTCAACCGCATCAAGGCCGGCGACCCGCTGAATCCGGAGACCAACTTCGGCCCACTGGTCAGCTTCGAGCATCTGGAGAAGGTCTCCGGCTACCTGGAGACCGCCAAGCAGGACGGCGCTCGCCTGCTGGTGGGCGGCAACCGCATGACCGATGGCGATTTTGCCGGCGGCGCCTGGGTCGCCCCGACTGTCTATACCGACTGCCAGGACGAGATGCGCATCGTCCGCGAGGAGATCTTCGGGCCGATCATGGCGATCCTCTCCTTCGACGACGAGGAAGAGGTGATTCGCCGCGCCAACGATACCGAGTACGGCCTGGCGGCCGGCCTGTTCACCGAAGGGCTCAACCGCGCTCACCGGGTCATCCACCGGATCGAGGCCGGCATCTGCTGGATCAACACCTGGGGCGACTCCCCCGCCGAGATGCCGGTGGGCGGCTACAAGCAGTCCGGCATCGGCCGCGAGAACGGCATCGAGACGCTGGCGCACTATACCCAGACGAAGTCGGTGCAGGTCGAGATGGGGCCGTTCGCCTCGGTGTTCTGACATCAGCGACGGGCCACGGGCTATGAGCTGCGAGCTGAAGGTCAAAAACGGAAAACCGGCGCGAGCCGCGGAGGAAATCATCGGCCAACGTCCGAGGTTCGCAATTCCTTCGCTCGAAGCTGCTTTGTACAGCGCCCCAAAGCCGGCGCTAGTCGAAGCTCGAAGCTCGAAGCTCGAAGCTCG
>NZ_NHOU01000074.1 GCF_002179555.1 Salinicola salarius | reverse complement strand
AGGTGGACCAATGGATAGGGTCCACTTCAGAATCGGGACGGAGAAAGGATACAAACCCTTAGATATGCTCTAGCAGCATCGCTGCTGTTTGCAGCACCCGCTGCTATCGCTCAACAGCAGCTGTCGATCGCCACAGGCGGTACCGGCGGCACATATTACCCCTATGGCGGCGGCTTGGCCGAATTGATCAACCAATATGTTGAGGGCTATGACGCCGTCGCCGAAGTCACTGGCGCCTCGGTAGAAAACATGGGGCTGGTGTGGCGGCGATTCCGATATCGCTACAGCTCTGGCAGATACGGTCTATCAGGCCTACAACGGCACCGGTGACTTCGAGGGACGCCAGCTCGAGAACATTCGTGCCCTAGCTTCGATATATCCCAACGCCTTACAGATCGTAACCTTGGCGGATTCCAACATCGAATCCCTACAGAATCTCAAGGGGAAGACGGTTTCCATAGGGGCGCCCGGTAGCGGTACTGAACTCAACACCCTGGCAGTGCTCGAAGCCAACGGAATCTCCTCCGATGATATCGAGGCGCGGCGTCTCAATTTCAACGAGACTGCAGACGCGATTCGCGATGGCGATATCGATGCCGGCTTCTGGAGTGTTGGGCCGCCTACTTGTCATCGCCAATGTAAAGCTGACCCCCTGACGCCGAGGTAAATTTGACCCCTCTGGGCGAAGATGGTGGCTTTTGAGCCGCCGAGATGTTGACCCAGGAGCAGTCAGTGGAGATCAAAGTGTTGGCCCGTCAGGGGCATGGCATCAAGGCGATCGCCCGGGAGCTGGGGCTCTCGCGCAATACCGTCCGCAAGTACCTGCGGGGCGAGAAGGACTTGCCACGCTATAAGGCGCGAGCGCCGCGACCCGGCAAGCTCGACGCCTTCAAGCCCTATCTTCAGGGACGTATCGCAGCGGCCCGCCCGCACTGGATTCCGGCGACCGTGCTGATGCGTGAGATTCAGGCGCAAGGCTACGCCGGCGGCATCAGCCAGCTAAAGGCTTATCTGGCGCCCTTCAAGGGCCGACCGGAGGACCCGGTCGTGCGCTTCGAGACGCCGCCGGGCAAGCAGTTGCAGGTCGACTTCACCACGATCCGTCGCGGTCGCGAGCCGCTCAAGGCCTTCGTTGCGACACTCGGCTACAGCCGAGCGACCTTCGTGCGCTTCTCGACACGCGAGGACAGCGAGGCGTGGTTGACTGGCCTGCGAGAGGCGTTTGTCTATTTTGGCGGCGTCCCCGAAGAGGCGCTGTTCGATAACGCCGGCACCATCATTACCGAGCGCGACGCCTACGGTGACGGCCGGCATCGCTGGCATCCGGCCCTGGCGGCGCTGGCCGAGGAGTACGGCTTTCGCCCTCGGGTCTGTCGCCCCTACCGGGCCAAGACCAAGGGCAAGGTCGAGCGCTTCAACGGCTACCTCAAGGGCAGCTTCATCACGCCGTTGGCCGCCACGCTCAAGAGCGCCGGATTGATCCTGGACGTGCCGACGGCCAATGCCCACATCGGCCGCTGGCTCGATGAGATCGCCCATCAGCGGGTGCATGGCACCACCGGCGTGCCGCCGGCGATGCGACTGGCCGAGGAGCGCGGGGTCCTGTTACCGCTGCCGGCGACGGCCACCAGCATCGTTCCGGTCCCGGCGTTGCGGTCAGGGCGCGCGCTACCGCATGAGAGCCTACAGCATCCCTTGTCGGTGTATGACCAGCTGTTGGAGGCCAGCCCATGAACTTGCAGCACGACCGCATCAGCGAGCTGTGCCAGGGTCTCAAGCTCGAACGCATCGGCAGCGATTGGTCGCACCTCGCGCAGCGGGCGGCCAACGGCGAGGCGAGCTTTGCCGACTTTCTCGAGACGTTGCTGAGCGCCGAAGCCGATGCCCGGGCCGAGCGTTCGCGCCAGACGCTGTTGAAGATGGCCGCCTTCCCGGCGGTGAAGACGCTGGAGCACTACGACTTCGCCTTCGCCTCGGGAGCCCCGCGTGCGCAGCTTCAGGAACTGGCGGCACTCAGCTTCATCGAGCGCGCGGAGAACATCGTCCTGCTTGGCCCCAGCGGCGTGGGCAAGAGCCACCTGGCGATTGCGTTGGCCTACCGCGCCGTCATGGCGGGGATCAAGACACGCTTCGTCAGCGCGGCCGACCTGATGCTGCAGCTCACGGCGGCCCACCGCCAGGAGCGGCTCAGGGAGTACTTCAACCGTGTGGTGATGGGGCCGCGCCTGTTGGTGATCGATGAGATCGGCTACCTGCCCTTCGGGCGCGACGAGGCGAACCTGTTCTTCAACGTCGTTGCCAAGCGCTACGAGCGTGGCAGCATGATTCTGACCAGCAACCTGCCGTTCACGCAATGGGCCGGGACCTTTGCCGACGACCAGACGCTGACGGCCGCGATGCTGGATCGGCTCTTGCACCACGCCCACATCGTGCAGATCACCGGCGAGAGCTACCGACTCAAGGACAAGCGCAGAGCCGGCACCACTCCTTCGGCAACGATAGCCGAATAACCGACGGGCCCAGGGGGTCAATATTACTTCGGCGATTCAGAGCCAAAGGGGGTCACTTTTCAGTCGGCGTTGACAGGGGCGACATGAATGGCGCGATCGGCACCCAGCGCCAGCGCGGTACGCAGCTGCTTCTGAGCGGCCTTGGGCCCGACGGTCACCGCGACGACTTCCGTGGCGATACCTTTCTCCTTCAGCCGCACCGCCTCTTCCACGGCGATCTCACAGAACGGGTTCATGGCCATCTTGACGTTGGCCAGGTCGACGTCGGAGTGATCCGGCTTGACGCGGATCTTGACGTTGTAGTCAATGACGCGTTTGACCGCGACGAGTACTTCATAGCGTCACCTTTACCAGCTTTCGCAATGAGGAACACAGTTTCGCATTACCTAAAAAGTAAAATCATGCCCAGCGAGGCGTCAAGCAATAACCTGCCGGCAAGACCAAAGGTGTAGTGTGTTCTGAAGTGCTTGGAGTTGCTTGTCGAATGCCTACCTGTCGGGTCCCGGGTGATTGATTACGCGTTTCCAGAATAACTCGGGCCGGTCCTTCTGCCACTGCTTCATTGCACCGATTGGTGTTTGATGGTGCAAGGCCCTCTGTGATTGATATGGTGGTTGTAGAGCCAGTTATAGCGTTTGAGCGTGGTCTCCAGATCCGCCCGCGAGTCGAATCGATGTGTGTTAAGCACATCGCTCACGCGGCCGTTGAAACGCTCGACCATGCCATTGGTCTGCGGCCGGTAAGGCGGGATCAGCCGATGTTCGATGCCATGCTGGCGACAGAACCGATCTACCCGGTGCCTGCCGCTGGGCACTCTCTCGCCTCCGGCGGCGAAGCGGTCGGTAAAGGTCTTGCCGTTGTCCGTCAGCAGGGTCCTGATCCTGAACGGCGCCCGCTCACGAACGTGCTGCAGAAGACATCGGCATCCTGCGCGGACTGATGTTGGCGGACCTCCAAGACCCTGCGAGTGGCTCGATCGTTCGCCACGAAGAGATAGCGCTTGTGGTCCTCATCGGGCACCTGAGGCAGATGCTTGACGTCGACATGGACATATCCCGGCTCATAGGCCTTGAAGGGCTTATGGGACGTTTGCTGCGCCGCTTTCTCCTGCTTTTCCAGAGCCGCCAGGCTGGGCAGACCGCGTCGCTTCAGAAGGCGCTGCAGTGCTGAGCGTGAGAGGTCTGGATGAAGAAACTCCTTGGCCACCACCAGCAGGTCATCGACGCTCAGACGCAGGTATTCGCGCAGGGCCACCACGATCTCTTCCTAAGCGGGAGATAGCGTCACGAGCAGGTTGTGTCGCGTGTGGGATCGGTCATGTTGCGTATTGCGGTAACGCCACCGGGCAATGGTGGGACACGAGACATGATAACGCCGAGCCAGTTCGCTATCACTGACCGAGGCGGGCGCCTGTTGGATCTCCTTGCGGATGCGCGGTGTAGAGGTCGCCGTCTTATGCAGTTTGATATCCATC
>NZ_NHOU01000073.1 GCF_002179555.1 Salinicola salarius | reverse complement strand
GGCAAAGCCGGGGGATTACCTTATTTATTTAGAAAGTAACATCCCACGAAGTTATCACAAGCAAGTCTTCGTCATACTTTGTGCTCATTTGGCCCTATCAAGAATCAGGTCGGCCGCCTTTTCAGCCACCATCATCACGGCTCCCTGGGTATTCCCAGACACCATCACGGGGATCACGGAAGCATCGGCAATCGAGAGGTTTTCCACGCCTATGACCTGCAAGCTCGGGGTGACGACTGCCTCTTCGCCTCCCCCCATACGGCAGGTGCCAATCGGATGATAGATGGTCTGTCCATTCTCTCGGGCGAATTCCAACCACTCCTCGTCGGATTGCACTTCCTTTCCCGGAGTCATTTCATGCTCAACGAAGTGCCGCATCGCTGGCTGTTCGATTATTCTACGGGCCGCCTTCATGCCATCCACCAGCGTTTGGCAATCCTGTTTCGTCGCCAGCATATTGGGCTTTATTGACGGCGCCGCCTCCGGATCGGCACTTTCGACATGAATGCTACCCTTCGAGGTTGGACGCAACTGCGTGACGCCGATCGTCATCCCAGGCTCCCGATCCAAAACGCGAGTCGCCGCATTCGCATAACTGGCATGAACGAAGAAGAACTGGACATCGGGTGAGCTCAAAGTAGAGTGTGTTTTGACAAAACCGTGAACCAGACCCGTGCCGAGAGTTAGTATGCCCTTGCGGCTAGTGAAGTACTTCAGCACTTCCTTCGTCAGCCGCAGCCCGCGGGATATCTCGTTTAGCGTAATGGTATTGCGCACGCGCCAATTCATGCGCGTGGCATAGTGATCGATGTAGTTCTCGCCGACCCCGGCCAGCTCGATCCTGGGTTCGATACCTGCCTTAGCCAATACGTCGGGATTGCCAATGCCAGACAGCTCAAGGAGCTGGGGATTCTGTACTGTCCCCCCACACAGGACGACCTCCCCTACCGCCGCAACGGTTTCGCGCTTTCCGTCGCGCTCGTAGGTCACGCCGGTGCAACGGGTTCCTTCGAGCTCAATGCGCAGCACTCGGCTGCCAGTCAATACCGTCAGGTTATCGCGCCCCAACGCCGGCTTCAGGTAGCCATCTACAACGCTCCAGCGCTGACCGTTGCGCTGAGTGACTTGGTAATAGCCGACCCCTTCCTGTTCCGCTTCGTTGTAATCCTCGTTGAAGGGCTGGCCATCCTCGGCGGCAGCCTCCAGAAACGCATCGGAAATGGAGAACCGCTCCTTGACACGCTCCAAGTACATCGGGCCCGAGTTACCCCTGGAAGGCCCGCCTTCGGCAAAGTTTTCCAGCTTTCTGAAGTAAGGTTCGACATTTTGCCAACCCCAGCCGGTAGCGCCTTCATCGAGCCACCGATCGTAGTCGCCTGGCTGGCCACGTACGTAGATCATGCCGTTGATCAGGGTGGAACCGCCCAGCCCTTTGCCGCGGGGAATGGCGATCACCCGCTCCTTAGTGCCGGCTTCAGGGCACGACTCGAAGCGCCAGTTATAGGTCTCGTTGGTCAACAACTTGCTGAAACCCGCCGGAATCTTGATCCAAGGACTCCGCGGTGGCCCGCCAGCCTCCAGCAGCAGAACGTTATATTTGCCGCCCTCCGTTAGGCGGTTCGCCAGTATGCAGCCCGCCGTTCCACCACCTACGATGACGTAATCGTATTTACCCATTGAACCAAGCTTCCCGTTCCCGCTTGTCAAGTGATCGCTGCATTCTCACAGCTCCATCGTCTCGGCCATGAGCTTGAGTTGGCTCTTCAGCATAGGTAGCCCGTACTGAACGGTGCAGCCCTTACTCTTGGCAGCTTTCAGCAGCGAAGTCTCCGCCGGATCCATGATGATCTCGGCGACGATCTGCTCCTTGGTCAGACCCTCGACATCCAGCGGCAGCGGATCCTCCTCCTTCAGCCCCAGCGAAGTGGCATTAATGACAAGATCGTGGCCTTGAGGATCACGCCCTCCCAGGCCCAAGGGCAGAGCCGGGTAGGCCTCTCCAAGGCGTTTCTTCAGCGCCTCCGCTTTTTCTTGAGTGCGGTTGGCCAGGGTCAGCCGGCTAACCCCGGCCTCGGCAAGGGCATAGGCAATGGCACTAGCAGCCCCGCCCGCTCCAACCAGATAGGCCGATCTACCTTCGGGCTCGATGCCCTCTTCGCGCAGGCCTGCCACGAATCCCTTACCATCGAGTATGGCGCCAAGCAGCTTGCCATCGGCAGTACGTCGAACGACATTGACCGCTCCAATGCGTGCGGCATCCTCGCTCAGCTCGTCGCACAGTTTAGCCACGGCCGTCTTGTGCGGTACGGTGATGACGAACCCCGCGAAGTTCTGCATAGCCTGGAAGCCATTCACCACAGAAATTAGATCCTCGCTCGAGACATGGACCGGAACCATGACGGCATCCTTGCCTACCTCCTCGCACAGGCGGTTGATGCCCTGCGGCGTTTTCACATGGTGAATCGGGTCTGCAATAATAGCGCAAACCTTTGTTTTTCCTGTTATTTTCACCTAAAACTCCCTAGGCCAGTGTGTAACTCGTCTTCACGTTGGTATAAAATTCCCTGGCGTAACTGCCCTGCTCCCTCGGTCCGTGACTCGATCCCTTACGCCCTCCGAAAGGCACGTGATAATCGACGCCTGCCGTCGGCAGATTGACCATCACCATGCCCGCACTAGAGTGGCGCTTAAAGTGTGCTGCACGCGCCAGCGACTGGGTACAAATGCCGGATGAAAGGCCATAAACGGTGTCATTCGCTAGCGCCAATGCATGCTCGTAGTCATCCGCTTCGATCACCGTGGCCACGGGGCCAAAGACCTCCTCACGATTGATCGGCATGTCGTTGCGTGTCTGCGAGAACAGCGCCGGCCTCAGGAAATATCCCGGTGTCTCCAGGGTCAGCCGCTCCCCCCCGACCTCCAGTCGGCAACCCGAACGCTTGGCCGCCTCGATGTAGCTAAGATCTTGATCCAGCTGCACCTGTGAGGCGACCGGTCCGATGTGGGTGCCCGGGGCAAGGGCATGGCCCACGTTCAGCGCCTGCGTGGCCTCGCGCATTCGCGTCACGAAACGGTCATGGATGCCTGTTTCAACGATCAGGCGGCTCGAACCCGTGCACCGCTGCCCGGTGGAGTAGAAGGCCCCATTGATGGCGGTTGAGACCGCCTGTTCAAGATCGGCATCGTTGAGCACTACCAGCGGATTCTTGCCCCCCATTTCCAGTTGGAATTTGGCACCTCGGGTGGCACATTCGACAGCTATCTGCCTGCCTGTGTCCGAGGATCCGGTAAAGGTGATCGCATCGACTTTCGGTGAGGTGACCAACGCATCGCCCACCTTGGAGCCGGGCCCCATCACCAAGTTAAAAACGCCTGCGGGCAGCCCCCCGACCTCATTGATGATGCTGGCAAGCTCCCAGGCACAGCCGGGCACCAGGTCGGCAGGCTTGAATACCACGCTGTTGCCGTACGCAAGAGCCGGCGCTATCTTCCAAGCAGGAATCGCGATCGGGAAATTCCACGGAGTGATGATTCCTACCACCCCAACCGGCTCTCGCGACACCTCGACGCTTACGCCAGGACGCACCGAGGGCAGAAATTCACCGCCGAAGCGGATTGCCTCGCCGGCAAAGAACTTAAAGACACGCCCGGCGCGGGTGACTTCGCCAATCGACTCGGCCAGCACCTTACCCTCCTCACGAGCCAGCAGCTCGCCCAGACGCTCCTTGTCGGCGAGGATACGATTACCGATACGGTCGAGCGCATCGGCACGCGCCTCGGACGTCCATGTAGACCACGTTTCGAGCGCGTCGCTGGCGGCATCAATCGCCTGGCGTGCCTGAACGTTATCGCCGCGGGCATATTCACCCACCACGTCGCGCGTGTCGGAAGGGTTCAGGTTGCGGTTGACCTCGCCAGCTCCGACCCACTCGCCATTGATGTAGTTCTCGTGCATCCCGTTATCGTCCTCGTCGAGGTTTTGCCACGTTCCCGCAGAGTCTGCGAGTTATAGTCAAATCTGGTGGATGGCAGT
>NZ_NHOU01000072.1 GCF_002179555.1 Salinicola salarius | reverse complement strand
CTCGGTGGCCAAAAGCACTTGACCACTACAAACGGCTGTTTCCTTCACCTGATCGAAGAACAGCTGATCCGCCGGGGTAAACTCTGTACCAAATCGCTCATTGAGCTTATCGACCAGTGTCGATAACTGCACCTCTTCCTCAGCCTGGCCGGTGCCGACCTCGGTCGGGCCATAGAGGGCTTCCGGCTCGCCTACTTTCAGGTCGATGGCTCCTTCACTGATTTTCTGAAGCCGGTAGTACTTTAACTCTACCTCATCATCAACTTGCACCGTGCGGGTATCGGCGGTATAAGGCAGTTTGGTGAGTAGGAAGCGGGAATAGGTGTATAGCTTCTCGTGGTCCGAATCCTGATACGGGATTATCTGGGCAACGAAGCCGTACAGGTTACGGAAGCTGACCAACTGCCCCTTGAACAGGGCCTGGTCTTCCTCGCTCAGTTTCTTAAATCGCTCGACAGCCAGGTTAATCAGACTGTTCAGCTTCTTGTGCTCACCGCCTGTCGGGTTGAGTCGGTTGCGGAACCAGACCTCACACCAAGCGCTCACCTCGCCCTCAGTGAAAATCTGCCAGGTTGACAGCGTGTAGGCCAGGTTATTGAGCTGCTGAGGATCGGTATCCTCTTCCTTGGTGGTCACCTCGTAATAGGGTTTGAACGCCTTGTAGATTTCATCCGGCTCATTCACGAAGTCCAGAACAAAGGTATCTGTCTTGCCCTTGGCCGTTCGGTTAAGCCGCGACAGTGTTTGCACCGCCTGAATGCCTGACAGCTTCTTATCCACATACATGCTGTGAAGCAGTGGCTGGTCAAATCCGGTTTGGTATTTTTCAGCGACCAGTAACACCTGATATTCCTCGGTGTTGAATTTATCCGGTAGCTCAGACTCCTTGATGCCCTCGTTCATACCGACTTCGGTAAACGTCTTGTCAGCATATTCCTTGAGAGCGATCTCCCCCGAGAAGGCTACGAGGGACTTCACATCCGTATAGCCTTTAGATTTGATGTACTTGTCAAAGCCCAGCTTGTAGCGCACCGCATGTTCACGAGAGCTGGTCACTACCATGGCTTTTGCCCGGCCACCGATCTTGTGGCGGGTATGGGTGCGAAAGTGCTCAACGATCACCTCAACCTTCTGCGCTATCTCATAGTCGTGGAAGGAAACAAAACGAGCTAGCGCCCGCGCGGCCTTGCGGCGCGGCACTTCAGGGTCATCCTCCACCTTCTGGATCAGCTTGTAATAACGCTTGTAGCAAGTGTAGTGGGCTAACACGTCATGGATAAAGCCCTCTTCAATGGCCTGCCTCATACTGTAGTGATGGAACGGAGCTTCCCCGTTTCGTCCTGGCTCGTTGAACACGGCCATGGTCTTGAACTTGGGGGTAGCGGTGAACGCAAAAAAGCTCAGGTTGGGCTGTTTGGCACGTTTGAGCTGCTCACGGATGAGTTCCTTTTTGGCTTCTTCGCTAAGGCTCTCGTCTTCCATGTCCAGCAACTGCTCAGCGATGGCTGACTCGATGCCATCCTTGTTGAGAATTTTCCGCAGCTCCATGGCCGTTTCGCCACTTTGCGAGCTGTGAGCCTCATCCACAATCACCGCGAAGCGTTTGCCTTCCGTCGAAATTGAAATGCCTTTGCCTTTCTGTTCCAGCGTGCGAATGGCCTGACTGATGAAGGGGAATTTCTGGATAGTCGAAATGATGATCGGCACGCCGTCAGCCAGCGCCTTGGCCAGTTGCTGAGTGTTCTCGTCGATCTTCTGAACAACGCCCAACTTGTGCTCGAATTGGAAGATGGTGTTCTGCAATTGCTGGTCGAGTACCCGGCGATCAGTAATCACCACCACGGAATGGAATACTTTCTCGTTGTTGGCATCGTGCAGACTGGACAAACGATGAGCCAACCAGGCAATGGAGTTGGATTTACCGGAACCCGCAGAGTGCTGTACGAGATAGTTATGGCCGGAGCCCTTGGCTTTTGCGTGCTGGGTCAGAGACCTTACGGCATCCAGTTGGTGGTACCGGGGGAAAATCAGCGTTTCCTTGCGGTGGCGCTTGATTCCCTTTTCGGTCACGACCGTTTTCTCTTCTACCTGAAGGTGCAGAAAACGGGCGAGGATATCCATCAGGCTGTCCCGCTCCAGCACCTCTTCCCAGAGGTAGGCGGTACGAACCTCACCTTCCATGGGCGGGTTGCCAGCGCCGTGATTAAAACCCCGGTTGAAAGGCAGGAAAAAGGTATCCTTACCCTCCAGGTGCGTGGTCATAAATGCTTGCTCGGTATCTACTGCAAAATGCACCAGGCAGCGATTCTTGAAGGCGAACAGCGGGTCTTTGGGGTTCCGTTCGAAGCGGTACTGGGACTTGGCATTTTCTACCGTCCATCCAGTCGCCGACATGGCATTTTTCAGCTCCAATGTGGCAACTGGGAGGCCGTTCACAGCAAGCACCATGTCCGGAATTGCACCGGTCTTTGTATGTACCTGACGAACCACGGTAAGCCTGTTCGCGGCGTAGCGTGCAGCCGCGCCGGTATCAATACTGGTATTGGGAGCAAAATAAGCCAGCTTCACCGACTTGCCGACGCACTTGAAGCCCTCGCGCAGCACGGTCAGGGCGCCTTTTGCGGCCAGTTCCTTGGTGAGCGCATCCAAGAGCATGCTGTCGGCCTTGCTCGAATCCAGGTTGTTCAACCGCTCCCAGATCTTGGGTTGTGTCTTCTGCACAAAGCTCACGACATCCCCCGGGAACAAGGCTGTTTCAGCATCGAAACTGGTGGGATCCCCCTTTTGACAGATAGCCACCCTGGGTGATCAGCGCCTGCTCTATGGCGTTCTCAAAGTCTATTTCTTTGTGCATAACCTATGTTCCTTTTTAAAACTTGGCTGGGTTCCAGCGACTACTCTTGGTCAGAATCGTCGTTCTGCTGCTTTCCCAGCTTCTTCTGAGCGTTTTCTACTTGTTTGACGCTTTTATCCGGCGTGGGCAGGTTTTCTGGCATGGTACCGCCCAGTTCGCCAATGGTTTGTCGAACCTTCTGGCCTACCTCGAAATGGGTTTTGTTGGCGTTCTGCTTACCCTGAATGTTGTCCCGGCGAAGCTTCTCTTCTGCCTACGTGGCACGGAACAGATTGGCAGCGAGCTCTGTGCTCCCCATGTAGTCCAGAATCTTGTGGCTCTTTTTGAGCCCTTTTCTGGCGTGTAAATCCTTGGCACCCAGCCCCCCGTATAGCCCTTTGTAGCCATGATCCTGAAAAATGGCGTAATCCAATGGGGTCTCCACGCCAGCATCCTGGGCAGCCGCCGCCAGGTACTTGTTGTGGGCGATAAGCTCCTTACGGATTGCCAGGCGCTTCTCATCCTCGGAGAGGGATGTGAACTGCTCGCTGTCCTCCAGCTCCTGTCGGCGTGTCTGGATAGCAAAGTAGGTCTGGCCGTTGGCGATGACCGGCTTCGTAGGGTCGCCGTTCTGGACGATCAGGTAGCAGGCATAGCGTGACAGGTGGGCATCCGGTACCGGGCGTTGCGCGCCGGAGCCTATGTCGACCATTTTGCTGACGTCAGCAAAATGGTCTGCAACCTCGTTTCCTGACTTCGCGCAGGCCTGCTTCGCCTTATCAATAACCTGAACAAAATTTCGCCACTGCTGGTACTCCAAGAGCGGTGCCAGCTCCCTGGCTGACCAGAACTCGTTGCCATGCTCATCCTCTCTGCGGATGCCTTCAAAGCTCTCGTGGTGGGTATTGGTGGACGGCGTATCAGCCATGGGCAACCTCCCTTTGCTCAGTAGTAGGTATGCAGAAGTCCCGTACGTCGATTTTGCCGGTGACAGCATTGGTGATCAGGGCTGCGCGGTATTCGTTTAACTTATCTATAACTAAGCGAACTTTCGCAATCCGATCCTCTACTTGAGATACTTCTTTATCTAAGTACTGGACAATAGCTCGCTGCTCGCTGATATCGGGAATTGGAATCCATAACTTTTTCAGGTCGTCTTGACTGAGATTGGGCTGCCCACCACCGCTTGAAAGTGATATTAAGATGGGTTTTCGCATCCGAAGCCAGTAGTAAACGAAGCGAGTATCGAACACTGTAGGTTGAGAATAAACGCAGCAAGCTTGATTGACGGTAGCATCTACCCCGAATATTCCAAGTCGACCAATCGTAGCACCATACATAGCTATGGCTACGCTTTGTCTGAAAAATGATGTCTTG
>NZ_NHOU01000071.1 GCF_002179555.1 Salinicola salarius | reverse complement strand
GACTAAACGGCCTGACTTATTTACCAAGCGGATAGTTAATCACACGGGACCCGACACGGCGTGAACGTCGGATCATCGCACTACGAGTGAATTACCGGTGGGGGCCGGACCGTATCGGTTACAAACTGGGCCTGCATCCCTCGACAGTTCATCGTGTGCTCTCGCGTTACGGGCTATCGAAGCTCACCTGGCAGGACCGGGCCACGGGACGCACAGTACGCCGTTACGAACACGCCAACCCCGGGGACCTGATCCACGTGGACATCAAGAAACTTGGGCGGATTCCTGACGGCGGTGGCCATAAAGTCCTTGGCCGGCCGGCAGGGAAGAAGAACAAGGCTGGCACCTTCGCGAACCGGCGTCCTGGTTACGCGTACCTGCACAACGCGGTCGATGACCATTCCCGGCTTGCCTACACCGAGATCCTCACTGATGAGAAGCAGGAAACCGCAGCCGGGTTCTGGAAGCGGGCCAAAGCATACTTTGACTCGGTGGGGGTCACGGTCAAGCGCGTGATGACCGATAACGGCTCCTGTTACCGCTCAAAGATGTTTGCCGAAGCGTTGGGCCAGAGCATCAAACACCAGCGAACCCGGCCGTACCGTCCGCAGACCAACGGCAAAGTCGAACGGTTCAACCGCACGATGCTCGAAGAATGGGCCTACGCCAGGCCCTACGCCTCGGAAACCGAGCGGGTTAAAGCGTTCCATGGATGGCTACACGACTACAATCACCACAGAGGCCACACCTCACTCAAAGGTCGACCACCAGCCAGCCGCGTACCCAACCTCACTGGAGACTACAGCTAGGACGCGCCATCGAGCGCATACACACCTCGGACAAGGGCGTGCCCATCGTGCTTGCGGGGGGCGGCGTTACCATGCCAATGAGTGAAAAGGCGCTATCGCAGCTCGGCGAGCCGCTACTCTCACCCACTGCCTGGGAAGGGTTCGGTGATTTCTATCCGCTGGCAGCAGCCCTGAATGACGAGCCTGTGAAAGCAAGTGCGCCGGCCGCATCTACTCGCACCCCGACTCCCGCGGTCAGTCTTTATGAAACCTGGTGCAGGGCCTCGCCATCGTCCTGCGACTGGCTCCCTCCCCCCCACGGCCGTGCACTGGTCAGTCAAGGAATCGCAAGCGTGCATACCTGTCGATTATGGTCAGCGTGCTTGGGTCGTCACGCGGCGCTTCATCGAAGGCGTCATGCAAGGGATGTTCGGCCAGATAGAGCCCGATTATATCTCTACGGACTGCTTGCCGATGCATGTGGTCAACGCAGCCCAATTCTATGCCGACAAGGAACCAAGGACACTGCGCCCGCCCGGGCTTGATCCTGATATCCCCTATGTCGTCATGGTGGGCGTCAAAATGCCCAGCATGCACGACTATGTGCAGACACCCGTATACGACAAGCTTCCCGGCATCTTTCTGCATGCTTTCGCCTTCGAGAATCTGTGGCGCCTAGACGCTGGCTACTATTGGCTGAAAGACCTGACCTACTACGGCTTGCTCGCCTGGTGCCTGTGCGTCATTTACTTCATGTGGCAAGCCAAGCGATTCGCTAAGCGACGCCGTACACCGCGGCGCATGCATCACATCCTTTTCTGGTGGTTGGTAATCGGGCTGTCGGTGGTGGTTATACAAGTGGTATTCCACAACCTGATGCGCATTGTTCCGGAGGGTTGGCTGTCGCTGGTCGCCCTTCTTCCTCTGCTTCGTGAAGTCGTGCTTCGCCTCGAAGCGGATCCCATGCAACAAGGAGAAACAGAATGATCGTCAAGGGAATGGGTGCCGCCCTACTGCTGAGTCTATGCAGCAGTGTCTGGGCTGAATCGGCTCGTATCATCGAGATCATGAGCCCCGACTTTACCGAAGTACAGAATATCGCGACCCAGGAATGGCTGCTAATCGGAAAGATCAGCGGTCTGACGCTACCCCTAGAGGCACACAGCATGCCGAATTCGTCTCGCGAGCTAGTCTTCGCGACCGGAGGCAACGAATACCGTATCGCACGCTCGGATGTCGTGCTTGAGGACGAATCGTTGGTGACCCGTACATGCGGCAAACTTACGCTATCGATGTCCTCGGATGCACGTTCAGCCAGCGTCAAGGGAGCGGGTGAGTCATGCTGACACTACGCAAGAGCATCACCGTCACGCTGCTCGGCCTGCTGCTGGGTGGATGCAGCGCCTTGCAAACAGGTGAAAGCGAGCTGAAGGGTGCCGGCTACCAAGTCAGCAAGACCGACCTTCAATCCGTACACCGCATGAATCGGGTTCTGGTCAGTGACCCAGCGTTACTGGATTACCTCAATGGTATACTGACCAGGCTTGAGGCCGCCCAGGGCGAACCTTGCAACTGCCAAGTATTCGTCGATGCCACTCCCAACTACGAAGCCTATACGCCATCGCCCCATACCATCATATTAAGCGCCGGCGTTGTCGCCCAGGCCGAATCAGAAGATGAAATCGCCGCCCTGCTCGCCCATGAGCTTTCGCATGTCGTCAATAGCGACAGCACCAAATCGATCTTCCAGAATGCCCTGATCACCGCCGTCCGCGCAGGCGGCATCGCCGCAGGCAATGGATACAGCCTTTTGCTGGGTGACGCGGCGAAGGAAGCGGCCAACGGTCTAATCTACAACCGCTGGAGTGCCGAGCAAGAAATACGCTCGGATGCGTTCGCCGTGAACCTGCTGGCCAAGGCCGGTTACTCTCAGGAAGGGCTCAAGTATGCCATTCGCCGAGTGGGCGAGTTCTCGGAAAGCGCCCTGACCAGCCGTGATACCAGCACGTCCGGTTGCATTACCGGCACCGGTGACAACACATACAACGTCGACTTCGCCGAGTGCACCGCCGGGCTGCTCGGCTCGCGCGAAAGCGTTTACCAAGATAAGGAAGCCCGCTTCACCGCAGTCAACGAACGCATCTGGGAGCTACCCGACGATGCCCGCCGGCTACGTGCGGGCAGTACGCCCCCGCGCTTCGACTCGATCAATTATCTCTACGGCCTGACAGCACTAAATATCAGCAATGAACAGCGTTTGAGAAAAGGTCTTTCCCTAGTGGAAGCCCGAGAAATTCCCGCCACCCTGCAGCACAACGCCTATGTCTACAACCAACTGGCCCAAGCCAACGCCCTGCTGGGCAATGGCAGCGAGGCTCAAGCGTATTTTATCAAGACTCTAGACAGTGATTATCGAACCACTTTCAACTATCGACACTTGCTCAATTTCGCCAATAAACAGAACGATGCCAAGATGGTCGGTGACCTGATCGGCGCCATGCACCAGGATCTCGGCATGTCCCCCGAAATGCTGCCTGTAGAATATTACCTGGCCAAACGCCACAAACTCACCTTCATCGAAGCCCAGGCCCTGGTGCGCTGCACGATGTCCTTCGCACAGGATCTGGATCTGGCCAAGCGCTGCTCCGATTTCGGCGAGGCAGCCGACCAAAATAAGGTGATCAGCTGGCTCTGAACTTCCTGCGGACACGAAAGTAAAAAGGCGCCCTCACTACGAGAGGCGCCTGATTGCATGTAGTGGTCAACTAATTCCGGACAGTGAATTGAGTGTTCCTTCAGCTTGAGCGGGTGACACGCCGCCGTTGTACTGATGAGGCCGCTGCCGGTTGTAGCGCTCCATCAGATAAAAGCTGATATCCCGTAAAGCTTCATGGATCGACAAATAACCCGTCGATGGCATCCACTCGCTTTTGTAGCTGCGGAACAATCGCTCCATCGGCGCGTTATCCCAACAATTGCCTCGTCGGTTCATGCTCTGCTGTATCCGATAGCGCCACAGTCGCTGACGGAAGGTCCGGCTCGCATACTGGACGCCTTGGTCTGAATGGAACAAAAGTCCCATCGGCCTGCCTCGCTGCTCGAATGCCCTGTCCAGCGCCTTGATGACCAGTGCGGCATCGGGGCGATCGGACAATGCCCACCCGACGACACGTCGTGCATACAGATCCAACGTCGCTGCCAGATAGTGCCAACAATTCTGTACCCAGACGTAGGTGATATCGCCACACCACACCAGGTTGGGCGCGTCGGCGGTAAACTGACGGTTCAGGCGGTTGGGAATATCAGGCCGCTCGACCAGTGCCTTTCTGTAGG
Organism: Salinicola salarius; assembly: GCF_002179555.1. Taxonomy (GTDB): domain Bacteria; phylum Pseudomonadota; class Gammaproteobacteria; order Pseudomonadales; family Halomonadaceae; genus Salinicola; species Salinicola salarius_A. The sequence goes on along the minus strand of NZ_NHOU01000071.1, from coordinate 305 downwards.
CCGACGGCCGTGGCTGTTGGCTCTCGAGGCCCAGCTCCTGCATCAGGCGTCGGACCTTGAACCGTCCCACGTCGAATCCGGAGTCTCGCATCTGCATCATGATCGTTCGGCTACCAGCGGAACGCCGGCTCTGGTTGAACAGTTCACTGACGGTTGCGCGCAGTTTCAACCGCTCGATCGATGCGAGATCGCTGAAGGCGATGTTCGTAATAACTCGAACGCGCGATATCAAAGACGCTACAGACCATTTCCACGGGCTCATGCTCACTCAACAGGTCTATCAGCGCGTACGATCGAGATCGTCC
>NZ_NHOU01000070.1 GCF_002179555.1 Salinicola salarius | reverse complement strand
GGTTTCCAAGCCTCCCAGCTATCCTACACAAGCAACATCAGCGTCCAGTGTGAAGCTATAGTAAAGGTTCACGGGGTCTTTCCGTCTAGCCGCGGGTACACAGCATCTTCACTGCGATTTCAATTTCACTGAGTCTCGGGTGGAGACAGCGTGGCCATCATTACGCCATTCGTGCAGGTCGGAACTTACCCGACAAGGAATTTCGCTACCTTAGGACCGTTATAGTTACGGCCGCCGTTTACCGGGGCTTCGATCAAGAGCTTCGCCTTACGGCTAACACCATCAATTAACCTTCCGGCACCGGGCAGGCGTCACACCCTATACGTCCGCTTACGCGTTAGCAGAGTGCTGTGTTTTTAATAAACAGTTGCAGCCACCTGGTATCTTCGACCGGTTCAAGCTCGGGACGCGAGGTCCTTCACCCTAAGCCGGCGCACCTTCTCCCGAAGTTACGGTGCCATTTTGCCTAGTTCCTTCACCCGAGTTCTCTCAAGCGCCTTGGGATTCTCACCCTGACCACCTGTGTCGGTTTGGGGTACGGTCGCATGTGATCTGAAGCTTAGAGGCTTTTCCTGGAAGCGTGGCATCGATGACTTCCGGACCGTAGTCCGTTCGTCTCGTCTCTCGGCCTAAAGGACCCGGATTTGCCTAAGTCCTCAGCCTACTGACTTTCACCAGGACAACCAACGCCTGGCTCACCTAGCCTTCTTCGTCCCCCCATCGCAATCACATCCGGTACGGGAATATTAACCCGTTTCCCATCGACTACGCTTTTCAGCCTCGCCTTAGGGGCCGACTCACTCTGCTCTGATTAGCATAGAACAGAAAACCTTGGTCTTCCGGCGGGGGAGTTTTTCACTCCCCTTGTCGTTACTCATGTCAGCATTCGCACTCGTGATATCTCCAGCATGCTTCTCAACACACCTTCACAGACTTACACGACGCTCCTCTACCGCTCATCCATAAGGATGAACCCGTAGCTTCGGCATCTGGTTTGAGCCCCGTTACATCTTCCGCGCAGGCCGACTCGACTAGTGAGCTATTACGCTTTCTTTAAAGGATGGCTGCTTCTAAGCCAACCTCCTAGCTGTCTATGCCTTCCCACATCGTTTCCCACTTAACCAGAATTTGGGGGCCTTAGCTGACGGTCTGGGTTGTTTCCCTTTTCACGACGGACGTTAGCACCCGCCGTGTGTCTCCCACGCTCTACTCACCGGTATTCGGAGTTTGCCTCGGGTTGGTAACCCGGGATGGGCCCCTAGCCGAAACAGTGCTCTACCCCCGGCGGTAATACGTGAGGCGCTACCTAAATAGCTTTCGAGGAGAACCAGCTATCTCCGAGCTTGATTAGCCTTTCACTCCGATCCACAGCTCATCCCAGCATTTTTCAACATACTTGGGTTCGGGCCTCCAGTTGATGTTACTCAACCTTCACCCTGGCCATGGATAGATCGCCCGGTTTCGGGTCTATATCCAGCGACTGGTCGCCCAGTTAAGACTCGATTTCTCTACGCCTCCCCTATACGGTTAAGCTCGCCACTGAATATAAGTCGCTGACCCATTATACAAAAGGTACGCGGTCACAGAACGCGTCTGCTCCCACTGCTTGTACGCACACGGTTTCAGGATCTATTTCACTCCCCTCTCCGGGGTTCTTTTCGCCTTTCCCTCACGGTACTGGTTCACTATCGGTCAGCCAGGAGTATTTAGCCTTGGAGGATGGTCCCCCCATGTTCAGTCAGGGTTTCACGTGCCCCGACCTACTCGATTTCACACATTCAGGTTTTCGACTACGGGGCTATCACCCACTATGGCCGGCCTTTCCAGGCGCGTTCGTCTAACCAGTCACATGCTTAAGGGCTACTCCCCGTTCGCTCGCCGCTACTGGGGGAATCTCGGTTGATTTCTTTTCCTCGGGGTACTTAGATGTTTCAGTTCTCCCGGTTCGCTTCCCAACACCTATGGATTCAGTGTGGGATATCCAGCTTGTGCTGGATGGGTTTCCCCATTCGGAAATGTCCGGGTCGCAGGTTGTTTGCCACCTCACCGAACCTTATCGCAGGCTACAACGTCCTTCATCGCCTCTGGCTGCCAAGGCATCCACCGTGTGCGCTTAATCGCTTGACCATATAACCCGAAGGAGTCTGGTCAGTGATTAATCATTCGACAATTGCCGGATACGCTTGAGACGTATCTCGTTTTGCTCTTCTCTAGAGAGAAGAACTGTCAGCATGATCCAAATTGTTAAAGAGCGTTTAGAGCGATAAGCTCTAAGCTGTAAGCTTGCTGTCACGAGTGTTTCATCGTCACGTCAAGCGTATAGCTTAAAACTTATGGTCAGACTGTCGGGTTGTGCTTGTCTCTCGGTTGTCGCGAGAGAGTGGTGGAGCCTAGCGGGATCGAACCGCTGACCTCCTGCGTGCAAGGCAGGCGCTCTCCCAGCTGAGCTAAGGCCCCGGATAGACAGATCGTAAAAAGAACCAAGAAGACTTTCTCTTTTATTTGATCTGTTTAATTTTATTCAGATCGAGGCATTTCGGGGCGACGCATAGCCTGCTATGCGAGTCACGAAATAACGTGGAACTGGATNGGCGCTCTCCCAGCTGAGCTAAGGCCCCGATAAATGCAATTTTGTCGAAGACAAGGCGCTTTTGACCGACGTGTAGCCTGCTACACGAGGGAAAAAGCAACGCCGTATTCGGTAAAATTTGGTGGGTCTGGGCAGACTCGAACTGCCGACCTCACCCTTATCAGGGGTGCGCTCTAACCAACTGAGCTACAGACCCAAACAGTCTTGCTCTGGCCGATCAGGTAATTGATTGTGAGCGCTTGAACCACGCTAAGCTAATCGTTTAAGGAGGTGATCCAGCCGCAGGTTCCCCTACGGCTACCTTGTTACGACTTCACCCCAGTCATGAACCACACCGTGGTGATCGCTCTCCCGAAGGTTAAGCTAACCACTTCTGGTGCAGTCCACTCCCATGGTGTGACGGGCGGTGTGTACAAGGCCCGGGAACGTATTCACCGTGACATTCTGATTCACGATTACTAGCGATTCCGACTTCACGGAGTCGAGTTGCAGACTCCGATCCGGACTGAGGCCGGCTTTCTGGGATTCGCTCCACCTCGCGGTCTCGCAACCCTTTGTACCGGCCATTGTAGCACGTGTGTAGCCCTACCCGTAAGGGCCATGATGACTTGACGTCGTCCCCACCTTCCTCCGGTTTGTCACCGGCAGTCTCCTTAGAGTTCCCGACATTACTCGCTGGCAAATAAGGACAAGGGTTGCGCTCGTTACGGGACTTAACCCAACATTTCACAACACGAGCTGACGACAGCCATGCAGCACCTGTCTCAGAGTTCCCGAAGGCACGAAGGCATCTCTGCCAACTTCTCTGGATGTCAAGGGTAGGTAAGGTTCTTCGCGTTGCATCGAATTAAACCACATGCTCCACCGCTTGTGCGGGCCCCCGTCAATTCATTTGAGTTTTAACCTTGCGGCCGTACTCCCCAGGCGGTCGACTTATCGCGTTAACTGCGCCACTAAGTCCTTAAAGGTCCCAACGGCTAGTCGACATCGTTTACGGCGTGGACTACCAGGGTATCTAATCCTGTTTGCTACCCACGCTTTCGCACCTCAGTGTCAGTGTCAGGCCAGAAGGCCGCCTTCGCCACTGGTATTCCTCCCGATCTCTACGCATTTCACCGCTACACCGGGAATTCTACCTTCCTCTCCTGCACTCTAGCCTGGCCGTTCCGGATGCCGTTCCCAGGTTGAGCCCGGGGCTTTCACAACCGGCGTGCCAAGCCACCTACGCGCGCTTTACGCCCAGTAATTCCGATTAACGCTCGCACCCTCCGTATTACCGCGGCTGCTGGCACGGAGTTAGCCGGTGCTTCTTCTGCGAGTGATGTCCTTCCTCTGAAGTATTAACCCAGAGGCTTTCTTCCTCGCTGAAAGTGCTTTACAACCCGAAAGCCTTCTTCACACACGCGGCATGGCTGGATCAGGCTTTCGCCCATTGTCCAATATTCCCCACTGCTGCCTCCCGTAGGAGTCTGGGCCGTGTCTCAGTCCCAGTGTGGCTGATCATCCTCTCAGACCAGCTACGGATCGTCGCCTTGGTAAGCCGTTACCTTACCAACTAGCTAATCCGACATAGGCTCATCCGATAGCGCAAGGTCCGAAGATCCCCTGCTTTCTCCCGTAGGACGTATGCGGTATTAGCGTGGGTTTCCCCACGTTATCCCCCACTACCGGGCAGATTCCTATGCATTACTCACCCGTCCGCCGCTCGCCACCAGGGAGCAAGCTCCCCGTGCTGCCGCTCGACTTGCATGTGTTAGGCCTGCCGCCAGCGTTCAATCTGAGCCATGATCAAACTCTTCAGTTGAAGTTCGATAGTCCTTACTTCTCTCACACCCGAAAGCGTAAGAAGAAAAGCGGACCAAACTTGGTTCAAGGTCAA
>NZ_NHOU01000069.1 GCF_002179555.1 Salinicola salarius | reverse complement strand
TGGCAGGGCGTCCTGGAATGAACGCTTACGCTGGAACAACCGAACTTCAAGTATTCCGGCCCATCCATACAGGCGTTTTGCCAAGCTATGTCTACCTGTTTCTGCGGTCTCCACTGTTCACGGTCGAAGGCGAGAAAAACATGACTGGAACCGCTGGCCAGAAGCGCGTGCCCACGGATTACTTTGCGACTCGAGCCTTTCCGCTGCCGCCTACTAAAGAACAATCTCGCATTGTTGCCAAAGTCGATGAGCTGATGGCCTTGTGCGACCAGTTGGAACAGCAGCAGCAAGGCCGCCGCAAACTGCAGAATGCCCTGCGTGAGTCTACCTTGCAGGCTCTCGCCAGCGCCCAAAGTCCGCACGAACTGCAAAACGGCTGGGAGCGGTTGGAGACTAGCTTCGGGTACTTGTTCAGCGAGCCGGAAGATGTGAGGGATTTCAAGGGGCTGATTCTCGATTTAGCTGTAAGTGGTCTTTTGTTGCCAGCCTCAAATACGACCACTTCCGCAGCAGACTTGATCGAGCAAATCGCAAATGCTCGAATCGAATGGGCGAAGGTCGCTGAAGAGCAGGAAAAGAAGGAGGCGGCCGCGATGCTGAAAAAGCTGCGAACGCAACAGATCACAGCCCCAAGTTCTCCATTGCCTGAGCATTGGTGCTGGGCATCTTTACTGCAGGTGGCTCAAGCAGTTGTGGATTGCCACAACAAAACAGCGCCATATGTAGCAGAGGGTATTCATCTTGTCCGCACCTCGGACATTCGCGATGGGAAAATGGATCTCGGCAAGACCAAGAAGATTTCAGAAGAAACCTATGACTATTGGGCGAGGCGCATGCCTCCCAGGGCAGGCGATGTTTTCTTCACACGTGAAGCCCCGATGGGGGAGGCTGCCATAGTTCCTGAAGGGGAGCGGGTATGCCTTGGACAGCGAACAATGCTCATCCGTCTGTTTCCAGAGCTGTTCAGCAACCGATACCTGCTTTATGTCATTCAGAGCCCAAATTTTCAGTCTCGAATGACTGAGGCTGCCATCGGTATGACGGTCAAACATCTCCGTGTAGGTGGGGTCGAAGATTTGGTTGTTCCTGTTCCTCCACGAGCTGAGCAAGATCAGATTGTTGAAATTGTCGATAGCTTGTTTGAGTTGTGCGATCGTCACGTGGAGTACCTTGGTAAGAGTCGTCGTGTTGCGACAAACCTTTCAAGCGCTGCTGTCGCTACCCTCACCGGTATCGCCTACGAACAAGAAGAGGAGCCCCCTGTGAAAGCCCCGCAAACCGAACTTATCGCACCGCTACGCTTGAGCACTCCTCCCGAAGTCAAGGACCGGGCTCCACTTGCGACCCTCCTGGCGCGCCACAACGGCGAAATGTCGGCCCGTGACCTATGGCAACGCTTCGGCGGTGAGATCGACGCCTTCTATAGCCAGCTAAAAACCGAAGTGGCGCACGGCTGGATTGCTGAGCCAGAGGTGGCCGAGATGCGGGAAAAGGCCGCCGAAGCGGCAGGTGCTTGACGATGCAGCTTAGACTCTTGACCATCCCGCATTTCCGTAACCTGCAAGATGTGGTAATCAATTTCACGACGCATCTCTCTCCCATGCCGGGTTCGGCAACCGATGCGGCACCCAAGTCCATCCGTAGCCATGCGCTGATCGGTCAGAATGGTACTGGTAAGTCTAATCTGATCGAGGCGCTGATCATTATCTTCCGCGATATCGATCTAGATCGCGATGCTGCCTTCGATTACACGCTTGAATATGAGATTCGCAGCCATGTCGTACGCATCCAGGCAGATATGGCCAAGCAGAAGCGTCCCTATGTGTGGGTGGATGGTGATCGTGTTAGTCAGAATTACCTCAATCAGAACGATCCACCTGGGAAGTTGCCGCGCGATGAGCGACGAGGCCCGCGCTTATTGCCGACGCATATCTTTGCCTATTACTCCGGCCGCAACGAGCGCATTGAGGCCTTGTTTCAAGAGCACCAGCGCCGCTTCAACCAGTTGCAGGAAATCACCACGGACGAGGTTTTACCCGAAAACCTGCTTGAGAATTTCACTGCCAGCGAGGCGGATATCCGCACGATTGAGGAAATCAAACGTCGCCGGGAGGCCCGACTTAAGCAGTCAGGGGATGATCGCCTGCGTCGCTTGTTCTACTGCCGAGGCGGCCATAGCCAACTTGTGTTGTTGGCCTGTTTGCTTTCAGATGACCCTGTGTTCCAGAAGGTTCTGAAGAACCTGCACATCGAGTCGCTGGAATCGGCTCTGTTCGTACTGAAAGAGCCGCACCGCCTGCGTGAAAAACGCCGCAATAGCAAATTTGACGAGAACGAGCTGAACGAGGGTGACCCGCGTTTCTGGTATGCACGTGGCAACGTGGTGAGCGAGTTCCTCGACAAGTTATGGCAGGTGGCCTGGGCCCCTATCGAGCAGGAAACCACTAAGAGGATCGACTTCCGCGGCCGCACCGAGAAGCAACGCCAGCTCTACCTGTTTGTACCTGATCACGCCAGGCTCAAGCAACTGGGGGAGTTGGCGGGTGGAACTGATAGCTTTTTCCGCTATGCCGAGGGGGCCTACATTGGCGACCTGATCGATGAAGTGCGCATCACGGTAAGGAAGCGCGACGAGCATGGCGGCAAGGTGAGCTTCACCCAGCTATCCGAAGGCGAGCTTCAGATGCTGACCGTACTGGGCCTGATGCGTATTACGCGCGAGGATCATTGTCTGTTTCTGCTGGATGAGCCAGATACGCACCTGAATCCGATCTGGAAACTGCGCTACTTCGACGATATCGAAGGTGTACTGAGTGCTGATGAGAGCAAGCTAATGCAGGGTGAGTCGCAGATTCTCATTACCACCCATGATCCGATAATGGTGGGAAGTCTCAAGCGTGAACAGGTGCATATCTTGCGCCGAGAGAAAGACCGTAGTGTAGTAGATATACCCGACGAACACCCTCAGGGTATGGGTGTAACGGGACTACTTAAGAGTGACTTGTTTGGGCTTTCATCCACTTTAGATGTTGAGACCGAGCGACGGCTGCTTCGGCGAAACGAGCTATTTGTAAAATCGCCGAGGACATTGGAAGAAGAGGTCGAGCTGAGCAGACTCTCCACAGAGTTAGCAGATTTGGGGTTCTCCACTTCTGACTTTCGCGATCCCGATTATGCACTTTTTGTGCGCAAGATGGCGCAACATCGCAATTTCCGTAAGCCGGCGCTTAGCGATGAAGAACGTGCCGAACAAGATCAAATTGCGGATGATATCATTGACGAAATCCTGCGCGAGGAGGCAGGTGAATGATCTTTATCGACCTCGAACATAGGAAGCCAACAGATACTGATATTCCTGGCTGGAAGCCATGGACTCAGGAGCAGTGGGGCGCATGGTTGGAAAAATCTCAACAGTTAGTCTCTGATATGGCGATGTTAGAGGAGGCTGGAAAGCGTAACGAGAGAAACGCGCTAATTGATGCTAATAGAGAACACTGGGGATCGCTTAAAGAATGGCTATCAGCCCTTTCAGGAGGGAAATGCTGGTTCTCTGAAGTGCGTGAGTTGTACTCACACTACGACGTGGAGCACTTCCGTCCGAAGAAGGAGGCGAAGGCGCTGGACGGCATTAAGCGGGATGGTTACTGGTGGCTGGCCTTTGATTATATGAATTTCCGCCTCTGTGGCAATGTCGGTAATCGTAAGAAAGGAGGTTGGTTTCCACTACAGCAGGGATCTTTATGTTCCTCCTTTAACAACCCCTGCGAAGATTCAGAGTCTCGTTATTTACTGGATCCTATTGATGATGACGATGTGTCATTGATTGCCTTTGACGAAGAAGGAAAAGTGATTCCTGTACCGGGTTCCTCTGACTGGGAGCAAGAGCGTGTAATTGAGACAGTGAAACGGCTAAAGTTAAACGAACATGTAATTTTGGCTGAAGAAAGACGAAAGATATGGCAAAAGGTCGATGCACTGATTGAAGATTTTTATGCTGCCAAGGCTAAATGCTCTCGTGGTAACAATCCAGCGGCCAAGGCGAAGTTATTAGAGGTTCGCTCTCAAGTACGTGAGATGACTGACCGTTCTGCTGAGTTATCTGCGGTTGCTAAATGTTGTATTCAGATGCGCAATCAACCGCAGCTAACGAGGTTAATTGCTTAACTGGAATAGCATCCGAGACCGGTGAACCACACGAGTAAAAGGACGACGCTTTATCGGCCCGCCAAGTGCGGCTGAACCCGGATGAAGATGTCCTACCAGTGGCTTGCTTGTCTGCCCATCATTAAAATTCCTTTCTGCATGGAACGCTTGCCTTCAACTTCACTTTTGTTGGCTTTCTGGGTGACTCCTTTCCTTGGCGGCTTGCCGCGCGGACAAAGGCGGTCGGGGATTGGCCGAGCGCCTTGCGGAACATGCTGGAAAAGGCGCCGGGGCTGTCGTAGCCGAGTTCCAGCGCGGTACGGGTAACGGAACTACCGGCTAGCAGTCTGGGAACGGCGGCCATCAGGCAGGCCTGCTGGCGCCATACGGCGAACGACAGGCCGGTCTGCTGACGGAACAGGCGATTGAAGGTGCGTTGGCTGCGGTGCAGTTGCTTCGCCCACTCCTCGGGTAGGCTACGGATATGCGGCTGGGCGAGGAAGTCCCTGCAAAGGCCCGCCAGTTCGGGATCCTGGGGCAAAGGCGCAAAAAGTGGCAGCGAGGCCGATAGTTGCAGCTCGTACAGCAGGAGTTGGGCGAGGGCACCATCGCGACCGCTCTCGTCATAGAGCGCGGGCATGTTGGAGGAGGCCAGCAGCAGGTGATGAAGCAGCGGCGACACCACCAGCACTTCGCAACCGGAGGAGGGGCGTGGCGCCGCAATCGGTTCGATATACAGGCTGCGAGTACTGACGCCGTTCATCCGCACACGGTGCCGCTCGCCCGCCGGCAACCAGACACCGCTGTAGGGC
>NZ_NHOU01000007.1 GCF_002179555.1 Salinicola salarius | reverse complement strand
GTAGCTCGTAGCTCGTAGCTCGTAGCTCGAAGCTCGTCGCTTAATTTTCTAGAAGGAGCGTGTGTATGCAACAGGCTCAGGAATTCGATTACATCATCATCGGTGCCGGTTCGGCGGGTAACGTGCTCGCCACACGCCTGACCGAGGATCCGGCGGTCAGCGTGCTGCTGCTGGAAGCCGGCGGGCCGGATTACCGCGCCGACTTCCGCACCCAGATGCCGGCGGCGCTGGCGTACCCGCTGCAGGGCAAGCGCTACAACTGGGCGTTCGAAACCGACCCGGAACCGCACATGGACAACCGTCGCATGGAGTGCGGTCGCGGTAAGGGTCTGGGTGGCTCGTCATTGATCAACGGCATGTGCTATATCCGCGGCAATGCCATGGATCTGGACAACTGGGCCAGGCAGCCCAGTCTGGAGGACTGGACCTACCGCGACTGCCTGCCCTATTACCGCAAGGCGGAAACCCGCGATATCGGCCCCAACGACTATCACGGCGGCGACGGTCCGCTGAGTGTTGCCACGCCCAAGGAAGACAATAACCCGCTTTATCAGGCGTTCATCGAGGCCGGCGTGCAGGCGGGCTATCCGCGTACCGACGACCTCAACGGCTATCAGCAGGAAGGCTTCGGCCCCATGGATCGGTCGACGACGCCCAACGGCCGGCGCTCTTCGACCGCTCGCGGCTACCTGGATATCGCCAAGCGGCGCGAGAACCTGACTATCGTCACCCACGCCACGACCGATCGCATCCTGTTCGAGGATCAGCGCGCCATCGGCGTGAACTATCTTCACAAGAGCCAGCCGCGCCAAGCGCTGGCGCGTCGCGAAGTGCTGCTGTGCGGCGGCGCGATCGCCTCGCCGCAGATTCTTCAGCGATCGGGCGTGGGCAATCCGGCGCTGCTGGAGAAGCTGGGCATTCCCGTCGTGCATCCGCTCAAGGGCGTTGGCGAGAACCTGCAGGACCACCTGGAGATGTACATCCAGTACGAGTGCAAGGAGCCGGTATCGCTCTATCCGGCGCTCAAGTGGTACAACCAGCCGAAGATCGGCGCGGAGTGGATGTTGCTGGGCAAGGGCGTCGGCGCCAGCAACCAGTTCGAGGCCGGCGGCTTCATCCGCACCGGCGACAGCGAGGAGTGGCCCAATCTCCAGTACCATTTCCTGCCGATCGCGATCAGCTACAACGGCAAGAGCGCGGTCCAGGCGCACGGCTTCCAGGCCCACGTCGGCTCGATGCGCTCCGAAAGCCGCGGGCGCGTCCAGCTGCGGGACAGGAACCCGCGCAGTGCGCCCAGCATCCTGTTCAACTACATGTCTACCCAGCGCGACTGGGAAGAGTTCCGCGCCGCGATTCGCCTGACCCGCGAGATCATCGACCAGCCGGCGATGGATGCCTATCGCGGCCGGGAAATCTCGCCGGGGCCGGACGTGCAGTCCGACGAACAGCTCGACGCTTTCGTGCGCGAGCACGCCGAGACCGCCTACCACCCCTGTGGCACCTGCCGCATGGGCACCGGCGACGATGCGGTGGTCGATCATGAAGGCCGTGTCCACGGCATCGAAAGCCTGCGCGTCATCGATGCCTCGATCATGCCGCAGATCGTGACCGGCAACCTCAACGCCACCACCATCATGATCGCCGAGAAACTCGCCGACCGTGTGCGGGGCCGCGAACCGCTGCCGCGCTCCGACGCACCCTACTACGTGGCCAACGGCGCGCCGGCACGCCAGACCCCGGCCAAAAGCGCCTGACGACATCACGGGGCGCCGACGCGCCCCTGACCGACAACCATCCCCGCGACACGCGCCCGCCCGACCGCCATTGCCGCACTGAGACGCCCTTTCCCCACGCTCTCTGCCTGCCCCGCACTGCCCTGGCCGGGCACCGTCCTCGGCGCCATCCATGGCGGTTGCGCTTCGAAAACGACTGATGCAACGTTCGCTCTCTTATCCGCGATCCGCGGAACGATTCTTCTCCACAGAGATGATTTTTGTCCGCATAGACGATTTTTGTCCGCGAAGATGATTTGCGCGCTAATTGCGCATTGTTCGAACAGTGTTCCGTTACACTGGGTTCGTCTTTACGCTAGCCCCGCCCCTGTCGTGAGTTCGTCATAAAGCCAGTACAAGGACCGTTGCCCGTTATGCCCTCTTCCTCTTCGTCGCCCCAGAATCGTCGACCGCTACGCTGGCTGTGGTTGCTGTTGCTGGTGATCATCGTGGCCGCCGTTGCCTATTACGTGTTCGGCCGAGGCGAAGACTCGCAAGCACCCGATGGCAACGCCGGGCAAGCCGGTGGGCGCGGCGCGATGACGACTGCCATTTCCGCCGTGGCCGCCAGCCGGGGCGATCTGCCGATCGAGCTGACCGCGCTGGGAACGGTACGCCCGCTTCAGAGCGTCGCCGTGCGGCCCCGCGTCGAAGGCGAACTGCTGTCGGTGGATTTCGAGGAAGGCGAGACGGTCCAGAAAGGGCAGCAGCTTGCGCAGGTCGACCCACGCGACTATCAGGCGCAGCTGGATCAGGCCAAGGGCCAGCTCGCCCAGGACCAGGCCCAGCTAGCCTCCGCCCGCGAGGATCTGGCCCGCTACGAGAAGCTCATCGGCTCCAACTATGTGTCTCAGCAGGAGCTGGAACAGCAGCGCCAGCTGGTACGTCAGTACGAGGGCACCGTCGCCAGCGACCAAGCCAGCGTCCAGAGCGCTCAGGTCCAGCTCGACTACACCGATATCGTCGCGCCGATTACCGGCGTGGTGGGGATTCGTAACGTCGACCCCGGCAACATCATCCAGCTCGGCGACGATGATCCGATCGTCACCATCACCCAGCTCGATCCGATCTCGGTGATCTTCTCGCTGCCCAGCCGCTATGTCGACACGGTCCGAGGGCGCCTCGAGGGAGGCGAGCATCCGGCGGTTAGCGTGACCGGCACCGACGGCGAAACCTACTCGGGCCAGCTGAGCAGCATCGACAGCAACATCAACAGCGCCACGGGCACGATTCGACTGCGCGCCACCTTCGACAACCCGGCCGGCGGCCTCTATCCCAATGCCTACGTCGATGTCAGCCTGGTCTCGCAGATCCTTCGCGACCAGGTGATCGTGCCGGAACCGGCGGTACAGACCGGCCAGGACGGCAACTACGTCTATGTGGTCGAGGACGATGATACCGTCACCCGCCGCGAGGTGACGTTGGCCGCCACGCAGGACTCGCAGAGCGCCCTCTCCTCCGGCGTCGAGCCGGGCGAGCGCGTGGTCGTCGATGGCGTCGACAGCCTGCGGGAAGGCGCCAGGGTACGGGTAGTCAGCGATGCCCTGCCGGGAGAGTCGAGCGACGAGGTTACGGACCCGGCCAGCGGTGACGTGGCGAACCAGGCCGGCGGTGACGGCAGCGCGTCATGAATCCGTCTCGTCTTTTCATCTTGCGTCCGGTCGCCACGTCACTGGTGATGCTGGCGATCCTGATCGCGGGAGCCCTCTCCTATCGGCTGCTGACGATCTCGTCGCTGCCGGAGGTGGAATTCCCAACGATCCAGGTCACCACGCTCTATCCCGGCGCCGGCCCGGACGTGATGCTTTCTCACGTCACCTCGCCACTGGAGGACGAGCTCGGCGAAATCTCGGGGCTGGAGGACATGAGTTCGACCAGTACCGGCGGCGCCTCGCTGATCACGCTGCGGTTCTCGCTCGATTCCGATCTGGGCGTCGCCGAGCAGGAGGTCCAGGCAGCGCTCAGCCAGGCCGAAACGCTGCTGCCGGACGACCTGCCCCGCCCGCCCAGCTACAGCAAGGTCAACCCGGCGGACACGCCGATCATGACGCTGGCCGTCAGTTCGGACACCCTGCCACTGACCCAGGTCTACGATCTGGTCGACACGCGCATGGCGCAGAAGATCGCCCAGATCAGCGGCGTGGGCCAGGTCAAGCTGGCCGGCGGCCACCAGCCGGCCGTGCGGATTACCGTCGATTCGCGCCAGCTCGCGGCCTACGGGCTCGACCTTGCGGCGGTACGCAGTGCCGTCGATGCCGCCAACGTCAATCAGGCCAAGGGCACGCTGTACGGCCCCTACCGCGCCTACAGCATCGATGCCAACGACCAGTTGCTGTCGGCGAGCGGTTATCGCGACCTGATTCTCAAGGCCGACGACGGCTCGGTGCTGCGATTATCGGACGTGGCCAGTGTCGAGGATGGCGCCGAGAACGCCTATCTCTCGGCCTGGGCCAACCGCGAAGGCGCGATTCTCATCGACGTGCTGCGTCAGCCCGGCGCCAACGTGGTCGGCGTCGCCGATGCCATCAAGCAGAGCCTGCCGGCGCTGGAGAACACCCTGCCGGCCAGTGTCGACGTCAAGGTACTCACCGACCGCACCACCACCATCCGTGCCGCGGTGGAAGACGTGCAGTTCGAGCTGATCCTCGCCATCGGGCTGGTGGTGATGGTGACGTTCCTGTTCCTGCGCAATCTGCCGGCCACCCTGATCCCCAGCTTGGCCGTACCGTTGTCGCTGGTCGGCACCTTCGGCGCAATGTACCTGGCGGGGTTCAGCCTCAACAACCTGACCCTGATGGCACTGACCATCGCCACCGGCTTCGTCATCGATGACGCCATCGTGGTGCTGGAGAACATCACCCGCTACATCGAGAAGGGCGAGAAGCCGCTGGCGGCGGCGCTCAAAGGCTCCCGACAGATCGCCTTCACCATTCTCTCGCTGACGATCTCGCTGCTGGCAGTGCTGATACCGCTGGTGTTCATGAGTGGCGTGGTCGGCGTGCTGTTCCGCGAATTCGCACTGACCCTGGCGATCTCGATCCTGATCTCCGCCTTCGTCTCGCTGACGCTGACGCCGATGCTGTGCGCGCGCTGGCTGAAACATCGTCCCGAAGCCGCCGGGAACGGCGAAGAGGCGTCAGACGACGAGGCCATGGTCCGCAATCGCCAGGGCCTGTTCGGTCGCCTGACACGGGGCTACGAGCATGCTCTGGACTGGATTCTAGGTCACCAGACGCTGACGCTGCTGGTCGCGGTCGCCACACTGGGCGTCACCGCCCTGCTGTTCCTCGCCACGCCCAAGGGGCTGTTCCCGGTGCAGGATACCGGCGTCATTCGCGGCATCACCACCGCCACGCAATCGACGTCGTTCGAGGCGATGTCGGCGCGCCAGCAACAGCTGGTCGACCGCCTGCTCCAGGATCCCGCGGTCGAAAGCCTCTCCTCCAGCGTAGGTATCGACGGCACCAACACTACGCTCAACGGCGGGCGCCTCTCGATCAATCTCAAGCCGCTGGACGAGCGCGACGACATGGATAGCGTGCTGGCACGGCTACGCAGCGAAAGCCAGGACGTCCCCGGCCTGTCGCTCGCCCTGCAGCCGGTGCAGGATCTGACGCTGGAAGACACCATCAGCCGCTACCCGTATCAGTTCGCGCTGACCCAGGGCGACCGCGAGGTGCTGAACGACGATGCCGCCAGACTGCTCGCGGCGCTGGAACAATCGCCGGCCATCGCCAACGTCAGCAGCGATGTCCAGAACGCCGGGCGCAAGCTCGAGGTCATCATCGACCGCGCTCGTGCCGGCCAGCTCGGCATCAGCGTCGCCGATATCGACGATGCGCTCTACGACGCCTTCGGCCAGCGCCTGATCTCGACCATCTTCACCCAGGCCAGCCAGTATCGCGTCGTGCTCGCCGCCAACACGACCGACAGCGAAGGTCCGCAAGCGCTATCACGCCTCTACGTCACCAACGACGACGATGAGCTGATACCGCTATCGACACTGGTGACCCTGGCCGAGCGCACCACGCCGCTCTCGTTGCAGCGTCAGAACCAGTTCCCCTCGGTATTGATGTCGTTCGCCGTCGCCGACGGCTACTCGCTGTCGGACGCCTTCGAGGCGGTCGACCAGGCGGCGGCCCAGACGCTGAGCGGCCAGACCTCGCTGGACTACCGCGGTTCAGCGCTGGCCTATACCCAGTCCACCAGCGATACCCTGTGGCTGATCCTGGCCGCCATCGTCACCATGTACATCGTGCTGGGGATTCTCTACGAGAGCTATATCCACCCGCTGACGATCCTGTCGACGCTGCCCTCCGCCGCCATCGGCGCCCTGCTGGCGCTCCAGATCAGCGGCTACTCGCTGGGGCTGGTAGCAATCATCGGCATCATCCTGCTGATCGGCATCGTCAAGAAGAACGCCATCATGATGATCGACTTCGCGCTGGAGGCGCAGCGCGAGCGCGGCATGTCGGCGGAGAAGGCGATTCACACCGCCGCGCTGCTGCGTTTCCGGCCGATCATGATGACCACCTGCGCGGCACTGCTCGGCGCGCTACCGCTCATGTTCGCCAGCGGCTACGGTGCCGAGCTTCGTCAGCCGCTGGGCATCACCATGGTCGGCGGGCTGTTGTTCAGCCAGTTGCTGACACTGTTCACCACACCGGTGATTTACCTGTTCTTCGACCGTCTCGCTTCGCGCTGGCGGCACGCTGAAAACGAGAGCGGCATCGAGGTCACATCGTGAGTCTGTCGTCACCTTTCGTTCGTCGGCCGGTGGCAACGATTCTGCTGGCATTGGCCATCGTACTGCTGGGCTCGCTCGCCTACGAGCGCCTTCCGGTGGCCCCGCTGCCCAACGTGTCGTTCCCGACCATCCTGGTATCGGCGAGCCTGAGCGGCGCCAATCCGGAAACCATGGCCTCGACGGTAGCGACACCGCTGGAACGCTCGCTGGGCCGCATCCCCGGTATCACCCAGATGACCTCGTCGAGTTCGGATAGCTCCACCAGCGTGATCATCCAGTTCGATCTCGATAAGGACATCAACGTCGCGGCGCAGGAAGTCCAGGCCGCGATCAACGACGCCCAGCCGCTGCTGCCCAGCGCCATGACCAGCCGCCCCCAGTATCGCAAACTCAACCCGGCGTCGGCGCCGGTGATGATCCTCTCGCTGACCTCCGACTCGCTGCCCACCAGCGAGCTCTATCGTCTCGCCGACAGCAAGATCGCGCCGCCCATCGCTCAGGTGCCGGGGGTCGGCGACGTCAACGTCGGCGGCAGCTCGTCACCGGCAGTACGCGTCTCACTCGATCCGCGCAAGCTCAACCATGCCGGCATCACGCTCGACGCGGTGGCCGGCGCGCTGAGGGCAGCGACGACCCAATCTCCCACCGGCTTCGTGCAGACCGTCGAACATCGCTGGGAAGTGCAGACCGACTCCCAGTTGCTGAAAGCGAGCGACTACAGCCAGATCGTGATCGCCCGCGACGACGGCTCGCAGATGCGCCTGGGCGACGTGGCCACCATCACCGATGGCGTGGAAGACCGCTACAACGTCGGCTTCCAGAACGATCTGCCCGCCGTGCTGCTGGTGATCAGCAGCGCCAGCGGGGCCAACATCATCGACACCATCGCCGGCGTCAGGGAGCGAATGGACGAAATCCGCAGCCTGCTGCCGCAGAACATCAATCTCAGCGTGCAGCTCGACCGCGCGCCTGGCATCCAGGCCTCGCTGCATGAAACCCAGCTGACGCTTCTGCTGGCGGTGGTCCTGGTGGTGCTAGTGGTGTTCGTGTTCCTGCGCAACGCTCGCGCCACCATCATTCCCAGCGTCGCGATTCCGGTGTCGCTGGTCGGCACCTTCGCCATGATGTGGGCCTTCGGCTTCTCCCTCGATACGCTGTCGCTGATGGCACTGATCGTGTCGATCGGCTTTCTGGTCGACGATGCCATCGTCGTGGTCGAGAACATTGCGCGGCATATCGAGCAGGGGGTGAAGCCTTTCCAGGCCGCGCTGCTGGGCGCCAGGGAGGTGGGCTTCACGGTGACAGCGATGAGCGTCTCGCTGGTGGCGGTGTTCATTCCGCTGCTGCTGCTCGGCGGCTTCATCGGCCGGATGTTCCACGAGTTCGCGGTGACCTTGTCGCTGGCCATCGGCGTCTCGCTGCTGGTGTCGCTGACGCTGACACCGATGCTCTGCGCGCGCTGGCTCAAGCCGCATCCCGAACGTCAGCGCCAGCCCCGTTGGGAGAGAGCCCTGACCGCGACCGGCAATGCGTTCGTGCGCGGCTACGCCAGGTCGCTGGATGTCGCTCTCAAGCATCGCCGGCTGACGCTGCTCTCGCTGGTCGCCGTGATCGTCCTCAACGGCTACCTGTATGCCGTCGTCGACAAGGGTTTTATCCCCGACCAGGATACCGGCCGCCTGCTCGGCACCATGCGCGGCGACCAGGCGCTGTCGTTCGAGGCCGTCTCGGACAAGCTCGGCCAGGTTCGCGAGCGGCTGCAGGCCGACCCGGCGGTGGAGAGCGTGCTGGGCTTCATGGGCAGCGGCGGCCCGGGACGTGGCGGCTCCTCGGCAACGCTTTTCATCACTCTGAAAGCCGAGCGTCAGGGCTCGACGCAGGCCATCGGCAATCGCCTGACAGCAAGTCTTCAGGGCCTGACCGGGGTCAGCACGTTCATGTTTCCGCTGCAGGACATTCGCATCGGCGGCCGTTCCAGCAGCGCGTCACAGTACGAGATCACGCTCAAGAGCGACGATCTCGATCTGCTCGGCGACTGGGCCGGCAAGGTCCGGCAGGCGATGCAGCAGGTCGACGGCATTACCGGCATCGACAGCGACAGCCGTGGCGAAGGCCTGGCTGCCAAGCTGGTCGTCGACCGGGAGACCGCCTCGCGTCTCGGCGTCGACATGCGCACCATCGATACCGCGCTGGGCAACGCCTTCGCCCAGAGCAAGGTTGTGAGCCTCTTTGATGCCGACGAGCAGCGCTACGTGGTGATGGAGGTGGCTGCGCCCTATCGCCAGGCGCCGGACGCGATCGGCGATCTCTACGTCAGCGGGACCGACGGCGAGATGATCCCGATCTCGGCGTTCAGCCACGTGGAGCGCAGCACGACGCCAGTCAGCGTCAATCATCAGGGACAGTTCGCCGCCTCGACGATCTCGTTCAATCTGGAAGATGGCATTTCGCTGGGCGACGCCACGACACGTATTCGCCAGGCCGTCGACGCGCTTCACCTTCCTACCGACGTCCAGGTCGATTTCGAGGGCAGCGCCGGCACCTTCCAGAGCGGTATCGAGGCGATGCCGTGGCTGATCCTGGCCGCGCTGGTCACGGTCTATCTGGTGCTGGGAATTCTCTACGAGAGCTATATTCATCCGCTGACGATTCTGTCGACGCTGCCTTCCGCCGGGGTGGGTGCGCTACTAGCGCTGATGGCGCTGGACACGCCCTTCACTCTGATCGCGTTGATCGGCATCATCCTGCTGATCGGCGTGGTCAAGAAGAACGCGATCATGCTGGTCGACTTCGCGGTCGTCTGCGAGCGCGACCAGGGCATGACGCCGCAGGACGCGATTCGCCATGCCGCGCTGGTGCGTTTCCGGCCGATCATGATGACCACGCTGGCGGCACTGCTCGGCGCGCTGCCGCTGCTGCTCGGCACCGACGAGAACGCCGGCCTGCGGGCGCCACTGGGCATCACCATCATCGGCGGGCTGATCGTCAGCCAGATCCTCACGCTCTATACCACGCCGGTGGTCTATCTCTATCTCGACCGGCTCCACCGTCGGCTGCGACCGCGGCACATAGAGTCGACACAGACCCGCGAAGCGTGATCGCTCGTCGCTCGTCGCTCGTCGCTCGTCGCTCGTCGCTCGTCGCTCGTCGCTCGTCGCTCGTCGCTCGTCGCTCGTCACCAATAGTCCCAAAGGATGATCCCGGCGGCTCTAGTCAGCCGTCACGGGATCGGCTAGTCTGAAAACCAAATTCAAACGCTCGTCTGAATTTCGTTTTCCCTCTCGGAGCTCGTCATGATCACACTGCTGCTCATCGTCCTCGCCGTCATCGGCTGTCTGGTCGTCATGCGTCGCGAAGCCGGCGCGCTCGCGGCAATCGCCGTGCTTGCCGTGCTGGGACTCGTCGGGCTGGCGCTGGGTGCCGGCGTCATCGGCACGCTGCTGCTGATCGCGGCGATCGGCGTCGCCGCCTGTGGCCTCAAGCCGATCCGCCGCCTGTGGCTGTCGCCGCGCCTGTTCTCGCTGTTCAAGAAGATCGCGCCGCGCGTTTCCGAAACCGAACGCGTCGCGCTGGATGCCGGCACCGTCGCCTGGGATGGCGAGCTGTTCAGCGGCCGCCCCGACTGGCAGAAGCTGCTCGACTTCAACAATGCCGGCCTGAGCGAAGAGGAGCAGGCGTTCATCGACAACCAGTGCTCCGTGGCCGCCGGGATGTGCAACGCGTGGGAAATCGCCCGCGAGCGTGCCGACATGCCGGAAGCGCTGTGGGATTATCTGAAGAAGGAACGCTTCTTCGGCATGATCATTCCCAAGGCCTACGGCGGTCTCGAGTTCTCGGCCAAGGCGCAATCCGCCGTGCTGCAGAAGCTCGCCTTCAACGAAACCCTGATGAGCACGGTCGGCGTGCCCAACTCGCTCGGCCCCGGTGAGCTGCTGCTGAAATACGGCACCGAAGCACAGAAGAATCACTACCTGCCGCGCCTCGCCGATGGCCGTGACGTCCCTTGCTTCGCGCTGACCGGGCCACGCGCCGGCAGCGATGCCACCTCGATCCCGGACGTCGGCATCGTCTGCCGCGGCATGCACGATGGCGAAGAGGTGCTGGGCCTGAAGCTGACCTTCGAGAAACGCTGGATCACGCTGGCCCCGATCGCCACGGTGGTCGGTCTCGCGTTTCGCATGTTCGACCCGGACAACCTGCTGGAGCGCGGCGAGAGCGATATCGGCATCTCCTGCGCGCTGATTCCCCGCGAGACGGAAGGCCTGCAGATCGGTCGTCGCCACCATCCCATCGGCAGCCCGTTCATGAACGGCCCGATTCGCGGCAAGGACGTGTTCATCCCGCTGGACTATCTGATCGGCGGGCTCGACATGGCCGGCCAGGGCTGGCGCATGCTGGTCGAGTGTCTCTCGGTGGGCCGCTGCATCACTCTGCCCTCCGGCGCCGCGGGTATCGGCCGTTACGCGGTGGGCTGGAGCGGCGGTTTCACGCGGATTCGTCGCCAGTTCAACATCGCCGTGGCGGACATGGAAGGCGTGCAGGAGCCGCTGGCGCGCATCGCCGCCAAGGCCTACATCTCCCAGGCGGCGGTCATGCAGACCGCCAACACCATCGACCACGGCGTCAAGCCGGCGGTGCCGTCGGCGATTCTCAAGAGCCAGCTGACCGAGTTCCAGCGCGACGTGCTGGCCGATGCCATGGACGTTCACGGTGGCCGCACGGTGACGCTCGGCCCGCGCAACTATCTCGGCGTCGGCTACAGCGCCAACCCGGTCTCGATCACCGTCGAAGGTGCCAACATCATGACCCGCAACCTGATGATCTTCGGTCAGGGCGCGATCCGCTGTCATCCCTACGTGCTCAAGGAACTGGCGGCCAAGGATGCCGACGACTTCGAGGCCTTCGATCGGCTGTTCTTCCGCCATATCGGGCTGATCTTCGGCAACGGCGCGCGCGCCTTCACTCAGGCGCTCGGTCTGGGCCGGTCCAAGGTGCCCTTCGACGCGATTGCCGCGCCCTACGCGCAGGACGCCGCCCGGCTCTCTTCCGCCTTCAGCCTGTGCGCGGATGCGGCGATGGCCAGCCTCGGCTCCAAGCTCAAGCAGCGCGAGATGATTTCCGCGCGTCTCGGCGACGTGCTGTCGAACCTCTATCTGATGTCGATGGTGCTCAAGCAGTGGCACGAAACCGATCGCGTCGACAACGAAGCCGCGCTATTCCACTACAGCTGCCGGCTGCTGCTGAATCGTGCCGAGCAGGCGCTGATCGACCTGTTCGACAACCTGCCCAACCGGGCGCTGGCCAATACGTTGTCGTTCGTCACGCAACCGCTGGGGCGTCGCTGGCACAAGCCGCAGGATACGCTGACCCGCGAGATTGCCAGAGCGATCTCTACCGACAGCGCGCTGCGCCACAAGCTGACGCGCAATACCTGGGATACCTGGGAGGAAGGACAGAAGGACAACCCGCTGGCACGCTACAACGCGCTGCTGGCCAACGCCGAGCGCGCCGAGGCGATCTATCGCACGCTCAACAAGGCGCGAGTCAAGAAAGCCCTGCCCGAGGTCGCGCTGCACCCCGAACAGTGGATCGACGCGGCCCACGAAACCGGGCTGCTGAACGACGAAGACGCCGCGTTCATGCGCGCGCATGAAGCCGAAGTGCTGGACATGCTGACGGTGGACGACTTCGCCTTCGACGCCTTCGCGATGCGGCAGAGCAGCGAAAGCGCCAGCCGCCAGACCGACGAAACCGTTGCCTGACCCCCGCCAGACCACAGAGACCCCGCTCATCGAGCGGGGCTTCTGCTTGTCGAGGGGAGTCTCTGCTTGATGAAAAAACCTTTGCCAAAGCAACCTATTCTGGCGAGGTAAACTGACAACTGTCGCGCTCTTACCTATCTATCGCTCATGATGACGAGGGGGCTTAACGCTCGCCCCCTCGCCGCTCCCCCTCTTTTAGCACCACAAGACCGTGAAACCCTGGCCGATCAATCGCTCGCGCTTTGGGTCGGCATGCAAGGACATCCCTGTCCCGGCATGCCTCTTGCGACATCCATGTCGCAAGACCCAGCTTAGCGATTGTCGTCCAGCACGGTCTTGGCAGGTGCTTGAGGTGGCTTTGGCGACGTTCGGAAACGTTGTCAGCGATTTACCCCTCATTAAGCAGAAGTCCCGCTAAGCAGAAGCCCCCCGCTTTACGACCCAATACGGATGCAGATGCAGATGCAGATGCAGATGCAGATTACGATCTACTGCCCCAACACCTGCAGCTGCACTTCGGCGGCACCCTCGTGAACCATGCCGAGCTGCTCCGCCGCTTTCCGGGAAAGATCGATAATGCGACCGTCGACGAACGGGCCACGATCGTTGATACGCACCACAGCCGTCTCGCCGGAATCCAGCGCAGTCACCTTTACCTTGGTCCCGAACGGCAAGGTCTTGTGCGCCGCCGTCATCGCCTGGCTGTCGTAGGGTTCGCCACTGGCGGTCGGTCGCCCTTCGAAGTAGGAGGCATAGTAGGTCGCCTCGCCCCGGCGCGGCCTGCCCATCGGCGACGCGCTGGCCCGCGTGTCGGCGGCCTTGCGCTTGACGCTGGCGTCTCTCCTGGCGGACTCCTTCTTGCCGGGCTTGCTGCCGGATTTGCCGGTCGCGGCCACCGGCGGCGGTGACGAAGTCGCTTCGCAGCCCTGCGGGTGATAGGGCGACGCACAGCCCGCCAGCAGGATCGACGCGATGGCAGTGGCGAACAGCGTCTTTCGAACACGGCGTTCTCGAGAGGGTGCCGGCCTTGCCGGCGAGAGCCTGTCGTCGGTGATATCGAATGTCATCGTGATTGACCTGGCATGGATCATCTGGCCTCGACGCCCCGCGGAGAAACTGGCGGAATGCGGGCGCCATCGTCGTACTACGACAACGACAATCGCTGATCGACTCACGAAAGCGGCCAAATAAAGTGAACGCGATGGCAGAGTCGCCCACGTCGCGACCGTCGCTCGATCAGGGAACCAAAAGGCCGGCGTCGCCCGTTTGGGCGACCCCGGCCTCTGCATTGGCAGCGATGGCTCAGGGGATCAGAATCGTGGATCCCGTCGTCTGGCGTGACGCCAGCGCCTCCTGCGCCTTGCCGGCCTCTTCCAGCTTGAAGCGCTGGGCGACATCGATCTTGACCTTGCCGCTCTCGAGCATGTCGAACAGATCGAGACACATCTCCTCGAAGCGCTCCCGCGTATCGGCGTAACCGTTGAGGCTGGGGCGCGTCAGATAGAGCGAGCCCTTCTGGTTGAGAATGCCCACGTTGACACCTTCGACCGCGCCGGAAGCGTTGCCGAAGCTGACCATCAAGCCGCGCGGCGCCAGGCAGTCCAGCGAGGTCATCCAGGTATCCTTGCCGACGGAGTCATAGACCACCGGCACCATCGCGCCGCCGGTCAGCTCGCGTACGCGCTCGACCACGTCTTCCTCGCGGTAGTTGATCGTTGCCCAGGCGCCATTCTTCTTGGCCAGTTCGGCCTTTTCGGCGGAACCGACGGTACCGATCACCTTGACGCCCAGGGCGTTGGCCCACTGGCAGGCGATCGACCCCACCCCGCCAGCGGCGGCGTGGAAGAGGATGGTTTCGCCCCCTTCCAGCGGAAACGTCTGGCGCAGCAGATACTGGGTGGTCAGGCCCTTGAGCATGGCAGCCGCGGCGGTCTCGAAGGAGATACTCTCCGGCAACTGGACGACCTTGTCCGCCGGCAGCACGTGATATTCCGAATAGGAGCCGAGCGGCCCCTGGGCGTAGGCGACGCGATCCCCTTCTTCGAGGTGGGTCACGCCTTCGCCGACCGCGTCCACCACCCCGGCCCCTTCGGTGCCCAGGCCGGATGGCATGGAGGGAGCCGGATAGAGACCGGTGCGGAAGTAGATATCGATGAAGTTGAGTCCGATGGCGTGGTTCTTGACCCTGACCTCTCCCGCCTTGGGGGCAACGGGTTCGAATTCGACGGTTTCGAGAACCTCCGGGCCGCCGGTGCGGGCGAACTGAATACGCTTGGCCATGACGTTTCCTTGTTGGGTGATGACTCTCGGCCTGACATCCAAGCGCCATTCCCGAGGCGGGTCAAGTCAGGGACGGCACGCGCCGTGTGCCGTCAGACATTGGTCGAAGCCGGCTTTACAAACTATTCGGGTAACGTTCCAGGGCAGCGACGAAGCGCGTCTTGTACTCCTCGAAGGTCTTCGGCTGCTGCTTGAAGGTCCGCACGATGCCGTCACCGTTGAAGCGCACCATGTCGGGCAGCGCCCCTTTCACCGGCGCCGGATGCAGCGGCCCGAGACCGATACGCAGGCCGCCTTCACCATCGACCCAGCGCTCGATACCGCAACGCCGGAAGAATGCTTCTCCCGCCTCGTCGCCGGCCGTCACACGCAGCGGCGCCTTTTCCGCCAGGGTCTTGACCAGTTGCCGGCTATGCCGGGTGTTGCCTTTCCCCTCCGGCGTCGACAGCATGCCTACTTCCATGGTCCCGCCGTCGACATCGGAAGAAATCAGCGCCAGGCAGAGAATGGTGCCGTCATCTTCGGTCAGCGCGAAGAGCCGGGCAGCGTCCTGCTCGAACAACACGCCCAGCGTACCGGCGAACGTCACCAGCGGGGCCAGGCCCGCGTTCTGCCCGTAGACACTGGCGCACAGCTTGGCGAGGCACGCCTCGCGGGTTTCGGGGTTCTTGACGTGAACGACCTTCATCGGACTCTCTTCAACGGACTCTTCCGCACTCATGACGAATAACATCGGCGCGACGCTATCGCGTGGACCGCCAGCAAATGGCGCGCCGGGCAAAAACGCGCAGCCTAGCACAATCCACCCTCGACCACGCTCCCCGTGTACGCCGACAGACCTAGTATCCCCCGAATCATCCAACGCGCCGTCATCGACCTGCAACCTCGTTCGGCTAGACTTCGAGCCGGCCGACGCGATCCGCACCCGACCCGACGAGGATTCGCCTTGACGCCGTGCGCGCGGTGACCGAAGGTCGACCTTTTGGCGGCGACTGCCACCGATCTATACTCGCCCCTCGCTCACGACAGCCATGAACGCCTGCCCCGGTGTTCGACGGAGACTCTGACCGCATGACCCAGCCGCGCCCCGCCGATAGCGCCGACAACGACACGCCCCGCTACATCGCCCATCGCGGCCTTTCCGCGCGAGCCCCCGAAAACACCCTGGTAGCGGTTCAGGCCGCCCACGATGCCGGTTGCCAATGGGTCGAGCTCGACGTTCAGCTGCTCGGCGACGGAACGCCGGTCATCTGGCACGACGCGGGTCTGAAGCGCTGCTCCGACGGTCGCGGCAAGCTGTTCAAGCTCGATGCCGAAAGCGCCGCCAAACTGGACGCCGGCAGCTGGTTCGGCGCCCAGTATCGCGGCGAGCCGATCGCCACGCTGGAGGCGATGCTCGAGCTGATCAAGCGACTCGGCATGGGGCTCAACCTGGAACTGAAGGTGTGCCGCGGCCGCAACGCCATCGAGCTCGTCCAGGCCGCCCTGCCGCCGACGCTGGAAGCGCTGCCGGCCGACAAGCTGATCGTCTCCTCGTTCGACCGCCATGCCCTGACCGCCGCGCGGGCGCTGGAATCCGACCCCGAGCGCCTGCGCCTCGGCGTGCTGGACGACAAGGCGCCCAAGCGCTGGTGGCTGGAAACCGAACGCCTCTCCGCCTACAGCCTCCACCTCGACTGGCGCAAGCTGAAGATCAAGCGGGCGCAGGAGATCGCCGACGAGGAGATCAAGCTGTTCTGCTACACCGCCAACGATCCGGTCACCTTTGAAAAGCTCTGGGACTGGGGCGTCGATGGCGTGATCAGCGACGATCCGACGCGCTTCGTCACCCACGCCAGGGAGGCGGCAGCGCGCCGGACGGACGACGACGCCTGAGATTGGCTACATCGATCACCGCTCGCCGACGCATTCCCGCCGACAATAAGCGCCTGATACACGCGCCAATTAGCGCCTTTGACGGTGGGCCCTCGGGCTTAAGATGGGCACCATGCCCGTTTACCAGGTTGCGAGCCGTTCATGAATCCTTCCACGCTCATCGGCATCATCGCCAGTGCTCTGTTGCTGGCGACCGTCGTGCTGTTCACTGCCCAGGCCCCGAGTAGCTTCTTCAACCTGCCGGGGCTGGCAATCGTGCTCACCGGCACGCTGGCAGCCAGTTTCATCAGTTACCCCCTTCAGGAGATGCAGCGGCTGTGCCGGCAGGTCGCCGTGGTATTCCGGCGCGAACCCCAGGCCAGCGAACTGGAAAGCGATCTGGATCAGTTGATCGACATGTCCCGCCACTGGAGCCGCGGCAACATCCGCGCCATCGAAGGCGCGCTGGAGAGCACCACCAACCCCTTCCTGCGCACCGGCATGCAGATGGTGATTGCCAATACCCGCGAGGAAGAGATCCGCGAGATGCTTCGCTGGCGCATGGTTCGGGTCAAGGCCAAGGAGCGAGCCGAAGCGCAGATCCTGCGAACCATGGCCGTCTACGCGCCGGCCTTCGGCATGCTCGGCACCCTGGTCGGCCTGATCAACATGCTCGAGGTGATCCAGGCCGGCGACCTGGCGGTGATCGGGCCGCGCCTGGCAGTGGCGCTGATGTCCACCTTCTACGGCATCCTGCTCGCCAACCTGGTGTTCAAGCCGATCGCGGTCAAGCTCGAACGCCGCACCGAGGCCCGGCTGATGGCCATGACACTGATCCTGGAAGGCGTCATCATGGTCAGCAAGCGCCGCCTGCCGTCGTTCATCGAAGAGGCCCTGAACACCTACCGCGCCGAGCACCGCGACGAAATGCGCGATGCTCGCCGACCGCAGAGCGCCGACGCGCCGGCCGAGTCCGCATGAGCCAGGCCGCGATCTCCCCCGGCGGCCCCTTCGCCGATCTGCTGTTCGACGATGACCCCCTGGTCGACAGCGGGCGGAACAGCGAGAGCGATTCGTGGCTGATGAGCTACCTCGACATGCTCATGCTGTTGATCACGTTCTTCGTACTGATGCTGGCGCTCTACGGCGGCCAGCTCATCGACCGGGACGTGACCGAGGCGCCGCCCGTCACGGCGCTGCCGCTGCACATCCCGGCGTTGAAACCGCCGCCGAGACTGCCGCTGGCCGACATCGGCGAGTTCTACCAGCCGCCGCGTCAGCTCAAGCCGGCGCCGCTGGCGAGCGATATCGGCTTCTACTCGCCCGAACCGAAGCCGGCGCCCACCGAGATCTTCGCCATGACGCCGATGGCGTTCAGCGTGCCGCTGTTCGACTTGCCCGATCCCGAACCGACGCCCGTACTGCCGCAGATCGACGGCGTCGAGGTCACCGCGATTCCCCACGGCTTCAACCTGCGCATTCAGGATCACCTGCTGTTCGACAGCAGTGCGGTCGGGCTTAGCGATAGCGGAAGGCAACTGGTCGAAAAGCTGATCCCGATGCTGCAGGAGTTCAAGGGCACCATCTCCGTCGAGGGTCATACCGACAGCGTACCGATCTCGACTTCCCGCTTCCCCTCCAACTGGGAACTGTCGGCGGCGCGCGCCTCGGCGGTGGTTCGCGTGTTGCGCCAGGCCGGCCTAGACGGCGACCGGCTGCGCGCGATCGGCTATGCCTCGACGCACCCGCTGGCCAGCAACCACACCCCGGCCGGCCGCGCCAGCAACCGCCGCGTGGAGCTGGTACTGCAGGAGCCCAGCTCGCCGACACCGTGACAGCCCCGGTTTCCCGATTCGGATTCACTTGCCGCAAGGAAGCTGCGACAATCCGGCGCGTCGAGAGACGTGTGCTCGGGAAGCGGGTGAGAACCCCGCACTGCCCCCGCAACGGTAATTGCGTTAGAAAACATAGCGTTTTCTTCGACACCACCGGATGCGCCGCCAGGCCATCCAGCCACTGTGATCGCATGGACTGCCCTTCGAGGGAACTTCAAGGGAACGTCCATCGACATGGGAAGGCGTGCGTGTCGGATGACCAGGGTTTACCGCCTGGGTCATCGCGTGAGAGTCCGGAGACCGGCGCGTTTCTCTTCACTGGTTGATGCGGAGGGCTCATCCAGTGGCGGCTCCCCTGCCCGGACTCCATGACGTCCGAGGCGGGCATCGTCACGTCCGTCCTCCCATTGCGTATTCGTTCAGTACTCGTTTCGAGTACTCCGTGTCATCGCGTCCGGCCACAGTGCCGATGAACCGCGGGGCACAACGCAGTTGGGGATCACATCACATGCGTTATAAGAAGAATGCCGTCGCCTCAGGCGTCGCGCTCGCCATGGCCATGACCACGCTGTCGGCCCAGGCCCAGCAGTACGTCGAAGACCCGCAGCAGCTCGGCGACGTCCAGGTCACCGCCAATCGCCTGCCGCAATCACAGGCCGACGTACTGGCCAGCACCACCATTATCGATCGCGACGAGATCGAACGCAGCCAGGCTGATAGCGTGATCGAGCTGCTGCAAGGCCGGGCCGGGATCGAGATGACCCAAAGCGGTTCACCGGGAACAGTCTCAAGTCTCTTTATGCGCGGCACGAACTCCAATCACACCCTGGTATTGATTGACGGTGTACGCATCAATTCCGCCGCTTCATCGAACGGTGCCTCCAGTCTGGAGTTCCTTTCCCCCGATATGATCGAGCGGATCGAAATTGTACGCGGCCCACGGGCCGCGGCCTACGGTTCCGATGCCATCGGCGGCGTCGTTCAAATCTTCACTCGCAACGGCGGCAAAGGTACCCAAGCCGAGTTGAATCTGCGCGCGGGAGAGGATGGTTTCGGCAAGCAGAGCGCCTACGTGGCGACGGGCAACGCGGATACACGCCTCAATGCGACGCTGTTCCATCGCGATGGCGATGGCTTCAATGCCACCGAGGACGACACCAGCGGCGAAGATGACGGCTTCGAATCCACCGGCGCCCAGGTCGGGCTGTCGCATCGCTTCAGCGATAGCGTTCAGGGCAGTTTCCGAGCCTTGCGCCAGGACTTTGACAGCGACTACGACTACGGGGGTGCCAGCAACTATACCAGCGAAGGCTATCAACAAAGCTTCAGCGGTAATCTGGACGTGGCGCTGGAACCTGACTGGAACATGCGCCTGACCGCCGGACATTTCGACGAACGCCGCGATGATCGCAACGACGGCCAACGAGAGACACTAGCCAAGACCAAGCGCGATGAACTGGGCATTCAGCACACCTTCACTCATGAACATGGTATAGAAAGCCTAGGCGTGGACTACCGCCACGAGGCAATTGATTACGATAGCATCTGGGACTCTATTAACCGCGACAGTCGAGAAAATTACGGGATCTATGGACTGATCCAGCGTGAATACGGTCGCCACCAACTTAGCGGTTCTCTACGTTACGACGATGACTCGCTATTCGGCGACAAGACCACCGGCAACATCGCCTATGCCTACCAGCTGACGACCTACCAGCAATTCGGCGCGAGCTATGGCACCGCTTACAAAGCACCGACGCTCTATCAACTCTATAGCGCCAGCCCTTATGGGGACTACGGCAATCGCGACCTCGATGCCGAAAAGTCCAAATCTACCGAACTCTTCTGGTCCTATCAGCGCGACGGCTGGCACGGAAGGATATCGATCTTCGAGAACCGTATCGACGATCTGCTCAACACCGAGACAGGGCCAGACGGAAAGTACCGTTACTACAATGTCGACGAAGCGAGAATCCGAGGCGTCGAGCTATCAGGCGGCTGGACGTATGGCAGCCTGAGTCTGAATGCCTCACTGACACATCAAGATCCCGAGAATCGTGAAACCGGCGACCAGTTGGCCAGACGCGCCGAACTCTACGGACGTATCGATGCAGACTACCGCTACCACGCAGTCAGTGTCGGCATGACGCTACGCGCCGCTCAAGAACGTCCCGACAGCGACTATAGCGACGCTATTAACGCCGGCTACGGCGTCGTCGATCTACGCACGGCCTGGCAGGTCACGCCGACCGTCGAGCTATCGGCCAAGCTGGAGAATGCCTTCGACAAGGATTACCAACTGGTCGATGGCTACAATACCCAGGACCGATACCTCGAAGGCGGCGTGAAACTCAGCTTCTAACCGCTTTTCCTCTTCAGCGGCGCCGGCACCACGGCGCCGCTTCGTCCTCTTCCCTCTTCCCTCTTCCCTCTTCCCTCTTCCCTCTTCCCTCTTTAAACAGTTTTTCCCCGACCGCGCGGAGTGATACTGTATATATAAACAGCATTTATAGGAGTCGCTGCCATGTCGTCTCCCTCTCGACCCGGCCCGCTGAAAGGCCGCGGCGCGACCTACAACCCCGACAACCGTTTCCAGCCGACACACAGCACCGTCGAGGACGACGGCTGGTGGCAGGAGGCGTTGCCGGAGCGCATCTCGACGCACGTGCAGTTCGAGGCGCCACGCTCGGCGCTTTCCTGGAATCAGTCGCCGGACCTGGGCTTCGACCGCTCTCTCAATCCCTATCGCGGCTGCGAGCATGGCTGCATCTACTGCTATGCCCGCCCCAGCCACGCCTATTGGGATCTGTCGCCCGGCATCGATTTCGAGACGCGCCTGATCGCCAAGACCGGCATGGCGGATCGATTGCGCGAGGAGCTGTGCAAACCGGGTTATGTCTGCCGGCCGATCAATCTCTCCGGCAACACTGACTGCTACCAGCCGATCGAGGCGCAGCACGGTACGACGCGTTCGCTGCTGGAGCTGCTGCTGGCGTGCCGCCATCCGGTCACGCTGGTGACCAAGAGCGCGCTGATTCTGCGCGATCGGGAACTGCTCGCCGAGATGGCGCGCGAGCGGCTGGTCCGGGTGTTCGTCAGCCTGACGTCGCTCGACAACGAGCTGAAACGCACCCTGGAGCCGCGCACCGCCTCTCCCGCGGCAAGGCTCAAGGTCATTCGGGAGCTGCATGAAGCCGGCGTGCCGGTGGGCGTGCTGGTGGCGCCGGTGATCCCCGCCATCAACGACAGCGAGATCGAAACGCTGCTGACGCGTGCAGCCGATGCCGGCGCCCGCACCGCCAGCTGGACGCTGTTGCGATTGCCGCGCGAGGTTTCGCCGCTGTTCGAAGCCTGGCTCGAGGAACACTACCCGGAGCGCGCGGGCAAGGTGATGAGCCTGATCCGCCAGTCCCGAGGCGGCCAGAACAACGACAGCCGCTTCGGTCATCGCATGACCGGCGACGGCTTGTTCGTGGACATGATCGGCCAGCGTTTCCGCCGGGCGGCCGCTCGCCTGGGGCTGGAACGGCGGGCCGACCTGGGTCTGGACTCCACGCGATTCCGTGCGCCTCATGCCCAGCAGGATCTGTTCGATTGACGCTTCCCGCCTGGCAGGCGCGGCCGGGCAGTACGTCCGCCATCGGCTATTCGATCCTTTCTTGATACAGGTCAAGCCGGAGGGTGGTCGAGCGGATAACTTGACTCGAGCAAGCCAAGTTCGTAATCCATCGCCCTCTGCGAGGTACGCGCCATGTTCAACTCACTGCTGGTCCCGATCGATGGATCGGAAGACTCCTACGCTGCGCTCAAGGTCGCCTGTCAACTGGCGGCCCCGGTTCAAGGCAAGATCCATGTATTGAACGTGCGCGATCCCTATCCGGATCTCTATCAGGGTGAAATGTTGACCGTCGCGGCCGCGATCAAGGCAGTTTCGGTGGAGCTCGCCGAAAAGGAGGGAGAAGCGATCATCGCGGAGGCGCTGAAAGAGATTACCTCCATGCCAGGCTACGAAAACGAGTTCGATACCCTGGTCAAGCAAGGCTCGCCAGCCGAGGTGATTATCGAGGAAGCCAAGCGACTCGAGGTGGATGCCATCATCATGGGTAGCCGAGGGCTTAGTGACATCAAAGGGTTGCTGGTCGGCAGCGTGTCGCACAAGGTCACTCATGTCGCCCATTGCATGGTCATCAGCATCCATCAGCGTCACGCCGGGTAGATTTTATCTCCTCCTTCTTCTCCTACTTCTTCTTCCTCCTTCTACTCTGCAACGTCGGGCGCCAATAATGCCAAACAGCCCGACGTTTGCCAGACCGGCACGGCCCCCGCGACATCCAGCGTTTGCCAGCAATGGTCGAAGTTCAGCATCGGTCAGCGCATGGCCTCCTGGCCATCGGATGGGGAAGGCGGAGGAGCGTCACGCCGCCCCGCCTTGAGTTTGCGCCGCAGTTGTCTTTCGGTCTCCACCGCCAGCAGCAGCAACACGCCCACGGCAAGAATCGCCACCCCGTCGAAGAGCGGAATGGTGCGGGTCTCGAACACCGCCTGTATCGGTGGCAGCCAGTTCATGGCGGCCTGCGACGCCACGACGATGCCGATGGCCACCCAGAGTGCCCGGGTACCGCGCAGGATCCGCAGGCTGAAGGCCGAGTCGTGAATGCTGCGGATGAAGAACAGGTGGCTGATTTCCATCGCGATCAGGGTATTCATCGCCATGGTGCGCGCCAGAGCGATGTCGTGGCCCCGCTCGATGGCCCAGGCGTAGATACCGAACGTGCCCAGCAGAAAGAGCGCCGTCACCAGCCCGATATGCCATAGCCAGGCCAGCCCCAGCAGCGGCGCATCGGGCGAGCGTGGCGGACGCTGCATCGCGCCCGTCTCGCCGGACTCGAAGGCCAGGGCAAGACCCAGCGTGACGGTCGTGATCAGGTTGACCCAGAGAATCTGCACCGGCGTGACCGGCAATACCATGCCAAACAGCAGCGCCGTCACGATGGTGACGGCCTCGCCCGCATCGGTCGGCAAGGTCCAGGCGATCACCCGTACGATCTTGTCGTAGACGTTGCGGCCTTCACGCACCGCCGCCACGATAGAGGCAAAGTTGTCGTCGGCCAGCACGATATCGGCCGCCTCCCGCGCCGCTTCGCTGCCCTTGCGCCCCATGGCGATGCCGACATCGGCACGCTTGAGCGCCGGGGCATCGTTGACGCCGTCGCCGGTCATCGCCACGGTCATGCCTCGCGCCTGCAGCGCCATGACCAGCCGCAGCTTGTGCTCGGGGTTGGTGCGGGCAAAGACATCCGTTTCCATTGCCGCCGCGCTGAGCTCGTCGTCGCTCATCGCCTCCAGTTCGGCACCGGTGATGACCCGCCGGGTGCGCTCCAGCCCGATCATCTGCCCAATGGCCGCCGCCGTGGCAGCGTGATCGCCGGTGATCATGCGCACACCGATCCCCGCACGCCGGCATTCGGCAATGGCGGCCACGGCTTCCGGGCGCGGCGGGTCCATCATGGCGACCAGCCCCAGCAGAATGATGCCGCCTTCCACATCGGCGCGGGAAAGCACGGTCTGCGAGACCGGCACCCTGCGCGTCGCCAGGGCAAGCACTCGCAGGCCACGGCTAGCCAACTGTTCGACCTGCGCATGCCACCAGGCGTGGTCCAGTATCGCCTCTCCGCCATCGGCGGTGCGAACTCGGCTGCACATCGCCAGCACCCGCTCCGGGGCGCCCTTGATGAACAGGCGGGCGTGACGCTCGTGATCGTGGTGCAGGGTCGCCATGTAGCGGTGCTCGGCATCGAACGGCAATACGTCGGTGCGTACCCAGCACCGCTGTGCGTCGGGGCGACTCATCCCCATTCGTGCGGCCAGGGTCAGCAGCGCGCCCTCCATCGGATCACCCTCGACCCGCCAGATACCGTCGCTGTGCTGCAGCGCGGCGTCGTTGCACAGTACCGCGACCCACGCCAATTCCTGCAGCCGCAGGCTGGCTCGGAGATCCATCGGCGTAACCCCCCGGATCTCGCCATCCGGCCCGTACCCCACGCCGTCGATGCTGAAGCGCTCGTCCACGGTCACAAGCTCGGTGGCCACCATTTCGTTGCGCGTCAGCGTGCCGGTCTTGTCCGTGCAGATGACGGAGACACTGCTCAGCGTCTCGATCGCCGGCAGATGACGTATCAGGGCATTGCGCCGCGCCATCGCCTGGGCTCCCAGTGCCAGCGTGATGGTCAGTACCGCCGGCAGCCCTTCCGGAATCGCCGCCACCGACAGCCCCACGACAGCGGTGAACAGCTCGCCGAAGGGGTAATCCCAGAGGAAGTGGCCCAGCGCCATCACGGCAGCCGCCAGCACCAGAATGATCAGCGTCAGCCAGCGGGCAAAGCTATTCATCTGCCTGACCAGCGGCGTGGTCCTGGGCGTGACATGGGCCAGCAGCCGGCTGATCCGGCCCATCTCGGTGGCGATACCCGTCGCCACCACGACGCCCATCCCCTGACCGCCGACCACCAGCGTGCCACCGAAGGCCATGCAGCCGCGTTCGGCCAGCTCCGCCCAGACGGGAACCGGGTCGGTATGTTTTTCCACCGCCGTCGATTCGCCGGTGAGCATCGATTCCTGAATGCTCAGCCCATGACTTTGCAGCAGCCGCAGATCGGCAGGGATCCGATCCCCGGCTTCCAGCAGCACGATGTCCCCGGGCACCAGGGTCTCGACTTTCACCCGGCATCGCCCGCCGTCGCGCAGCACCGTCGCGTACGGTGCCAGCAGCTCCTGGATGGCGGCCAGCGCCCGCTCGGCACGATGCTCCTGAATCAGGCCGATGACAGCATTGATGACGACGACGGCAAGGATGACCGCCGTATCCACGACATGGCCGAGCAGGGTCGTGATCAGCGCCGACCCCAGCAGCACGTAGATCAATACGTTGTGGAACTGGGAAAGGAACTGCCTGGTCAGGCTGCGCTTCGGGGGCGCCGGCAGCCGGTTTGCCCCGTCGCTGCGCAGACGGACAGCTGCCTGGTCGCTGCTCAATCCGGTCATGGCCGAATCCAGCTCGCTCAACACCCTGTCCGTGGCCAGGGTATGCCACTGTCTGGGCTCCATCACTGCCTCTCCCGAAGGGCCGACCCTCGGGTCGGATACCCGGGATTCAGGCATGATCGCGCGGGTGCGATCATTGCCGCTCAGCCTATCCCCGGCCATTCGATACTTTCTTGATGCCGGTCAAATCTGCCCGCCGACCAGTCCGATAACCTCGCCATACACAGTCGACATCCCATTGCCAACCGCGAGGTAGAAGCCATGTTCAGGTCACTGCTGGTTCCCGTCGATGGTTCCGACTACGCCCAGGCTGCGCTACGAGTCGCCTGTCGACTGGCCGAACCGGCCCAGGGCACGATCCATCTGCTGACCGTGATCGAGCCCTTCGAACCGATGCAATACGGCGGCGACTATCGGGTGCAGCAGATCGTGAGGGAAGCCGTCAACGACAACGCCGAAAAGGAAGGGCGCGCCATTCTCGATGGTGCCGTGGCGCTCATGCCGGACGGCGCGCCGAAAGACGGCGTACGGACCCTGCTGCGTCTGGGCTCCCCGGCGGAGGTCATCATCGAGGAAGCCGAGCGACTCGGTGTCGACGCCATCGTCATGGGCAGCCGGGGACTCAGTGACATCAAAGGCTTGCTGGTCGGCAGCGTCTCGCACAAGGTCAGTCATGTCGCCGGGTGCACGGTCATCAGCGTTCATGGCCAGCCGCACACAGGCGCATGAAACATCCGTTCCCCTTTGCCATCCTGCGCTGGCTGGTCATCGGCACCGCCCTCCTCCTCGCTGGCGTCACGCTCTGGTATTGGCTCCAGCCCGAGATGCTGGACGATGCCTTCGCCCGCGGTAACGGCCGCATCGAAGCGACGGAGATCGACGTCGCCACCAAGCTCGCAGGACGGGTGGCGGAGATCCTGGTCAACGAGGGCGACTTCGTCGAACCGGATCAGGTGGTGGCGCGCATGGATACCCGAAGTCTGGAAGCCGAGCGACGCCAGGCCGAGGCCGAGCTGCAGCGCAGCCGCAACGCCTTGCAGACCGCCCGTGCCGGCGTGGCCCAGAACGAGAGTCACCAGGCAGCCGCCGAAGCGACGGTGCATCAGCGTGAAGCCGAGCTCGACGCCGCCCGCAAACGCTTCGAGCGCTCCAGCGCGCTGCTTCAGCGCCACGTGATCTCGTATCAGCAAGTGGACGACGACCGTGCGACGATGCAGAGCGCCCGCGCTGCGCTGTCGGCCTCCCAGGCGGAGGTGGCGGCGGCCCGGGCCAGCGTGGCAGCGGCCCGCTCCCAGGTGATCGAAGCCCAGTCGGCAATCGACGCGGCCCAGGCCAACGTCGAGCGCGTCCAGTCGGACATCGAGGACAGTCTGCTGCGCTCCGACCGGCTGGCCCGGGTGCAATATCGCGTGAGCGAACCCGGCGAGGTGCTGGCGGCCGGCGGCAAGGTGCTCAACCTGATCGACCTGACCGACGTCTACATGACGTTCTTTCTGCCCACCAGCCAGGCCGGGCGGGTCGCGCCGGGCGACGACGCTCATCTGATTCTGGATGCGCTGCCCGACTACGTGCTGCCGGCCCGGATCAGCTTCGTCTCCAGCGAAGCGCAGTTCACCCCCAAGACGGTAGAGACCGAAAGCGAACGGGAAAAGCTGATGTTCCGCATCCGCGCCCGTATCGATTCCGACCTACTGCGCGAACACATCCGCCAAGTGAAGACGGGGTTGCCCGGCGAAGCCTACCTGAAGCTGGACCCGGCGGCCGAATGGCCGGAAGCACTGCGCGTGAACGTCTCCCGATGAGTGCCAACGCGGTCGCGGCGCTGTCGGGGGTCACCCTGCGTTACGGCAAGCGCACGGCCCTCGAGGCGCTGACGCTCGACATTCCCGCCCGCCGCATGGTGGGCCTGATCGGCCCGGACGGAGTCGGCAAGTCCAGCCTGCTGGCGCTGATCGCCGGGGCCAGGCGGATCCAGTCGGGGCAGGTCCAGGTGCTCGGCGCGAACATGGCCAGCGCCACCCAGCGCCGCGTGACCGGCCCGCGCATCGCCTACATGCCCCAGGGGCTGGGCAGGAATCTCTACCCCACGCTCAGCGTGCGCGAGAACCTCGAGTTCTTCGCCCGGCTGTTCGGCCAGGATGCCGAGGAGCGCGAGCGGCGTATCCACGACTTGGCGACCAGCACCGGGCTGGAGAGATTCACCGAGCGCCCGGTGGGCAAGCTCTCCGGCGGCATGAAGCAGAAGCTGGGGCTCTGCTGTGCGCTGATCCACGATCCCGACCTGCTGATCCTCGACGAGCCCACCACCGGGGTCGATCCGCTGTCGCGCAGCCAGTTCTGGGAACTAATCGCCCGGATACGCCACCAGCAGGCCCGGATGAGCGTGATCGTCGCCACCGCGTACATGGACGAGGCCTCGGCCTTCGACTGGCTGATCGCAATGGACGCCGGCAAGGTGCTCGACCAGGGCGCGCCCGCGACGCTGCTCGAACGGACGGGATGCGATTCGCTGGAGGCCGCCTTCATCCAGCTGTTGCCTGCGGAGAAGCGATCGGGACATACCGATCTCGAGATCCCGCCCCGCAAGGCCCACGACGAGGTGGCGATCGAAGCGCACGGTCTGACCAAGCGCTTCGGCGACTTCACCGCCGTGGATCACGTGGACTTCCGCATCGAGCGCGGGGAGATCTTCGGCTTCCTGGGTTCCAACGGTTGCGGAAAGACCACCACCATGAAGATGCTGACGGGCCTTTTGCCCTTCGACGAGGGGCAGGCGCAGCTGTTCGGACAGCCGGTCGCCCCCGAGCATATCGAAACCCGGCGTCGGGTCGGCTACATGTCGCAGGCGTTCTCGCTCTACAACGAGCTGACGGTGCGCCAGAACATCGACCTGCACGCGCGGCTGTTTCGCCTTCCGCCACAGCGACACGCCACCCGTCGCCGGCAATTGCTGGAACAGTTCGAGCTGCAGGGTGTCGAGGGGCAACTGCCGGGCAGCCTGCCTCTAGGTATCCGCCAGCGTCTCTCCCTGGCCGTGGCCATGCTGCACGAGCCGGAAATCCTGATTCTCGACGAGCCCACTTCCGGGGTCGATCCGGTGGCCCGCGATCGCTTCTGGGAACTGCTGGTGCGGATGTCGCGCGAAGATGGCGTCACGATCTTCATCTCCACCCATTTCATGAACGAAGCGCTGCGCTGCGACCGCATTTCATTAATGCACGCCGGCAAGGTACTCGACAGCGGCGCGCCCCGGGCGTTGATGGCCAGGCGCGGGCACGACAACCTGGAACAGACCTTCATCGACTATCTCAAGGACGCCAGCGAGGCGGCGGCTCCCCCGGCGGTGCACGAGAGCATCACCGTCGCAGCCGCAACGGCGCCCAGGGGCACTCCCCCTCGTTTCAGCTGGCGTCGGCTATCGAGCTACGCCCGGCGCGAGAGCATGGAATTGCGGCGCGACCCGATCCGCGCCACCCTGGCCCTGGCAGGCACCCTGATTCTGATGTTCATCATGGGGTACGGCATCAACATGGATGTCGAGGACCTCTCCTTTGCGGTGCTCGATCGCGACCGGACCACCACCAGCGACAACTACGTCCTCAACCTTTCGGGCTCGCGCTATTTCAAGGAGAAGGCGCCCCTGCAGAGCTACGAAGAGATGGACGAGCGCCTGCGTCGAGGCGAGATCAGCCTCGCGGTGGAGATTCCGCCCGGGTTCGGACGCGATCTCAAGCGTGGCGCCTCGCCCCAGGTCGCATTCTGGGTCGACGGGGCGATGCCGAGCCGGGCCCAGACCATCATCGGTTATGTGCAGGGAATCCATGCCACCTATCTGCAGCAACTGGCCCAGGCCTCCGGCAACGACGACAGCCGGCCGGTCGAGGTCGCTCTGCGCTACCGCTACAACCCGGACGTGCGAAGCCTGCCGGCGATGGTGCCGGCGATGATTCCGCTGCTACTGATGATGATCCCGGCCATGCTCACCGCTCTTGGCGTCGTCCGGGAGAAGGAGCTGGGTTCGATCACCAACTTCTACGTCACCCCGGTCACCCGCCTGGAGTTCCTGCTCGGCAAGCAGCTGCCTTACGTGGTCATGGGAATGCTCAACTTCTTCCTGCTGGTACTGCTCTCGGTCTTCGTCTTCGGCGTGCCGCTCAAGGGCAGCCTGCCGATGCTCAGCGTGGCGGCCCTGCTCTACGTGTTCTGCGCCACCGGCTTCGGATTGCTGGTTTCGGCTCTGTTCAACAGCCAGATTGCCGCCGTGTTTGGCACGGCCATCGGCACCGTCGTCCCGGCGATCCAGTTTTCGGGCCTGCTGTATCCCGTCTCCGCCCTGGAAGGCGCTTCCGCGGTCATCGGTCATCTCTACCCGACCAGTCACTTCCTCATCATCACTCGCGGCATTTTCTCCAAGGCGCTCGGCGCCGCCGAGCTATGGCCGAGTTTCCTGGCGCTGCTGGTCACGTCTCCGCTGCTGTTGCTGGCCAGCGTGGCCGGCCTGAAGAAGCAGGAAAAATGAGTTGAGTACGCTATCGAATATCCTGCAACTGGGCATCAAGGAGCTGCGCACCCTGGCACGCGATCCGGCGATGCTCCTGCTGATCGCCTACACCTTCACGTTGAGCGTCTACTCCAGCGCCAACGGCATTCCGGAAACGCCCCATCGGGCCAGTATCGCGGTGGTCGACGAGGATCGCTCGCCCATCACGCAACGCATCATCGACGCCTTCCAGGCGCCCTACTTCCTCGAACCGGTGCTGACCGACCATGCCGACATGGACATCGGCATGGACAAGGGGCGCTATACCTTCACCCTCGACTTTCCGCCCGACTTCCAGCAGGACCTGCTACGCGGCCGGCAGCCCTCGATCCAGTTGAATGTCGATGCCACCCAGATCAGCCAGGCCTTCACCGGCGCCGGACACATCCAGCAGATCATCGACGACGAGGTCGCATCATTCCTGCAGCATAGCGACATGCCATCGGCACAGCCCGTGCAGGCGGTAATCCGCACCCGATACAACCCCAATCTCACTCAATCCTGGTTCGGCGCCGTCAACGAGGTCATCAACCAGATCACCATGCTGTCGATCATCCTGACCGGCGCGGCGCTCATTCGCGAACGCGAACACGGCACCATCGAGCATTTGCTGGTAATGCCGGTGACCCCGTTCGAGATCATGGCGGCCAAGGTGTGGTCGATGGGGCTGGTGGTGCTGGTGGCCGCTCTCCTGTCGCTGCGCTTCGTCGTCGGTGACTGGCTGGGCGTACCGCTGCAAGGCTCGATGACGCTATTCTTGGCTGGCACGATACTGCATCTGTTCGCCACCACCTCGATGGGCATCTTCTTCGGTACCGTCTCCCGCTCGATGCCACAGCTGGGATTGCTGATCATCCTGACGCTGATTCCGCTGCGGGTTCTGTCAGGCGGGATGACCCCGCGGGAGAGCATGCCGGAGACGGTGCAGAACATCATGCTGCTGACACCGACCACCCACTTCGTGGAGTTCGGGCAGAACATCCTGTTCCGTGATGCCGGCCTGGAAACCGTCTGGCCACAACTCCTGGCGCTGTCCCTGATCGGCACGGCCTTTTTCCTCGTCGCCCTGCTCCGGTTGCGCCGTTCGCTTGCCTGAGACCACGAAAAAAAGCCGCATCGCCTGCTCGACGATGCGGCAATCCTGCGCTCTCTAGAGCTTCCTGCTCATTCCGCCTTCACTGTGATCTTCTTGGCCGGGGCGATCTCCGCCTTCGGCACGTGAATGGTCAACATGCCGTCCTTGCCCTTGGCGCTGATTCGCTCCTCGATGACATCGGATGGCAGCGAGAAACTGCGCGAAAAGCGACCAAAGCTGGTTTCGATCAGATGGCGTTTGGTGTCCTTACTCTCTTTCGTGTCGTGCCGCTCGCCCCTGAGCGTCAGCACGTTATTCTGCACGGTGATCTCGACATCCTTGCTGTCGATCCCCGCCAGTTCCGCCGTAATGAGGTACTCCTTTTCCGTCTCGCTGATATTCACCGTCGGTGCCCAGACATCGCGGGATGTCGCCGGACGATTGCGGTTGTAGCGATCGAAGAAGGCTTCCATTTCGTTGAAAGGATTCCAGGTGGTGAGTTCCATGGCTTGTGCGCTCCCTGTTCAAGACGATGACAATGGCCGAAGCCGGATATCAGTGTGTACCGCTGCACGAATTCGAGCTTGACCTGGGTCAAGGTTCTCGAAGAAAGCGAGCCGATCGCTTCGCCCGTGACACCTTCCGCGAACGATAAATACCGCAAATAATTGATATTCATCAGTAAAAAAATTGCTTCAAACCCACCGCTCCCTATCGACCTATTCAAGCTTGATCTGAATCAAGTCACTGGCTGGAATCCGGCGGATACTGATTTCGTCACCATGGTCATTACCGGATAGCGTCCACCAGACGAAGGAGACAGTCATGTCCACGATGAAAGCCGCCATCTATGTCGAGCCCGGTCGCATCGAGCTGACCGAAAAGCCGATACCCCCCATCGGCCCCAATGACGCTTTACTGCGCATCACGACCACCACCATCTGCGGTACCGACGTGCACATCATGAAGGGCGAATATCCGGTCAAGCCCGGACTGACCATCGGCCATGAGCCGGTAGGCACCATCGTGGAGCTGGGCGACAACGTGCATGGCTATCACGTGGGGCAGCGGGTGATCGCCGGCGCGATCTGCCCCGGCTTCACCTCCTACGCCTGCCAGGGCGGCCATCCGGCGCAGGATGGTGGCTGCCAGGGCCACGGCTACAAGCCGATGGGCGGCTGGCGTTTCGGCAATACCATCGACGGGGTGCAGGCCGAGTACGCGCTGGTGCCCGATGCCCAGGCCAATCTGGCCCCGATTCCGGACGGGCTCAGCGACGAACAGGTGCTGATGTGTCCCGACATCATGTCGACCGGCTTCGTCGGGGCCGAAAGCGCCAATATCGGCATCGGGGATACCGTCGCGATCTTCGCCCAGGGCCCGATCGGACTCTGCGCCACTGCCGGCGCCCGGCTGCGCGGCGCCAGCTGCATCATCGTCGTCGACGGTATCGATCAGCGGCTGGATATCTCTCGCCACATGGGCGCCGACATCACGCTGAACTTCCACCAGGTCGATATCATCAGCGAAATCCTTCGCCTGACCGGCGGTCGTGGCGTCGATGCCGCCATCGAGGCGCTGGGCACCCAGACCACCTTCGAGGCCGCCCTGCGGGTGCTCAAGCCCGGCGGCACGCTCTCCAGTCTCGGCGTCTATTCCGGGGATCTGACCATTCCGCTCGACGCCTTCTGCGCCGGTCTCGGCGATCATCGCATCGTCACGTCCCTGTGCCCGGGCGGGAAGGAGCGCATGCGCCGGCTGCTCGACGTCGTCAAGGCTGGCCGGATCGATACCGCCTCGCTGGTCACCCACCGCTATGCCCTGGACGACATCGTCGAGGCCTACGACCTGTTCGCGCACCAGCGTGACGGGGTGTTGAAGGTCGCCATCACGCCATGACGGTCGGCCCGGCTCTATCGCAACGCCCTATCGCAACGCCATCAAGCGATGAGCCGGGCATTTCATCGCTTCTTTTCTATCCGAATTCCCTAGGTTTTGTCTGAAGAGTCGTCGAGCGAAGGTCAGACAAGGCAAAAATCGGTGAAAAGACGGAGTTTACGCGGTGTAAATGAGTACTTTGAGCCGATTTTTAACGCCGTATGGCCGAGCGCAGGCAGTTTTCAGACAAAGCCTAGCCGCCCTGCCACAGTACCCGGGGTTCTTCGAGGATACTGATCAGGTCGATGGGTGCAGGACGCAGCCGCACGGTAAAATCGGTCACCGGCCGGTAACTGGTGATCCGGGTTTCGTAGATCGCCTCGCCGCTGCGAGAAAATTTCACGTTGTGGGCCATCGGCTGGCAAATAGCGGCCCCTCCACTGACGCCATCGGCATAGAGCTCGACCAGAAGCGCCTCCGGAGCGAGCTCGCCCAGCCGGACGCGTGCCCGGAATCGATGCTGATGACCATCGCTTTCCGTCTCCACCGATTCGAAGGCGACTTCGGACCAGTACCGATCCAGTTGCCGGCGACGATTCACGATCCGGCGTCCCCGGGCGCCGTCATCGGCCGTCCGGTCACGCCAGGCTTCGGCCAGGGGAATGTAGTACCGCTCGACATACTCGGGAAGCGATCGGTTGGTGGAATACAGCGGCGTCAGCCGTGCCATGCTCTCGCGCATGCGTGCCACCCAGCCCACCGGGATGTCCGCTTCATTGCGTGTATAGAAGGCGGGCATCACCTCGTGCTCGAGCAAGTGATAAAGCGCTTCGGCCTCCTGGGCATCGTAGCCGGGGTCGTCCGCGTGCTCGCGGCCGTCGCCCAGCGCCCACCCCACCTCGGGGGCGTACGCCTCGGCCCACCAGCCATCCAGCTCGGAGAGATTGAGCCCACCGTTGACCAACACCTTCATGCCGCTGGTGCCGCAGGCCTCCCACGGACGCCGCGGGGTGTTGAGCCATACGTCGACGCCCTGCACCAGCTGTTCGGTCAGTTGCATGTTGTAGTCGGCCAGGAACACCACCCGATGGCCGACATTCTCCTCCCGAATGAACCGCACCCACTGCTGGATCAACGCCTGCCCCGTCCTGTCCGCCGGATGTGCCTTGCCGGCCAGCACCAGTTGCATCGGGCGTTCGGGGTGGGTCAGCAACGCCTTCAGGCGCTGCGGATCGTGAAGCAGCAGGTTGGGGCGCTTGTAGGTCGCAAAGCGTCGGGCGAAGCCCAGCATCATGATCCGCGGTTCGAACACCTGCCGGGCGCTCTCGATGGCCTCCGGCGTTGCGCCAGCCGTCGCCAGCTGGTGTGCCAGGCGCTCACGAAGCTGCTCGACGAGCTCCCGGTTGGCCTCGGTCCGAAACTGCCACAGGGTGGCATCATCGAGGTGACGGATGCTCATCGCCAGCGGCTCGCTGCACCCCAGCCAGCGCTCCTTGCCGCAGGCTCGGGTCCAGAGCGCGTCGGCCGGCGCCGAATCCCAGCTCGGCATGTGGACGCCATTGGTGACGTGAGCGATGGGCAGCTCCGGCGTCGGCCAACGGGGAAACAGCGGTTGGAAAATGTGACGGCTGACCCTGGCATGCAGCTGGCTAACACCATTGATGAAGCCGCTGCCCCGGCAGGCAAGCCACGCCATGTTGAAGGGCTCGTCATCCTCCCCCGAGCGGCTACGCCCCAGCGCAAGCAGCTCGGCCAGCGGAATCTTCAATTTCTCTTCGGCGTAGTGCTGCAGGTACTGCGCGATCAGCGCGGGAGAAAACCGGTCGAAACCGGCGGCGACCGCGGTATGGGTGGTGAAGAGATTGCCGGCACGGGTAATGGTCAGTGCCGTCTTGAAGTCGGTGCCGGTGCGCTGCATGTAGCTGCGCGCCCGTTCCAGCACGACCAGCGCCGCATGCCCCTCGTTGAGATGACAGACCTGCGGATGGAGATCGAGGGCTTCGAGCAAGCGCCAGCCGCCGATGCCCAGCACCATCTCCTGCTTGAGCCGGAGCTCGGCATCGCCGCCATAGAGTTCGCTGGTGATGCCGCGGTGGGCGGGATAATTGGCGACGTCGTTGCTGTCCAGCAGATAGAGCGTCACCCGCCCGATGCGGGCCTGCCAGGCCCGCAGCCATACCGAGTAGCCCGGCAGCACGATCTGCAGGCGCAGCCATTCGCCATTCGCGGTGCGCAGCGGCGTGATGGGCAGCTGCCCGGGGTCGTTGTAGGGATACAGCGCGTGTTGCCTACCGTCGCTGTCGATCAGCTGGCGAAAATAGCCCTGCTGATAGAGCAGTCCGATACCGATGATGGGAACGCCGAGATCACTCGCTGCCTTGAGATGATCGCCGGCCACGTTACCCAGCCC
Source organism: Salinicola salarius (assembly GCF_002179555.1). Lineage (GTDB taxonomy): Bacteria > Pseudomonadota > Gammaproteobacteria > Pseudomonadales > Halomonadaceae > Salinicola > Salinicola salarius_A. Next base: position 160,762 of record NZ_NHOU01000007.1, on the reverse strand, counting down.
GCCGGAATAGATCGGCAGTGCTTCGCTGACCATGAACTCCATGCTGAAGTAGGCCACAGCGGTGAAAGGCGCCCTGGGGTGACTCTGCTCGAACCAGCTGGGAAGACCGTGCTGCTCGCGGTCGCGGCGTGCCAGCTGCTCCAGTCGGTTTCGAAATTCCGGATCGGCCAGCGTCCGGGCGAGCTTCTCGCGCGATACCGCCTGCAGCACCGCCCAGGGGTTGTGTGTCAGGTTCCAGAGGGTGGTATCCAGCTCCCGCCAGATCCTGTCGGTGGCATGCTTCCACGTCCCGCTCAGATCCAGTGCCAGCTCGACCAAGGTATCGAAGCCCTCGATGGCCGCCCCAGGCAGTTCGTACGGTGATGTCACGGTGCATGCTCCTTCACTGCCGAACCGATATGCTCGATACGGAACGCCGCCATTGTCGGGTCGATGGTCGCCCCGGAGGATGTGGATAGCCACCTGTCGGAAGGTATACCGCTGTTCGGTGCCACGGCTTGACCGGGATCAATTCCGCGCGCTGCCGGCGGGTGTAAAAGGCAGGCCGAGAGATGAACGATGATGACGAACAAAGCGCCTGATCGAACAACGAGCACTCCGTAACCGCTCGGCTTACCGAATGTAAAGAAACCCCGCTCGCGGCGACAGCCTGCTTACATCATCACTGTTGAACTCCCCGCCTTTTCTCGTTCTACTACTTCTCGCTCTACTACCGCCGTTATGCATCATGTTCGCACAAGCCGTTGTTCCCTGTCACAAGGCCAGACTTGATAACGTCGTCAAGTCACGAAGCGAGGGGTGGCGTCATGTCCGTATCGCCCATTGGTGGTCCCTGCCGCCCCGGTCCCGGTACTCACTGTCGTACTTGCAGCCTCAGTTCGTTATGTTTGCCCTTGGCTCTGAAAGCGCAAGCCATGGAAGACTTCGACGCCATCATCAAGCGCCGAGCGCCGCTGGTCCGCGGCGAAGTGCTCTGCCGTCAAGGGGAGCCGTTCGCGCAGATCTTTGCGGTTCGTTCCGGGAGCTTCAAGCAGGTCGTGCTCGATCAGGATGGCGAAGAACAGATCAGTCACTTCCATCTGCCGGGCGAGCTGATGGGACTGGAAAGTATCGAAGAAGGAAGCCATGCAGGGTTCATCATCGCCCTGGAACGGTCGACGGCCTGCGAGATTCCCTTTCATCAGCTGGACGCCCTCGCCGAGCGCATGCCGGAGCTGCGCAACCAGCTTTATCGCAGCATGAGCCGCATCATGGGTGACGAACATCGCCTGATCCGGTTGTTGACCTGCAAAAGCGCCGACGAACGGATGGCGAGCTTTCTCCTGGATCTGGCACGACGTTTCGAGCGTTACGGCTACTCCCCCGAGCGCTTCCGCCTGCCGATGTCCCGCACCGATATCGGCAATTACCTGGGGCTCGCTCTCGAAACGGTGAGCCGGATTCTCGGCCGACTGCAGCAGCAGTCGCTGATAGCGCTCGACGGCCGGGAGCTTCGCATTCTGCAGCCCGAAGCCCTCTACCAGCGCTCCCAGAGCGCCAATTGCCGAGCCAGATCCGCCGCCGTCCACCAGCATTGATCCTGCGGTGGGCCTTCCGCGCGGCGCACCGCCATGGCCGGTACCCGGCTAGGGGATATCGAGCCCCTTGAGATACCGAGCCCCTTAAGCTTTCTTTAAGTCTGAAACGCGACCATTGCCCACCATATTGGCCCCCGCACTGCGGTCGGCCCGCGTCTGGCTTATTTTTGGTAGACGACACTTTCATGAAAGCCGCAAGCGACGTTTCATCAAGCCCATTTCATCAAGCGGGAGTGTGCTCATTGCGCATGAAGAAGCGCTCCGTCCGCAACGTCGTTGCACGTGACGGGGCGAACCGCGCTTACCGGTCCCATTGCCAGGAAAATTGTCATTGATGCATTCCTCTCTCCAATCCTCCCTCCTGTCATCCGTTCCGCCACCCCTGCTCTCGATCCTGATACCGGCCAAGGATGAAGCCGGCAACCTCCCCGGCCTGCTCGATGAAATCAGCCTGGCACTCGCCGATGTCGACCACGAGGTGATCGTGGTCGACGATGCCTCGACGGACGGCAGCTGGGAGATGCTGAGACAGCGCGCAGAGAAGGATGCCCGCCTGCGCCCGCTGCGGCATGCACGGAGCGCCGGGCAGAGCACCTCGGTCTGGCAGGCGGCCTGGGCGGCCCGCGGCACCTGGCTGGGCACGCTGGATGGCGACGGTCAGAACGATCCGGCCGACCTGCCCAGGCTGTTCGAACGCGCCCAGCGTGGCGACGTGACACTCGTCGCCGGCCATCGCACCAACCGCCGGGACGACTGGATCAAGCGCGTCTCGTCCAGGGTCGCCAACCGGGTTCGCTCTGCGCTGCTCAACGACGCGACGCCCGACACCGGATGCGGCCTCAAGGTGGTGCGCCGCGACGCCTTCCTGTCGTTGCCCTATTTCGATCACATGCACCGTTTCCTGCCGGCGCTGGTACGCGCCCAAGGCGGCGAGTGCGTCTCGGTCCCCGTCAATCACCGTCCGCGCGGCGCGGGAAAGTCGCATTACGGCCTCAACAACCGGCTATGGGTCGGCCTGGTGGACATGGTCGGCGTGATCTGGCTGCGGCGACGAAGCCGGCTGCCGGCAGTCATCGCCGACTCGATCCAGCCCGGTCCGGCGCCCGTCGAAAACCGCACGGAGTCGAACGACGTGGAGCCGGCGCCATGAATCAGGAATGGCTGTGGGTGACCATCGGCTTCATCGGCCAGGCGCTGTTCTCGGCGCGTTTCATCATTCAATGGCTCGCCAGCGAGCGCGCCAGGCGCAGCATCATCCCGGTCGCATTCTGGTTCTTCAGCCTGGGCGGCGGTGCCACGCTGCTGGCCTACGCGATCTATCGGCGCGATCCGGTATTCATCGCCGGCCAAGGTGCCGGATTGATCATCTACGTGCGTAACCTGATGCTGATCCGGCGTGAAAAGCGGCAGACGGCCCCGCCGGAAGATGTCTCGAACTCCTGAACGGAAACTCTCTCCATGCGACGCTTTCTGACCGATCCATCACAGGCACGCTATCGGCGTGCCTGGCTATTGTTGCTGCTGTTCACCGTGGTGCTGCTGGGCATCGGTATCGGCCTGCGCGATCCGTGGCCGGCCGACGAGCCGCGCTTTGCCCTGAATGCGCTGGAAATGCTGCGCACCGGGCAATTCTGGTTTCCGCACCGCGGCGGCGAGCTCTACCCCGACAAACCGCCGGTGTTCATGTGGGCTTCGGCCCTGAGCATCTGGCTCACCGGCTCCGTGCGCTGGGGATTCCTGATTCCGACGGCACTGGCCGGCGTCGGTACGCTGTTGCTGGTCGTCGATCTGTGTCGGCGTCTTCACGGCAGGCGCGTCGCGCTGTTGTCCGGCCTGGCGCTGCTGACGGCCTTCCAGTTCGTGCTGCAGGCCAAGACGGCGCAGATCGACATGATGCTGACCTTCTTCACCACGCTGGCGTCCTACGGCTTGCTGCGACACGCGCTGCTGGGGCCGGACCGGTGCTGGTGGTTGATCGGCTGGGCGGCGATGGGACTCGGCATCATCACCAAGGGCGTCGGCATCCTGCCGCTGACGCTGCTGCCAGCCTGGCTCTGGATGGGCTATCTCGGCGATTTTCGCAAGAACGCTCGCGGAAAAATCACACGCATCACGCTCAAGGATGCCATTCGGGGCATTGGCGTCATGCTGCTGTGCGTGGCCGCCTGGGCCGTGCCGATGGTCCTCATGGCGACCTGGGGAGACGACCCTTCACTGGCCGCCTACCGGGACAATATCCTGTTCAAGCAGACCGGCCAGCGCTATGCCGACTCCTGGGCCCATCTCGAGCCCTGGTACTACTACCTGGTCAAGGTACTGCCCTGGGCCTGGATGCCGCTGATTCTGGCGTTCCCCTGGGCGATTCCGGCCTGGTGGCGACGGTTGCAGCGATCCGACGCGCGGATCTGGCTTCCGCTCAGTTCGGTGGTCCTGATCGTGACCTTCTTCTCCCTGTCACCCGGAAAACGCGGCGTTTACATGCTGCCGACCGTGCCGCTACTGGTGCTGGCGATGGCGCCGCTGCTGCCCGGCCTGATCGCAAGGAAGCGCCTGCACTGGCTGGGGTTCGGCCTGCTGGCCTTGCTGGGCGGCCTGCTGATGATCGCCGGCATCCTGGGTCTCGCCGGCCTGCCCGCACTGACCAAGATCGCCGAGCGTCATGCCGTATCGCCCTGGGCGTGGTGGATCGTCATCGGCGCCGTCGCCGTCGGGCTGCTGGTCGTCATGCGGCCCCGCCGCGGGCTGTGGGCGCTGGGCAGCTGGCTGGCGGTGTTCTGGATCAGTTGGTCGACCTGGGGCTACGCCCTGCAGGACCACGCCCGCTCGCCTCGCGACATGATGACCGAGGTCGAATCGATCACCGGTGCCGGAGCCTGGCTGGCCCTGCCGGATTACGACGAGGAGTTTCTGCTGCAGTCGCGCCAGCCCAGCATCCAGTTCGGCGACAAGACCCCGGCCCAAGACCAGTTCCTGCGCGCTTTCGCGTGGCTGCAGCAGGACGATAGCCGCTGGATGTTCGCGATGAAACGCCAGGCCGAGGACTACGCCTGTATCGACCAGACCCGGATTCACGACATGGGCATCCAGAACGGGGACGCCTGGTGGCTGGTGCCGGCCACCGCCGTCGGCGAGTGTCGGGGAGACGAAACGGCAGCGCCGATCTTCGTCGCACCGACGACGCTGCCGGACGAGACCGGCAGCGCGCCTCGGGTGTAGAAGAAACGGACGCAAGCGAAAGGAATGCAGGAAAAAGCTCGCTGGAGGAGTCGATCACGCCACCGGGCGGCGGATCAAACGACGGGATCAAGCCAGTCCAGCCGAACCCGCAAGCCGCCGCCCTCGCGGTTGGCAAGCGTCATCGTCAAGCGCTGCCGCTCGGCCATCTCGGAGGCGATCGACAACCCCAGCCCGCTGCCGCTGATACGCTGGTCGGAAGCCCGCTGGAAGCGCTGCGTCACGGCCTCCAGCAGCGGTTCCGGAATGCCGGGGCCGGAGTCGTCGATAGTCAGCCATGGGTGACGTTTATCGACACCGACCGCCACGCTCACTTCGCCTCCCGGTGGGGTATAGCGCAGCGCATTGTCCATCAGGTTGCGGATCAGAATCCCCAGCTCGGTGGCATTGCCGACGACGTTTACCGGCTCGCCTTCGACGATATCCAGCGTCTGCTGTCGGGATTCGGCCAGCGGCCAGAGATCGGCGGCCAGATCCATGACCAGCGCCGGCAGCCGGACCCTCTCCGGCGCCGGACGCTCCTGGCGGATATCCAGGCGCGCCAGCAGCAGCAGTTGCTCGACCACCCGTTGCAGGCGCTCGATCCCGTTGTAGGCCTTGTCCAGCGCACTGGGCTCGCCGAAGCGGGCGTTGTCGAGATGGATCTTCATCGCCGCCAGCGGGGTTCTCAGCTCGTGCGCGGCATCGGCGGTAAAGCGCCGCTCGCGCTCGAGCGTCTGGCCCAGACGCTCGATGAAATCGTTGAGCGCCCCGCGCAGTGTCTGCAGCTCTTGCGGCACGTCCACCCGGATCGGGCTGAGATCTCTTTCGTCTCGGGTCTGAACCTGGCGGGAAAGATGATCGATCGGTTTCAGCCCGCGCCGGATCAGTCTGGCAATCAGCCAGATCAGGATCGGCAGCGCCAGCAGCAGCGGTACGAAGTTGCCCCAGGCGACCTTGTTGGAAAGTTCATCCTGGAACGACTCGCGCAGGCCCACGCTGATCCAGCGTCCGCCATCGATCGGCATGCTGAACACACGCCAGCGATGGTCACCGTAACTGACCCAGCGGTGCCCCTCCTTGTCGGGCGGGGGAAATTCCTCGTCCCGGGCATCCCAGCGCGCTCCCATCAAGATTGGTTGACGGTCGGCACCCCAGAAGCCCAGCGACAGCATTCGTTCTTCATGGTCGTAGAGCTTCGGCTTGGCGACCTGCGAAATGGGATTGTCGGTCTCGCCATACCAGCGGGCGAAATGCCCCGGTTGCGACAGCTTCTCGGCGACCGCCCGGTATTCCTGTGGTGTCGTATCGACATCGACCAGTGCCGCGACTACTCGTGCCTGCAGGCTGAGCTGGGCATCGAAGATTTCTTCCATCTCGTGGCGCGTAATCAGGTACGCGGCGGTCACTGCCAGCGCCATGACCACCAGCAGGACCCCAATGAGCATGTAGTTGAGGTAGCGGCGAATCGATGTCATGCCGCGCGGCTGTCCAACCGATAGCCGATCCCGCGGACAGTGGTGATCAGGTGCTTGTCCAGCTTGCGGCGCAGATGATGGACATGGACTTCCAGCGCGTTGGAACCGACCTCTTCTCCCCAGCCGTACAGCAGGCTTTCCAGTTTGGGGCGCGACATGACCTTGTCGCGGTTTCTGGCCAATTCGAGCAACAGGGCGAACTCCCGGCGACCCAGGGTGATCGCGTTGCCCTTCCAGCTGACTTCATGTTGCGATTCGTCGATGGTCAATTGCCCGATCGACAGCAACTGGGTCGAGCGGCCCTCGGCACGCCGCGTCACGACCCGCATTCGCGCCAGCAGCTCCTGCAGGTCGAAGGGCTTGAGCACGTAGTCGTCGGCCCCGGCATCCAGCCCGGCGATCCGCTGCTCGACCGCATCCCGCGCCGTCAGGATCAAGACCGGCAGCGGATGCTGGCGCCGGATACTTCTGAGTACGTCCAGACCATCGATATCCGGCAGGCCAAGATCGAGAACGACCAGCGAGAATGGCTCGACACGCACCGCTTCCAGTGCATCCCGTCCCTTCATCAGCCAGTCCACCACGTAACCTTCCCGGATCAGGGCAGTCCGGATACCGTCCCCCAGCAGGGGATCGTCTTCCACCAACAATACGCGCATTGCGGTTTCCGTCTTCGTTGACCATCAGGGAGCTCGACAGGAACTCGCCCATTCGATCCTATTGAGACATACCCACCTTAACGGTTTCTTATCGCGCCTTGCGCCTCATTCATGCCACCGGCGCCCAGCGCCAGGCTGGCCGCCGATCGCCTTCCGTTCCCGATAATGTTTCGTTAAGGGAACGCCATCAAAGTAGCCTCCCTCAGCCATCTTGGGGCGCGATCTGATGATCACCACCCGCAGACTCTCGCACACTCTATCGCTCCTGCAGTGGGAAGCCAGATACCGGGATACCTTCGTCATCGCCCTGCTCTGGGCAATGGCGCTCGCCAGCGCCCTGGCCAGGCCGCTGACACCCATCGACGAGACCCGCTACGTCTCGGTCGCCTGGGAGATGTGGAACGCCCACGCCTTCTGGCTGCCGCTGATGAACGGCGAAGCCTACGCCGACAAGCCGCCGCTGCTGTTCTGGCTGATCCAGTCCGGCTGGTCGCTGTTCGGGGTCAACGACTGGTGGCCCAAGCTGATCTCGCCGCTGGCATCGCTGGTCGCGATGATGCATCTCTACCGTATCGCCCGCCGCCTGGGCTACGCCGGCAGCCAGGCACGGCTGGCCCCCATGGTGCTCAGCGCCATGCTGATGTGGTCTCTCTATAGCAGCGCACTGATGTTCGATGTGCTGTTGAGTGCTTGCCTGCTGGGCACCATTTCTCCCCTGATCGCAGGCGTCTTCACTCTGCGCAAGGCATCGATCAGCGGGATCTGGCTGGGGCTGGCCCTGCTCGCCAAGGGTCCGGCCGCCTTCGTGACGCTGGCCCCGATTCTGCTGACGATTCCGCTCTGGCGAGCCACGCCGCTGGGCCAGTCGGGGCGGCGCCACCTTGCCCTGGCGCTGATGCTGGGATTCGCCATGCTGCTGGCCTGGGCGCTACCTGCCGCCTGGATCGGCGGGCGTGACTATGCCCAGGACTTGCTCTGGGGCCAGAGCGTCAATCGCTTGCAGCACGCCATGGCCCATGCCAGACCGACCTGGTGGTATCTGCCCTGGTTGCCACTGCTGGCGTTTCCCTGGTCGCTGTCGTCGGGCGCATGGTGGCGGCTCCCGACATATCGGCATCAACGGCTGGCCTGGATCTGGCTGGCCGGGCCACTGCTCGCCTTCTCGTTGATCAGCGGCAAGCAGATTCACTACCTGATGCCGCTACTGCCGGCGCTGGCGCTGCTCGTCATGGACGGCCTTGGCCGTGTCGACCCTCGGCAAGTCCTTCGCCCCCGTCTGGCAGCGGCGGCCATCGTCGTGCTCGGTGTGGTAGCCCTGGGGCTGGGAGTTTTCGGTGCCGATGCCGTGACCCGTTCGATGGTGTCGCCCTTCGGCATTCTGGTACTGATCGCCTTCGCCGTCATTCTCTGGCGCCAGCGCTGGCATGGCGGTGCCGAGGCGGCTCGAGGACTCGCCCTCGGCACAGGTATCGCCGTGCTGATCGCCACCCAGCTGATGCTGGCTCCCCTCTGGAGCCGATACGACGTCAGTGCGGCCAGTCAGTTGCTCGCCCGGCTGGAACTCGACGGCGTGCCCGTCGCCTTCAATGGTGACGGCTACCAGGCGACCTTCCAGTTTGCAGGCCGTTTGAAAAAGCCGCTCGTCACATTGAGCGGTGACCCTGCAGAGCTGTGCGAATTCAGGCATCGGGCGCCCGACGGCTGGATCGTGGGCCGCGACCGCGATCTTCGTTCATTGATCGCCAACGATGGCGCTGCTCACGTCTTCGATTATCGTGGAGGCAAGCTGGATATCGTCCCCGTCAGGGCACTAGCGCTGGATTCCCGGATACCCGCGTGTGATGGATGACATTCCATCGTCACCCGCGGCCAAAGCAATGAAGATTCGCTCAAGATAAAAGCGGTGAAGGTTCGTTTAAGGATAGAAAACTGGCATGAAAATACTCGTCACCGGCGCCGCCGGGTTCATCGGCTTCCACCTGGCCAACCGCCTCGCTCGCGATGGTCACGAGGTCGTCGCGCTGGACAATCTCAACGACTACTACGCCGTCTCGCTCAAGCAGGCGCGCGTGGACCGGTTAACGGGCGTCCCCTTTCACCATCTGGATATCGCGGATCTGGCATCGCTGGATGCGCTTTTCGCGCGCGAGGGCTTCACCCACGTCGTCAATCTGGCAGCGCAGGCCGGCGTGCGTCATTCCGTCGACCATCCCCACGAGTACGGCCGCAGCAACCTGACGGGGTTTCTCAACGTGCTCGATGTCTGCAAGCGCCACGGGATCGAGCATCTGCTCTACGCTTCCTCCAGTTCGGTCTATGGTCGCCAGAAGACACTGCCATTTCGGGAAACGGACCCCGTGGATCAGCCGGCCTCGATCTACGCCGCGACCAAGCGCGCCAACGAGATGATGGCCTACAGCTACGCCGACCTGCACCAGTTGCCGGCCACCGGCATGCGCTTCTTCACCGTCTACGGCCCGTGGGGGCGACCGGACATGGCGCCCTGCCTGTTTGCCGCCAGCCTGCTGCGCGGCGAGCCGATCGCGATCTTCAACCACGGCCGCATGGCGAGAGACTTCACCTATATCGACGATGTGGTCGAGTGCATCGTGCGGCTGCTGCCCCACGCGCCCGGCCTCGGCCCGGATCGTTCGGCACCCCACGAAATCTACAACCTGGGCCGCGGCAAGCCGATCGCCCTGCTCGACTTCGTCGACACGCTGGAAAAGCGCCTGGGCACCACTGCCACCCGACACTTCAAGCAGATGCAGCCGGGCGACGTCGAGCGCACCTGGGCAGATACCCGCAAGTTGCGGTCGGTCATCGATTACACGCCTCAGGTCTCTCTCGAGCGGGGCATCGATCGCTTCGTTGCCTGGCTGCTCGACTATCGCGAGCTCATGCTGGAAGCGATGCCCACCTGAGCCGCGTCCCCTCACGCGGTCAACGGTCGTCGAACGGGCCGCATTGGCGTAGCATCTGGCCTCTGATGCCCATTCGACGAGCCCGCGCATGCCCCTGAGCAAGACCCGCACCAGCTTCTACCGCCGCCTCTATGTCGCCCACCTGATCGACACCGGCCTCGCCGCGAGCGTGCCGGCCATCGTCGAGATCAGTGGCATGCCGCGTCGTACCGCCCAGGACACCCTGGCAGCGCTGGGCGAGCTCGATATCCGCTGTGAATTCGAACAGTCCGAGGGCGAGCGTCACCAGATCGGGCGCTACGTGATCCGCGACTGGGGGCCGATCTCGCCGGCCTGGCTGGAACGCCACGCCGGCGAGATCGCCGAAGCCCTGGGTTATCCGCTTCCCGGGGTCTGAGTCCGGCTCTCTCTTCGCACCGCCCGGCAAAGGCAATCGATACCGTTTGGAGCTCCCCATGAGTGATCGCCAGCAGCGTCACCAGCAAGCCATGCAGAAACTCAAATCCCACGTCGACGAAAAGATCGCCGCCGCCACCGAGCAGCGTGGCCTGCTGCTGGTCTTCACCGGCAACGGCAAGGGCAAGACCACGGCGGCGTGGGGCACCGTCACCCGCGCGCTGGGTTACGGCTATCGTGTCGGCGTGATCCAGTTCATCAAGGGGCTGTGGGAGTGCGGCGAGCGCGACCGGCTGATCGACGATCCCAGTCTCGAGGTCCACGTGATGGCCACGGGCTTCACCTGGGAGACCCAGAACCGCGACAGCGACACCGCGGCCTGTCTAGAAGTGTGGCGGGAAGCCGAGCGGATGCTCGCCGATCCCGACGTCTATCTGGTGGTGCTCGACGAGCTCACCTACATGCTCAAGTTCGGCTATCTGGAGTTCGAAACGGTCAGGCGCGCCATCGCCAACCGTCCGCCGGAGCAGAGCGTCATCGTCACCGGGCGCAATGCGCACCGCGAGCTTGTCGAGATGGCGGATACCGTCACCGAGATGCAAGAGACCCGGCATGCCTTCAATGCGGGGGTGCAGGCGCGTCGCGGTATCGACTACTGAGAAAAATGATCTGCGTTGGCAATACTGCGTTAAAAACGGCCTCACAAGGCGCATTTAGCTCGCTAAACTGCGCTTGCCTGGCCTTTCTTGCCTTGTCCCGCCTGCCTCGCTTACGTTTTTCCAAGGCTTCTCGAGATTATCGACTACGGTATCTGCCCAAAACCCGGCACACCTCTCGCACGGCCTGAACCATGCGCGGCCCGGGGCGGCTGATGGCGTCCGGTTCCAGTGTGTAGAGCGCGCCGTCGCGTACCGCCGGCAGCTCGTCGTGGCTGGCCCAGAAGGCCTGCCAGCCATCGTCGTTGCCCGCTGCCAGAATCACCTGCGGCTGCGCCTCGATCAGCGATTCCCAGCCGATCTGCGGAACCAGCACCGGAGCGTCGTCGAACAGTGGCGCCCCACCGCAATGACGAATGACCTGAGTCACGATCTGGCCGCCTGCCAGCGTGGTCAGCGGAGACTGCCCCAACTGGTAGAACACCCGCGGCGGCGGCGAGAGCAGTTGGGCGGTCTCGTCCAGCGCCGCCTCGAAACGCTGCGCGGCGCGCTCCCCTTTCGCGGCGTGTCCGGTGAGCCGGCCGATATCCCGCAGTTCATCCGCGGTCTCGCCGAGCCGGCGCGGCTCGCTGCGATAGACGGGAATATCCAGCCGCTCCAACTGCTCGACCAGCGACGCTGGCGTGCCGCTTCCCCAGGCGAGCACGAGATCGGGCCGTTTGGCGACGATCAGTTCGAGCGGAATGCCGCGATAGCTGCCGACACGATCGATCTGCCGCGCCGCCGGCGGGAAATCGCTGCCGTCGATGACGCCGACCAGCTGGCTGCCGGCGCCGACGGCATAGCTCGACTCCACCAGATGCGGCGCCAGCGCGATGATGCGCTCGGCCGGCTGCGCCAGCGTCACGGTATGACCGCTGGCGTCCTCGACGCTGATGGTCTCGGCGTCACCGGCCGCGACGCAGGCGAGCGGCCAGCAGGCCAGCGCCAGCAACGAACCTGGCGACCGACGACCGACGGCGGATCTCGATCGGCTCGGCAATAGGGAAAGACAGCGCATCATCGACTCGGCGGGTTGGGTTAATGGCGCGGGCGAGCATAGCATGGGAACCGAATGGCGCTGCAGGCGTCCATGCAACGTTCGCCTCCGCGCGAACGACGCTTCTCGATACCGGTTTCTCGACAGAGGAAATGCCATGTCTCTCTCCACGCTCAACCACTCACGGGTTGCCGCCCGGCCGTTGAAACGCCATGGCGCGCTCGGCCGCGCCATCGGCCTGGGTCTGGCCGGCGCGCTGGCGACGCTCACGCTCGCCACGCCGGCACTCGCCGACAAGACACCGCGTCAGATTCAGGTCCAGGCCAACGCGACGATCGATGTCGCGCCGGACCAGGCGACGCTGAATGCCCGGCTGTGGGAGCGAACGCCCGCCCAGGTCCAGGGAGAGGAAACGTCGGGCAACAGCGACGCCATCAAGGAAGCGCGGGACCGGCTCGAAACCCGCACCGGCGAGCTGATACGGACACTGGAAAATGCCGGTGTCGACAGCAAGCAGATCCGCGCCGGCTCGCTCAGCGTGCGTCCCGATTACATGCAGACCGCCAGCCGGGGCGAAGACAGTGCGCCGCCGAAGGTACGCACCCAGGTCGAGCGCTCGGTGTCGTTGACGCTGAACGAACTCGACCGGCTGCCGCGCGTGCTCGACGCCCTGACCGCCGCCGGTGTCGATTCCCTCGACGGTGTCAGCTACGGGCTGCAGGACAGCAACGCCGCCGACGACCGAGCGCTCGAGCAGGCGCTCGAGCGGGCGCGCCAGAAGGCCAGGATGATGGCGAAGACGCTGGACGTGGATCTGGGCGATGTCGTCAATATCCAGGAAACCACCGCGCCCCGCTATCAGCCGCAGATGATGATGCGCGCCGCCGAGGCCGACAGCAGCGGCAGCTCGGCCGAGTACCGCAGCGGCGAGATCAGCATCGACGCGGGCGTCAGCGTCATCTGGGAAATCGACGACTGACGACTCATCTGAAACCAGTTGACTCAAAAAACCACATCATCGAATACTCCACCTTTATGACGCCTTCCGGACGGCGCTGGACGATGGAGCGCTGAGCCGGGTCTTGCGTCATGGATGACGCAAGAGGCGCGTTGGGCAGGATGCCCTTTCGCGCCGACCCGAGTTCAGCGATCAAGCGTTCAGGCTTTCGCCGTCCGAGGCGTCAAAGCGGGGAGCGCGAGGGGCTATGCCCCTCGCAGTCACGAGCAAAAGGATAGTCAATGCTCGGTCAGTGGTAAGCTTGCCTTGGCTGAATTCATCACCCTGACGAACAGATGCTACCAGCGCTCTGAATGACATGATGGCGGGCCACCCATCCGGCTAAACGGGACTCATGCCCGCCGCGTCATGCGCCCGACAACGACCTCGCCGATCAACGCCAGGGCGAGAATGGCAGCGATCCAGCGCCAGTCGAACCCGGCCCCCAGGGCGCCGAGCGCGTCCAGGAATACCACCACGATGGCCAGCGGGCAGACGTAACGGATCGCGAATCGCCACAGCGCGTGAACCGCCGAAGGCAGCCCCAGTTCCTCCTCGAGACTCTCCCGCCGCAACACGAATCCGGCCAGTATTGCCGTTCCCAGCCCGCCCAGCGGCATCAGGAAGCGCGAGGTCAGGAAGTCGAGCCAGTCGAAGAAGTGGCGCCCCGCCAGCTTCCAGTCCGCGCCGACGTTGAACGACAGCATGGCGAGCGTGCTCACCACCCACAACAGGATACCGACGCCCCAGGCTGCCCTGGCACGCGATACGCCGTGGCTTTCGTTCAGCCACGCGACCGTGGCTTCGATCATCGAGATGGCGGATGTCAGCGCGGCAACGGTGAGCATCAAGAAGAAGATCGTCTCGATCACGCCGCCCAGCGGCATCTGCTGAAACGCCAGCGGCAGGCTCATGAAGATCAGCCCCGGGCCGGAGGCCGGGTCCATGCCGTTGGCGAAGATCACCGGGAAGATCGCCAGCCCGGCCATCAACGCCACCAGCGTATCGCAGATGGCGACCATCAGCGTGGTACGACCGATGGACTGGCCGGCCGGCAGATAGGCGCCATAAGTCAGAATGGCGCCGGAGGCCAGCGACAGGGTGAAGAAGGCATGCCCCATCGCGGCCAGTACCGCTTGTCCGGTGAGCTTGCCGGGATCGAAGGCAAACAGAAAATGCACCCCGGCCCCGAAGCTGCCGGAAAAGAACGCATAGACGATCATGATCACCAACATGATCACCAGCCCCGGCATCATCCAGCGCACGCTGCGTTCGATACCCGCCTGCACGCCCAGTCCCACGATCGCCATCGTCGCCAGCGTGACCAGCGTGCTCCAGAACCCCAGGTTCCAGGGGTTGGCGTTGTTGGCGCCGAAGATCGCCGCCATGCCTTCGACACTATCGGCACTCAGGCCGCCGCTGAGCGACTTCCACAGATAGGAGACCGCCCAGCCGGCGACCACGACATAGAACGACAGGATCATGAAGCCGCACAGCATCGCCATCCAGCCGAGCCCCGACCACAGGCCGCTGCGCCCGGATTCTCTCGCCACCCGGCGGATGGCGTCGATCGGGCTGCCCCGCCCGCGTCGCCCCAGCGCAATCTCGGTCATCATCACCGGCACGCCGATGGCGGCGATGCACAGCAGATAGACCATGACGAACGCCCCGCCGCCATACTCGCCGGTCATGTAGGGGAACTTCCAGATGTTGCCCAGGCCTACCGAAGAGCCGGTCGCCGCCAGGACGAAGCCCCAGCGTCCCAGCCACAGGTTCTTGGGTGATGCGATTGCGGTCATGCTTCCTCGTCGTTCCAGTGGAAGGCCTGATCGAGTCAGGCCCTATCAAGCCCGGATCCGGCGCAAAGAGTCGCCCATGACGGGCGGAAGTGTCCCGATGACGGGCAATGCGGCGGGGGATTGTAGCGTCGACGAGGCCTATGCGCGACCGCCTCATGGTTGGTGCGATGCCGGGGCTTGTGCAAAGCTTGGCACACGACGATGATCCAACCCGTTCGGTGGGTGTTTCATTCCAGACAGAGCTTCGCAAGGAGATTCCGATGTCCCGGCACTTCGCCATTCTGGGGTTGGGCTATTTCGGCAGTACCGTCGCGCGTGAATTGAAACGCCACCAGAACCAGGTGCTGGGCGTCGACTCGGACGACACCCGGGTCGACGCCCTCTCGGACATCCTCGATCACGCCGTGATCGCCGACCTCACTGACGAAAAGGCGCTGGGCGAGCTCTCGCTGGACGCCTACGATGTCGTCGTCATCGCTGTCGACGACGACGTCGAGACCAGCGTGATCTGCACGCTCCACGTCAAGGAACTGGGCGCGAAGGAGATCTGGGCCAAGGCGGACTCGGATTCCCACTACAAGCTGCTCAAGCGCCTCGGTGCCGATCGCGTGGTCTACCCGGAATACGATGTCGGTGTGCGGGTGGCGGAGAGTCTCAACTACCATGCCATGGTCGATTTCATTCGACTGGGCGAGCGCCAGTTCATCGTCGAGATCGAGACCACCGAACGCCTGCTCGAAAACGCCACCAGTGTCGCCAGTCTCGCGCTCGATCGCGATGCGCTGTTTCTGGTCGCCATCAAGCGTGGCCAGGAGGTGCTCCACAATCCTTCCGACGAGACCCCGCTGCAGACCGGCGACAGCCTGATCCTGATGGGCGATCTGCAGGCCCTGCGCGAGATCGGCAAGCAGATATGAATTCCCCGATGCCCACCCACTCCGATCCCGGTTCGGAGCTGCCCTCGTGAGACGCTGGCAACGCCTGAAACAACCTTTTCGCCGCTCGCCTCATGGCGGGGTCATTCGGCTGTCGCCGCCGGAAATCCTGCTGATCGGCTTTGCCCTGCTCTGCGCTCTCGGCGCGCTGCTGCTCTGGCTACCCGGTAGTGCAACGCACTCCCTGGCCTGGCACGAAGCGCTGTTCACGGCGACCTCCGCGGTCACCGTCACCGGCCTCAGCGTGATCGATATCGGCCAGGACCTGACGTTCGTCGGCCAGCTGGTGGTGCTGGTGATGATCCAGATCGGTGGCCTGGGATTCATGACCTTCGCCGCCCTCACGGTCCTGCTGCTGGGAACGCGTCTGCCGTTGAGTCAGCAGAATCTCGTCCGCGAGGCGCTGGGCGAGATCGCCTTCAGCGACATCCGCGATCTGATCAAGCTGGTCGTCGCCTTCGCGTTGCTCACCGAGAGCGTCGGCACGCTGTTGCTGGCGTGGCACTGGGTCCCCGAGTACGGACTGAAGGCAGGCCTGTGGCACAGTCTCTTCCACGCCGTTTCCGCATTCAACAACGCCGGCTTCTCGACCTTTACCGATAGCCTGATTCAGGAAGCGGGCAGCCCACTGGTCAACGGCGCGGTGACGCTGATGTTCATCGTCGGCGGCCTCGGCTTCGTGGTGGTGAGCGATCTTTATCGCCACCGCCGCTGGTCGCGCCTGGCCATGCAGACCAAGGTCGTGCTGCTGGCCACGTTCTGGCTCAACGTGATCGCCACCACGATGCTGCTCGGGCTGGAGTGGTCCAATCCCGCCACCCTCGGCGGGCTGGGCGACCTCTTCACCAAGGTGCAGGCGGCCTGGTTCCAGGCCGTCACGCCGCGTACGGCCGGCTTCAACACGCTGGAGATCGGCTCGCTCACTGATGCCTCCACCCTCCTCGTCATGCTGCTGATGTTCATCGGTGGCGGTTCGAGCTCCACCGCCAGCGGCATCAAGATCACCACGTTCGTCGTGCTGTTGCTGACCGCCCGGGCGTTCTACCGCAATACCGAACACCCCACGGCCTTCGGCCGCTCGATGACTCAGGAAACCGTGATCAAGGCGATCACCGTCGCGCTGGCCGGGGTTTTGCTGGTCGTCCTGACGCTGTTCGGCCTCACCATCACCGACGGCGACCATTCGTTCCTCGATCTGGCCTTCGAGACGGTTTCCGCGTTCGGCACCGTGGGGCTGTCCCGCGGCATCACCAGCGATCTCTCGCTGCCCGGGCAATTCCTGCTGGGCCTGACGATGCTGCTGGGTCGTGTCGGGCCGCTCTCGGTGGGCTATTTCCTCGCCACTCGCCAGGCGAAGGGCGTGCGCTACGCCAAGGGTGAAATTCAGATCGGCTAATGATGGATTCAGACGCTCGAGACCGCGTTCACAGCGCTCGCGAGGCGAGTTGCCAGGCGACCAGCAGCATGATCGCCCCGACGGTGATATCGATGCCCTGCCACCAACGCGGATTCTGCAGCCGCGGCGACAGCCAGTGAGCCAACCCCACCAGCCCGAAGAACCAGATCAGCGAAGCCAGAGATGCCCCGGCCACGAATCCCGCCGGACTGGCCTGCTGGCCACCGATGATACCCAGCATCACCACCGTATCCAGATAGACATGCGGGTTGAGCAGCGTCACGCCCAGCGTCGCGATCACCACCGGCCTGGCGCTAGCGAGACTCATGCCGGTCTCGGGCACGTGGTTCACGGCCAACGCGATGGACTCAGGGCGGGCGACGCGCTTGAACGCCACCAGCGCCTGCCACACGAGCCAGGCCACGCCGCCCCATCGCGCCAGCAGCAAGAGCACGGCGCTGGAGGTGATCAGCGGCCCGAGCCCCGCCACCCCGGACGCGACCAGCAGCAGATCGCACACCGCGCAGATGCCCGCCACCAGCCAGCCGTGCTCGCGGCGGAGGCCCTGGCGCAGGACGAACGCATTCTGCGCGCCGATGGCCACGATCAAGCTGGCGCCGATCAACAGGCCGTGAAGAAGAGAATTTCCCACTATCGTGATCTCGAAAAGGCAGCGGTTCGCATCATGCCGAGAAATCGACTATTAATAAAAATGAACATGTTAATGAGGCATTAGAAAATTTGATGCTGGACTACAAACTTCTGGAGGCCTTGGCTGCCATCGTCGATCAAGGTGGGTTCGACCGCGGCGCGCAGCAACTCAATCTGACCCAGTCGGCAGTCTCCCAGCGCATCAAGTTGCTGGAAGCGAGACTGGGGCAACCGGTAGTGGTCCGTACGCCCCGGTTAATGCCTACCCCGCTGGGCCAGCGGCTGCTGAATCACGCTCAGCAGGTGCGTCTGCTGGAGCATGATCTTCTCGACAGGATTCCGGCACTCGGCGAGGGCAAGCATCGTCTCAGGCTGGCGCTCAACGCCGACAGCCTGGCGACCTGGTGGGCGCCGACGCTGGGTGACTTCTGCCATCGACGCGGCGTCCTGCTCGACCTGGTCGTGGACGATCAGGAAGTGGCGCTGCGCCGCATGCGCGACGGCGAGGTGGCCGGCTGCATCTGCGCCACCGCACGTCCGGTACAGGGCGCTCGTGCCCGCGCGCTCGGGTCCATGCGTTATCGGGTCATGGCCAGCCCCAGGTTTGCTGATCGCCATTTCGCCGAGGGCGTGACCCATCAGGCGCTGGAACTGGCGCCCGCCATTCTCTATGGCCCGGACGATCGTCTGCACCAACGCTATCTCGATTTCCATGGTTTCAAGGATCCGTTCCCGCATCACCTGTGTCCGTCGTCGGAAGGCGTGCTGCACATGGTGCTTGCCGGTATCGGCTATGCCTTGATCCCCGAGAGCCAGGGGGCCGATGGATTGGCCCGAGGCGACCTGGTCGACCTCGATCCGCAGCGACCGCTGGACGTGCCGCTGTACTGGCACTTCTGGCGCCATGGCGGTGAACTGCTCGATGCGCTTACGGCCCACCTCGTTTCCGCTGGCGACAATTGGCTGAGAGCCCCGGAAGCGTCGTCGGCTGCCGTTGGCTGAAAACGCCCTCGTCGCACAATGGCGACAGGATTCCTCTTGATAACCAATGGCTTGAAGATCAGCAGGCACGGTCTAGAATGAATGGCAAGTCAAATGGACGATGCCACCATGAATGCGGGAAACCACGACACAAGGAGTGAGTGACATGATGCAGACAGCCACCAGAACCCCGGTATGGATGGCCCTGGCCGGACTGCTTACACTAGGCGCCCTTGCCGGCTGCGCCAGCGACAGCAGTTCGATCGAGAAGGACACTACCGATTATGTCGTGACCGGTTTGGGCGATGATCAGGACGAGGCACTGGCCAACGCCAAGGAGCGCGCCCTGGAACAATGCGAGTCTCAGGATCGTGACGAGTTCGTGATCGTCGAACAGGACATGATGGGACCGAAAGACGGCGCCAGCAAGGCGGCCAATGCCAACGACCAGCTCGAAGGCGCGACCGTCGACGAAGACACCGAACTTCAGGCCGCCACGCAAGAAGGAGATGGTTACAAGGCCACCTGGACGATCCGCTGTCGCTGAATTCTGACCCAGTTCCCAACCAGACAAGATCATCGAGCCCCGCCGGTCAAACGACCGCCGGGGCTTTCTACGCTACGCTCGGCGCAGGTTTTCCACGCTCTCGACCTTGTCATCCATGCGCTGCTCCCGATCCGTGCGGGTTCCCATCTTCAGCGTCGTGGTAATTCTCGGCGCGCCCATGGCATGCACCTCCTCGTGGCAGGCCTTGACGACGGCCATCACCTCGTCCCACGGGCCTTCGATATTGGTGCCATAGGCATGCATTCGATAATGGAGCCCCGAAGCCTCGATCACGCGCTGGCATGCCGCCACGTGAGGCGATACCGATACGCCGACCCCTAACGGGACGACACATAGATCAACGATGACGTGCATTTTTCCCTCCTGTGTCGATTTTTCAACTTGATCGACATCAACTATGCATATTTTGGCCTAAGGTTCACTGTGAGTCGTTAGACGAGCCAAAAGAGGCCATCGAACGCCAATCGTCTGGAAAGGCATGACCGAGCCTAGACTATTGCGCCAATAGCGCTAGGCTTATTGACGGTAAAGCCGTTAGCACGCAATGTATCAACGCTGATGAAGTCGTCTAACAATAGGGAACAGGGACAGTGGAGCGTCACGTTTCCAGGCCATGGCTTGACTCTTCGGACTGTTTTCAATCGAGTGGAAAATGACCGAACAAATGCGTCAGCGCGGTCGAACCCGCAAGTCAACGGGTCGTTTTTCGCCGTTCAACCGGAGTGATAGCGCCGGATGGCCAGGGTACGTTACGCGCCCCTTGCTAGGAAAAACCATGACCAGTAATACACCAATCGCCCCAGTCGCACTGCCCGACACTCGCGCTCGTCACACCATCGAGAAAATGCTGGAAGGATCCGGTGTCACCCTCAACGGCGACCAGCCATGGGACATTCGCGTCCACCACCCCGACCTGTTCTCCCGGGTCGTCCGCCAGGGTTCCATCGGCTTCGGCGAAGCCTACATGGACGGCTGGTGGGAGTGCGACCGTATCGACGAAATGATTCACCGACTGCTCCGTCATGGGCTTGGCGGCGTCGCCCATACCACCAAGGAGCGCGTCGTCTACAAGCTGCAGTCGAGCTTCGTGAACCTGCAGAGCAAGGCGCGGGCCTACATCGTCGGCAAGGAGCATTACGATTTCGGTAACGATCTTTTCACCCGCATGCTCGACGAGACCATGTGCTACTCCTGCGGCTACTGGAAGGAAGCCCGGACGCTGCACGAAGCGCAGGTCGCCAAGCTCGATCTGGCCTGCCGCAAGCTTGGTCTCGAACCCGGCATGAAAGTGCTCGATATCGGCTGTGGCTGGGCAAGCTTCGCCGAACACGCGGCCCGCCATTACGGCGTCGAAGTCACCGGCATCACCATCTCCGAAGAACAGGCGAAGCTGGGCCGCGAGCGTTGTGCCGGCCTGCCGGTCGAGATCATTCTCGAAGACTATCGCGAGCTCAGCGGCGAATTCGACCGTATCGTCTCGATCGGTATGTTCGAGCACGTGGGTCAGCGCAACTACGCCACCTACTTCGACACCGTCAAGCGCCTGCTGAAGCCGGGCGGCCTGTTCGTGCTGCATACCATCGGTTCCAATACCAATGAAGTCAGCATCGACCCCTGGATCAACAAGTACATCTTCCCCAACGGCATCCTGCCCTCGGTTCAGCAGATCGCCGATGCCAGCGAAAGCAAGCTGGTCATGGAAGACTGGCAGAATTTCGGCGCCGACTACGACACCACGCTGATGGCCTGGCAGGAGAACCTCCTCGCCCATTGGCACGAGATCGCCGGTAACTACAGCGAACGCGTCAAGCGGATGTTCCTCTACTACCTCGGCTCCTGCGCTGGCGCCTTCCGGGCAAGAGACATCCAGCTGTGGCAGGTGGTTTACTCCAACGGCCGTGGCGGACGTTACGACTCGCCGCGTTAATTCGAGCTACGAGCTACGAGCTACGAGCTACGAGCTACGAGCTACGAAAGTTATTGAAGATGCAACTCACATGAAAGAAAAGGGGCCTGCCACAGCGGCAGGCCTCTTTTCTTTGGTTCAGCGCTGCAAGCGTCACTAAGGCTGACACTAAGCCGCTATCATGGGCTTTGCCACCCCAACGACGCCTTCCAGAACGGCGCTGAACGACTATCGCCCGTGCCGGGTCTTGCGTCATGGATGACGCAAGAGGCGCGTGGGGCATGGATGCCCTTTCGCGCCGACCCGAGCGCGGACGATTGGCGTTCAGGGGTTCGCCGTCTGTGGCGTCAAAAAGGGGAGCGCGAGGGGCTTGCCCCTCGCAATCACGAGCGAGAGGGTGGTTAAGGCTCGGCCAGTAGTAAGCCGATCCTATCGAATCTAACCATAAGTCCATTATCTCCAGGCCCACCAAAGCGGGCCTTGCCGATTACTCCACCGCCGCCGGGGTCACATGAATCCCGAACAGGCTCGCCTCGCCTTCGCCGCGCCCCGTTTCCTCGGGTGAGACCTGCCGACCTTCCCGCACGATGACGTGACCGCCCTGCCCCTGTTGCCCGCCGATCACGCTGCCGACCAGGTAGGTGGGGAAGATGCTGGGGTCATTCTCGTAGTTGGGGTTGTGGATCAGCCCGATCATCTGGAAGCGTCCGCGGGTATTGCGCAGCGACTCCAGCGAGTCCTGGATCAGGCGCCGATGCGAGAGCTTGGAGAACAGGCCGTCGAGCAGGATGACGCTCTCGCGGCTGGCGCGGGCACGACGCTTGTGGCTACCCGGCAGTTCGCGCAGTTCCCGTTCGATGGCGAACTCGGAGAGCTTCACTAGCCACATCAGCGAAACGGCCTCGCGCTGGCCTTCCGACATATCCTCGTTGAGCGAGAACAGCCGGCCGTGTGGACGAATGGCGTCGTGCTTGATGCGAATGGTGACGTCGCGGAACAGGCCGCGATAGATGCGCCGGCGAATCTGGCGGGTCAGATCGTCGTCGCGACCGCCCCTGGCCTGTGTCCCGTCACCCGCCTGCTCGAGCCGGCGACGCTGCACAGCGAGATGGGCGTCGATGTCGGCCAGCAGTTGATGGATCAGCTCACGCACCGACTCGTCGGCGATCAGATCCGCCTTGACCTCGAAGTAGGCACCGCCATCGGCGGAGCGGCGGGCTACCCGACGCAGAATTTCCAGGTTGCCGGCGGCGTCGATGATGATCGAGCTGAGACGCTCGACGAGTGTGTCCTCGATCTGCTCGCGGGAGGCATGCAGCCGCGTCACCCGGCTGCGATGCTCGTTGAGCTGGCCTTCGAGCTGGCGATGGAGGCCGCGCAGCGACTCCAGCGCTTCCGGCGTGACGCCTTCCAGCGTACCCAGCCGGGCGCGCTCGGACTCGTTGAACAACCGGCTGGCACTGGCCGCTTCCAGCGACGATGCCAGCGCCTTTTCCCTGGCCGCCACGTCCCGTGCCTGGCGCTCGCGATTGCGCGCGCGCTCGCCCAGATTGAGACTGCCGAGCCCATCGAGCAGCGTCTGCTGATAGGTTTCGAGTGCTTCCAGCTCGAACGGCTGAACGCTCGCATCCGCGCCGGAACCTTCATCAAAACCTTCACCAGAACCTTCGCTGGAGCCATCGAGCGGTGCGGCCTGCCAGCGCCGCCACTCGGCCATGGCAGCATCGAGACGTTCGGCCTCGGCGTGATCGGACGGCCAGCCGGCGCGGCCATCGGCCAGCGCCCGTTCGGACCAGCCTTCCGGTAGCTGCCGCAGCACTTCGAGCCACGCTACCGCCAGTTGATCGGTTACGTTGAGTGCCTGCTGGTGGCGAGCGAGACGCGAGTCGATCTCGCTCTGTTCGCGGGTGTTGCGCTTGCGCTTGTCGCGCGTGTCGTTAAGCAACTGTTTCACCCGGCCGATATCCCGCTCGAGGGTGCGATTGCCGCCTTTTTCGTCACGTACCTGAAGGAAGGCGCGAATGCGGGCGAAATCGAAATCGGCACGCCGGCTGGCCTGCGCCAGCGCCGCGGTCAGCTCCGCTTCCCGCGCTTCGGCCCGATCCATGAATGCCGGGCCGCCCTCGGCAACGAACCGATCCAGACGACGCAGGCGCTCGCGCTCGCCGTCGGCGAACAGCCCGCTCAGTTGCTCGCGGCATTGGCTGCGCCGCTCGTCGAGCGCCTCGCTGCGCAGCGTCAGCTCGACAACGCGCTCGTCCAGTTCGGCGATCTCTTCGAGCAACGCTTCCAGGCTGGCATCGATTTCGCGCAGACGCTCGACCCCGCCGGCCTCGGCGAAGCGTTCCGCCGCCAGCCAGTTGCTGCCATGCGTCTCGAGCTCGCGAGCTGCCTGTTCACGCTGCGGCTGCAGCGTTTCGAGTCTTTCCGCGGCAAGTTCGCGCGCTTCCCGCGCCTCTTCCAGCGCCCGCTCGCCGCCCTCTTCGAGATATCGCTGGTAGTCATCGATTGATTTCAGCGCCGCTTCGCTCAGCCGAGGCGTCAGTGCCTCCTGCTCCGCTTCTGTCTCCATGCGCTGCGTTTCCAGCGCGGCCAGGTGCAACTCGGCCTCTTGCTCCAGCGCTTCCGCCGCCTGCAGGGCCAGACGGAAACGCTCGCCGTGAGGATCGAGTCGGGATATCTCTTCCGTCAGCGCCTGCTGGCGTTGCCGGTCGATCTCGAGCCGCTGCTGGGTCTCTTCACGCAGCGCCGTGAGAAAGGCCGGGTCCAGCGCCGCCTTCACCGCCAGCGTCTCGACGCCCTGTACCGCCCCCAGCGGCAGCTCGCCCTGCTCCAGGAGCGCCAGCAGACGTTCCGCTTCCAGCACCGGCACGCCGCAGCCGGCATCGATCAGGCACTGGGAGGCTTGCCGCGCTGCCTCCTCGCCTTCGACGACCGGCGCGAACAGCTGGCCGGCGGCCTGCGCCAGCCACTCGCGACGCCGTTCGTCGTCGGCGTCGCCGCCGGAGAGCACCTCGTGCAGCGCGCGGAAGCCGATCTCGCGGGCCTCCAGCAGTTGATGCGCCTGGGCTTCTGCCGCCTGTCGCGCCAGCGGATCGCCGCTAAGGCTCTCCAGGTAGCGCTCGCGAGACTCGATCGTCTCGGCCAGCGTCTCGGCCTCGCGCAGCAGGCGTGGATAACGCGCCTTGGCATCCTTCAACCAGGCCTGGGGAGCGGCGTCGCCGCCGACTTCGCGGAACTGGCGATAGGCTTGATCCAGCGCCGCGAACTGGGCGGACTCCTGCGCGATGCGATGCAGCTGGTCCTGACACTCGCGGGACTGGCGATAGAGCGTATCGCGCAGGTGTACCGGCGAGGCATCGCCATGCCAGTGCCGATAGCGCTCGGCCGAATCCGCCAGCGGCGTCAGTCGATCCAGCCGAGCGGCGGCGTCGCTACTCTCCCGCCGCGCCTGGGCCAGCGTCTGCTCGAGTTCCGCCAGCGCGTTCTTGCGCTCGCTCCAGAAGCCGATCGCGGAGGCGTCCGGCCAGCCTTCGACGAACGTCTGCCAGGCTTCGCGGCCGGCCTGTAGCGGCCCCAGCTCGCCTTCCAGGCGCTGGCGCTGCTCGCGGCGCGCCTGCAGGGTTTCCCGCAGCGAATTGCGCTGCTCGTCGAGCGCGGTCCACTCGTCGTTCCATTCGGCGAGCTGCGTTTCCAGCGTCTCCTGCCGTTCGCTCTTCAGCGCCAGCAGCTCGCCCGGGGTCGTGTCGGGATGTTCGCGAACGAACTCCTCGTGCCACTGCGCCGGCTGCTTGAGTTCGCCCAGCCGGCCGAGATGATCGGCGTGCGCCTTGCGCGCTTCGGCGAGCGTCGATTGCGCGGCGTCCCGCGTGGTCTCCGGCGCTTCCAGCTCGGCCTCGCTGAAGAGCCCTTCGGCCAGGGCCTGGGTGTAGACGCTCTGGTTATCGATGAAGTCGCGCTGGCGCGATTCGAGCTGTTCGCGCTCCTGCTCCAGCCGCTCCATCTCCTCGTCGAGTTGTTCGGCATCGAGACGCAGCGAACGACGATACTCGCGGTCGGCGATCACCTCCTCCCGGAAGCGGTTGCCGTCCAGCCCTTCGAACGCTTCGGCGGCATCCTCGAGCAGACCGAGCGCCCGGTAGCGCGCGGCGTCGTCGTTGAAGGCGTGGCTGTCGGCGAGCCAGGCACGCGCCTGGTCGAAAGCGACGTGACCGATATCGCGCCCACCGATCCAGCCGGCCGTCGGCAGGTGAACGAGCCGGCGGTGGGTATCGACCCGCGCCCCGCGTTCGGAAAGCGCCTGACGCACGTTACGCTCCGCCTGGCGGGTGAGTCGCGCCAGCAGCCAGGTGGAGACTCGCGGCCGCTCGATATCGCCGATCGCCCAGGCGAAGCCAACGACGGCCTCGTCGATCTCCCGGTTCGTGTCGTCGCGGTCATTGTCGTCGCGGTCATTGTCGTTGCGACCATTACTGTCACGACCATTGTCGTCGCGATCAGCGTCACGACCCGGCAGCCCCGGCAGCGGCGCCAGCGCCTGGCCCCCCAGCAGACGCTCGGCCTCCAGCAGTGCCGCATCCTGCATGATGAGCTGGCTGCGCGCTTCGAGCAGCGCCTCGCCCTCCTGGTCGAGCGATGCCAGCCGTTCGACCTTCTCGTCGGCACGCTGCTGGTCGCTCTCGGCTTCGGCGAGGCGATGGCGCAGCTCGGTGATACGCGTCCCCGAGTGCAGGATGACATCTTCGATCAGCTCTTCTTCTTCATCAGTCTCGCCGCGAGTGGCCCCGGAGAGAATCTGCGGTGCCAGCACTTCGTAGAAGAACGCCTGGTCGGCCTTCTCGCCGGCACGCGGTTTGATGGCGTTGAAGATCTGGCTCTTGTCGGCGCCGCCCTCTTTCTGAAACGCCGCCAGCTGCGCCAGCTCGCGCCGGGAGATGTGCGCGCCCACCGCTTCCAGCCACTCTTCGCGGTTGTGGGCTCGTGTGGCGCCATGGTTTCGCAGCATGCTCTGGAAATCGGCATTGGGGTAGAGCGCCAGCTTGCCGTCGCGGGTGACGTGATGCACCGGCACGTCGGCCAGCTTGCCGGGATAGTGATAGAACGTAAGCCCGCTGCCATCGCTGTAACCGTACATGCCGAAGACGAAGGTCTCGCCGGCGACCTCTTCTCCGGCCGCCGCGAGCATGTCCTCCTGCTGGGCATCGCCCCCCTGGGCGCGGAATTCGACGCGTAGATGGGTCCAGCTGCGGCCCTCGCCGTTGACCTTCGACGGCGAGCACTTGCGCCGGGTGCGCGTCAGCAACTGCCGATCCCGCGAGAGCATGCCGATCAGCGCTTCGGCCATGGTGGTCTTGCCGAAGCCGTTCTCCATGCTCACCGCGCTCGACTGTCCACGCAGATCGAGCAGCAGGTGGCGCATCTTGGCTTCCCAGGGCGAGGCGATATCACCGTGCTTGTTGAGAAGGTTGGCGATTTCGATACGGTTGATGACGCTCACCGGCGATTCTCCCCAGGCTCGTCCATGGAATGGCTTGTGACATCGGATGTCGATTCCTCGGCCGCCTTGCCGGCATCGACGTCGGCTCGATCCGTCTCGAACAGGTCGGCTTCCTTGTGCGCCTCGTTCTCGGCCGGCGAGGCCGTCTCGGGAACGTCGCCGTCGACTTCCGTGCCGCCAGGCGCTTCGTCGTCGAGGTCTGCCCGAGGCGTCGAATCGGCGTCCTCCTGGGCCGAGGTCAGTTCGATCAGGTGCGTCAGGTGATGCACGCCGATCTGCTCGGCTTCCAGCGCACCGAGCAGCGTCTGCTGCCAGACATCCTCGTCGCCGGCCTCGCGCACCATATCGAGATGACCGGCACGGGCCAGCAGGTCGATGAAGGCCTTCACCCGCCGGGGAATGTCTTCACCCCGCTCGTCGAGCAGGACGCGACTGTTCTCCGGCGCGCGGTCTCCCAGCCCCCGCAGGGTCTCGAGTTGATCGCGAACCAGTTCCACCAGCTCGCGGGGCGTGAAGGTCGCCTCCTGGTAGCGGCTGACGTCGGACAGCGCGCGATTCAGGCGGGTGTAAATCAGCGTATGCAGCAAAAGCCACAGCTGCAGATACCACAGCGCCAGCTCGGCGCGGCTCTCCTGGCGCAGCTTGAGTGCCTCGAACACCGGTTCGCGGGTGTAGAGCGGCGGCTGCTCGAGCTCCGGGTCCGGCAATAGCGCGAAGAAGCGCGAGCCCGGCGCGATCCCGGGATAGTCGCCGGATTCGAACGCCTTGAGACGCAGCCCCTGCCCGGCAAGAAAGTCTCGTAGCGCCTCGCGCTCGTTCTCCTGGGCGTCGTCGATCAGCGCGCAGACATCGCGCTCGGAGAGCTGGCCTTCGCGCGCCGCACGGCGCTTGCGGCCGCCGCTGGGCACGCTTTCGGCAGTGCGGTAGCGCAACAGGTACGCGACGACTTCGCCCATTTCCATCATGTTCATAGGTCAAACTTCCTGTTCTTCTGTCGTCGTCTCGAGCAGACGCAGCGAGGGCGTGACGGCACCTTCGATGCGCCGGCCGTCGGGGAGCTCGATCGAAAAGGGGGTCTCGTCGATCCCGACGCTGAGCCGGGTATCGAGCAGTTGGGTATCGACGAAGGTGTTGAGCAGCTGCGGCAGGCAGTCCAGGATTTCGGCGTTGGCCGAATCCGAACCCGACTCGAAGTGGTGCCACCCTTCGCTGAGCGCGTCGGGTAGCGACAGCGGCGCCTGGCGCAGGCGCTGGCGCAGTGCCGGGCCGCGGGCCTTGAGGTAGCGCGCCAGCAGCGGATCGGCGCTGGGCTTGTCACGCGTCTCGTCGAAGACCAGCGCCGCCCCGCTGCGCTCGGCGCGGCGGGTTTCGACCAGCGGCAGCAGCGTTTCGACGCGAGGCATCACCACTGCCGTTCCCAGCGGCATCATCCGCGCGACGACCGCTTCCTGCAGGCGCCTGGGCGGCGGCGAGACCAGCAATCGGTGCGCCAGCCCGGCGAAATCGATCACGCCCATGGACTGAATCCGGCCCTCGGCGATGTCCGACAACAGTTCGGAAAGCCGCCGCGACAGGTTTTCGATGGCGTTCAGCACGCGGCCGATGGCGCCGGAGAGCATCCGCAGGTCCCACTCCTCTTCCTGGCGCTCGGCCCAGTTGTCGAACTGGGCGATCAGGGCGGGCGTGGCGAGCTGCGCGCGGGCGCTGAGCAAGGTGCTCTGAATCGTGCTCAAGGCATTGTGATAGTGGCGCTCGTTGTCCATCAGGGCGGCCAGCTTGCCTTCATGAGTGGGGTTCTCGCGCACCCGACGCAGCTCCTGGGTCAGCGCACGAATCGCCATCAGGATCTGCTGGGTGATATCGGGCACGCGCGCATAGTCCCCGCGGGACAGGGCAGCGACGACCTTGGCGGCATCGTATTCGGAGTAGAGCAGGTCTTCGACCTGGCTCGCCAGGGTGACCGCCTGGCGGCCGCTGGGCGTCAGCCTGACCTGGCCGGTCTGGCCCTGCTTCTCGATCAGCGCGGTGCGCTTGGTGCTGCGGCCGCCGCGTATGCCCGGCGCTGCGTCGTCGTCATCGGACTCCTCCCTGTCGTCGCGGCTCGCCTGCC
Source organism: Salinicola salarius (assembly GCF_002179555.1). Lineage (GTDB taxonomy): Bacteria > Pseudomonadota > Gammaproteobacteria > Pseudomonadales > Halomonadaceae > Salinicola > Salinicola salarius_A. The sequence goes on along the minus strand of NZ_NHOU01000007.1, from coordinate 131,980 downwards.
ATTCGCGGTAGTGGATCTCGCTGGGTGTCGCCAGCAGGTTGATGACGAAGCTCAGGTCGTCGGCGGGCAGGTCGGGGTAATCCCCGCGCAGGTGGGCCAGACAGCGGCGTTGGGTGACGAAGGCGCTGTTGGTGGCGAAATCCACCTCCAGCAGATAGTCCAGCAGCAGGCAGCCCAGATCGAGCCAGTAGCCGTCGCGCAGGCCGCGGCGCTGCTCCTGCGTTACCTGCACGAAAGGCGAGCCCGGCTCGTGGGCGCTGTCATGTAGATCCAGCAGCCGCGTCGTCGCGACCAGCAGCTTGTTCCAGGCGGTCATGTCGACTCCAGACGGGGAACAACGAAGGAAAGCGCCGCATTATGCCAAGGTTGCTCTGCCGGGTCATGGCGATCCGAGTAACGATCTCGTCATTGAATGCTATGGTAAGGAACGCCCTTTATTCACGCGTCATCGGGAGAATTTCATGAATTACCGTCGTCTCGGCCGTACCGGCCTCAAGGTTTCCCCGTTGTGCCTCGGCACTATGACCTATGGCACGCCGCGGTGGCGGGACTGGGTGCTGGACGATGCCCAGAGCCGCCCTTTCATTCAGCAGGCGCTGGATGCCGGCATCAATTTCTTCGATACCGCCGACATGTACTCCGACGGCGAATCGGAGCGCGTCGTGGGCAAGGCGCTCAAGGATTTCGCGCGCCGGGAAGAGGTCGTGCTGGCGACCAAGGTCTACAACCCCACCGGCAACAAGTCCCCCAACGAGCGCGGGCTGTCGCGCAAGCACATCCATCACGCCATCGATGCCTCGCTCGAGCGCCTGGGGATGGATTACGTCGATCTCTACCAGACCCATCGCTGGGATTACGACACGCCGATCGAAGAGACCATGGAAGCGCTCCACGAGGTCGTCAAGGCAGGCAAGGCGCGCTATATCGGCGCTTCCAGCATGCACGCCTGGCAGTTCGCCAAGGCCCAGCATGTCGCCGAGCGCAACGGCTGGACGAAATTCGCGACCATGCAGCCGATGGTCAACCTGATCTATCGTGAGGAAGAGCGCGAGATGATCCCGCAGTGTCTGGATCAGGGCGTGGGCGTCATCCCCTGGAGTCCGCTGGCCCGCGGCATTCTCGCCGGCAGCAAGCCGGTGGGCAGCGAAGGCAGCACCACGCGCGCCAAAAGCGACGAGCAGATGCGCAACTGGAAGCTGGGGCTCGATCGTGACGCACCAGTGATTGAAGCGCTGCAACAGGTCGCCGAGGCAAGAAACGTCTCGCCCGCCCAGATCGCGCTGGCCTGGGTGCTGCAGAAGCCGGGGATCACCGCGCCGATCATCGGCGCCAGCAAGTCGCATCACCTGGACCAGGCGCTGGGCGCGCTGAAGATCACGCTGACGGCAGATGAAATCGAAACGCTGGAAGCCCCCTACGTGCCGCACGAGGTCGTGGGCTTCGAATAGTTGTGGGCTTCGAATAGTCGTGGGCTTCGAGTAAGCGTTCGCAGGAGCCGGCCCGGCCCGAGTGGCGGATCGCCATAGGCAGTGGCATCATGCGATGAGTTGTCGAAAGATCGTCATGGTCCCCAGAAATAGCGAGGTAGTGCACGCTAATGTTTGAGAAGATCGAGCGCGTCCCCGGGGATGCCATCCTCGGGCTGATCGAAGCTTACAATCAGGATCCCAACCCGCAGAAGGTCGACCTGGGTGTCGGCGTCTATCGGGATCCGAATGGCAATACGCCGATCATGCGGGCCGTGAAACAGGCTGAGGCGCGTCTGCTGGAAAGCGAGAAGACCAAGAGTTATATCGGCTCTCACGGCGATCCCCGCTACGGCAAGGCGATTCTTCCGCTGGTGCTGGGTGCCGGCTCGCCGGTACTGGCCGCCAACCGGGCCAGCGCCACTCAGTCGCCGGGCGGCACCGGCGCGCTGCGTCTGGCGGCGGACTTCATCCGCACCCAACTGCCAGGCAAGAGCATCTGGCTCTCCAACCCGACCTGGCCGAACCACATTGGCATCTTCGAAGGCGCCGAGATCCCGATTCAGCGTTATCCGTACGTCGACAGCGACAACCGTCTCGACTTCGACGGCATGCTGGCCGCGCTCAAGCAGATCCCGCAGGGCGATGTCGTGCTGCTGCACGCGTGCTGCCACAACCCGTCCGGCTTCGACCTGAACCAGGATCAGTGGCGCCAGGTGCTGGCCGTGGTTCAGGAGCGCGGCTTGCTGCCGCTGGTCGATTTCGCCTACCAGGGATTCGGTGACGGCCTGGATGTCGATGCCTTCGGCGTGCGCCTGCTGGCCGAGAATCTCGACGAGATGCTGATCACCAGTTCCTGCTCGAAAAACTTCGGCCTCTACCGCGAACGTACCGGCTGCCTGATCGTGATCGCCAGGACCGCCGAGCAGATGGAGAACGTGCGTTCGCAGATGGCGATCGTCGCCCGCGAGAACTACTCCACGCCGCCGTCGCACGGCGCCGCCATCGTGATCGACATTCTCGAATCCGAAGAGCTGACCCAGCTCTGGAAGAGCGAACTGACCGAGATGTGCGATCGCATCAATTCGCTGCGTCGCGAGCTGGTCGATTCGCTCAAGCCCTATGGCCTGGATCAGCGCTTCGCCCACGTGGCGGAACAGCGCGGCATGTTCTCCTATACCGGTCTTTCCACCGAGCAGGTCAAGCGCCTGCGCGACGAGTTCAGCATCTACATGGTGGGCTCCGGTCGCGCCAACGTCGCCGGCTTCACCAGCGAGAACCTGCCCTACGTGGCCAAGGCGATCGCTGCCGTCGTCGACTGAACTCGGTTCAGCACCGGCAGTAGACCGAAAAATCCCGGCCTAGGCCGGGATTTTTTTTGCCCCCCGCGACGATCTCGCGAGGGTCAGAGTCGCCATGTCATCACTCGGCCAGCGTGTCCGATCCCATCGCCTGCTCGAAGCGTTCCCGGGTCACGCCACCGGCGTCCGCCTCGTTGAGTTGCTGGAACATCGTCTGCCGCTCGGCGCTGACCGCTTCATCCTCGTCGATGACGCCGCTACCATCGACATCCAATTGATCGAAACTCAAGGCATTGGGCCGTTGATCGACCGGGGTCTGTGCGCCGCCATCGGTGAAGCCGGCGTTTTCCCGCCCGACCCCGCCGGACTTCTCGATCGATTCGTGATCGACCTGGGAGGCATTGGCGGGGGCCTCCGGCTCGCCGCTGTCCTGCTTCACGTTCAGCCCCGAGCTTTGCGCCGGTGTCGAGTCCTCCTCCATGGCCGTGGCGTCCTGAGCCCAGGCCGGCAGCGCCAGCAGGCCTGCCACCAAGCCGGCACCCAGGCCCGATAACATGGCCTTTCTCATCATTCGTGTACGCATCGCTGATCCTCTTGAAACGGTGACGCTTTGACCCGTGGGCTCGGCAAAAATTCGCCGGGGCCGAATTTCGGCATCGTATCGCAAGGTTCGGGCCGGATGCCCGCCCTAAGCAGGCGGACGTCCGGCGCCCTGCGCGTCGTCCCACAGGGGGCTGGCGTCACTCGTCCCAGCGAGGGGCAAAGGAGGGATTGGCTTGACGGTCGCCGCGATCGAGACGGTTGATCTGCTCGATCTCGTCGTCGCTCAGGCGGATGTTCATCGCCTCGATATTCGATTTCTGGTTGGCCGGCTTGGTCGAGGAGGGAATCACGATGATGTCGCGCGCCGCGATCCAGGCCAGCGCGATCTGTGCCGGAGAGGCGTCATGCGCCTGCGCGATGCGCTTGAGTACCGGGTCGTCCATCACCTTGCCCACCGCCAGCGGCATGTAGGCCGTCACTTCCAGCCCCTTGGACTGACAGTGTTCGACCAGCTTGCGATTGGCGAGGAAGGGATGCACCTCGATCTGGTTGGTCACGATGTTTTCACCGCCCGGCAGTGTCAGCGCCTCGTCGATCTGGCCGATGGTGAAATTGGACACGCCGATATGCCGGGTGAGCCCGCGGGCACGCGCCGCATCCAGCGCACCGATGGTATCGGCCATCGGCACTTCGCCGTTGGGGGATGGCCAATGGATCAGCACCAGATCGAGCCGGTCGAGACCGAAGTTCTCGAGGCTCTGTTCGATGGCTGCGGTCAACTGTTTCGGTTCGAGCTTGTCCCACCAGATCTTGGTAGTGACGAACAGCTCGTCACGCGCAATGCCGCTCTGACGAATCGCCTTGCCCACCGCGACTTCGTTTTCATACATCTGAGCGCTGTCGAGATGACGATAGCCGAGTTCGAGGGCGGACGTCACCGAGTCGATCACCGCCTGCTCCTTGAGACGATACGTTCCCAGGCCGGGTTGCGGCAGAATATGACGTGCCATGAATGCTTTCTCCTTGAGATGAAAAGTCAGTCGAGGCCAGAGCGCAGCTCCAGCAGTGCAGACCAGCAGTACAGACAAATTACAGTTACGGATAACTACCGGCGTCTTCAAGCCTCTTCCGAGGGCTTGTCCGAATATCGGGCACGCCAGGCACGGCCATGCACCGTCGGTTTTCGGACAGGCCCCATGCACATGCTAGACTGAAGTCCGATTTCCCGCCCGGATCGAGGCATGCCCAATACCCAGCCGAGCTCCTCCGATAACCATCCCGAGGGCCAGCATCTGGTACTCGTCGGCAACGGCGATTCCCATCTTCACGTGGCCGCCCACGCCGAGCGCCTTGTTGCCCATGGCGCTCGCGTCACACTGGTGACGCAACAGGACTTCGCTTTCTCGGACTGGCTCGGCGGGATGCTGGGCGGCGAGTGGCAGCACGAAGACGTTCGCTTGCCGGCGGACCGCATCGTCGCCCACGGCGGCGCCCATGTTCGCGCCGAGGTGATCCAGGTCGAGCGCCAGAAGCGCCGAATCACGCTCGGTGGCGGCCGTCAGCTCGATTACGACTGGCTGTCGCTCGACCTGCCGCCCGTTCTCGACGAGCATGCCATTCCCGGCTTCTATAGCGCCAAAGGCGTGTTCACCGCTGCCGCCGACGATCTCTGGCAGTTACGCCAGCAGCTGGAAACCCGTCTTGCCAACGCTACGGGCTCGCTTCCCGCCGTCGCCGTCATCGGTGGCGGCCCTGCCGGTGTCGAACTCGCGGCCAACCTGCTGGCGCTGGGTGAACGCTATGGCCGCCGGCTTCCGGTCACCCTGATCGGTAACGACCGCCGCCCGCTGCCCGGCGCCTGCCAGCGGGCCAATCGCTGGCTGATGAAGCGGCTGCTGCGCCGAGGCTTGCGTCTGGAACTGGTCGCGACGGCGACCCGCTACGATCGACATCAACTGATATTGGACGATGGCAGCGCGGTCGATGCCGATCTGCTGCTGGTCACCGACCACCTGCAGCCTTCACCGGCACAGGCTCTCTTCGACCTGACGCCTGACGAGACGGGCCACCTCGACGTCGACCTCATGTTACGCAGCCGTGAGGATTCGCGACTGTTCCTGGCCCGGGAGACGCCGCCAGATCGCGATCATCCGCTGACGACACGCGAGCGAGCGGCACTGCTGCTGGAATCGCTGGATCAGACACTCAGCGGCGAGCCCCGGACGCTGCGCTACGATCAATTCGAACGCTGGAAGGCACTCAATCTGGGCGATCTCCGCGACATCGCCTGGCGCGGCTCGCTATGGTGTCGCGGCCGCTGGGTCCGGCGCTGGAAGCATCGCCGAGATCGCCGCGAGGTGGCGCACTACCTGGGCAACGCATAGCCGCGAGATATTGCCCGCGCGGGCTGTTGAACACCTTCCCGAAAACGGCAGCGCATAACGCACGATCCCGGCGCCAGGGCCGGGATCGCGTCTATCGAACCACTTGCTTCAGGCGAGGCTCATGGCCCGAGCCTCGTTACTGGCGGATGCCTTCCAGCACCACATAGAGTTCCAGTGTACGCATCGACTCGGGGAAAGCGCTCATGTCGATATCGTAGTCGGCCAGGTTGAGCTCCGTCGTTGCCTCGAAGCCCTGGCGGTAGCCGCCCCACGGGTCGTCGCCGCCGCCGATATGATCGACCTCGAACGTCACCGACTTGGTGACGCCATGGATCGTCAGGTCGCCGGTCATCTCGGCCTCGTCACCGTTGTCGTCGACATCGAAGCCGGTGGACTTGAACGTCGCCTGCGGGAATTCGCTCGCGTCGAGGAAGTCACCGCTCAGAATGTGCTTGTTCCGCTCGGCGTGGTTGGTTTCCAGGCTGTTCACATCCACGGTGACATTGACGCTGGCGTCGTCCGGCGACTCGGGATCGTAGCTGAAGCCCCCGTCGAACGACTTGAAGTCGCCCAGAATGTACGAATACCCAAGATGGCTGATCTTGAACTGGATGAAGGCGTGTTGACCCTCGGTGTCGATCTGGTAGTCGGCGGCCTGGGCCAGCGGCATTGCCGAAGCGGCGGCGATCAGCGTTGCCAGTGCAGTCTTCTTCAACATCGTCATGCTCCTCGAAGCGGTTTGAGTCATCTTGCCAAACGGTCCGGTCCTGGCGACGGCAGCCGACGGCCAGGCCGGAAATGAAATCCTCAGCGGCGTCTGGCCGCACGGGAGGTCAACATGCGGGTCAGCGTATCCTGACGATCCACCCAGTGATGCTTGAACGCTGCCAGCCCATGACCGAGTGCCAGAATGACCAGCGCCCAGGCCGCGTACCAGTGTACGTCGCCTGCCAGCACAGCCTGATCCGGCAGCCCCGAGACCAGCGCCGGCACCGTGAACCAGCCGAACACGCTGATCCCCTCGCCTTCCGCCGTGGAAATCAGATAGCCGGAAATCATCACCACGAACATCAGCGCATAGATCAACCCGTGCCCGACATGCGCCGCCCATTGCTCCAGCGGTTTGCCATGGGCGGCCGGTGTCGGCTGCACCAGTCGCCAGACGACCCGAAAGACGCTGACCAGCAGCACCACGATGCCGATCGATTTATGCCACCACGGCGCCAAATGATACCAGTGATCGTAGTAGCCCAGCCCGGTCATCCACCAGCCCAGCGCGAACAGGCCGAAAATCGCCAGCGCGCTCGCCCAGTGAACGGCAATGCTGACCCATCCCCAACCCGATCGCGTATTTTTCCACACGGTACGTTCCCCCGTTGTTCTTCACTCAGCATACGGTTTGCCGGACAGGAAGCTAGGCCGGGATTCGTAAACCGATTAGTGACGAAAGGGAAACAATAGCCTCGCACATGATCAGATTACGACGAAGAGCAGCTATAGAGCGCGGAAAAACAGGGGGATAGAGCAAGGCCATCGGCAACCCGATGGCCTTGGCAACTCACTTGTCGAAGATACTCGTTGTCGACTTCTTGGATACTTTTGCTGCTTTCTTCTCTTTTGCGGTGAGAAGGGGTTTCTTCTTGGTATTCTTTTTACGATCTTGCCCTTTACTCATGACGGGTTCCTCATAAAGTCAATTTAGCGAACCTGATGGCTGCGGCGATTCACTGACTTTTTCAGACAGCCAGACTGTTGTGGCAAACTCAGTATGGCCCCATGCATGAGCGATAGATAGACGTAGCCGGCCGGAACTCGTCGGACAGAAACGACAAGGCTCCAGCGAAGACGCCGGAGCCTTGCCTGCCATCGGAAAGCCGCTGCCAAGGGCATTCCCCGAGCCCGGCACCCGATTTTCGAAGACGACGAACCGAGCCCGTTCAGCCGCCTAGAGCAGATTCAATCCGCGTTCGAGATCGGCCTTGAGATCGTCCAGCGTTTCCAGCCCGACGGCGATGCGAATCAGGCCATCACGGATGCTGGCGGAAGCGCGCTGTTCGTCGGTGAGACGGCCATGGGTGGTGGTGCCAGGGTGAGTGATCGTCGTCTTGACATCGCCCAGGTTGCCGGTGATCGACATCACGCGCGTATTATCGATGACCTTCCACGCGGCCTCCTGGCCGCCCTTCACCTCGACCCCCATGACCGCACCGAACCCCTGCTGCTGGCGCTTGGCCAGCGCATGCTGCGGGTGACTATCGAGCCCGCTGTAATAGACGCGCTCGATGGCGGGCTGGGACTCGAGCCATTCCGCCATGGCCTGTGCGTTGCGGCTATGCGCCTGCATGCGCAGGCTGAGCGTCTCCAGCCCCTTGAGGAAGATCCAGGCGTTGAACGGGCTCATGCAGGGGCCGCAGGTACGCACCACGCCATAGAGCTGTTCGAGCTCCGCATCGCGCCCGACCACGGCGCCGCCGATCGCCCGGCCCTGACCGTCGAGGTATTTGGTGGCGGAGTGGATCACCAGATCCGCGCCCAGATCCAGCGGCCGCTGCAGTGCCGGGGTCAGAAAGCAGTTGTCGATCGCCAGCAAAGCACCATGACGGTGCGCCAGTTCGGCCAGCGCCGCAACGTCGACCAGCTCGTTGAGCGGATTCGATGGCGTCTCGGCGAACAGCAGCCTGGTCTTCGGCGTGATAGCCGCTTCCCACTGCGCCAGGTCGTTGAGCTCGACATAGCGCGGGACGACGCCGAACTTGGCCAGGTACTTGTCGAACAGCGCGATGGTCGAGCCGAACACCGAACGCGAGACGATCACCTCGTCGCCGGCCTTGAGTAGCGCCAGTACGGTGGAGAGAATCGCCGCCATGCCGGAGCTGGTGGCGACACAGCGCTCGCCGCCTTCCAGCGCCGCCAGACGCCGCTCGAAATTGCGCACCGTCGGGTTGGTGAAGCGGGAATAGACGTTGCCCGGCTCCTCGCCCTTGAACTTGCGCGCCGCTTCCGCCGCGCTGCCGTAGACGAAGCTGGAAGTCGGGAAAATCGGCTCGCCGTGCTCCTGTTCGTGGGTGCGCTCATGTCCCGCACGAATCGCCAGCGTCTCCAGGCCTAACGTTTCCAGCCCCGGCGTTTCCAGACCCGGTGTTTCCAACCCCGGCGTGGGGGCGTCGTCAAAACTCATCCTTCAGCTCCTGAAAAACAAGGGAGCCTCGGATTAACGTCATGAGCGCAGGCAAGACAAGGCAAAAATCAACGAAACAGCGGAGTTTACGAGGGTGTAAATGAGCCTTCTGAGTTGATTTTTAACACCGTATTGCCCGGCGGAATAGTTAATCAGAGGTTTCCAAGATCCCGTGAGAGCCCGGCACATGCGGCCAGGCCCAGGTTCGATCGCCCTGGCGATCAATCGTCCTCACTGTCGTTATGTAGATCGACGACGGCATTGAGGCTCTCGCGACCGGACTTGGCAGCATCGTTACGCGCCGCTTCCAGCGCCGTGAAATACTCCTCGTCGACATCGCCCGTGACGTAGTTGCCGTCGAAGACCGAACAGTCGAAATCGTCCAGCGCCGGATTGACCTCGCGACAGGCCGCCTTGAGATCCTCGAGATCCTGGTAGATCAACCGGTCGGCACCAATCAGCTCGCCCACTTCGGCATCGGTGCGGCCATGAGCGACCAGTTCGGTGGCGACCGGCATGTCGATACCATAGACGTTGGGATAGCGCACGGCCGGCGCGGCGGAGGCGAAGTAGACCTTGTTGGCACCTGCATCGCGAGCCATCTGGATGATCTGCTTGCAGGTCGTCCCGCGCACGATCGAGTCGTCCACCAGCATCACGTTCTTGCCTTCGAACTCGCTGGCGATGGCGTTGAGCTTCTGGCGGACCGACTTCTTGCGCTGGGTCTGCCCAGGCATGATGAACGTCCGACCGATGTAGCGATTCTTCATGAAGCCTTCGCGGAACGTCACGCCGATGTGCTGTGCCAGTTCCAGCGCCGTGGTCCGGGAGGTATCGGGAATCGGAATCACCACGTCGATGTCGTGATCCGGCCACTCGCGCTGGATCCGGTCGCCCAGCTTGCGGCCCATCTGCATCCGGGTACCGTAGACATAAGCGCCATCGAGCATGGAGTCGGGCCGCGCCAGATAGACGTGCTCGAAGATGCACGGGGTCAGCCGCGGCTTGTCGGCGCACATCTGCGTATGGATGTTCTTGTCCATGTCGACGAAGATCGCTTCGCCCGGCGCCAGGTCCCGCACCAGCTCGAAGCCGGCCACATCGAGCGCCACCGACTCGGAGGCGATCATCACCTCCTGGCCCTCGGGCGTCTGACGCGTACCGTAGACGACCGGACGAATGCCGTGGGGATCGCGAAACGCCACCAGCCCGAAGCCGTTGATGATCGACACGGCGGCGTAACCCCCGCTGCAGCGCCGGTGAACGCGGCGCAGCGCATCGAAGATATCCTCCGGCGTCAGATACAGTCCCTGCTTGCCCAGCTCGTGCGCGAACACGTTGAGCAGCACCTCGGAGTCCGAGCTGGTATTGATATGGCGCAGATCGGAGGAGAACAGCTCCTGCTTGAGCTGATCGGAGTTGGTCAGGTTGCCGTTGTGGGCCAGGGTGATGCCGTAGGGCGAATTGACATAGAAAGGCTGGGATTCGGCCTCGCTCGCCGTACCGGCGGTCGGGTAGCGGACATGACCGATGCCCACATTGCCCTTCAGCCGCTTCATGTGACGCGTATGGAACACGTCCCGTACCAGCCCGTTGTTCTTGCGCAGCAGAAAGCGACCTTCATCCCAGGTCATCATGCCGGCGGCATCCTGTCCGCGGTGCTGCAAGACCGTCAACGCGTCATAGATCAACTGATTGACCGCTTCATTGGCCATGAGGCCTACGATACCGCACATGCCGACTTACCTCGCTTGGTCGCACCCATTCAGGGCGCCGGTTTTTCGGCCGGAACAGGGGCGGGAATCGTCACCCCCTGCCCGTCCTGACTGTATGAAGAGCTGGATGAAGCGTCGTCTCGCCCCGGTAGCGTCATCGGCAGGTGCCGCATCGCCTCTTCGGCGGCGGACGGGTCGACGTCCCAGCTCTGCAGCTGAACCACCGCCCAGGTCCGCAACGACTCGAACGATGGTCTCAACTGCGCCTGCTGCCAGGCCTGCAGCTGGGCCAGCGGAGTCAAGCCTATGACGACCGTGACGATTACCAGGATCGCCCCGCCGCGAGCCAGACCGAAGATCGCTCCGGCCACACGATTGAAGAACCCCATGCCGACCCATTCGATCGCCGCGTTGAGCAGCCGGATGATGAATCCGCAGATCATCACCACCACGAAGATGATCAGCACGAACCCCAGTACCAGACGCGCATCGGGATGCGAGATGTAGGGCTCCAGCAGATCGGCGATCGGCTTGGCGAATATCCGCGCCGCCAGCAGCGCCACGATCCAGGCGCCGAGTCCCAGCGCCTCCCGCACCAGGCCACGCATGAAACCTGCCAGCATCGATATCGTCAATACCAGCAGGAAAGCGTAGTCGAGCCAGGTCAAAGTCATCAGCTACCCGGCTTGCGAATCAGCAGTCCCTGGATATTGGCGGCCTGCTTGAGCTCGGATCGCGCCTTCTCGCCGGCATCCGACGAAGAGAACGGGCCAACGTAGACCGTGGTCAGGTTATTGTCCCGCGGCTGCGAATAGGCCGCGAAGCCCTGCTCCTTGAGTTTGGCGGTCAGGCGTGATGCGTTGTCCGCCTGTCCGAAGCTGCCAACCTGCACGACCCAGCCGCCGTCATTACTCGCGGCGGTGCGCTCGGGTGCCGATGCCTGCTGCGAGGAGGACGGCTGCGACGAGGATTGCACCGGCGCCGTGGGCTCCGGCTCGGCCGGACGCAGTTGCGGCTGGCTCTGCTCCGCCTGCGCGATCTCGGCGATCGGATCGCTGTCGCCGCCGGAGGTCGTGCCGCTCTGGCCGAACGTATCCTCGCTGCCCGCACCGAGCTGGCTACGCGTATCCGGTTCTGGCACGGCGTTTTCGCCTGCGCTACCACCATCAGCGTTCATGCTGCCACCGTTGCCGGCACCCTGATTGCCGTTGGCGGCGACCGATGCCGGCGGCTCGGGCGATTCGATGATGCGCTGACGGGTTTCGCCACCGCCGATCGGTTGCTCGATGACCATGACCGGGCCAGGCTCCTGCTGACGCGGTTCGGGATCATCGAAAAGCATCGGCAGGAAAATGGCCCCCAATGCGACGAGAATGACCGCACCGCTGATACGTTCACGCCATCCGTACTTCATGGGACCTCGACCTCCTTGATAGCACCTTGATTTCCTTGAGCACGATCCGGCATCCGATCGAGCATCCCGGCAATCGCCTTCACTACACTTCGTCGCCCGCCAGCGCCGTCAGCGCTTCCAGCGCGCCGGCCACGGTCAGAAACGAGCCGCATACTAACACTTCTTCATCGGGCGCAAGACGTGATGCCAGCCAGTCGACGCCGGCTGCCGGCGACGAAGCGGTCGCCAGCACCTCACCGCCTCGGCCAGTGATGGATTCGGCCAGTGCCTCGCCCGAGCGACCGCGCGGGCCTGCCAGCCCTACCGGCAGCCAGGCATCGATCACCGGGGACAGCGCCTCGATCAGTGCCGCTGCATCCTTGTCCTGGAGGACGCCGAGCAGGCCGATACGGCGACGCGGCGCCGGCGATCGCGACGCTAGCCTCGCTGCCACATAATGCGCGGCATGGGGATTGTGCGCCACGTCGAAGCACCAGTTCCCCAACCACTGCAACCGGCCCGTCAGCGCGACGGTGGACATCGCCTGGCGGGACTCGGCGGGCTGCGGCACGATGCCGCACAGGCCGAGCACCTGGAACGCGACGGCGGCATTGTCGAGCGGCAGCCCCGGATCAGGCAAGCTATCGAGTCGATAGCGAAGACCCTTCGCCCCTCGGCCCTGCCAGCGCCACTCGCTGCCATCGACGTCTTGATGATCGAAATCGCGCCCCAGCCAGTAAGCGGGTATCTCAAGCGCGTCGATGCGCTGCGAGACACTGGGCGGCAATGCGCGGCTGCCGAGCACCGCCGGTCGCCCCTGGCGGAGAATACCGGCCTTCTCGAATCCGATGACGTCGAGGTCGGTGCCGAGAAAGTCCGCATGATCCTGGGCGATGGTGGTGATGACGGCGATGTCGCTGTCGATCACGTTGACCGCATCCAGACGGCCGCCGAGCCCGACCTCGAGAATGGCCAGTTGGGGGCGCGCCTCGGCGATCGCAACCAGCGCAGCCAGGGTTCCGGCCTCGAAGTAGGTGAGACTGACGGGATCGCCGGCCAGGCGTGCCGATTCGACGCGTTCGAACCCGGCGATCAGGGTGGCGTCGTCGGCCGCGACGCCATCGAAGCAGAGCCGCTCGTTGTAGCGCAGCAGATGAGGCGAAGTGTAGCTGGCCGTGGACAGGCCGTGAGCCCGAGCGAGGCGCTCGAGCATGGCCACGGTGGAGCCCTTGCCGTTGGTGCCGGCGACCGTCACCACCCGCTGTGCGATCGGACCCTGCATCAGCCCCAGCCGTTCGGCAACCACCGCCACCCGTTCGAGCCCCATGTCGATGGCGACCGGATGCTGGCGCTCAAGACGCGCCAGCCAGTCGTCGAGGGTGGCACTCATGGGTCAGCGGTTCCTCAACGGGGTGCCTGGATCGCGTCCGGCTCGTCGGCCAGCGGCGAGAAATCCTCGCTCTCGTCCGCGACCTGGCCAGCCGGCGGTTGGTGCGTCAGCTTGCGCAGAATGCTGCCCAACCGCTCACGCATCTCGGGACGCGGGATGATCATGTCCACGGTGCCGTGTTCGAGCAGGAATTCGCTGCGCTGGAAGCCTTCCGGCAATGTCTCTCGCACCGTCTGCTCGATGACGCGCGGGCCGGCAAACCCGATGAGCGCATTGGGTTCGGCCACGTTGAGGTCACCCAGCATCGCCAGCGACGCCGAAACGCCCCCGAAGACCGGATCAGTGAGCACGGAGATGTAGGGTACGCCGGCCAGCTTGAGCTTCTCCAGCGCCGCGGAAGTCTTGGCCATCTGCATCAGCGAGAACAGCGCTTCCTGCATGCGGGCGCCGCCGGAGGCAGCGAAGCAGACCAGCGGAATCTCTTCTTCCAGGGCCAGCGTGGCGGCACGGACGAACTTCTCGCCGACCACGGCGCCCATGGAGCCGCCCATGAAGGAGAACTCGAACGCTACCGCGACGACGGGCAGGTCATCCAGCGTGCCGCGCATGGCGATCAGCGCGTCGTTCTCGTCGGTCGCTTTCTGGGCCGATGCCAGGCGATCCTTGTACTTCTTGGAGTCCCGGAACTTGAGGCGGTCGCTCGGCTGAAGATCCCCCGCGATCTCTTCACGCCCTTCGGCATCAAGGAACCAGTTGAGACGCTTGCGCGCGGTCAGCCGCAGATGATGCTGACATTTGGGACAAACGTTCTGGTGCTTCTCCAGCTCGGGAAGATAGAGCACCGATTCACAGTTCGGGCACTTGCGCCACAGGCCGTCCGGCACGCTGGCGCGGCGGTCGTTGCGCTGGATGCGGCTCATCGACGGGACGATCTTGTCTAGCCAGCTCATGTCAGGAACGATTCCCTATTTGCCTAAATAGAAAGTAATGACGACATAAAAAGTAATGACGACAACCGCGACGAACGGCTGTCGCGACAACCGCAAACGCTGAATGATACCAAATCGGCGGCAGCGGCTCAGCCGGCCGCTTCCCGGTCGAGCGCTTCGCGCATCTCGCCGAGAATCGATTTCAGCGCGGCGGGAATGGACGCCGGGTCATCGGCATGCTCGGCGATGCGTCCGACCAGGGCGCTGCCGACGATCACGCCATCGGCGACACGGCCGATGGCCGCTGCGGTGGCCCCGTCGCGAATGCCGAAGCCCACGCACAGCGGCAGTTCGGTGATACGGCGCAACTTGTTCAACTGCTCGCCGACGGCGTCGGCGTCCAGCGTGGCGGCCCCGGTCACGCCCTTGAGAGAGACGTAGTAGAGGTAGCCCTCGCCGTGTTCGCAGATCGCGCGAGCGCGCGCCTCGGAGGTCGTCGGCGCCAGCAGGAAGATCGACTGCAGGCCGTGCTCCGCGAACAGTGCGGCGTTATCGCCCGCCTCCTCCGGGGGCATGTCGACCACCAGCACGCCATCGACCCCGGAAGCCTGGGCCTGGCGCGTGAAGACGTCATACCCCATCCGCTCGATGGGATTGAGATACCCCATCAGCACCACGGGCGTTTCGCTGTCCCGCTGGCGGAATTCAGCGACCATCTCCAGCACATGCTGCAGTCGCGTGCCGTGTACCAGCGCCCGCTCGCAGGCCTTCTGGATTACCGGACCATCGGCCATCGGGTCCGAGAACGGCACACCCAGCTCGATCACGTCAGCGCCAGCTTCCACGCAGGCATGCATGAAATCGACCGTGTGCGCCGGAGCCGGGTCGCCAGCGGTGATATAGGGAATGAGCGCCGTACGGCCCTGAGCCTTCAGTTCGGCAAAGCGCTGGTCGATACGGTTGTGTTCAATACGATTCATGTCGCCCTCGAGTCATGTCGCCGGCCATCGTCCTGTCGGCGCCGGCCATCAAAATTCGATTCCGTCGAGTTTGGCGACGGTATGGATATCCTTGTCACCACGCCCGGACAGGTTGACGACGATATGCTGCTCCGGGGACATCTCCCCTGCCAGCTTCTTGGCGTGAGCCAGGGCATGCGACGACTCCAGCGCCGGCATGATGCCTTCAACGAGCGTCAGCTCACGGAAGGCCGCCAGCACCTCGTTGTCGTCCGCCGCCACGTAGCGCACGCGACCGACATCCTTCCACAGCGCGTGCTCGGGGCCGACGCCGGGATAGTCGAGACCGGCGGAGATCGACTGCGTGTCAGCGACCTGCCCGCCCTCGTCGGACATCAGGTAGGTCCGGTTGCCGTGGAGCACGCCGCGAGGCGCATTGGCGGTCAGCGGCGCGGCGTGGCGCCCGGTGGCGACGCCTTCACCACCGGCCTCGACGCCGTACATGGCGACATCGTCATCCTCGACGAACGGATAGAACAGGCCCATGGCGTTGGAACCACCGCCGACGCAGGCCACCAGCGCGTCGGGCAACCGACCGATCTGCTCGAGCGACTGACGACGCGCCTCGCGGCCGACGACTGCGCTGAAATCGCGCACCAGCATCGGATAGGGGTGCGGACCCGCCACCGTGCCGATGATGTAGAAGGTGTCGTCGACGTTGGTGACCCAGTCGCGCAGCGCCTCGTTCATGGCATCCTTGAGCGTGCGCGAGCCGGACTCCACCGGCACCACCTTGGCGCCCAGCAGATGCATGCGGTAGACGTTCAGCTTCTGGCGCTCGACGTCCTCGGCGCCCATGTAGATCTCGCACTTCAGCCCCAGGCGCGCGGCAACCGTCGCCGTGGCGACGCCGTGCTGACCGGCACCGGTCTCGGCGATCACGCGCGGCTTGCCGGCCTTCTTGGCCAGCAGCGCCTGACCGATGGTGTTGTTCACCTTGTGCGCGCCGGTGTGATTCAGATCCTCGCGCTTGAGCCAGATCTGCGCACCACCGATCTCGCGCGACCAGCGTTCGGCGTGGTAGAGCGGCGACGGCCGGCCGACGTAATGCTTCAGGTCATAGTCGAACTCCGCCTGGAATTCGGGATCGTTCTTGAGACTCGCATAGATGTTTTCGAGCTCTTCGAGAGCGAAACTCAAGGTCTCGGAAACGAAGCGGCCACCGTAAGGACCGAAGTGGCCGCGAGCATCCGGCAGTTGCGTCAAATCGTGGAATCGGCTCACGAAGGGACCCTCATGATGTGGCGGTGGATGAATGGGACGTGACTGGATCGGCACTGGACGGTGCCGACGCGAGCGAAACGTTCATCGCCTGTACGCGTTCGCAGAAGGCTCGGATGCGAGAGGCATCCTTGATTCCCTTTCGCGTGCCCGTCTCAGGCGACGACGCCACGGAAGACGTGTCGACAGGGTGCATCGCTTCAACGCCGCCGGAGACATCGACCGCATAGGGTCGTACCTGCGCCACGGCGTCGGCGACGTTGTCCGGCGTCAGGCCGCCGGCGAGAATGACGGGTTTCGCCAGATCCGCCGGGATACGCTGCCAGTCGAAGGTTTTCCCGGTGCCACCGGGCACGCCGGGGCGATAGGCATCGAGCAGCAGCGCGCCGGCACCGGCGTAGGTATCGACTGCTGCCTGCAGATCGATATCATCGTGCATGCGCAGCGCCTTGATCCAGGGCTTGCCGAAACGCGCGCAGAATTCGGGCGACTCGTCACCATGGAACTGTAGCAGGTCGAGATAAGGCAGACACATCTCGACATCGGCCACGCTCGGGCCGACGAACAGCCCCACACGTGTCACGAACGGCGACACCGAGGCGCTGAGCGACGCGAGCGTATCGAGATCGAGCGCGCGCGCGCTTCCCGGCCACATCACGAAGCCGAGTGCATCGGCCCCGCTGGCAACGGCCGCCGCGATGTCTTCACGACGGGTCAAACCGCAGATCTTGATCCTGACGGGATTCATGACGTGGTCTCCAAGCAGGCCTGGGGAGGCTGATCGACTACCCGGCCCTGATCGTCGATCCATTTCGGCCACACGCGACGGCGGCGCATCAGCGGCGTATCCGGGATTTCACCACGCTCACCGGTCCACTCACCGAGAAAGGATAGCAGTTGCGGGCCCACCGGTTCTTCCGGCAGCGCGAAGCGCTCATCGAAGCGCACATCGACGAAATGCAGGCCGCAGGCCGGCGCCGTCACGTTGCCCGACTTGCGATCCCTGAGCGACAACAGCCGCGCGGGGTACGCCTCGTCCTCATTCCCCCGGCCGACCGCCATCAGTACGCCAGCGATGTTGCGAATCATGTGATGAAGAAAGGCGTTGGCCTGAACATCGATCATCACGATCGGCCCGAAACGGCGGACGTCGATGAAATGCAGATGACGAATCGGCACCTTCGACTGACAGCCGGCGGCCCGGTAGCTGGAGAAATCATGCTCGCCGACCAGCGCCTGGGCGGCGCGATGCATGCGCTCCGCATCCAGCGGCTCGCGACACCAGGTCACATTGTGACGCTCCATCACCGGGCGCGTCGGCTGGTTGAGGATGATATAGCGGTAACGTCTTGCCAGGGCCGAAAAGCGAGCGTGAAAATCGTCGGAAACCGGCGTCAGCCAGCGTACCGCGATATCGCGCGGCAACTGGGCATTGGCGCCGAACAGCCAGGCTTTCTGGGTACGCACCACCGGCGCATCGAAATGAACGATCTGGCGCGTGGCATGGACGCCGCTATCGGTGCGGCCGCTGCAGAGCACACGCACGGGCGTGGCGGCGATCTTGCTCAATGCCGCCTCGAGCGCGCCCTGCACCGAGTCGGCATGGCGCAACCGCTGCCAGCCACAGTAACGCGTACCGTCATACTCGACGCCGAGGGCCAAGCGACCGCTGAGCGGATGGTTGTCGTCCTGCCGGGAGAAAAACGCCATCGAAACCTGTGCAGCCCAAAGTCGTTAGGGGCGCCCATTATCCCGATGCGACGGCTCGAATTCCACCTCCTCGACATCCCACCCCGCAGGAACTTCCCGAAGCGTGTCACGCGTCTCGCCGCTACGCGCCGGCGAAGCGACATCCGGCACCTCGGGACGATCGCTGCCCGTGTCCGCCCAAGACCCGCCGTCTGGTGCCATCTCGCTCGTCGATTCCAGCGAGAGGGCGGAAAAATCGATGTCCGGCATCGTCAGCGACGATGCCTCGCTCCCGCCGTCCAGCGAGGAGGATGCCGAATCCGCTGGCGACGTGACCTCGCGCCGCCCGGCGTCCAGTTCCAGCTTTGGGGCTTCGTAGTCGATATGGGTGAGGGTCGAAGACTCGGCAGACGGTGTCAGATCGTCATCGAACAGCACCGACATGGAATTGGTCCGGGAAGCGGATTCAGCCGGGGACGAGGCTTCCGAACGCACGGCGGGCTCATCGGTCTCGTCACGCACCGCGTCGGTCTCGGGCCGAACCTCATCGGTATTGGTACGCACCTCATCGGCCTCGTCACGAACTGCGCCGGACTCGACCTGACTGGCCTGCGACTCGAACAACGCGTCGACATCCTCCACCGTATCCTGCGGGGCCGTCTCGCCCTCCTCTTCCGTTTCGCCGGTCGCCTCCTGCCAGCTCTCCTCGACGTAGCGGGCACGATAATCATCGACCAGAGCCTGCCCTTCCCGGCGCTGTTCGGGAGTGGCGTCGTCACCGAAGCCGGAGAGCGCCTGTTCCAGCGCGTCCATGTCACGCAACTCGCCCAAAGCTCTCAACAGCCCCAGACGAAATTGCGCATTTTCTTTCTGGGCCAGTTGCTGGCGCAGCCAGTCGCGCGCCTCGGCATGGCGCCCATAGGCCATGAAGATATCCGCCTGACTGATCGAGACCGAGTCGACATCCACTTCCGGCAGCGACCGACGCGGCGCTACCGATACCGCAGCCTGGCGACTGGCCGCCAGCGGGGACGGATCGGCGGCATCCGGCACCACCTCATCGGCGGGCTCGTCGACTTCGTGACGCGCACGGCGGCGTCGTTCCCAGATCCATAGCAGCAGCAGGACGATCAGGACTCCGCCGCCGATCCAGTCGAGATGCCCCAGCAGCCGCTGCCATAGCGAAGGTGACGACGCGGGCGCCGGCCCGGTCGATGCCGTTACGGTCTTTTCGCTGGCAGCGGTCTCGGGCGGCTCCGCGCGGGAAGGCGCCGGGGCCGCGGCCTGCGCAGCCGCAATGGCGACAGCACTGACGACAGGCGTGCCGCTCTGCACGCTTTCCTGCCCAGAGGCGCCATCGGTTGCGTTTGCATTGTTTGCGTTTGTTGCCGTCGTGGATGGCTCAGAGACGGCCGCGAGCGCGCCCTGCAGCGCGTCACGCTCGGATTGCAACGCAGCAATCGTCGCGCGTTGGCGTTCGGTGATGGCAGTCAGGTCGGCTAACTGTTGTGTCAGTGCAGCGAGCCGATCGGGGTCGGACGCCTCCGAAGCCGCAGCGCGCGCCACGATATCGATCATCGGGCGGCCGTCGTCCGTTTGACGGGCGAGCTCGCCGAGCCGGGATGCCGCCTCCCCTGGCGAGATATCGGTCACGGCCGCGATTGCGGGCACTTCCAGGCTGACGCCAGCCCGCAGCCGATCGATGTCTCCCTCGATGAAGGCGCCGGGGTTGGAGCGATACAGGGCCAGCATCAGCGGCTGGCGGCCAACCCCGGTTCGAGGCAACAGTGAAGCCGCCAGGGTGGATAGTGAATCGCCGGGGCGAACGGTGACTTGTGTGGGCCATGCGGGCGGATCGCTCAATGCTGGTTCGACGGCGTCGGCAGGCCCGGCAGCAGAGCTTCGCATCGCCGTGGCCTGCGTTACCACGCCCCGCGCTACCGGATATCCCGACGCGGGATCGCGATCGCCATTCAGCAGTGGCTGCGAACTGGCGTAGTCGACGGGGTCGAACAGCAGCGATACATCGCGCCGCCACTGACCGCCTGGCCAGGTCACCACCAGCAGCAGATCGAGAAACGGCTCCCGCACGCGGCGCGAGCTATCGAGAATCAGTGCCAGATCGCCGTCACGGCGCACGACCTTGGCCGACAGCGCGTCCACCAAGGGGCTGCGGGACAATCCGGATTGCCGGTAAGCCGCGTCATCGGCAACGGCTACCGATATCTGCGAGGCCTCGAGGCCGCTTCCATCGGTCAGGGGCAGCACCACGTGCAGCGGCCGGTTGAGCGGTGATACCTGCTGTGGATCGCCGATGCCGAGGGCATGGACCGACGAGGCAAGCACCAGGCAGAGCCCGCCGGTGATCGTTGTAAGCCGTTGCCGCATGGTTTCCTCGCCGACGAATTGGGGTAAGCCTCGACTCACTCATCGGCAAGGACTGGATAAACTTGAATATGGCGCCACGGCCTGAATAGCAAAGAGCCCCGCCAGTGTCACTGGCGGGGCTCGGACAACTCATGTCGGCGTGATGCTCAGGCTTGTTCGCGGAGGATCTTGAGCATGCGCTTCAGCGGCTCGGCGGCACCCCACAACAGCTGGTCGCCGACGCTGAACGCGGTCAGGTACTCGCCGCCCATGGCCAGCTTGCGCAGGCGACCCACCGGGATTGTCAGAGTACCGCTAACGGCTGCCGGCGTGAGGTGCTCAAGCGTCGCGTCCTTGTCGTTGGGCACGACCTGGACCCAGTCGTTGTGCTTGGCCAGCCGATCCTCGATCTCGTCGAGCGGCACGTCCTGCTTGAGCTTGATGGTGAATGCCTGGCTGTGCGAACGCATCGCGCCGATGCGCACGCACAGGCCGTCGATGGGAATCGGGTTGTCGCCGGTGGCGAGAATCTTGTTGGTCTCGACGCCGCCTTTCCACTCTTCCTTGCTCTGGCCGTTGTCCATCGCCTTGTCGATCCACGGCAACAGGCTGCCGGCCAGCGGCGCGCCGAAGTTGTCGACCGGGAACTCGCCGCTGCGCATGCGAGCGGTAACGTCGCGATCGATGTCGAGAATGGCGCTGGACGGCGTGGCGAGATCAGTAGCGACGGCCGAGTGCAGCGAGCCCATCTGAGACAGCAGTTCGCGCATGTGCTTGGCGCCGGAACCGGAAGCGGCCTGATAGGTCATGGAGGTCATCCACTCGACCAGGTCGGCCTCGAACAGCCCGCCCAGGCCCATCAACATCAGGCTCACGGTGCAGTTGCCGCCGACGAAGGTCTTGGCGCCCTTGGCCAGCTGGGCATCGATCACGTGACGGTTGACCGGATCGAGCACGATGGTCGACTCGTCCGCCATGCGCAGGGTACTGGCCGCATCGATCCAGTAGCCCTTCCAGCCAGCCTGACGCAGCGGCTTATAGACTGCGCTGGTGTAGTCACCTCCCTGGCACGTCACGATCACGTCCATCGCCTTGAGCGATTCGATGTCGTTGGCATCCTTAAGCGCCGGCACTTCGACGCCGATACCCGGCCCGGCCTGACCGGCCTGGGAGGTGGAGAAGAAGACCGGCTCGAGCCCGGCGAAATCATTGTCGTCCAGCATCCGTTGCATCAGCACGGAACCGACCATACCGCGCCAGCCGACGAATCCGACTTTCAACATAATGGCGTACCCCGAATTTTTTAGAAAAAGCACCATTTGAATGGCTACGCGGATCAATCGCTTCGTTGCGCGGTGCTCGGAAACCTCACATATAGCCCATATGCTCGGGATCCTGCGCTCCGTGCGCCTCGCGCTTGACTCCGCTCGCCGATCCAACTGGCACTTTTAGTAACTATGGATGTGACACGACGACCCATTTTGGTCGTCGCATCATCAGCAAGTGAAGACGTGAATGATACCAGTTTAGCGCATTCGGCTCAGGACTCGGCAAAAGCCGCCAGCACCGCGTCGCCCATTTCGCTGGTGGAAACCTGGCGGGTGCCCGGATAGGCGATGTCCGCGGTGCGTAGGCCCTGATCCAGCACCTTGCCCACGGCGCGCTCGATACGATCGGCCAGCGCCGGCTCGCCCAGCGAGTAGCGCAGCATCATCGCCACCGACAGAATCGTCGCCAGCGGGTTGGCGAGGCCTTGGCCTGCGATATCCGGCGCGCTGCCGTGACACGGCTCGTACATGCCCTGCTGCTTCTCGTTGAGCGACGCGGACGGCAGCATGCCGATCGAACCGGTGAGCATGGCCGCCGCATCGGACAGAATGTCGCCGAACATGTTGCCGGTCACCACCACATCAAACTGCTTGGGCGCGCGCACCAGCTGCATCGCGGCGTTGTCGACGTACATGTGCGACAGCTCGACGTCCGGGTATTCCGGGGCCAGCCGATTCATCACTTCGCGCCACAGGATGGTGACTTCCAGCACGTTGGCCTTGTCCACCGAGCAGAGCTTCTTGCCCCGCTTCTGCGCCATCTCGAAGGCGACGCGACCGATGCGCTCGATCTCGGACTCGGAGTAGACGTAGGTATTGAACCCGACCCGCTCACCGTCGCGCTCCTCGATGCCGCGCGGCTGGCCGAAATAGATACCGCCGGTCAGCTCGCGCACGATCATGATATCGAGCCCGGAGACGACTTCCGGCTTCAGCGTCGACGCCTCGGCCAGCTGCGGATAGAGCAGCGCCGGGCGCAGGTTGCCGAACAGGTTGAGGTTCTTGCGCAGCCCCAGCAGCCCCTTTTCGGGACGCTTGCTCAGATCTTCCAGCGTATCCCACTTGGGGCCGCCCACGGCGCCGAGCAGGATCGCATCGGCGGCCTTGGCCTTCTCCAGCGTGGACTCGGGCAACGGATGCCCCTCGGCATCAAAACCGGCGCCGCCGACCAGCCCCTCTTCCAGCTCCGCGTCCAGCCCCGCCTCACGGCAGGCATTCAGGATCTTGACCGCCTCGGCGGTGATTTCCGGGCCGATGCCATCGCCGGGCAACACCAGAATCTTCTTGCTCATGCATTTTCCTCGAACGTGTTCCTTGACTTGTCACTTCGTGGCCCACAGCACCAGCATGTCCGTGGTGAAGGAGCCATCATCGCCGATCTCGAAGGCATCGCGGACTTCCTGACCCACCTGCTGCTGCAGATGACGGATCGCGTCGCGCATGACGTCGGGCGTACGCATTCGCGCAATCCAGGTATCGAAATCCAGCCGCAGTCGCTGGCGCGAACTGGCCGTCACCACGAGCCCGGCCTCGCCAACCATCTGCGCCCACTCACTCGGCGCGTAGTCGCGTACATGACTGGTATCCCGCAGCATCTCGACGGTCTGCAGAAAGCTGTCGAACAGCGGCTGCTCGGAAGCGGCGACGTCGATGAAACCCGCCAGACCGCCGGGCTTGAGGACGCGCCTCGCCTCGCGCAGCGCCAGCCCCACATCGCGCCAGTGATGGGCGGAGAAACGGCTGCAGACGACATCGAAACTATCGTCGGCAAACGGCAGCGACTCCGCGACACCCTGCACCGTGCGGATATTGCCGAAGCCGCGTTCGCTGGCCGCCTCGCCGACCACCTCGAGCATCCGCGGAGAGAGATCATAAGCCACGACCTCCTCCGCCAGATCGGCGACCTGAAAGCTGACATGTCCCGCGCCGCAGCCGAGATCCAGCACACGGGGCGCATCGAGCCTTGCGACACGCTCCCGCAACTGGGCGAACTCGGCGCCCTGGGCGTGCACCTGGCTCGACAGATAGGCGCCCGCCTGACCGCCGAACTGGCGTTCTACCACATCGCTGTGGCCGCCACTTCTGCCCGAATCATGCATCGCGGAACAGCCACGGGTTCGCGGCACGATGATGGCCTTCGTAGTCGCGGATGGCGCCGGCCTGCTCGAGCGTCAGCCCGATGTCATCGAGGCCTTCCAGCAGGCAGTGCTTGCGGAACGCATCGACCTCGAACGGAATCGCCTCGCCGTTCGGCGTGATCACCTGCTGCCCTTCGAGATCGATATCGAGACGATAGCCTTCGCTGGCTTCCGTTTCCTGGAACAGCCGGTCCACCGTCGCCTCGTCGAGCGTGATCAGCAGGATGCCGTTCTTGAACGAGTTGTTGTAGAAGATATCGGCAAAACTCGGCGCGATCACCACGCGGAAGCCGAAATCGTCCAGCGCCCAGGGGGCGTGCTCGCGGGAACTGCCGCAGCCAAAATTGCGCCGTGCCAGCAGCACCTGCGCATCGCGATAGCGCGGCTGATTGAGCACGAAATCCGGATTGAGCGGGCGGCTGGCGGTATCCTGGCCCGGATAGCCCTCGTCGAGATAGCGCAGCTCGTCGAACAGGTTGGGGCCGAAGCCGGTACGCTTGATCGACTTCAGAAACTGCTTGGGAATGATCAGGTCGGTATCGACATTGGCGCGATCCAGCGGCGCGACCAGACCCTGCAGGCGTTCGAACTTTTTCATCGTCTGGTCTCCTTAGGCACTCATCGCATCGGCGCGGTCATAGTCATAGCTTCGGACATCCACGAAGTGGCCTTCGATGGCGGCGGCCGCCGCCATTGCCGGGCTCACCAGGTGTGTACGCCCGCCATAACCCTGACGCCCCTCGAAGTTGCGATTGGAGGTCGATGCGCAACGCTCGCCGGCGCCCAGCTTGTCGGCGTTCATCGCCAGACACATCGAGCAGCCCGGCTCGCGCCACTCGAAGCCCGCTTCGATGAAGACCTTGTCGAGCCCTTCGGCTTCGGCCAACCGCTTCACCAGCCCGGAGCCCGGCACCACCATCGCCAGCTGGATGTTGTCGGCGACCTTGCGCCCCCGGGCGACCTTGGCGGCTTCGCGCAGATCCTCGATCCGCGAGTTGGTGCAGGAGCCGATGAACACCTTGTCGAGCCGGATATCGGTGATCTTCTGCCCGGCGGACAGCCCCATGTACTCCAGCGCACGCGTCATGCCCTGAGTGACGGTCTCGTCATCGGCACTGGCCGGATCGGGCACCGCGGCGGAAACGTTGGCGACCATTTCCGGGCTGGTGCCCCAGGTCACCTGCGGCTCGATCTCGGCGGCGTCGAGTTCGACGACCTTGTCGAAGTGCGCGCCGTCGTCGGAGACCAGATCACGCCAGGCTTCGACCGCCGCCGGCCACTGCTCGGCAGTGGGTGCATAGGGGCGACCCTTCAGGTAATCGATCGTGGTGTCATCCACCGCCACCAGTCCCACGCGGGCGCCAGCTTCGATCGCCATGTTGCAGATCGTCATGCGGCCTTCCATGGAAAGCTCGCGGATCGCGCTGCCGGCAAACTCGATGGCGTACCCGGTGCCGCCAGCGGTGCCGATACGGCCGATGATCGCCAGCACGATATCCTTGGCGGTGACGCCGAGGCCCAGCTTGCCTTCCACGCGCACCTGCATGTTCTTCATTTTCTGGGCGATCAGGCACTGGGTGGCGAGCACGTGCTCGACCTCGGACGTGCCGATGCCGTGGGAAAGCGCAGCGAAGGCGCCGTGGGTCGCGGTGTGGGAATCGCCGCAGACCACGGTCATCCCCGGCAGCGTGGCGCCCTGCTCCGGCCCGACCACGTGAACGATGCCCTGGCGTTCGTCGTTGATGCGGAACTCCTCGATCTCGAAGCTCTCGCAGTTGGCATCCAGGGTTTCCACCTGAATGCGCGAGACATCGTCGAGAATCCCGGCGTTACCGGCGCTGCGCTCCTTGAGCGTGGTCGGCACGTTGTGGTCCGGCGTCGCCAGGTTGGCGTCGCGGCGCCACGGCTTGCGGCCGGTCAGACGCAGCCCTTCGAACGCCTGCGGCGAGGTGACTTCGTGCAGCAGGTGACGATCGATGTAGATCAGCGCCGAACCGTCGTCGCGCTGAGTCACCAGGTGCTGCGCCCAGAGTTTGTCGTAGAGCGTCTGGCTTGCCATGTGTGTTATCTCCTCCGTCACGCTGTCTTACGCTTTATCTGAAAAATGTCTGCGCTCACCCATACGACGTTAAAAATCGACTCAAAATGCTCATTTACTCCGCGTAAACTCCGCTCTTTCGCCGATTTTTGCCTTGTCTGGCTATCGCTCGTCGATTTTTCAGACAGAGCTTAGGCAGCTTGGTGACGTAACGCTTGCGAATCGCGACGCCGTGACAGCGCCTCGCGAATGGTGTGGCGACCAAGATACGGCGCGGTCATGCATAAAATCAATTCATCTTGATTATGCTTTGGATTCCATAACAGAATTCACCGATTCGTAATTCATCAATACCTCGGACGGAAAGCGAACGACGCCATGGACACCCAGAGCCTGCAAGCCTTCATCGCGGTCGCCGACACGACGTCGTTTTCGCTCGCCGGCGAGCAACTGCACCTCACCCAGCCGGCCATCAGCAAGCGCATCGCCACGCTGGAACATCAGACCGGCGCCAAGCTCTTCGACCGCATCAATCGCCGCGTCAGCCTGACCGAGGCCGGCCGGCTGCTGCTGCCCCGCGCCCGCCAGATCCTGCAGCTGGTAGAGGATAGCCGGCGTACTTTGAGCAACCTGAGCGGCAGCGTCGAAGGCAGCCTGACGCTCGCCACTAGCCACCATGTCGGCCTGCACCGGCTCCCTCCGGTACTCAAGGCCTTCACCCAGCGCTACCCGGACGTCGATCTGGATCTGCGCTTTCTCGATTCCGAGCAGGCCTACCACGGCGTCGTCGCCGGCGAGATCGAACTGGCCGTGGTGACGCTATCGCCCCGGCCCAATCCGCAGGTGGAATCGGTGCCGGTGTGGATCGATCGATTGCGCTTCGTCGCCGCGCCCGACCATCCTCTGGCGGCACGCGGCGAGCTGCCGCTGTCGACGCTGGTGGACTATCCGGCGGTGCTACCGGGGCCGCTCACTTTCACCCGCGATATCGTGGTGGGATCGTTCAGTCGCGCGGGATTGACCATCGATGTGGCGCTTTCCACCAATTACCTGGAGACGCTGAAGATGATGGCGGGTATCGGGCTGGGCTGGAGCGTGCTGCCGGAAAGCATGGTCGACGACGACATCGCGGTACTGCCTGTGGCGCACCCGCCGATCGAGCGCCGGCTGGGCTATCTGGTGCACAAGCAGCGCACGCTCTCCAACGCCGGACGCGCGATGATCGCGGAACTCGACGCGCTCAGGGCCGCCGAAGTCCCACGAAGCGACTACACTTAGTCACACCCGCCCAGGGCACAATCAACCGCGGACTCGGATCAAGGAGCAGTCACCCATGGAGCAGGAAGACCGGGGCAGGTCCCGGGAATCGGCACGACAGCAGGACACGCCCTCAAGCACCCTGCGGCTGGGTCTGGTGCCGGCGCCGGAACTGCCGGAGCGGGTCGCCAGCCTCATCGCCGACGAGCTTCCCGAGCTGCTCGCACGCCATACCGACGATCGTCACCAGTGGCGGGTCGACTGCCTCACCGATCCGCTGATCGGCGCCGACGACTCGACCGCCGACGTCATCGAGCAGGGCGAAAACATCAAGCGCGCCAACGGCTGGGATTACGCGGTCTGCATCACCGACCTGCCGCTGCTGCGTGGCGATCGCATGGCGCTCGCGGAAGCCAGCGAAAACCTGGGCGTCGCGATCATCTCCCTGCCGGCATTGTGCATCTCGCCCCTGAGGCAGCGCCTGCGCGAGGCGATCCTGCACCTGGTCAACGAGATGCATCACGGCAGCGACCGCCACGACCGTGAACGCCAGCAGCAGCACATGGAGGACGGCCGTGAGGCCCGCGAGCAGAGCGGTCTCCGTAACAGCAACGCCCGCGAGCTGATGGGTTCGCGGCTCTTCGAGCGCCTGGTGCCGATAAAACGTGTCACACCAGCCGATGACAGCGAGAAGAACGTCGACGTCCGTTTCGTCAGTGCCACCAAGTGGCCGGGCTACGCCAAGCTGCTGGGCGGCATGGTCAGAGCGAACCGCCCCTGGACGATCCTGCCCGCGTTCCGGCGGATCGTCGCGGTCGCCTTCGCCACCGGGGCTTACGGGCTGATCTTCCCGACGCTGTGGAAACTCAGCGCTGCCTATGAACTCTATCGCTTCGTCGCCCTGATGATCGCCGCGATCGTCGCCATGATCGTCTGGTTGATCCTCGATCACGGCTTATGGGAACCACAGCACTATACCCACAACGCCCGGTTGACCCGATTCTACAATCTGACCACGGTCATGACGCTACTGGCGGGCGTGGCGTGCTATTACGTCATCCTCTTCGCACTGTTTCTGGTGGCGGTCGTGTTGTTCGTTCCCGCCAGCCTGCTGGAGTCAACGGTCGGCCGATCGGTCGGCTGGCTCGCCTTTCCGGCGCTGGCCTGGCTGGCGACATCGGTGGCGACCGTGGCCGGCGCACTCGGGTCGAGCCTGGAGAGCGACGAGACGATCCGCGGCGCCACCTATGGCTACCGCCAGCAGTTGCGCCAGCGCAAGGTCAAGGAGCGCCAACAGCGAGACAGGCAGCAGGAGGATAGGGATTCATCGATGTGACGATTTTGTCGTACCAATAGCTCCGAGGAACCCTCTTGAAAAATTTTGAACACGGAGGAACTCGGCGAGCGATGGTCAGGCAAGGCGCAACGACCGTAGGGAGTAACGGCCGAAGGCTGGCCCGAAGGGTGAGCGTAGCGAATCAAAATCGACGAGGCAGCGTAGTTTACTGGTGTCAATGAGCATGCCGAGTCGATTTATAACGCTGCATGGCCGAGCGCAGCCAGTTCTCAGACAAGTCCGAGGCGCGGCGTGTCGACGCGAACGTCGCCGTTCTGGGCACGATGGCGCAGCAGGTGATCCATCAGCGTCAGCGCCATCATCGCCTCGGCGATCGGCGTGGCGCGGATACCGACACAGGGATCGTGACGCCCCTTGGTGACGACCTCCACCGGCTCGCCGTGAATGTCGATCGAACGCCCCGGCTGGGTGATGCTGGAGGTCGGCTTGAGCGCCAGATGCGCGACGATGGGCTGGCCGCTGGAGATGCCGCCGAGCACGCCGCCAGCGTGATTGGACAGGAACCCTGCCGGCGTCATTTCATCGCGATGCTCGGTGCCGCGCTGGGTTACGACATCGAAGCCGTCGCCGATCTCGACGCCCTTCACCGCGTTGATGCTCATCAGCCCGTGGGCCAGATCGGCATCCAGACGATCGAAGACCGGCTCGCCCAGCCCCACCGGCACGCCTTCGGCGACGACCGTGATCCTGGCGCCCACCGAGTCCTGGTCACGGCGCAGCTGATCCATGTAGGCCTCGAGTTCCGGCAGCTTGTCCGGATCCGGGCAGAAGAACGGATTGTCATCGACGCCCTCCCATCCCTTGAAGTCGATCGCGATGGGGCCGAGCTGGCTCATGTAACCACGCACCCGGATACCCTGCCGTGCGAGCCATGATTTGGCGATGGCGCCGGCGGCAACGCGCATGGCGGTCTCGCGGGCGCTGGAGCGGCCACCACCGCGATAGTCGCGAATGCCGTACTTGTGGTGATAGGTGTAATCGGCGTGGGCCGGGCGGAACTGCTCGGCGATCTTGGAGTAGTCCTTGGAGCGCTGATCGGTGTTCTCGATCAGCAGTCCGATCGGCGTGCCCGTGGTGCGGCCTTCGAACACCCCGGAGAGGATCCGGACCTGATCCGGCTCGCGGCGCTGAGTGGTATGGCGCGACGAGCCCGGCCGGCGGCGATCCAGATCGCGCTGCAGATCCGCCTCGCTGAGTTCGAGCCCCGGCGGGCAGCCGTCGACGATGGCACCCAGCGCGGGGCCGTGACTCTCACCGAAAGTGGTGACGGTGAACAGTTTGCCGAAGGTGTTGCCGGACATGCGCGATCCTCAGGAAAGGGAAGAAAGATTCAGGTTCAGGCCGGATGAGACGCGGCGAAGTGATCCGCGTAGGTATCGAGATCCTCGGCGCTCAGCGCAAAGACCCCTTCCCCGCCGCGTTCGAACTCCAGCCACAGGAACGGCACTTCCGGGAAAGCCGCCTCCAGATGACGCTGGGAGTTGCCCACTTCGACGATCAGCATGCCGCCATCGTTCAGGTAGGCGCGGGCTTCGCGCAGGATACGTCGGACGATGTCGAGACCATCGCGACCGGCGCCCAGTGCCAGATCGGGCTCGTGCCGATACTCCGCCGGCATGGCCGCCAGATCGCGAGTGTCGACATAGGGCGGATTGCTGACGATCAGATCGTAATGCTGCCCCGCGACGCCTTCGAACAGGTCGGACGCCACCGCGCGAACGCGCCGCCCGACATCATGACGCACGATATTCGCCTTGGCGACCTCGAGCGCTTCCACGCTGATATCGACCAGATCCACCTCGCAGGTGGGCAGGTAGAGCGCCGTGGCAATGCCGATACAGCCGGAGCCGGTGCACAGGTCGAGCACGTGCGCCGGCGGCAGGTCATCGAACCAGGCCGAGAAGCCCTGCTCGATCAGCTCGGCGATGGGCGAACGGGGAATCAGCACCCGCTCGTCGACCTCGAACGGGAAGCCGGCGAAAAACGCCTCGCCGAGCAGGTAGGGCAACGGCCGACGCGACTCGATGCGGCTTCTCACCAGCGCGACGACCCGGCGCCGCTCGATGCCCAGCAGACGCGCGTCGAGCACGGCCGGGTCGATGTCCCACGGCAGATGCAGCGCGCCCAGCACCAAGGCAACCGCTTCGTCCCAGGCGCTGTCGGTGCCATGGCCGAAATGCAGCCGATGGGCATGGAATTCGGTGGTGGCCCAGCGCAGGCAGTCCCGCACGCTGAACAGGTCTTCGACGATGGCATCGTCCGCTAGCGTCAGGGTCGACTGCGGTGGCGACATGGGGGAACTCGCATCTGGCTGGAAAACGGACGACGATTGTACGCGCAAGGCTCGCGCGTTCACAGCCGGCCATGTCATGACGCGCGGAATCGGTTACCCTTCCGCCCGCTGAATCACTCAAGCCAAAGACAGCGGTCAGCAAAGGCAGAATCGCAATGACCCACTCCCCGAGCGACGACGACGATCACAACGCCTTCCGCCAGGCACTGGAAGCGGCCGGCGTTCAGCGGCTCAGGCTCAACCGCGCGGCCACGGGTCGCCCGCGGCGCAACGCGCTCAACGCCGACGCGCGGCGTGAAGCCGCCGAGCAGGCGCCGCCGGTCGTGCAATCCCGGTTATCGGATGGCGGCGTCGAGGCGGTCACGCCGCATCAGCGCCTGGAGTTCTCGATTCCGGATTTGCCACCGCGAACCTTTGCCCAGCTCAAGCGCGGTCACATCGCCTGGGAAGGCGGGCTCGACCTTCATGGCTACACCCTCGACGAAGCCCGTGTCGAGCTCGAATCGTTCATCGACGACGCCATCGCCAGCCGGGTTCGCTGCGTGCTGGTGGTACATGGCAAGGCACGCGGTTATCGCGGTAGCGGCGCGGATTACCCGGTGATCAAGAGCCACGTCAACACCTGGCTCAAGAACTGGTCGCGGGTGCTGGCCTTCTGCTCGGCGAGCGAGATCGACGGCGGCACCGGCGCCCTCTACGTGCTGCTGCGCACGCGCGGCGACTGACGAGCGGCGTCAACCGTGGCGCTTGGGTGAGGATAGCGGCAGCGGCAGGCGCCCTTGCGGGTCGGCGCTGCTGGCCGGGTGGCGGCGGCCATCGACCGGTTCGGCAGCGACGGAAGTCCGGTCCCGCTGGCGCTCGTGGCGATCCAGGGCCTGGGAGGCAAGATAGCGCCCCAGCTCGATCAGCGCCTCGGCGCGATGGAACTCGTAGGCGCCACACACGCTCTTGGGCACCTCGATCAGAATGTCGGGCGGGTAACCGGCGATCTTGTACTTGGCCAGCGCCGCCTGGGTGATATCGAACGAGGCCAGCATCATGTCGAGCTTGCTCCAGGCGCGTTCGGTCTGGCTCGACCAACTGGTGTTTTCCGAGGCTTCCTCTTCGTCGCTGAACGACGAGACCATCCCTTGCACCCGCGTGCGCACGTTCTTCAGCCAGCCGCTGAAGCTCTGGCCTTCGGCTTCGCGTTCGATTTCACGGGCATGTTCCTGGGCCGCCTGGTCGGCGGGCAGCAGATCTTCCAGTGTCACGGGCGTCGGCGTCTGGGCGGTAGCATTGACCGCCAGCACGATGTCCGCGTTGACGGAGACCGTGGGAATGATCGGCAGCGGATTCAGCAGCCCTCCATCGACCAGCACATGGCCGTTGTCCTGGACCGGGGTGATGATGCCGGGTACCGCGATCGAGGCGCGGATCGCGCGCAGCAGCGGGCCACTCTGGAACCACACTTCCCGCTGGCGGCTCAGATCCGTTGCCACCGCCGTGAACGGCATCGGCAGGTCCTCGATACGGATATCCCCGACCAGCGCTTCCAGCTTGGTCATCACCCTGCCGGCACGCATGGCCCCCATGGCGCTCCAGGTGATGTCGACCAGGCGCAACACGTCGAAATAGTCGAGCTGGCAGACCCAGTCACGGTAGCCGTCGAGCTTGCCGGCGGCGTAGATGCCGCCGATCAAGGCACCCATGGAGCAGCCGGAGATCGACGCGATCTCGTAGCCTCGCGCCTCGAGCTCCTCGATCACGCCGATGTGGGCATAGCCCCGTGCGCCGCCGCTCCCCAGTACCAACGAGACACGAGGTTTCATGACATGGACTCCACGACCGTCGATTGATACCAGCGTACGATTTCCGAGGCGACCTGCGCCACTCTGATGCCCTCCAGATGCAGATGATGTCCGCCAGAGACGAGGCGCCGCTCGAACCTGCCGATCCGGCGACAGGCCTCGCCAAGGTGCGGCCGCTGCGTCAACACGCCGGCAGTGGCCTGCACCAGTAGCACCGGGGCGCGAATGGCAGCCACCGTCGCCAGCATCTGGTCCGGCGTCCAGCGCAGCAGCGACGGATGGACCAGACGGCGGTCGGTCCGCCAGTAGTAGCGCCCGTCCTCCTGCCGGCCGAGATTACGCTCGACGATGGGCCGCGCGGTATCGGCATCGATCCGGGTGACGCCACCATGAACCCTCGCCGCGACCGCCTCGTCGACGCTCGCATAGCTGCCGGCAGCGCTGCGCGAACGCCGCCGCGCCCGCAACGCCGCCTGCAGCTGCGTCACCGTCTCGCCGGGTTCGCTGGTGGTCGAGGCGAGCCCGTCGATCAACACCAGTCCGTCGACCCGCTCCGGCGCGGCGGCAGCGATCAGACTGGCAACGCCGGCGCCCATCGAGTGGCCGACGAATGTCGTCGAGCTCAGCTCCAGGGCGTCCACGGCTTCGAGCACGTCCGGCATGTAACCCCACAACGGGTACTCGGCCCGCACGCCACGATGCGGTGAATGGCCGTGCCCCGGCAGGTCCAGCGCCACCAGGCGAATCCCCAGCGCAGTGGCCAGCGCCGGCGCCAGGCGGGAAAACGTCGCGGCGTTATCGAGCCAGCCATGCAGGGCCACCCAGGTGGGCGCGGCATCGTCGCCCCAGCTCAACGCGGCCAGACGCCCTTCACCCAGAATCATTTCTCGTGCCCTCAAGACTCTTCTCCCAGCATGCTGTCGACGGCCTCCAGAATCGCCTGACGGGTCGCTTGCGGATGCTCGAACGGAAACATGTGACCACCGGGCACACAGCGCAACCGAATGCCCAGCCGCGAGAGCGTGCGTCGCCGCTCGGGCGTCAGCAGATCGGAGTCTTCACCGGCGATCACGGTCAGCGGCACCTCGATCTTGCGTAGCACCGAGGTGAGATGATCCGGCAGGTGGCGAAACACGGCGGCCTCGGTACGCGGTGCATAGCGCAGCTTCGCCGCGCCGCTATCGTCGACGATGGTCGTCGCCCCGGTGACGTAATCCTCCATCGCGGTTTCGGTAAAGCCCTGGAACAGCGAACGGCGACGCAGCGAAGCGGCCATCGCTTCCCGGCTGGGCCAGACCTCGCGACGGCGCAGCGTCTTGCCGGCCGGCGTCACCCGGTCGACGAAGCCGGCGAGCTTGGCGAACTTCAACATCCAGGCGTCCCGCCCGAGCAGCAGCGGCGGATCCAGAGCCACCACGGCGCGAAAGCGATCCGGCGACTTGGAGGCAGCCATGATCGAAAGCACGCCGCCCATGGAGTGCCCCACGGCGACGATCGGCGTCGACAACGACTCGGTGGCCGACAGGTACTCTTCGCGCAATGCCAGCCAGTTCCGCCCTACCGGGAACTGGGGATCATGCGCCAGGCGGTCCAGCGGATGCAGTTCGAAATGCGTCGCCAACGGCGACAACAGCGTCCGGTAACTGGCACCGGTAAACCCGTTGGCGTGGGCAAAGACCAGTGGATAACGCAGCATCGACATCTGAATTCCCTTAGACTATCGGCTAATCGGCTATAAATGCATGGCTTCAAATTCACGACCCGGTCGAACGTCCCCAACGCCCATGCCTCACGATATCGTCGCTCGACATTCGGGTGGCATCGGCCATGATCGCCGCTGACAGGATTCGACGGTCACGATCATGAAACGGGCTCGCGTCCCGGCGGCATTCGACCCTTTTACCCAGCAAGGATTGTACTGTGTCTCGCAAAGGATCCCACCGCGATACCCGTCTGCGTAACCGCTTGTTTTGGGCGCTGCTGATCGCGGCGCTCGTGGTCGGCTTCTGGTTAGTCCGCGGCGGAGAGTGAATCATGGGGCTGTTGGCCGCTTTTACCCATACGCTGGAAATCACGCTGCCGGTCTTTCTGATGGTCTTCCTGGGGCTTGGTCTCAAGCGGCTCGGCTGGATCGATTCCCACTTCATCACCACAGCATCGATGCTGGTGTTCAAGGTCACCATGCCGGCGCTGCTGTTTCTGAGCATCATCAAGGCGGACCTGAGTCGCGCCCTGCAGCCGGAGCTGATCGGCTATTTCATCGGCTACACCATCATCAGCTTCTTTCTCGCCTGGGCCTGGGCGATCTGGCGGCACCCCCGCGTGGAAAGAGGCATCTTCACCCAGGGAGCATTCCGCGCCAACAACGGCATCGTCGGGCTCGCCCTGGCGGCCGGCCAGTACGGCGACTACGGCCTTTCCGTAGGCGGGGTGCTGGCCGGCGCGGTCATTGTCATCTACAACATCTTCTCGGTCTTCATCCTGTCGCTCTACAGCGACGAGGTCGCCACGGACTTCCGCAGCCTGATCAAGAATCTGGCCAAGAACCCGCTCATCCTGAGCGTCGTCTTCGCGATTCCGGTGGCGTTGGCGGATATCGAACTCCCCGGCTGGGTCATGACGTCGGGCGGCTATCTCGCCGGCATGTCGCTGCCATTGGGCTTGATCTGCATCGGCGGCACGCTCTCCGTCAGTGCATTCAAGCGCAGCAGCACCATCGCCCTCGACGCCAGCCTGTGGAAGCTGGTGTGGGTTCCCCTGCTCGGGGTGCTGGGCGCTCTCGCCGTGGGAATTCACGGCCCGGCACTGGGGATCATCTTCCTCTACCTGGGCTGCCCGGGCGCAGCGGCCAGTTTCGTCATGGCCAAGGCGTTCAAGAGCAACGACAAGCTGGCTGCCAATATCATCGTCATCACGACCTTCGCGTCGATGTTCACCCTCAGCCTGGGGCTGTTCCTGCTGAAATGGCTGGGGCTGGTATAGCCCGAACGCTGCCGGATGCCGGATGCCGGACGAAAGATGCCGGACGAAAAAAGGGCCGCTCTATCGAGCGGCCCTTCTCATTACCCTATCTTATCAGCCTGTCATCGTCATGCCGTTGATTGGCACACAAGCTGACGAGATCAGCTTTCGCGTTCGCCATCGACGAGGCGACGCAGCTTCAGCGGGTTGCTCTCGCGCACGGCTTCCGGCAGCAGCGTATCCGGCAGGTCCTGGTAACAGACCGGACGCAGGAAGCGGAAGATCGCTGCGGTGCCCACGGACGTGGTGCGCGAGTCGGAAGTCGCCGGAAACGGGCCGCCGTGAACCATGGCATCGCACACTTCCACCCCGGTCGGCCAGCCGTTGGCCATGATACGGCCCGCCTTGCGTTCGAGCGTCGGCAGCAGTGCCTTGGCGGCCTCGTAATCGGCGTCATCCATCTGCAGCGTTGCCGTCAACTGGCCTTCTAGGCTCTCGGCGACACGCTTGACTTCCGCCGCGTCGCGGCAGGCCACGATCAGCGAAGAGGCGCCGAAGACTTCCGCCTGCAGCGAGGCATCGGCGATCACGTCCTCGCCGGCAGCCACGAACAGGCCGCTCTGGCACTGGTTGGCGCCTTCGCCCTCCAGTCCCCGCGCCACCTCGCGAACCTTGCCGTTCGCCGCCAGCGCGCTTACACCCTGGCCGTAGGCTTGGTGAATCCCCGGCGTCAGCATCGTCTGGGCCGTGCTGGCCTTGAGCGTTTCGCTGGCGGACTCGATGAACGCGTCGAGATCCGGCCCCTCGATCGCGATCACCAGACCCGGGTTGGTGCAGAACTGCCCGGCCCCCATGTTGAGCGAGCCCACGAACGCCTCGCCCAGCGCCTTGGCGCGTGCACTCAGCGCGGCCGGCAACAGGAACACGGGGTTGATGCTGCTCATTTCCGCATAGAACGGGATCGGTTCCGGACGACGCTGGGCAATCTCCAGCAGTGCCAGACCACCCTTACGCGACCCGGTGAAGCCCGCTGCCTTGATCCGCGGGTCGGCGACCAGCGCCTGCCCTACCTCGAAGCTGGAATCGTGCAGCATCGAGAATACGCCCTCGGGCAGACCGCACTTCCTGACGGCGGCCTGCACGGCGCGACCGACCAGCTCGCAGGTGCCGGGATGCGCCGGGTGCCCCTTGACAATCACCGGACAACCCGCGGCCAATGCCGACGCGGTATCGCCACCAGCGACGGAGAACGCCAGCGGGAAATTGCTGGCACCGAACACGGCCACCGGCCCCAAGGCGATGTGGCGCTGACGCAGATCGACCCGCGGCATCGGCTGGCGATCCGGCAAGGCCGGGTCGATGCGAACGTCGAGCCACTCGCCGGCGCGCACGGTCTTGGCGAACAGGCGCAGCTGCCCGCAGGTGCGTCCGCGCTCGCCCTGGATGCGCCCCTGAGGCAGCCCGGACTCGGCCACGGCCCGCTCGATCAGGTCGTCACCGATCGCCTCGATCTCGTCGGCGATCGTCTCGAGAAATCTGGCTCGTTCTTCGAGTGAGGTTTCGCGATAGGTATCGAATGCCGACCAGGCGAGTTCGCACGCTCGCGCCACGTCTTCGGAAGTGCCGCCGAAAAACTCGGTCGGCAAGCGCTCGCCCGTCGCCACATTGATCGCGACGATCGGATCGCGGGTCCCCTTGACGGTTTGCTGTCCGATCAATAGTTCGCCAGTCAGATTCACATTGCCTCCTAGAGAAAGCTGGGATGTTAGAGAAAGCTGGGATGTCGAAAACGCTCGAATGCCGGGACGCCAATGCCAACAGAAAGACACCGCCGCCCCGTGGGACGGCAGTGCAATCGAACGATATCTCGAATCGATCGGCCCGCCTTTATCGCCCGGGCCGGCAAGAGATCAAGCTTCGGAGCGATCCTGATACGCGGCGTAGTTGTCGTACGCCCGTTGAAGATGGCGGTGCATGGCGTCCCGTGCGGCTTCCGTCTGCCCTGAGACGATCGCCTGCAGGATCTCGGCGTGCTCACGAGCCACCCTTTCAAGATAGTAAGATATGGCTTCGGGGTCGAGCTCGACGGACAGAAGTTTGGTCCGGGGGATAGCGCCTTCGTTGAGTTGATCGTACAGCGAGACGAAGAACGGGTTGTGCGTGGCTTCGACGATCGCCCGGTGGAAGACATAGTCCTCGTGGCGAGCCTGACTACCCGTCTCGCAGGCCGCCAGGAACCGTTCGTGAGCGCTCTGCATCGCCGCGACATCCTCCGGCGTGCGCCGTTCGGCCGCCAGCGCCGCCGCCTGGGCATCCAGCGTCATGCGCATTTCCAGCACGTGCAGAATGTCTTCCACCGTGGTGGCGTTGATGCGTCTTGCCGGAAACTGATGATCCGGCGCAGAGCGCAGAACGCGCGTGCCAATACCCCGACGCGTCTCGACCAGGCCCATCGACTTGAGGTGAGCGATCGCCTCGCGCACCGCCGTCCGACTGACACCGAACATGTCGCACAGCTGGCTCTCGGTCGGCAGTTTTTCCCCCACCTCGATATGCCCCTGAGTGATCAGGGCTTCCAGCTGTCGGGCGATCTGGCGCGATAGACTCTCCTGAGAAGAGATGCGCTTTATCTCCCAAGCCTTGGTCTGCTCCATCGTGCTGCCTACCTTATCGATTTTCCTGTCCGACGCCGGCGTCCGCGATCACTCGGGGCGGTCGGTGCTGTATGACGTTCGAGGTGAATAGCATACCAGCTCGACCGGCCCCGGCCCGGATCACGTTTCGTCGTCGGGGTGACCCAGCGTCACGAACTTGCCGCCCTGATGGACCACCGCCGGGTCCGTCGGGTCCTGAGGCGCTTTGGCCGCCTCGGCCTCGACTTCGGCCCGCCATGGTGCCGAGCTCTCCTGCGGCGCCCAACCGAGGAACTGCGCATGGCGATTGTCCCACCACTGCTCGGCATTGCCTGAAGCGCCATAGACCACGGTATACCCCAGCTTGGGCGCGACGAACGCCCGCTCCAGCAGCGCCACGAAATCCTCGACACCCAGCCAGGTGGCCAACATGCGCGTGTCCTTGGGCTTGGGGAAGCAGGAGCCAATGCGCACGCTCAGCGTCTCGATCGCGAACTTGTCGAAATAGAGGCTCGCCAGGTCCTCGCCAAAGCATTTGGAAACTCCGTAGAGCGAATCCGGCCGACGCGGGACCTGGCTATCGATCCGCGTCGAGCGCTCGTAGAAACCGATGGTATGGTTCGAGCTGGCAAAGACGATGCGCGGCTTGCCCTGCTTCCGGGCCGCCTCGTAGAGATTATAGGTCCCGATGATATTGGCCTGCAGGATCCCTTCCCACGGCTTCTCTACCGAAATGCCGCCCAGGTGGACGATACCATCACAATCGCTGACGAGCCTTGCCACCGCTGCCGCGTCGGCCAGATCGCAAGCGACGATCTCCTCGTGCTCCTCAGCGTTGTCGATTGCCTCGATGTCCGACAGACGCACGTGCCGGGCCAGCTTCGCCAGATGCGGACGGATGGCTTTGCCAACGCCACCGGCGGCGCCGGTCACCAGTAATCGATTCAGCATGTTGATCTCTCCTGTTGGTTTGGACGGCCAGTTGTCCGGTAGCCGCCCTAGGGATGTCGAATAGTTCGAAGACCGAGCTTGTGCTGTCGCGTCACTGCAGCAGGTTGGGCAACGTCAAGGAGACCGCCGGCACGTAGGTCACCAGCATCAGCACCACGAACAGCGCCAGATAGAAAGGCCAGATAGTCTTGACGGTCTGCTCGATCTTGATCCCGCCGATTGCACTACCGACGAACAGACACCCGCCGACTGGCGGCGTACACAAGCCGATGCCCAGGTTCATCATCATCAGGATGCCGAACTGGATGGGGTCCATGCCGAACTGCTGTGCCACCGGCAGGAAAATCGGCGTGCAGATCAAGATCAGCGGCGCCATGTCCATGATCATGCCGAGCGCCAGCAACAGCAGGTTGAGCATCAGCAACACGACGATGGGGTTGTCGGAGAGCGATGTCAGCGTATTGGCGAGCATTTCCGGCACGTTGTAGAGCGCCAGCAGGTAGGAAAACGCCGAGGCGCAACCGACCAGGATCATCACCAGCGCCGTCGTCTTGACGGCCTGGTAGACCGCCTTCTTGAACGACTCCCAGCGGAGTTCACGGTAGACGAGCCCGGTGATCACGATGGCATAGATCGCGCCGAACGCGCCGGACTCGGTCACCGTAAGGATGCCGGACAACACGCCGCCGACGATGATCACCGCCGTCAGCAGGCCCGGCAGCGACGCGACGAAGCTGATCAGCAGCGCGTACCAGCCCGGGAAGGGTTCACCGCCGTAGCCGCGCTTGACCGCCACCACATAGGCCGCCACCGCCAGCGCCAGGCACATGAGAATACCGGGCACGATACCGGCCACGAACAGCTGGGTGACCGAGATCCCGCCACCGGCCGCCACCGCGTAGAGAATCATGTTGTGGCTGGGCGGAATCACCACGCCGGCAATCGAGGAGGTCACCGTCACGTTGACCGCATAGTCGGTGTCGTAGCCCTTTTCCTTCATCACCGGAATCAGAATGGAGCCCAGCGCCGAGGTATCGGCGACGGCAGAGCCGGAGATGCCGCCGAACAGCATGGACGAGCTTACGTTGACCATCCCTAGGCCACCGCGGACGCGGCCGACCGCAGCCGAGGCAAACCGCACCAGGCGGCTCGAGATGCCGCCGTGCAGCATCAGCTCACCCGCAAAGATGAAAAACGGAATCGCCAGCAGCGAAAACACCGAAATGCCCGAGACGATTCGCTGGAACCCCACGAACAGCGGCAGCCCCTCGTAGAGAAACGTCACGATCGAGGCCAGCCCCACCGCGAACGCGATCGGCGCCCCCACGATCAGCCCGAGGAAAAAGACGCCGAAAAGAATCGCAAGCCCCATAGTGTCAGCTCCCTGCCCGGCCGGTACGCGTGATGCGTTGAATGAGATTGGCGCAGGTGAAAATCACCAGGAGCACGCCACAAGCTACCAGAGGCGCGGCTCGCCAACTTTCGGAGAGTCCGATCATCGGGATCGGGCGGCCGGCGTTGTTCATCATCATCAACCAGCCCTGCCATGCCATGAATCCACCGAAGAGCAGCACGAATCCGTCGGAAATGGCGTGCATGATCACCCGCGGAATTCGCGGCGCGCCTTCACGCAGAAAGTCGATGCTCAGGTGGGAATTGAAACGTACACCGGCACCCGCACCGAGGCAGGTGATATAGACCACGATCAACAGCGAGGACTGCTCGATCCAGGTCGGGGTATCATTGAGCACGTAGCGGCCGAAAACCAGCCAGCCGAACGAGAAAATCAGGAACACCAGCAGCACGCCAGCAACGATCAGGCATAAACGCGCCAAACCGTCCAGCACCCTGTCTGACACCGTGTCAGGATTGGTGGCCGAATCCGGGACGTTATCCACGATGGGTTTCCCTAGTTGATATCGAAGACGAAAGACGAGCCCCTGTCAGCAGAGGCTCGTCACCATTGGCGGCTTATTGGGTATTGCGGATATCATCAATCAGTGATTCGAGGTCAGGATTTTCCTTGATGAAGGCCTGATAAATCGGCTCCATCCGCTTCTGGAACTCGGCCTTGTCCTTGACCTGGTTGACCTTCACGCCTGCAGCCTCGACTTCTTCACGGCTCTTCTTCGCGCCTTCGGCCCACAGCTCACGCTGTTCCTTCGCCGCATTCTCGGCAGCCGTGCGAACGATCGACTTGTCCTCGTCGGAGAGCTCGTTCCAGCTGGACTCGGCGATGCACAGACATTCGGGAATGATCAGGTGGCCGGTTTCGGAGAAGTACTTGGCGACCTCGTAATGGTTGCTGGAGTCGAACGACGGGTAGTTGTTCTCGGCCCCATCGATGACGCCGGTCTTCAACGACTGGAACACTTCGCCGTAGGACATCGGCGTCGCATTACCGCCGAGGGCGTCGACCATCTGCACGTAAAGGTCGTTATTCATGACGCGAAGCTTGAGCCCCTTCACATCGTCCGGCTCTTCGATCGGGTGATCGGTGTTATAGAAACTGCGAGCACCGGAGCCGAACCAGGACAGAGCGATCAGATCCTTTTCCGCAAGAGCATCAGCGAAGCGCTGGCCGATTTCCCCATCCATGACGCGGTACATTTGATCGACGCTATCGAACAGAAACGGCAACGACAGCACGTTGGTTTCGGGTACGATCGGGCCCATAGGCCCCATGTTGAAGTTACCGAAATCCAGGGCACCGCTACGGGCCTGGTCGATGGCATCAGGCTGATCGCCCAGCACCGCATTGTTGTATACGCGAGGGTTGATTCTTCCTTCCGTCTTCTCGGAAACCTCGTCGGCAAAAGACTTCAACGCGACCGAGTTCGGGTAGCCATCCGGATGAACGTTCCACCCTCTCCAGTTTTCCGCGTGAGCAGGAAAGGCCGCGACAGATAGCGCGCCAGCGACGGCGACCGCGGGTAGCGAAGCGGAAAGATTGCCCCAAAAACGTCTTGCCATCATATGACTCCCTCGCTCGACTCAAAGCGAATTGTGATTGTCGAAACGCAGAATGCCATACATCATACTTGACGTAATATTAGACTTTGGAATTGGCAGATAATGGCGAACCATCAGCGAGATATAATGTTAGTTATTTCTGTAAACTATTGAAAAAAAGACAGTTTCATATTAGTGGATCCAACCGGTACGATAGCTGCCTTCGGGAATCGGTTGGCTCTGATCGTCATCGAACGTAAAAAGGCAGCATCCGAAGATGCTGCCTTGATCTATCGATATCGAGCCGCGAGGGTGACTGACGGGAAGTCAGCGCACCAGCGCTGGCCGCTTGGGATCGAACGACCAGCCATCGATCAGATACTGCATTGCCATCGCATCGTTGCGGCTACGCACGTCGAGCGACTTGTAGAGGGCATGGGCCTTTTCGACCTGAGCCATGTCGAGCTTGATCCCGAGCCCCGGCGTCTTCGGCACACTCAGCTTGCCTCCGCGGATCGCGAAAGGCTCCTCGGTCAGGCGCTGGCCGTCCTGCCAGATCCAGTGTGTATCGATGGCCGTGATATTGCCCGGGCACGCTGCCGCCACGTGGGTCATCATCGCCAGCGAGACATCGAAGTGGTTGTTGGAGTGCGAGCCCCAGGTCATTCCCCACTCGTCACACAGCTCACCGACCATCACCGCGCCCTGCATGGTCCAGAAATGACAGTCCGCCAGCGGAATGTCGACGGCATTGAGCGCCACCGCGTACTGCAGCTGCTTGAAGTCGGTCGCGATCATGTTGGTGGCGGTGGGCAAGCCGGTGCGCTTCTTGAACTCGGCCATCACCTCGCGTCCGGACCAGCTCTCTTCCTGCCCGCAGGGATCTTCGGCATAGCTGAGGATGTGCTTGATCGGATCGAGAATCCGAACCGCCTCGTCGAGCTTCCAGGCCCCGTTGGGATCCAGCGTCAGCCGGGCTTCGGGGAAGGCGCCGTGCAGTGCACGGATGCAGTCGGCCTCCTCTTCGCCCCGCAGCACGCCACCCTTGAGCTTGAAGTCCTTGAAACCGTAACGCTCATAGGCCGCCTTGGCCAGATTGGCCACCGCATCCGGCGTCAGCGCCTCCTGGCAACGGACTTCATCCCAAGCGTCGACCGGATTTTCAGGCTTGGGATACGGTAGATCGGTCTTGGCGGGATCGCCCAGCAGGAAGAGATAGCCCAGCGCTTCGACTTCGTCACGCTGACGGCCAAAACGCCCCAGCAGATCGGCGACCGGCTGCCCCAGCGCCTGGCCGTAGAGATCGAACAGTGCCGATTCGATGGCGGTCAGCACGTGCACCGCCACGCGCAGATCGAACGTCTGACGCCCCCGCTCCTCTCGCCCGTTGCTCGCCAGCAGCAGGCGCGAGCGGTTGAGCGTCTGCTTGACCTCGTTGACCGCCGCTCCCTCGACCAGCGGACGACACTGTTCCAGCCCCTTGAGAATCCCCTCGCTGGAGGGAATCTCGCCGACGCCCTGGTTGCCCGCGTCATCTTCGAGAATCAATAGACAACGAATGAACCACGGCGCATGGCCGCCACTCAGGTTGAGCAGAAAACTGTCGTACCCGGCGACCGGCACCACCGTCATCTTGCTGACTTTGGGGAAATTCATATTGCACTCCTCGATATTCTATCGTTGCGGAAACGCTGAAGGAATCGGCGAGCAAGGTGCAGCGCAAGGCGCCCGGCGCACAGGAACCGGAGCCTATGTGGGGTATAGGTGAGGATTCCGCGCACCGGGCAACGCAGCGATTCACCTGCGCAGCCATTGATTCAGTGTTTACTAGCCGCGCTTGCCGAATTCGGCGCTATTCACCGTCCACTTCCGCGCCTGCTCGGTCAGGGTGATACCCAGGCCCGGGCGATCCGGCACCAGCATGCGGCCGTCCCGGGTTTCCAGGCGCTCGTTGAACAGCGGCTCCAGCCAGTCGAAGTGCTCGACCCAGGGCTCGGCGGGATAGGCGGCGGCCAGATGAAGGTGAATCTCCATCGCGAAGTGAGGCGCCAGTTGCAGGCCGGCAGCGTCCGCCAGCGTCGCCAGTTTCAGGAACTGGGTGATCCCGCCGATCCGCGGAGCATCCGGCTGGATGATGTCGGCGCTGCGATGCTTGATCAGCTCCATGTGCTCGCCCACACTGGCCAGCATCTCGCCAGTGGCGATCGGCGTGTCGAGAGCACTGGCCAGCGCCGCGTGACCTTCCACGTCGTAGGCGTCCAGCGGCTCCTCGATCCAGACCAGATTGTACTGCTCCATGGCCCGGCCGAAGCGCAGGGCC
Source organism: Salinicola salarius (assembly GCF_002179555.1). Taxonomy (GTDB): domain Bacteria; phylum Pseudomonadota; class Gammaproteobacteria; order Pseudomonadales; family Halomonadaceae; genus Salinicola; species Salinicola salarius_A. Next base: position 87,367 of record NZ_NHOU01000007.1, on the reverse strand, counting down.
GTGGCGCGATCCCACTGCTGGTTGGCGTCGATCATCAACGGCACGTCGTCACCGAGATGCTTGCGCACGGCCTCGACGCGCTGAAGGTCGATCCGCATGTCGGGCTGTCCCACCTTGATCTTGACGCCCTTGATGCCGTTCTCGAGAGATCGCGTCGCGTTCTCCTTGACCTCTTCGATTGGCGTATGCAGAAAGCCACCGGAGGTGTTGTAGCACTGCACGGAGTCGCGATGCGCCCCCAGCAGCTTGGCCAGCGGCAGCCCGGCGCGCTTGGCCTTGAGATCCCACAGCCCGACATCGACCGAGGCAATCGCCTGCGTCGAAAGACCGCTGCGCCCTACCGATGCCCCGGCCCACACCAGCTTCTGCCACAGTTTGCCGGTGTCGTTGGGATCTTCGCCCAGAATGGCCGGCGCGATCTCCTGGGCATGGGCGAACTGGCCATATCCCCCGGCACGCTTGGAGTAGCTGAAGCCGATCCCCTGATGGCCATCACGCGTTTCGATCTCGGTGAACAAAAACGACACTTCGGTCATCGGCTTCTGGCGGCCGGTCAGTACCTTCGCGTCGCTGATGGGTGTCGCCAGCGGCAACAGGACATGGGAAAAACGGATCCAGCTAATGGCATCGTTGGACATCGGACTACCTCATGGATGTGGCTGAGAGACTCTCCTCCCGATCTGCTCGGCGCCGATATGATTGCGCTATCATCGAAAATGCCGAGCCGCTAACGGACGGGATGTTAGCGCAATCAATTTGTATGACAAAGAGGCCACCCTGCGATTACGACCAAAGGATGACGACTCGCGACGGCACCGTGCCGCATGCCGAAGCGGCTCAGGTGGTATCCCGATCGACGATCTCGAAGCCGACATCCAGAACCTGCCCGGCCCGCTCGAACGTCGGCTGTGCCATGCGCTGCAACAGATGCTCGGCCGCCCGCAGGCCGATGGCAGCGCCGTCGATACGTACGGTACTCAACGCCGGGAAGCTGGCGGCAGCATAACTGCTGTCGCCAAATCCCATGATCGCCAGTTGCCCCGGCACCGTCAGCCCGCGACTCTGCGCCTCCGACAATACCCCCAGCGCGAGGATATCCGAGCTGCAGACGATGGCATCCAGCGCATGGCGATCGAGCAGTTCGGCGCTCTTCTCCCGCCCCCAGGGCATGCTCGAAGGCGTACCGACTTCCCGCAGCTGGTACTCCCCAATGCCGGCGCTCTCGAGCCCCGACACGAAACCGGCGACCCGCAGCTTCGCGCGAGAATCGTCGGCACTGATGATGCCGAAGCGCCGATAACCCCGTGACAGCAGATGCTCGGCCACGGCGCGCCCCACCGCTTCATGGGAGAAGCCGACCAGCATGTCCAGCGGATCATCGGTCATGTCCCAGATCTCGACCAGCGGCACCTCGGCCGCCTTGAGCCGCTGGCGGGTCAGCGCCGAATGGCGACAGCCGGTGAGTACGATCCCGTCGGGACGGCGGCTCAACACGGTCTCGAGAATCGTCTCCTCCTGCTCCGGCGTATAACCGACCAGACCCAGCAGCACCTGATAGCCCTGGGAAGAGAGCGCCCCCATCACCGTCTGCACGACTTCAGCGAACAGCGAGTGCGCCACGGTCGGCACCAGTAGCGCCACTAGCCGGCTCCGACTCGACGCCAGCGCGCCGGCGACCCGATTGGGCACGTAACCGGTTTCGAGCACCGCTCGCTGAACACGTAGTCGCGTGCTTTCGCTCACCAGCTCGGGGCGGTTGAGCGCTCGCGACACTGTCATCGGCGCCACGCCTGCAACGCGAGCCACATCGGTCAGCCGTGCGCTGCCGGTCGAGCGCGAGGAACGTGGTTTATCGCCGCTATCGTCCATCGACGTGACTACTCATCAGACTGTTCATCCATACGAAATCCATTCAGTTCGACGCTCGATTCTCGACATCAGACCTTCTGCCCTTTTGGCGAACATGAATGCTGTCAAGGTGATAGCGCAAACATGCCTCCGCCCATTTGCCAGTTGTCGTCGAGCTGAAACCGCCACCCTAAGAGGGAGAGAAGAAAGCCTTCAACGACGCACATCCGGCTGCCCAGACATCCGCTTCCAGCAATGCAATACCTGCCGTAGGGAACATGACGCCTGCGTTGGAGCGCCCCTCGGTCAGACGACCCGTGAGCAGCCCGACCAGCGGCATGTGGCTGACGACGATCAAGGGTCGCGTCGCATCGAACAGGGTCAGCCGTTCGATCAGCGCGCCGACATCATCGTCCGGCGTCACGCCGCCGACCGTCTCGACTTCGCCGTGCATGGCTTCGGCAACCGCCCGTGCGGTCTGCTGTGCCCGATCGTAGGGGCTGACCCAGATCGTGGCGCCGGCCAGCGTCTGTCGCGAGGCCAGCCATCGGCCCGCCTCCGCGGCCTCGCCCTCCCCGCGGGTCGTCAACCGACGCGCCGCATCCGGGCTGCCCGGCCCTGCCTCTCCATGCCGGACTACCGCGAGCCAGCCCATCACTCGGGATCCGGCGCGAGTTCGTGAGCGCGGGATACCGACTCCCGCGACAGCATGAATTCGACGTCGCTGCTCTGCTCGCTCTCCATCAGCGCCTTGGCCATGTCCTTGGCCGGAATGCCGTCGAACATGACCCGATAAAGCCCCTGCGCCAGCGGCATGTAGATATCTTCCTGATGCGCCTTCTCGCACACCAGCTTGACCGTATTGACGCCTTCGGCCACCTGACCGAGCACTTCGATGGCGGAATCGAGATCGTGCCCCTGCCCCAGCGCGTAGCCGACGCGATAGTTGCGCGAGAGCTCGGAAGAACAGGTGACGATCAGATCACCAACGCCGGAGAGTCCCAGGAAGGTCATCGGGTTGGCGCCGAGCGCGACGGCGAACCGGCTCATCTCCGCCAGCGCGCGGGTCATCAGCATGCTGCGCGTGTTCTCGCCCATGCCCAGCGCGGCGGCCATGCCGGCCGCGATGGCGTAGATGTTCTTCAGCGAGCCGCCCAGCTCGGCGCCGTAGCGATCGTTGCCGGCGTAGACGCGGAAATAACTGCACCCCAGCGCCGCCTGCACGTAGGCCCGCGTGACGGGATCGTCGCTGGCGATCACCGTCGCCGTCAGCTGCTTCTGAGCGATCTCGGCAGCCAGGTTCGGGCCGGACAGCGCTCCGATGTGCGAAGAGCCCGTCTCTTCCTCGATCACCTGACTCATCAGCTTGAAGCCGTCCGCCTCGATCCCCTTGGTGGTACTGACCAGAATCTGCTCGGGCCGCAGGTACGGCCGCGCCTGCTGCAACACCTTGCGGAAGGCCTTGGAGGGAATCGCGATGAAAACCACGGCAGCTTCGGCAACCGTCTCCGCCAGATCGGTGGATGCGACCACTGCCGGATTGATCGAGTAATCGGGCAGGTAGCGACCGTTGCGGTGTTCGCGATTGATCTGTTCCACCAGCGCTTCGTCGCGCAGCCACTGACGAACCTCGGCGCCATTATCGGCGGCGATGCTGGCGATGGCGGTACCGAAGCTGCCCCCGCCGAGTACCGCGACCGTCATGCGTTCTTCCGACCCGTTCTTGCCTGACCTGGTTTTATCCGACTCGTTTTTATCCGACTCGTTTTTATCCGACATAGCCGTTCCATTGACGATGAGCGATACCCACAGTGTAACGAAAAAACGCCCCGAAAACGGGGCGTTGATCGTGCAGGAAACGCGTTCAGCCAGACATCGCCGGGGCTAGTCGATCATCCCGACGAGGGAGTCGATGCTGGACCGGGCGTCACCGTAGAGCATGCGCGTATTGTCCTTGAAGAACAGCGGATTCTCGATGCCCGAGTAGCCGGTCCCCTGCCCGCGCTTGCAGACGAAGACCTGCTTCGACTCCCAGACTCTCAGTACCGGCATGCCGGCGATCGGGCTCGCGGGATCTTCCTGGGCCGCGGGATTGACGATATCGTTGGAGCCGATGACGATCACCACATCGGTGTTGGCGAAGTCGTCGTTGATCTCGTCCATCTCCAGCACGATGTCGTACGGCACACGGGCTTCGGCCAGCAGCACGTTCATATGGCCCGGCAGGCGCCCGGCCACCGGATGGATGCCGAAGCGAACCTCCTTGCCGGCCGCACGCAGCTTGCGCACCAGATCGCTGACCGCATTCTGCGCCTGCGCCACGGCCATGCCGTAGCCGGGCACGATGATCACGCTGTCGGCGTCGTTGAGCGCGCTGGCCACCCCGCCGGCGTCGATGGCGACCTGCTCGCCCTCGATCTCGGCCGCAGGCCCCTGCGGTCCACCGAAGCCGCCCAGGATGACGCTGACGAAGTTGCGGTTCATCGCCTTGCACATGATGTAGGAGAGAATCGCCCCGGACGAGCCAACCAGCGCGCCGGTCACTATCAGCAGGTCATTGGAGAGCGTGAAGCCGATCGCCGCGGCAGCCCAGCCCGAGTAGCTGTTGAGCATGGAAACCACCACCGGCATGTCGGCACCGCCGATGCCCATGATCAGGTGCCAGCCGATGAAGAACGCCAGCGCCGCCAGCAGCAGCAGTGTCCAGAACCCGGCGCCGTTGAAGTAAGCGATGGCCAGCAACAGACACAGCGCTACCGCTCCGGCATTCAGCAGGTGCCCGCCGGGCAGCTTGTGCGGCTTGCCACCGATCTTGCCTGCCAGCTTGCCGAACGCCACCACGGAGCCGGTGAAGGTGACCGCGCCGATGAAGACACCCAGCACCACCTCACCCTGCAGGAAGGCGAGTTCCGCCGGGGTCTTGTGGGCCAGCGTCGAGGCAAACGCCGACAGGCCATCGAAAGAGACGCCGGCCGCCTTGATCGCCATGACTCGCGCGCGCTCCAGTTCGGCATTCCAGCCGATGAAGACCGCAGCCAAGCCGACGAAGCTGTGCAGCGCCGCTACCAGTTGGGGCATTTCGGTCATCTCGACCTTGCGCGACAGCCACACGCCGATCAGCCCGCCGATCAGCATCATCGGGATCATCCAGCCATAGCCGCCGACCTTCGGGCCCAGCGCGGTGAAGAGCACGGCGATCGCCATGCCGACGATGCCGTACCAGACCGCACGCTTGGCTTTCTCCTGGTTGCTCAACCCCCCCAGCGAGAGGATGAACAGGACACTCGCCGCGATCGCCGCGGCGGAAACGAACTCGTGTTGCAACATATCGATTCTCCGCGGATCAGGATTTCTGGAACATGGCGAGCATGCGGCGGGTCACCAGGAAGCCGCCGACGATGTTGATCGAGGCGATCAGCACCGAAAGCCCTGCCAACAGCGCCACCACCCAGCTGCCGGAGCCGATCTGCAGCACGGCACCCAGAATCACGATGCCCGAAATGGCATTGGTCACCGCCATCAACGGCGTATGCAGGGAGTGGCTGACGTTCCAGATCACCTGGAAGCCGACGAAGCAGGCCAGCACGAAGACGATGAAGTGCTGCATGAACGATGCCGGCGCGACCATGCCCAGCAGCCACATCAGAACGCCGCCGGCGACCAGAATGCCGATCTGACGCTTGCTCTGGGCCACGAAGGCGGCGTGCTCGGCCGCTTTCTTCTCTTCCGGTGTCGGCTCCTTGACCTTCTCCTTGGGCTTGGCGGCACCGATCGCCTTCACTTTCGGCGGCGGTGGCGGGAAGGTGATCTCGCCGGCATGGGTCACCGTCGCGCCGCGAATGACGTCGTCTTCCATGTCGTGCACCAGCACGCCGTCCTTCTCCGGCGTCAGGTCGGTCAACATGTGGCGAATGTTGGTGGCGTAAAGCAGCGACGCCTGTGTCGCCATCCGCGACGGGAAATCCGTATAGCCGACCACGATCACGCCGTTGTCGGTGACGATACGCTCGTCGGGCACGGTCAAATCGCAGTTGCCTCCCTTCTCCGCCGCCAGGTCGACGATCACCGAACCGGGCTTCATCGCCGCGACCATGTCCTCGAGCCACAGTTTCGGCGCGGGGCGACCGGGAATCAGCGCCGTGGTGATGACGATATCCACCTCCGGCGCCTGCTCGCGGAACAATGCCAGTTGCTTCTCGCGGAACTCGGGACTGGAGGGTGCCGCATAGCCGCCGGTGCCCGAGCCGTCCTGACTCTCCTCGAAATCGAGGAAGAGGAATTCCGCGCCCATCGACTCGATCTGCTCGGCGACTTCCGGGCGCACGTCGAAGGCACGAACCACCGCGCCCAGACTCGTCGCGGTACCGATGGCCGCCAGCCCGGCGACGCCGGCGCCGACGATCAGCACCTTGGCCGGCGGCACCTTGCCGGCCGCGGTCACCTGACCGGTGAAGAAGCGCCCAAACTGGTTGCCCGCTTCGATCACGGCACGATAGCCGGCGATATTGGCGGTACTGGAGAGCGCGTCCATCTTCTGGGCACGCGAGATACGCGGGACCATGTCCATGGCGATGACCGTCGCGCCTTTGGCTCGGCAGCGCTCCAGATTCGCCTCGTTCTGTGCCGGCCAGAAGAAAGTGATCAACGTCTGGCCCGCTTTCAGCTGGTCGATTTCCGACTCGACCGGCTCCCGAACCTTGATCACCACGTCCGCCTCTTGCCACAGCGTTGCCGCGCTATCGACCACGCTGACGCCGGCCTGCCGGTAAGCATCGTCATCGAAGCCGGCGAGCTTGCCGGCGCCACTTTCGATCAGGCACTCATGGCCCAACTTCTGTATCTGCTGCGCGCTCTCCGGCGTCAGCGCCACTCGCGCTTCCCCCCTGGCGAGCTCCTTGGGCGCCCCGATCTTCATTGGCCTCTCTCCCGATGGTCAGCCATGCACCGATACTCCTCATGCTGTATATCGATAGTCGTATATCAATGACGCACCACACCTTGACCATTTACGGAAAGCCATGGCAGGAAAGTCGTCATCATTTATCGCAGGATACTGCGGTAGGTACCCACAGTTTTCCGGAGTTCCCTCAGGCGAATCAAGCGTTTAGGAGAAAAACCAACCCGATCAATATTTTATGGCAGGCATAACCAAAGCGTTATGTTTAAAAACAGCACTAAACTCTTGTTTTAAATATTAAAAGCCGGACCTACGGTTTCCGTTATCAAACATATAATGAATGACTTATTGCTACTGGATTCGACAAGGAAGCCCGCTTTTCTGCATCCCGCGCCTTGCACGACGAATTTGGCGCGGCAACGCGGTTACGCTTTGTCTGAAAAATGCCTGCGCTCGCCCATACTGCGTTAAAAATCGGCTCAAAAGGCTCATTTACTTCCCTGTAAACTCCGCTTTTTCGCCGATTTTTGCCTTGTCTGGCCATCGCTCGTCGATTTTTCAGACAGAGCTTAGTACTGAAACGTCGACCAGCCTCCAAAAAAAGCCGGCTGCAGGAGCCGGCATTCCGTCATCGGGACATATCCGATCAGGCATCGATCGGGATGAACAGGAGAGACAAACGGGAGGCGCGCTGGGCGACGGCGCCTCGATTACCTGCTGCGCCAGATGGGTACGCAGGACATCAAGCGGATTGACCCGCCGCATGGCAGCCAACCCGGCAACGCCGGCCCCTTAGGGGCTCCAATCTTCACTCGCTACCTCCCGATATTCAGCCATGCACCGAGATTCGACTTTCTCTCAAGAACATGCCACCTATCCAGAACGTGCCGCCTATCAAGAACGCGCCACTCCCGGGCCATCCATGAAAGCAACAGGGGAAAGCGCGTCGTTTATCGAAACTGCTCGGCCTTCCAACCCCTGAGGCTCCATGTGCAAAAGATGTTATCAGGCTATGGTAATGGTTATCGGGGCCTCTTCTGGATAGGCACCTACATTACCCGGGGCCCGACACCTGCTGTCTTATAAAACTTCTCCTCCCATAGCACTCTCGTTGATGCCAAGCAGACCAACTTCATCGCTGATTGACATAGCACTCATATCATCAACATCACTATTTACAGACATCGTTTCATTAAGTTCGCCATTCCCTAGCATGTAGGCTGCATCATTACTCGACTGGTTAATACTTGCGTAATCCGCCATAGTAATGGCAAGCGTTGGGGCAGTGCGATCACCACCGGCCGCCTCGATGTATCGAGTACCCCCAGCACCTTCTACCTTGACCGTGATTACATCTCCTGCGCTAAGCCCATTCTGAGCAACAAGAGAGTTAAGTTGATTCGCCAAGTCGATACCCGCAGTGATGTTTTCACCGTCCTGCCAGGTTCCTGAAGCCTGCCACACTTCCTCTTCTGCGAGATAGTTTCGGTCAGTAACCGAGCCGAACCCATCACCGTTGAGCGTATCTTCTACAGAGAAAGTCAGGGTCGTGTTCGCCGAGTGCGACCTATCAGACACCCAGTTGATAACCGCGCTGCCTATAGTATCCCCGTTATCCAGATTGATATTATCGGGTACAGTAAATTGCAGGCCGATAACGTAGGATCCTATTTCGAGATCAGGGCTAGAAACACTAAAGCCCTGCTCGACGTCATCGCTAGCTTGCTCGATTGCGGCTACAAAATAATCACCGGGCTCACTCTGTCCTTCAGGCAACACCACTAACTCAAAGCCTGTTGTAGCGGAGGCGCCATCCTCATCGACTACCTGAACTTCCAGCGAGTACCTGCCTTCGCCAGAAGTCGGCATGCCTGAGAAAGTCTTTGTTTGAGCATCGAACAAGACGCCATCGGGAAGATTCAGAGCTTCATACGTAAGCTCATCACCATCAAGATCGACGAAAACATCATCAGGAATCTCGAACACAAATCCGTCTTCGAACTTAATCGTCTGATCATCTATCGAATGATTAACGAAGGGCTCGGTATCGACCGGATTGCTGCCATCGACCGGCGTGCCATTGGAGACCATATAGATGGGTTGCGAGACCGGACCCAGCGCCAATCCTTCGGAGGTATTCGGGTTGTCAATGACTGATGCTACAAAGCCAAGCGGGAGGGTGTCATCCCCACCAAAGCTGGACGTGCCATTGAGGAAATCACCGTAGGTGAATGCTTGTGAGACGTCTGCAGTGCCGCTTGCCCCGAGTTGAACATCAACGATCTGGAACTCCGCCGCGTTGTTAGCCGGGAAATCCTTGTCAGCCAAGCGTTCCTCGACGGTATCGACGATATTGTTCTGGTCGTTGGCTACCGGCTGATGGCCCTTGGTCATCACCACCCTGACCCATTCACCTGCCGGGCCGCTGACGATGACAGACGGTACCACTCCGCCATAGGTACCTTGGCCGCCGGATGATACCCCGTTGACGGACAGCTCCGCCGTCAGGTTCGGCGACGCCTCGGTAATCTGAACCTGCGCGCCCGCCTGACTGCCATCGCTCATCAGTTGGCCACTGGCCGTGCTGCCGTCGGTGAACTTGATGTAGACGTTGGAACCGATGAGCTCTGCGCCGGAAACGCCCCCGACATCCCATGCCGGAACCGAACCGGTATCGACGCCCGCAGCCCCACCCTTGTCGAAGCCGGCAATGGAATTGGGGTCCATATCCCCGCTGAAGCCGACCACTTCGCCATTGGTAAAGCCGCCATCGTCCGTCGCGGAGAACTTCACCAGGGCGCCCCGGAAGCCGCCGTTATCGTTCGGATTGGACGGATCGAGATCGGCGCCCGGCAGGAAGTAATGCTCATAGCCGCTGGGCTGAATGGCACCGGTGTTACCATCACTATTGATCGCCCACTCCTTGAACGTAGTGTCTCCTCCCTTGCCATCGGGATCGAAGACGCTATCGCCGTAAAGGGCCGTGGTGACATCGAAGAACACGGCCGCGATCTTCTTGTCGCCGGTATTCTGGACCTTGAACGAGTCGTTGCCGTAGTTCGATATCTGAACATTGTTGTTGCCTGGCGTCACCGTCACGAGCGCCGAACCGATATCGCCTTGCCCGTAAGCGTCGCCGAGGTCGAGATTGGATGCGTCGAATATCTCCTCGATCTGCGTGGCTGGTACCGGGGGGGGTGTCCGTATCGTCGTCGACTTCCATTGCCGTGACCTCGAGATAGTCATAGGCGGCGGTGAAGGGGGTTGCGCCACCGTGGGTATGGGTGACCCCGACGCCTACCGAGGCCGTCGGGCTGATGATGGCCTGCTCAAGCGAGCCGGTGAGGTCAAGCCCGTTGATCGTGACACTGGCATTGTTGGGTAACGCCGCTCCAGCGCTATCCAGCAAGGTGATCGTGGCATTGGCCGTCGCATTGCCACTGTTATCGACGACGACCTCCATGACCAGCTTAGCCTTGTCGAAGTCCGCAAAACCATACCCCCCCGGGAAATCGGCGCCAAGTTTGGCTTCGACATCGCTGTCACGTGTCGAGAACTCGATATCCTGCCCCACGCTGCCGAAGACCAGCTTCACGAAGTCGTCGCTGTTGACGCTGACGGCAATGCCCAGTTGCGAGTAGCTGCCTGGCGTCGTGGTGAATGGGTTATCGACCACCGTCTCCAGCACAAAGCCGCCCTCACGGACGATGCCAAGGTGATAGTCGTTCTGCGGCGTGTTGGCACTCCCGGTATCACCGCTGGTCGTCGTCACTCTAAGCTGGCCATTCTCGACCACCCCCGCTCCAGTATCTTCCTCATCGAACGCCGGGTTCGAGCTGGCCATCACGCCCGTAAAGCCATTCTGATACGGCGTTCCGTCGACATCGAAGTCCAGTCGCAGGTTATCGCCATCGGCGAGAGGCTGACCGTCGTAGGCAAAGACATCGTCCCCGTTGCTGACACCGTCACCGTCTACATCACCGTCATCCTGATTGGCGATACCATCTCCATCGATATCCTCTTCCGAAGCAGAATCATCCGGTGCTTCCCCATCATTTGGCTGAATGCGCAGATAGTCATAGCTGGCATCGAAGTTCGGACCGCTACCGATAGAGGTCTGCGTGACCCCCACCCCGAACGTTGCCCCCTCGGTAACAATGGCCGTATTGAGCGGCCCGTCCGGCAGAGCGAGCGCCGGTAGCGCGGTCGAACCCAAAGCCTGCCCCGACGCGTCGAGGAAGGTCATGCTGCCCGAGAAGGTCGCCACGTCGTTGGCCACACTCGCGTCGAGCGCAATGACCACGTCGGCAATCTGCGCGATGCTGACACCGCTGGGCAGGCCGAAGGTCTGCTTGGTCTGCACTCCCCCATTCTCGTAGGAGTACTCGATCTGCTGGCCGCCGCCGGTATTGCCGAACGTGACCTTCAAGTACTCGTTCTGGCTGAGACTGACATTCATGCCGAGCTGAGAATACTGCGCCGGCAGTGTCGGGAAGGGGTTGCCGAACTTCAGCGAAGCACTGAAACCGTCTCCTCCAGACACGTTGGTGTAGTAGTTGTCATTGGCATCGTTGCCGCCTCCGGCATCGCCGTCGGTGGTCCCGATGATCAGATTACCATCGGTAATCGTGGCCGTGCCGGTTTCTTCGGTATCGGTTTTCGAACCATCGGTGACGCCATCGAACAACTCTTCGAGCGTGTCGCCATCATTGAACTCGAGATTGACCGTTGAAGCATTCATATCAGCATCATCCTCGGTAACGCTACCGGTTGCCGAGGCGGACCCGGCATCGATGGTGAAGGCGGTGTCATCGACACCGGTCAGGGTGACAGTGACATCCTCCGGACCGTTATCCTGATCATCGTTGGCCACCTCGACTGCCAGCGTCCCGAGGCCGTCGCTGAAGCTCACCGTGCGGGTCTCGGCCGTATCATCGACGGTCAGCTCCAGTTCGACCTCGCCGCTGAAGCCCCCCGAGGCGTCCAGACCGAAACTCAGCGCGGTCGTACCGTCATCACCATTTTCGACAACGGTTGGAGCCTCTGCGATGGAAATCGCGATCTGCGAACCGGGCTGATCGCTCAGGTCCGGCGAGGTCACGTTGAGGTGCTCCCAACTGGCCTTGAAGGATCCCACCGGATTGTTGTAATCGGTCGAGGTCACCCCGACAGCCGTTTCCCCGCTGGGGTCAGTCAGGTTGGCCAATACCGCGGCCGGCAGGGTTTCTGCGACTGCCGTTGCGAAACCCTCGGTCGGCTCGGCGCGCAGCCCGCCCAGAACGCTATCGTTAGCATCAAAGAACGTCGCAATTGGTGTTACGGTGCCCGCGGCCTTGTCGATGGAAAGCGTGAGCTCGACCTTGGCGATATCCGCCAGTCCTGTTGAGGCATCGCTCAACATGTCCTCCAGACCGATGCGCGTGTCGATACTGCCCTTCGACCATATCTGTACCACCGTGCCACCGTTGCCGCCGAACACCAGCTTGATCAGTTGGTTGCTGTTCTGGCTACCCAAGCCAAAGACGATGCCTTGCTGGGCATAGTTGGGCACGGTCGTGGTATCCAGCCCCTGCCCTGCGAGCGCCTCGGGGAAGGGGTTATCGAAGCGTGACGAGATATTGATCTCGTTGAGGGATTCGCTGCCCAATGCCACGTGCTTGACGAAGTCATTGGCACTGGGGTTGGCCGCCTGGGAGATGTCGCCGTTGGACGTCCACACGACCAGCTCGCCATCTTCGACGGTCGTCACCACGGAGTCATCCGAGATATTCCCTAGCGTGCCGTCGAAACCGCCCTCCTCGAGCGGCGATCCGGGATTCTCGAAATCAAGTTCGAGAATGGCACCGTCGGTCGAGTAGTTGGCGTAGACCGAGCTGGCTGTCGCGCCGTTGCCATTGTCATCGCCATCGAGCACCGCATTGGCGGCGACCGAAGCGGTGAGGGTCCCGGTCTGCCAGCCGCCGTTCGGTGCATCGAAGGTATAGGTGGCTACGCCACTGGCATCGTCGTAAGCCACCAGTGAAGGAGACACCGGCGCACCGCCGGCCGAAGACGAGACCGTTATGTCATTGGCATCGATCTGCGCCTGCGCAATGGCGTCATCGTCGGTATATCGAACACTGACGATCACTTGCCCATCGCTCGATTCCGGTGCAGCGATGGAGAGAATATTGGCAATCGGCGTATCGCCCTCGACCGCCTGGTAGATGGCAATGGCATTGAAGCCCGGCTGGCCGGTGTCGGCATGAACGCCGACCACGATCTTGCCGTCGGTGACGACGACGTTCCTGGTCAGCACGACCGGTGTATCGGCCCCTCCCGCCTGGGTGAAGGCATCGAAGTTTTCGGCGAATATCTCGCCCTGGATCGTGTAGTCACCTTGGCGCTGCCCCGCCTGGGACTGGTAAAGCTCGGCGAAATGCAGCTCGACGACATAGACACCGTTGGGCACTTCATAGGTAGCGGTATACGAACCGGCGGAAGAGTCCCGATAGGTATGGTAGGCCGAACCGTCGAGATCGATACCTCCGCTGTTGCTACCGGTGGTTCCGGCCTTGCCGTCGATATTGCTGCCTGTCTTGGTGCCTGGCGAGTAGTAATTGGGATTGTCCGCTTCGAGAGCGATACCCAGAATCGGGTCGTCGGTAATCGCACCGCCGTAGGTGTGCTTGTCATCGCCTTCGAGGCTGTTATCGATAGAGTCGCTAGTCGGGCCGACATTGATGGCACGTTGCAGCGCGCCCTTTACCAGACTGTCCAGGTTCGTGACGATGAAGGCGTCGGTCTCGTAGGCGGCAACGCCAAGTCCCGCGGTATCGGTGTAGCTACCGGCGGCAACGCCCACCTCGAACGAACCACTGCTCCATGCATTGCTGTCCGATGGCGGAGAAATCAGATACTGGATCGTGGCCGTCTTGCCATCGCTACTGAGCGTAATCGCGTCGCTGCCGGTTGCCAGCGAGACGTCTCCTGGCGTATATCCGGTAAAGATCAGTTCATCACCGGTGATGGACTGTACGTCGATGCCTGCATTATCGGTCACCACGACCGTGGCCAGAATGGCGCTGTCGTTATCGAGCGGTTGATCAAGCGTTATCGAGACCACTTCCGGCGGTGTCGCATCCTCGGATGGTACATAGGCGCCGCCCACCTTCCATACCGCCAGGCCGCTGATCTTGGCCTGGTTGACCGAGGCATCGAAGCCGATGTCGAGCACACCGTCAGTGACGGTGACGGCATAGGTCTTGACCACTTCGGTAGCGGCGCTGCCGACATCACCAATGATGTCGTAGTCATCCTCCACCAGTGCGTCTTCGACGCTGATATCAAAAACGCGCGCGCCGGTACCATTGCCGTTTTCCACCCCGTGGTAGATCTCGGCGAAGTACATATCGATCAGGTACTCGCCGTTCTCGACTGGAATCGAATACCCCCACTCCCCGGTATCCACTGCCGAACGCTCGGACTGATGCAGCGCATCGGGTACGCTGCCATCGACGTCGATTGCATTGACGTAATTCTTGGAGGCGACACCGCTGACCCAGCCACTGATCTCGGCATTGGTCATGTCGGACAGGAAATCGATCTGCTGATCACGCAGGGTGACACCGTTGATATCGGGCCCGCCCGAGCTGATGGCGGCAACCGGGGTCAACCCAGTCGCCGTGGTAATGCGCGTGCCGTTGGCGGTGGACGTAAAATTGAATACGGATGCGCCGGTGCTGGGATCGAAGTCGGCAAAATCCTCGCCGCTGAAGGTGATCGCCGTCTCGCCATTGATGGTGATGATCGCCGATCCGGCTTGATAGCTCACGTCGCTGGCATCGAACGAAGCACCCTGGACCACGACTTCATCGTCGGCAGAGAAATCGGTGATTTCCGTGCCGTCGAGATTATCCAGCGTCCCCTGGAAGCTGTCGGCACCGCCGCCCCCGGTAAACGTATTGTCTCCACTCCCGGCGATCATTACGTTGGCGCCGCTATTGCCCGAGGCATGGAAGTCTGCCGCGGAGCCGGAGCCATCGAAGTTCTCGACGCTACCGTCGAGCGGTGCCAGTTGGGTATCGGTACCCGTATAAAGAATGGTATCCACGCCACCAGAGCCCGCGGTGCCGACACCTTCTGCGGTGCTGGCCGCGATCTCGTTGCCGAATCCGTGGATGTGCAGGTTGTTGAAGTTGACCGGTGCCAGCGGTGCACCTTCGCTGGTTTCGGCAAGGAAACCGAAAGCCGCTCCCGATGATAGCTGGGTATCGTCATCGCCGATGGTGTGCGAGCCGGTCAGGATGTCCTGTAATACCCCTTCAGGCAGGGTGAAGCCTTCTAGCGGCAAAGCGGTGAACTCGTCTTGACCATTGAGACGATAATCGGCATGGAGGGCGAAATCGTTCGCCATGTCGATTTCGAGGCGCAGTTCGACCTCGGCGGTCCCGCTAGCGGCCAGCGCCGGCAAAGCCACCTGCGCCAAGGTTTGATAGTTGCTGTCGCCGATTTCGTAGCCGACCTCGAAACCCGGCTCGCCATTCACCTCGCCGAATACGAAGCGCACGAAGTTGGCTTGCGTGCCGTCACCGAACATGATGCCGGTCAGCTGTCCCTCCGCCACGCCTCCTGCCGTGGGTATCCAGTTCTGTACCTGCGTGGTCGCGACCAGACGTTGCACATCGTCGCTGGGATTGACACCCACATGCATGGCGTCGCGAACCCCGTTTTCCGAACCGACCACGCTGCCGGGAACCACGTTCTTGATCTGGAAGATCGGCGCGTTGGCGCCAGGAATGATATTGCCGCCGTTATCGAATAGCCCCGAAGTGCCCTGATCGGGATTGGCGTCCTGGTTGGGCGTTGAACCATCCAGCGCCGCGCCCATCAGACCGGTATCCGCGAGCGTTCCCGGATAAGGCGCCTCGGTCGGTTGAAAATCCAGGATGATTGCCTTGTCAGGCGTGAGTTCGAGGCCATTCGTGGCGCTGTACTCGAAGGGGTCATGGATATTGTCCACGCCGTCGAGATCATGATCCGTCGAATCACTGACTTCCGAGCCTGCCAGCGGCACGGCACCATTGTTCGGCTGCAGGATCTCGACCTTGGTACCGCTACCGCTGTAAACGGAGGCCCAGACCGAGCCACGAAATGCCGACTGATTGTCCCAGGCGGATAGATCATCACCGATCGAAGTCAGGCCCAAGGGACTGCCGGTCAGCTCCAGCGTGATTCGATCGGCCGCTTTCGTCGCTCCTGAGCCGCTTGCAGTCTGCATGACACCGTTCTCATCGCGCCCCATCACGATCAGATCACCGCCGCCGTACTGCGATGCCAGGATCGCTCCCGACATCTTGGTGTTTCCGTCATCGAAGACAGTCGAGGTGTACTCTGTCAGACCATTGATGGATCCGAGCCCCGTATCGAGCGAACCATCGGTATAGCCACCTTCCAGATAATTACCTTCGATGGGGTTCAGTGCAGCCACGACATCATCGAAATCCGAGGGTATGCCGGCTTCGCCCAGCACGCTCGACCCTTGAATACTCGATGGACTGCCGGGATTTTCGCTGACCAGATAGGCATTGCCATTCTCGGTGATGTAATACAGCTCTCCCGGGGCCACGCTGATCACGCGACTCGTCAGTTCTCCTGCACCTGCCCCGCCAGACGCGTTCTCGACGGTGGTGAACCAATCGATGACCGCATCGTAGTGGTCCTCGGATACCAGCAGAAAAGCGTCCTCGACTCCGTTCTTGGGGGTGAACAGCAAACCGGCTTCCCCCCCGCTGGCGCGCGTCGGATTGGGATGGCCTCCATAAACCAGGGTCAGCGGCTCATCGAAATCCGGGTGCGTCATGGTGTAAGTCGCGGCCCCACCCTGCCCAGCGGAGAGAATGCGTCCGGCAAGATCGTCAGAACGCGTGATCTCGTGGAACTGATCGTAGTTCTTGGGATTCCAACCGTTCTCGAGGTTGATGGTGTCGCTACCGTTACCGTCGCCATTGTTCAGGTTGGTGGCGATATAGCCGGCTTGCTGTGCTTTGTCAGTAGTACTGCCGTTATCCCCTGCTTCACCGATGGGCCGGCCGCCCCAGCTGTTGTTGGAGCCGTTATCGTAAGTCCAGACACGCCCGTCTTCGGTGACCTCCACGTCATAAGAGTTGCGGTATCCCGCAGAATAGATCTGCACCGGGCCATCGGGATCGATCTTGCCACCATTGAATCCATCGTTGCCGCCGAACGGTTCGTTGCTATCCTCCGCACCGGCACGAGAGGGATCGTCGAGCGTCGGTACGTCATAAATATATTGTCGACCGCCATCCGTCTTGATTTCCATCGTCTTGAGTTGGTCGAGATCGACTTCAAGGATGGCACCGCTATAAGCGGTCTCCTGCTGGCCGGCAAAGTTGTTCGATGGCGCACCGGTATTGGAGTTGCCGCCACTCGCCACAATGAGCCGCTCGCTTACCAGATGACCATTTTCATCGAGCTCCTGGATGACCTCGAGCCCATTGAGAGCGTGATTTTCCTCGGAACGAGCCAAGCCACGAACGAGATCCACCGCATCCCAGCCATCTTCTGTCTGGGTCAGGCGCGTGATGATCCCTGAATTCGTGTCCAGCCCGGTATCGCCTCCGCCGCCGCCTGCACCAATGCGGCTATCGCTTGACGTGACATAAACGGTAACTGCAGGTTTGCCGTTGACAAGGACCGGAGCGCCGTTTTCATCGAACTGAGCGGTCACGTCGATTCCAGTGACCTCGCGACTATTCGAGCCGCTGCTCGAACCATCGTCATTATGGTTGGGAATGGTCTTTATCAGCGAAATGGTTTCGGCTTCGGTGACATAGAAGCTCGCTGCATTGTCCCCATCGTTCGGGTTGGGGTCGCCAAAAGCGACTGTCAGTACCTTCACGTCCCCGCTCACCTCAGTGACGTAAAGGCGGCCATCCACGCCCCAGTCGAGCGCCGTAGGCATATTAAGGGAAATCTTGCCGTTAAGGTCGAGGCTGCTTTTAGAAAAGTTATTAGTAACCATGAAGAATCCCCTTGTTTCTGCAGAGAGAGAAACCTGCTTGCATCACAGTAGCTTTTTAAAGCTAGTACATTAATTAAAGTTAACAAGCAGAACAGGGATCACGAAGCGCCCACAAAAACCAGGGAAATTAACTAATTACATACTTAGATATTGACTACCAACCATATGCATTGCCAGTCTAAAAGCATGAGTTATCTCAGCAATGAGTTGCCTAGCAAGTCGTATTTAAGCATTAAACCGAATGATAGTTCAGGCCGCTTTAAGAAAAGTCGTTTCTGCTAATTTTTAGCCACAGCAGCGTAGATGAAACATGACAGTACGCATGAACTATCCAAGTGTTCACTTGCTGGTGAACTATCGCCAAGATAGTGATTTAGAAGTGAGTGGACAGCCTGCCAGGCGTATCAAATAGGCAAATGAAACCGCTGCATTTCAAATTGGTGCAGCTCCCTACAGGGAATGCGCCCATCGGTATCAGCGACGTGAAACAGGGAACCCTGGGGGCCAGCCGGAAGGCCTCGATGGTCTCCCTGCTGCGCTACTTGCGTGCGGTTTTGGGATTGATGCCGGAGCGAAGGCACAACGCCTGTTCGAATCCGTCGCTTCGTGTATTTCGGGACCATACACCTAAGAAAATGCCGGCATCGGGAGCCGGCATTCAATCATCAAGAGTATCGATCAGACAGCGCTCAGGACGAACAGGAGAGACAAACGGGAGGCGCGCTGGGCGATGGCGCCTCGCTCCAGACTTCCATGCCCGGCCGCTGGAGGAAGGGAGACGACAGCAGCTCGCGGAACGTCTGCAACGGGCGCGTATCGCCTTCCTGCGCCGCTTCGATGACCTGCTGCGCCAGATGGGTACGCAAGACATAAAGCGGATTGACCCGCCGCATTGCCGCCAGCCGCTCCGTCTCTCCACGCGACTCGTCGGCAAGACGCTGGCGGTAGCGCTCGAGCCACTCATCGAGCTGATTACCCGAACCCGAGCCGACGATCTCCTCGCGCAACGACAGGCCACCGACGACATCCTGATCGCTCAGGGCGCGGAAGCTGCGATGAAAATCAGCCCGTGAGCTCTCGAGCAGCGATAGCCAGTCGTCGATCAACTTGCCGTCGCTTTCCTGCTCGGTCTCGAGCCCCAGACGCCCGCGCATCAGAATGGCATACGCCGCCTGAAGCGTGGGCTCGTAGGTATCGAGGATTTCTCGCAACCGTTCCACCGCGATCAATGGCGTCAACGACTGCCCCAGCACGGTCAGATTCCATAGCGCCACGCCGGGCTGCTGGTCGAAGGCATAGCGCCCGGTCGTATCCGTATGGTTGGGCGTCAGGTTGGACTCGAAGCGATCCATGAACGCATAGGGGCCGTAATCCAGCGTCAGCCCCAGGATCGACATGTTGTCGGTGTTCATCACCGCATGAACGAAGCCATAGGCCTGCCAGCGAGCGATCAATTCCGCGGTCCGCGTGACCACGTCCTGGAACAGCGCCTCGAGCGGCGCCGCCTCCTGCGCCAGATCGGGGCGGTGGCGATCGATGACGTGGCGCATCAGCCGTTCGAGATCCTCGACCCGCTGCTGTTGATACAGCCATTCGAAGTGACCGAAACGCACGTGGCTCTCGGCCAGCCGCAGCAGGGTCGCCCCCGGCTCGACCCGCTCGCGCATGACCTTCTCGCCATTGACGGCGACGGCCAGCGCCATGGTCGTCGGGATCTTGAGTCCGGCCATCGCTTCGCCGGCCAGGTACTCGCGAATCGAGGAGCGCAACACGGCGCGGCCATCGCCGAATCGCGAATACGGCGTCTTCCCGGCGCCCTTGAGGTGCAGATCGATCGGTCCCTGCGATGTCATCGCTTCACCGAGCAACAGACCGCGCCCATCACCCAACGCCGGGTTGTAGGTGCCGAATTGATGCCCGGTGTACTTCTGGGCCAGCGGATCCATGCCGCTCAAGAGTCGCTCGCCGCTCATCAACGCGGTCAGGCGGTCGCGGTCGACCTCTTCGGGATCCAGCTCCAGGAGCGCCGCCCCGTTCGGACTGACGTCGAGCAGCCGGGTATCGCGCCACGGGGTTGGCTTCACCCGCGTAAAGAAGTCCTCGGGAAAGCGGGACCAGACATTATCGAAAGTCAATGTCTCGAGGGAGCTATCGCTGGCCATGGGGGCCTCCTCGGGTTGGCAGGAAAGTGGCTGTAGTCTAGCCCAACTGGCCGATCGCACACGTTCGACCGGTACGCGGACATCATCCGAATACCGGTCGACGGAGAGGTTCGGGGTATCAGGCCGTGCTGCCCGTCACGAAGGCGTTATCGGCGCCGTGGGTGCGAATCAAGTCGCCGTTGGTGCGCAATAGCGACAGGAGCTGCTGCTGATAATCGGGCGAGGTCGAATAGTTGTGCAGCGTGCCGATCAGCTTCTCGGCGGAAATCGACTTGCCCTTGGCGGCTAGCGCGGCGCGCTGCCCGCGAAGTTGAGTATAGGCGCGATGGGTATTCAGGTTGTGCAGATAGGCGCCGACGCCATCACGCACGCTGTCGAACGTCTGAAAACGCCGCGAGGTTCCAAGTTGAGCGATACCGCACCCCTCGCTGAAGCAGCGCATGCCGAACAGGTTGTTGCTGTCCCGGGCGAGCCGCGAGGTGCCCCAGCCGGACTCCTCCACCGCCTGGATCACCACCATCTCCAGCGGCACGGTATTGACCCGCGCCAGCAGCTCCTGGCTCACCTCGCCCGGCTCGCATTCGACGCCGTAGTCGTCGCATAGCTGAGCCAGCCGCTGCTTTTCGTCCGCCGTCATCGGATTGATGCGGCTGCCGACGCCGATCAGCCAGTTGCGGTCGCGCTGGATACGCGCATTCTCGGCCTGTACCAGCGGCACCAGCATGCCCAGGAACGCCGCCTTGCGCTTGGGGCCAGCCTTGATGTCACGCAGGTCGGGCAGCTCGGTGACGGGGTCCAGCGCGGGCCGCTGGATCTGGCTTTCGAGGGTTGGCACGGTTTCGGATATCGACTCGGCTCGAGACGCTATCGGGAACACTGCGAAGCCTAGTGTCAGGACTGTCCCCGTCACGACCGCCAGGATGCGTTGTCGGCGGGCAGGCTGGGTCTCGTGTCGAAAAGGTCGTCGAAGAAAGGGCCATTCACGGACGGAACGTCGGTGAAAAAGCCTCGGGAAGGATAGCGACATACTCGCTCCTCCATCATGAAGAAGTCGGCAGGTTACCAGTAGTTGGCTGCAAAGTTGAGGAAAGAACGTGCAATTAGGCCATTTACACTAAACAAATGGCCGGCCACGAGGGCCGGCCATGACACGCTCGAGCGCGCGATGATCGATGACGATCAAGCACTTAGCAGCGTATTGAGGCGCTTGACGTAGGCCGCCGGGTCGTCGAGATGTCCACCCTCGGCGATGACTGCCTGATCCAGCAGGATATGGGCCAGATCGTCGAAGTTGCCCCCTTCGGTGCTTTCGAGACGCGATACCAGCGCGTGATCGGGGTTGAGCTCGAGGATCGGCTTCACCTCCGGCAACGGCTGTCCGGCCGCTTCCATCATGCGACGCATCTGGAAGCCCATCTCGTGCTCCGGCAACACCACGCAGGCCGGGGAATCGGTCAGGCGATGCGTGACCCGAACTTCCTGAACATTGTCGCCGAGCGCCTGCTGTACCCGCTTGACTAGATCCTCCTTGGCCTTGGCGGTTTCTTCCTGCGCCTGCTTCTCGGCCTCGTCGGCCATGTCGTCGAGCTCCAGATTACCCTTGGCGACGTCGGCGAAGGACTTGCCGTCGAACTCGGTGAGATGGCTCATCAGCCACTCATCGATGCGATCGTGCAGCAGCAGGACCTCGATGCCCTTCTTGCGGAAGATCTCCAGATGCGGGCTGTGGCTGGCCGCCTTGAAGCCATCCGCGACGATGTAATAGATCTTCTGCTGACCTTCCTTCATGCGCTCGACGTAATCCGCCAGCGACTGATCCTGCGTTGTGCTGTCGGTATGCGTGGTGGAGAAGCGCAGCAGGCCGGAGATCTTGTCACGGTTGGCGTAATCCTCCGCCGGCCCTTCCTTCAGGACGTCGCCGAAGGTGTTCCAGAAGGTCTGGTAGGCTTCCTTGTCCTTGGACAGCTTCTTCAGCATGTCCAGCGCGCGCTTGGTCAACGCCGCCTTCATCGAATCGACCTGCGGCGACTTCTGCAGCAGCTCGCGGGAGACGTTGAGCGGCAGATCGCGGGAATCCAGCACGCCCTTGACGAAGCGAAGGTACAGCGGCAGGAACGCCTCGGCGTCGTCCATGATGAAGACCCGCTGCACGTACAGCTTGAGCCCGCGTACGCCATCACGCTGGTAGAGATCGAACGGCGCGCGTTGCGGCACGTACAGCAGGCTGGTGTACTCGAGCTTGCCTTCGACCTTGTTGTGGCTCCAGGTCAGCGGATCGCTGAAATCGTGAGCGATGTGCTTGTAGAACGCCTTGTACTCGTCATCATCGATCTCCGCCTTGGGGCGCACCCACAGTGCGGTCGCCTCGTTGACGGTCTCCCAGCTGACGGTCTCGCTGCCTTCGATCTCCTTGCCCTCTTCGTCGCGAGCCTTCTCGACCTTGGGCATGCGCACCGGCACGTCGATATGGTCGGAGTACTTGCGCACCAGATTCTTGAGGCGGAACTCGTCGGCGAACTCCTTGGCGTCTTCCTTCAGGTGCAGCACGATCTCCGTGCCACGCTCGGGGCGATCGATCTCGGCAATGGTGAATTCACCCTCGCCCCTGGAGCGCCACTCGACGCCCTGGTCGCTGTCGGCGCGACGCGTGCGAACGACCATTTCGTCGGCGACGATGAAGCCGGAGTAGAAGCCCACGCCGAACTGGCCGATGAGCTTGGCATCCTTCTGCTTTTCGCCGGAAAGCTGTTTGAGGAATTCGGCAGTACCACTCTTGGCGATGGTGCCCAGGTTCTGGATCACCTCGTCACGGTTCATGCCGATACCGGTATCGCGCACGGTCACGGTGCCGGCGTCGGCATCGTGTTCGATCTCGATGCGCAACTCGGCGTCGCCTGCGTAGAGACCGTCGTTGTCCAACGCCTCGTAGCGCAGCTTGTCGCAGGCATCGGCAGCGTTGGAGATCAGCTCACGCAGGAAAATCTCCCGGTTGGAATACAGGGAGTGAATCATCAAATGGAGAAGCTGTTTGACTTCCGTCTGGAAGCCGAGCGTTTCTTCTTGAGTCGCAGTGGTCATTGACGGGCCTCTCGAGGCGGTTACGAAATAAAGCTAATGAAATCACGGTGTTCAGCGATATGGGGCTCGCCAGCCCCATTTCAAGCCGAGCCGTCACTCGGTGGTGACTTCCTCGTCGTCGATGCCCTTCCAGCGCCGGTAGTCACTCATCGCCCGGTCGACCCGGGTCAGCAGCCAGCCCACGATGAAGACGTCATCGACGAGCCCGAGGATCATCAGAAAATCGGGAATCAGATCCAGCGGCGACACCAAGTACACCAGTGCCAGCGCCATCCAGCCGAAGGCAGCCCACGGAATCGGCCGGTAGCGCCCGCGCAAGACGTCCAGCGTCATGGGGCCGAAGACCCGAAAGGCGCGGCCGATGCGGGCCAGTGCGCCGCTGCGCTGCTTGAGACGGGACAGCTGGGTCAGAAAACGCCAAGGATTCATGGTGGAATCTCCGGTAGTGACGTTGGGGCGAAGCAGGCACGATCGACGCCGACTAAAGACTGAACTAGCCCTTAGATGGTCACGATCGGGCCAGGATTCAATGTTCTCCTCGCCGCGAGAGGCGATAGCGTCACCGGAAGGCACCAGATCGTTGCGAAACGGTACTACCCAAGCGGGCCTGCATCGGCGACGATGGGGCCGTGAATTGGTGAATTGGTGAATTGGTGAATTGGCGAAGTGACACGCGTATCTCGCCGAGAACGCAGCGCTACCCTGGTCTGTCGGAGTGGCCTGCTGCAAGGCAGCCCCGAAAAGAGCAGCCCCTTTCAAGCGTGCGCGTTGAAGAACGGCCCTTCGAGAAAGAGAGAGACCCAATGCCCGCATTGCCCACCCGCAGACGTTGGTTACGCTGGTGCCTCGTCGGCGCCATCGGATTGAGTGCGACCGCGCAAGCCGCGGTGACGACACCGAGCACCACGACCCAGGCCGACCAGGCCATGAAGCAGGCGCTGGATGCCGCCCGCGATCGCCGCTGGAACGATATCGATCAGGCCGCTATCGAGGGCCACGTCCTGGCTGGCTACGTGGAATATCACCGCCTTCGCTCCCGGCTTTCCACGGCTTCGGCCGCGGAGGTAAACGACTTCGTCACCCGCTACGGCGACTCTCCGCTGTCCGACTGGATGCGCGGCGCCGCGCAGACACGATTCGGCGAGCTGGGGCGTTACGACGATCTCCTGGCAATCAGCGACGGCGAGCCTTCCAGCACCATCCGGCAGTGCTACTACTACACTGCCCTGCTCGACCGGGAGCCGGCCAGGGCCGCGGCGGGCGGTGAGGCACTGTGGCACGTCGGCACCTCGCAGCCCGAAGCCTGCGACCCGCTATTCGCGACGCTCGAGGATCGCGGCGTGCTGACAGACGAGGACACCTGGGAGCGCATGATGCTGGCCTGGGAAAACGGCCAGAGCGGGCTGGTCACCTATCTCGAGCGTGGCCTGGACGACACCTGGCAGCGGGCCATCAACAGCTTCGACACGGTCCGCGGCAATTACGCCGCCGTCACCCAGGTCCCGCTGGATCTCGGCCCCGACGGCCAGGCCAGTGGCGCGCTGATCGCTGCCGCCATGCATGGTCTGATCCGCGCGGATACCGAGGCCGCCCTGGAAGCCTGGCGCAAGATTTCTCCCCATGTATCGATCGGCGAGGACCGGCGCCACCAGGTCGAGCACGATCTGGCGTTCTACTCCATGGTTCGCAATATCGATAACAACCAGGGCTGGGTCGATACGACGCTACCACGCCTCGCGGATGCCGATCTCATCGAGCTGCGTATCCGTAACGCGGTGACCGAAGGCAACTGGGCTAACGTCGCGCGCTGGAGCGAGGCGCTTCCCCCGGAGGTGCGCGCAGAAGCCCACTGGCAGTACTGGCTCGGGCGTGCCAGCGAAGCCATGGGCGACGATGCCAAGGCACACCAGGCCTACCGAATGGCCGCGCAGAATCGCAGCTTCTTCGGCTTTGCCGCCGCCGATCGTCTGGGTCAGCCCTATCAGCTGGAGATGGCAGACACCAGCGTCTCGACGCTGCAGCAGGAGCTGACGGGCATGCTGCCGGTCGTGCAGCGTACCGAGGCATTGATGCGAATTAGCGAGGAGGGTCTTGCGCGCAGCGAGTGGTTCACGGCCGCCGCCCGCGATACGCCGGACCAGGCCGCAGCGCTGGCCGACTACGCCATTCGCCAGGGCTGGTACGGCATGGCGATCCAGACCACGATCGCTGCCAAGCAGTGGGACGCGTTGCCCTGGCGGTTTCCGGCAGCGTACCGCGATTCGTTCCTGAAATGGGCAGAGGTCAATCAGGTCGATCCCTATCTGCTGATGGGTATCGCGCGACGCGAGAGCGCATTCAACCCCCGTGCCGCTTCACCGGTCGGGGCCCGTGGACTGATGCAGCTGATGCCGGGGACGGCCGACCACGTCGCTCGAGAACTCGGCATCAGCGCACCCAGTACTGCGGAGCTGTTCGAGCCACAGGTGAACATCCAGCTCGGCAGCACCTACATCCGCTCGATGCTGGAGCGCTACCGCGGCAATCGCATCGCGGCGACGGCGGCCTACAATGCCGGCCCCCATCGCGTGGACCGCTGGCTTGCCACCGCCCCGCGCGAATTCGATCGATTCGTCGAAAGCATCCCATTCCGAGAAACGCGTGACTACGTGCAGGCCGTATTGGCCTACCGGGTCATCTTCGAAAGCCTGGCCAAGCAGGGCGACACTCGCGGCGTCGCCATGCTGTCCCAGGCCGAGCGCCAGGGCGACTACGATCCGACCCTGATCGCACGGAACTGATACGGCATCGCAGCGGTGGATGCTCGCGTCTGCTCTGCCACGGCAAAGCCCCCGACGGTCCGATGGATCGTCGGGGGCTTTCCGTTGGCGTGCGCGGTTGATTCGTGATTGATTCGTCGTGGCTGATTCGCCGTGATCGATTACAACATCCAGAATCCGATGCCGACGCCGCCAGCCAGGGTAACGCCAAGGCCGAGCAGCATCATTACCCCGTCGCCGGCCGTGAGCCCCAAGGCCATGACGACGATCGCCAGCGCCGGTATGGCAGCGGCAAACGGCAGCAGCTCCAGCGGGATCATCCCCAATCCGAGCACGACCATCAGCAGCGCCAACAAGCGCTGAGTGACGTCACCCATCAACCAGCGCAACCGAGGCTCGAGGAACCGATCGATTCTCCGAGTCCAGGGTTTAGCGCGCTGAGTAACACGATGCCAGCGCTCGTGGCTGACGCCGCGTCGACTCAATACCTTTGGTAGCCATGGGCTCCTGCGGCCAAATACCAGCTGGATCGCCATCAAGGCAATGAAGATACCACAGGCGCTGGGCACGCCCGGGACACCGCCGGTCGGCAATAATGCAATCAGCGCCGGCAGCAATACCACCGGTCCGAAGCCCCGGGAATTGAAGGTATCGACGATGTCCTGCAGCGTGATCTTGTCATCCTCGACCTGACGGTCGAGCGTTTCGAGAATATCGGTAAGCTGGAGTCGCTCCGACATGCGCCACCTCCCTGTGACGTCGAAAAGGGTTCCCTGGCGTCGAGCGCCTGGAACGAGTCGACCGGGGCGGATTACAGCCCGCGGCGCGCGTGTTTCAGAGAAATCTGGTCATTGAGCGTCCAGAAGTCGTAGAGCACCCCGACCAGGAACAGACCACCCGTGAGCAGATAGATCAAACCCGTGATCCATTTCCCCATGTACATCCGATGGATCCCGAAAACCCCCAGGAACGTCAGCAGGATCCAGGCCAGCGTATAGCTGGTCGGCCCGGCCCGGAAGCGCAGATCGGCCTGGCGATCCATGCCCGGGATCAGAAACAGGTCGATCAACCAACCGATCCCGAACAGCCCCAGGGTAAGAAACCATAGAGTTCCGGTGACGGGCTTACCATAGTAGAAGCGGTGCGCTCCGGTGAACCCGAAAATCCACAGCAAATAACCAATGGCCTTGCTGTGAGTGTCATTGAAACTGATTTCACGTTGTGCCACGCACATTGCTCCTGACTCGAATGATGAATGGTCACTGGCCCTAGGCGCGATTGCCGCAGCGACCCGAAAAGGCGAGTGACAGCTTACCCGAGGACCCTACTGCGATACATGTTCACGATAAATAGCCTCGCTGCACGCTGCGTCGTCGGCTTCCGACGATGTGACGGTGTTATATCAATCTTCTTAAAAAGCGTTAATAAAACCATACCGTGTGACGCGATCAACCCGAAAAAAAGGGTCTGGCAGGTTATAGACGTGCATGGAATTTCCATCTATGGTTCGTAAGCGGGGCATGGGAAACGGTTCTACCAAAGTCAAGCTGCTGTTGCTTGACCCGGTATATCCGCCGATGCAACATCCGTTGCGTAGGTTTGCAGGCAGAATGTCGTCAGTTGTTAGTCGATCTCGTCGAACTCCTAGTGCGCATTCCCCCCTAGTCTGACCACGCATTTCGGGCATCCCCCCGGGACGCTCGGCTACATCACTATGCAAGTTAAGGATATCGACAATGGCAACTGGCACTGTCAAATGGTTTAACGACACGAAAGGCTACGGATTCATCTCTCCCGATGACGGCGGCGATGATCTGTTCGCACACTTCTCCGAAATTCAGGCAGAAGGCTTCAAAACTCTGCAGGACGGCCAGAAGGTTACCTTCGACGTTACTCAGGGCAAGAAAGGCCTTCAGGCCGCCAACATCAAGGTATCTGGCTAATCCCAGTCAAGGGTTCCAGACTCCGGGATTTCGATCCTGAAGTCTCACCGCCTTGAGCAAAGCCCACCGTCAGGTGGGCTTTTTCATGTCACCTGCCAATGATCCGAGCCGCTCAGGGCTCTCCGATATCCTCGTTCCACACTTCCGGATAGGCTGCGATGAACTGCGTCATCAATTCGCGGCAGACCGGATCGTCGAGAACCTCGACATCGACCCCGCGCTCGCGCAGCAATGCCTCTTCTCCGAGAAAGGTGCGATTCTCACCGATGATGACCTTGGGTATGCCGTAGAGCAGGATGGCCCCGCTGCACATCGAACAGGGTGATAGCGTGGTGTAGAGCACCGAGTCACGGTAGACCGAGGCGGGCAGACGCCCCGCATCTTCCAGCGCATCCATCTCCCCGTGCAGGATTGCACTTCCCTTCTGCTGGCGCTGGTTATGACCACGGCCAATGATCGCCCCCCGGTGAACCAGAACGGAACCGATGGGAACACCGCCATTGTCGAGGCTGAGCCTGGCCTGTTCGATGGCTTCCTGCATGAAATTATCCATGTGATCCACTCCTTTCTCACGGGTCGATGCATCAGGGGCTGTTGCCATTTCAGCGCAAACCACGTTGCTGCGCCAAATGGCGCCAGGCCAGGCGCGGCCGTGCATGAAACGGCAACAGCTCCCCAGGATACCGGTGATTCTCGAGCTACTTGCCGTGGCGCAGCAGAGGACAGTTTTCTGGCACCACTAGCGGTAGTGCTTCACGATCCAGCGTGGCACGAAAATGCTCATAGCGACGCGGTTCACCATCGAGATTCAGGGGAAAGGCGCCGTCGCTGTCGAACTCGACCCAGGGCACACGCAGATAGCGCACGAACTCTCCGTCCTGGGGCAGGTTTTCGAGCTCGTCGATGATTCGCTTCAGTTCGCCCAGCGAATTGAAGTGGCGCACGAAGAGCAGCTCGAACAGACCGTCATCCAGCTTGGCAGAGGGCGCCAGCCGTTGGCCGCCGCCTGCCTGGCAGCCGTTGCCGATCGCCAGCATGAAGAGCGGGACCCGTGCTTCCCCCTCCGGCCAGCGTATATGCCCTTCGAAGGGCTGGTAATTCCAGGCTTTCAGCATGCCCATGAGCGAATACGCGCCGCCACCCAACAGGCGCTTCAGCGCGACCGGCGTCGAGGTAGTGATCTCGGCACCGAAGCCGCCGGACGCCACGTTGATGAACGCCTCGTCGTCCAGCTTGCCGATGTCCACCTGACGAACGGACCCGGTCAGGGCCAGCTCCAGCGCCGCCAGCGGTGTCATCGGCAGATTCAAGCCATGCGCGAAGTCGTTGGCGCTTCCCAGCGGCAGAATACCCAGTGCCGGACGCCGCTCGGGTGGCTGTCGCATCAGGCCGGCGACGATCTCGTTGATAGATCCGTCTCCCCCGCCAGCGACGATTCGCGCAGCACCGCCAGCCATCGCGCTCTCCACCAGCCAGACGCCATCACCGCCCTCCCAGGTCACCCGCACCTGCAGGTCGTGCCCCTGGCGGCGCAGATGCTCGACCGCTTCCCGGACCTCTGGCTGCTGGGCGGATTTACCGTTGAGAATCAACCATGTGCTGTCCTTGCCATGAGTGGCCATACCCATCTTTTCCTTTCCTGAGGCCGAACGATCACCTTCGTCGTGCCGAAATCTCTCGCTAACCGCTTCATTCTAGCCTGTTCATGCCACCGCGATGTCGAGCGCGTTAAACCTCACGCCAACGCAGCCGCCCGGGGCCGTAGCAAACGACTCGAGATGGCATGGCTGTGACAACGCTCTCGGAAAATCGCTCCGCCACCGCAATCACGCCCCGGAGTCGGCGCGCTCGGCAAGCCCTCTTGCGAGGGTCCACATCACGAGCCCGCCGCCACAGCAGATCAATGCCAGCGATGTCTGCGGCGCCAGCGGCGTCATCAACAGCAGTGTCGCCAGCGTGGCGCCGCCGCCCAGTTGAATCGCCCCGAGCAATGCCGCCGCGGTTCCCGCACGCTCGGGGAACGGCTCCAGCGCCAGGCTAGCGGCCGCCCCCAGCACCATCGAGAAGCCGATCGAGAGTATCGCCACCGGCCCCATGAAGGTGATTACCGACACCGGCACTGCCCAGTAGAGGCAGGCGATCAGGGCACCCCCACCAATGACGACGAGCAGCCCCCGCTGCACGGTCGACTTTCTTCCCCACCGAGCCATCAGTCTCGGCACGATGAAGAATGCTACCGTGCTGACCAGGGCATTGCCGCCGAACCAGAGGCTGAAGACCCACTCCGGCTGGCGCAGGCGATCCATCATGACCACCGGGGCCGCCGATACGTAGACGAGAATGGCCGCCATCATCGTGCTGACGAGCGTCGCGTAGTAGAGAAACCGCCGATGGAAAAGCACCGGACGATAACGGGACCAACGGTAGAGACGCTTTTCGATCGTCGTCCCCAATGGCCGTGTCTCGCCGAAACGCCAATACGCGCTCAGCCACAGCATCCCCGCGAACGCGGTCATGAAGGCGAAATTGCTGCGCCACCCCAGCGCCACGGTCAGTGCCCCGCCCAATACCGGAGCCAGCGATGGCACCAGCGTCAGGGAACCATTGAGATAACTGTAGAGCTTGGCGCCCTGGGTCGGCGTATAGCTGTCGCGAATGGCGGCGAAGGCGACAGTCACGGATGCACAGGCTCCCAACCCCTGGAGGACACGCGAGAGATAGAGCATCACGATCGAACTGGCAGCCATGCCGATCACTGCCGCTACCATGTAGATAGCCACGCCCCCCAGGAGTACCGGACGGCGACCAAAGCGATCGGTCAACGGCCCCACCAGAAGTTGCCCGACGCCGACACTCATCAAGAACAGGGTGATGGTCAATTGCAGCGCAGCGTAGGGACGCTCGAACTCGTCGGCCATGGCCGTCAACGCCGGCAGATAGATGTCGATCGCCAATGGCGACAGCATCACCGCACCCATCAATATCCAGAAAGCCGGACGTTCCTCGCGTGCCTGCATCACTGCCTCGCCACCATTTCAAGAGCGCCTACTCTATCGGCTGGCAAGGGAATGACAACCACTCCCGATATCAATCACCCGTGGGGGAAAGCTGAAACTCCAGCAGGCGAGCGTCGTCACGCAGATCGGCGGCCAGCGGCGGAATATATTTGCGATCGTGAGTCCGCAATATCATGCGATATTCGAACTGACGGCCCTCGTCGCGTGTGCGATAGCTCAAGCTCTCGATCCGAAACCGATGCGAAGCCATCAGATCGTGGACCTGTGCCTCGGGCATCACGGCCTGACTATCGAAACGCAGGATGCACCGGGCAAAGATCCGGCTCGGCATGCGACCTTCCACCACGCGAAACAACGAAAGCGTCAACAAGGTGACGACGGTTGCCAGTACCGCCGGGAACAGAAATCCGATGCCGTACAGAATGCCCAGTGCCGAGGTTATCCAGATCGAGGCGGCCGTGGTCAGCCCTCGAACCGTCAAGCCTTCCTTGAAAATCACCCCGGCGCCCAGAAAGCCGATCCCCGTCATGATGCCCTGAGCCATTCGCGTGGGATCAGTGCGGATCGTGGCTTCCGGCACCTCCGTGCCCAGCCACTGCCATTGATACATCGTGACCATCATCAACAGCGCCGAAGAGACACAGACCAGCGCATGCGTGCGAAATCCCGCCGGACGCCCGTGAAAAGTTCGCTCCAGGCCGATCAGGCTTCCAGCCAGCCAGGCTATTCCCAAATGAGTCAGCATCGTCCACGATTCCGGCGACATCCTTGGCTATCTCCTTGTCTCGTTTACGACTATCGTTTCAGCATAGCGCTTGCCGCCAGCCGTCGCAGGGAAACCTGAGGGCGACTTTGCCTGTCCAGCGCGTCTTTTCCCGCTACCGAGAGGAACGCACGCTTGACCAAACATCACGATCTCACGCCACCCAGCCGTGTCGCGAAAGACGATGAGGAACATGATCTTCATCTCAACGGTGACGAGCTGCCCTCAAAAGCGGCTGCCGTCCATGAGTTCATTCGCGAGGAAGGCGAGAAGGAACTGAGCCGCACGGTTTCCGCCCTGCTCTGGTCGGCCATCGCCGCCGGTCTCTCGATGAGTTTTTCAATGCTGGCGAAAGGCCTGCTGCGCGCCCACCTGCCGGACAACGACATCGGATTCCTGGTGGAATCGCTGGGCTACACGGTAGGGTTTCTGGTCGTGATCATGGCTCGCCAGCAGCTCTTCACCGAGAACACTGTCACCGCGGTACTACCCGTGATGAGCCAACCCCGGATCGGTAAATTCCTGTGTCTGCTTCGCCTCTGGGGCGTGGTGCTGGCCGGTAATCTGGTCGGCGTGGCCGTCTCGGCCTGGGCGATTCTGGCCCTGCCGATCTTCTCGACCCAGACCCATGAAGCCTTTCTGGCACTGGGGGAACACATCCTCGTGAACACCCCGATGCAGATGTTCGCCAAGGGCATCGTCGCCGGCTGGATGATCGCGACCATGGTATGGCTGTTGCCGAGCGCGGGCAGCGCCAAGATCTGGGTCATCCTGATCGTGACCTACCTCGTCGCGATCGGCGAATTCACCCACATCATCGTCGGTTCGACCGAAGTGATGTATCTGGTCTTCTCCGGTCACGCGGGATGGGCCGAATACCTGTTCCGATTCGGCCTGCCCACCCTGCTCGGCAATGTCGTCGGCGGCACCTTCATCTTCGCCCTGATCAGTCACGCCCAGATCCGCAGCGATAGCGACAACTGAGCCACCACCGGGCGTCTATGACCGGCGGGCGTCGACGACCGACGCGTCGGAATCCAGCGGGCGTCACAGCGGCGCCCGCTGTCATCCGACCGGTCCTCCTCCTCAAGTCCTCCCGGTAGCTCGCCGATACTGGTAATACATTCTCGAGTCCGCATCGAGACAAGATTATCGAACGGGAACCTTATCTCCATGTCATTCAAGACCTGGGCCGTCGTATTGGGTGCAACGGCGCTCTCCGGCTGCTTCGGCGTCAACACGTCGCAAGCTCCCATCGCCACCACTTATCCCATCAGCGAGCAGCAGCGCATGCAGGCGGCTCACCATTGGGAAGTGCTTGCCGAGCATGAAGCCCGCGCGATTCTTTCGGATCGAAGGCTCAGACAGAAAGCCCTCTACATCGACCCCGAAATGCCGACGACCGCGTTCGCGGAGGGCTTCCGCGCCCTGCTGACCAGCGAACTGGTCAGCCGCGGCGCCATCGTGAAGACCCGGCCGGAAGCGGCCGTCGAGATCGACTTCGATGTCCAGGTGATCCGCCACCGCGACCGTACGGCCATACGCGCGCCTCAAGGTGCGCTGACCGCACTGGCGACCGGCATTGCCGTCGCCACCCTTCCCTACAATCACTGGACCGAACCGGCACTGGGGCTGATCCCCGCGGCGGCAGTCGCCGATGTCTTCAGCGGCAGCTGGACCTCGGAGACGAACCACGAAGTCATCATCACGGTATCCGCCGACGAATACGACACGCTGCTGTATTCCTCGTCGAACCTCTACTACATCAGCGGCGGCGACAGCGGCCAGTATGACCGAGAACAGGGCCGCCTGGCGGTATCTTCAGACTGGTAAACGGATAGAAAGCGTAGACATGACCTTGAAAAAGACCGCAAACCTGGTGGCGCTGCTGCTGATGCCGCTACTGCTGGCGAGTTGCTCGCTGCTGGATACCACCACGTCCCCTCGAGAAGCCACCACGCTGGAACGCATAGACGACGCTGCCGGCGAGTTGATCGCCAGCGCTCGAGACCGCATCGACACCCAGCAACCGATCATCGCCACGACGCTCGTCAACGTGGACCAGCTCGGACAGTCCTCGACGCTTGGCCGCACGCTGAGCGAGACTTTCACTTCCCGAATGGTACAGGCCGGGCTCAACGTGATCGAGGTGAAGCTACGCAACAGCCTGTACATCGAGGAAAACACGGGCGAGCTGATCCTCTCGCGCAACGTTCAGCGGCTGGGACAGGATTACAACGCGGAGGCCGTACTGGTCGGCACCTACGCCCAGGCCCAGGATCAGGTGTTCATCAACGTGCGTCTGGTGGAGATCGCCAACCGGACCATTCTCGGCGCCACGAGCTTCTCGCTACCCTTGACCAACGACCTTCGGTACCTGCTGCCCGTCAGTTATCGTTGAGGCTCATCACTTCAACGAACGTGACTCCAAGAACGGGCTCCAAAGAAACGAGGCGCTAACGAAACGGAGCCTAAGGAAACAGACCCAACGAAACGGGGCGCCGACATGGCGCCCCGTTCATTTATCGGACAGTCATCGAAAACGTCTAGACTTCCCTCTCCCTCTCGCGTGCCTTGTTCGGCTCGGCCTCCTTGGCCGCCAGGTTGATCCCGGCGATCAAGGCCTTGAGCGAGGCACTGACGGTGTCGCTGTCCTCGGCCACGGCGCAGACACGCTGGCCGTCGATATTGAGCTGGACGAAGGCGATGGCATTGGCCTCGCTGTCGCCGCCCAGCGAATGCTCCGCATAGTCGATGATCCCAACGCTGATACCGGAATGCTTCTGCCACGCATCGGTGAAGGAAGACATCGCGCCGTTACCCTTGCCCGAAAGACGGAGCGTCTCGGCGCCCTGCCATAGGGTCACGTCGATGCCTTCGTCCTGGCCCTTCGACAGCCGGTAGTCCGCCAGCGACAACGGCGTCTCGCTGGTGAAGCGATCGAACATCACCTGGCGAACCACCTCGCTGGACAGCTCGCTGGCCCGCTTCTCGCTCTCCTGCTGCACATGGGGTGCCAGCGCCAGCATCATCCAGCGCGGCAGGCTGATGCCGTAATCGCGCTCGAGCAGAAACGCCATGCCGCCCTTGCCGGACTGACTGTTGACGCGGATCACCGCTTGATAGTCACGGCCGATATCGCGCGGATCGATCGGCAGGTAAGCGACCTGCCACGGCTCGTCCGGCTGCTGCTTCTTGAGCGACTTGCGGATCGCGTCCTGGTGGCTGCCCGAGAAGGCGGTGTAGACCATCTCGCCGACCCACGGATGACGCGGATGGATCGGAATGTTGGTGCAGTCGTTGACCACCTCGATGATCTCGTCCGGCCGCGACAGGTCCAGCTCCGGATCGATGCCCTGGCTGTAGAGGTTCATTGCCAGGGTGACGATGTCCATGTTGCCGGTGCGCTCGCCGTTGCCCAGCAGCGTGCCTTCGACGCGCTCGGCGCCGGCCAGCAGCGCCAGCTCTGCGGAAGCCACCGCGCCGCCGCGATCATTGTGCGTATGAACGGAGATGATCACGCTGTCGCGATTCTTGATGTGCTGGCAGAAATACTCGATCTGATCGGCATGGTGGTGCGGCCCCGCCACTTCCACCGTGGTCGGCAGGTTGAGGATGCACTTGTTGTCCGGGGTGGGCTGCCACACATCCATGACCGCTTCGCAGATCCGCAACGAGAAATCGATCTCGGTGCTGGAGAAGCTCTCCGGGGTGTATTCGAAACGCCACTCCACTTCCGGATAGCGCTCGGAATAGGTCTTGACCCAGGTGGCGCCCTGCACCGCGATATCGACGATGCCATCGCGATCCATCTCGAACACCCGCTCGCGCTGGACGGTCGATGTAGAGTTGTACAGGTGCACGATGGCCCGCTTGGCGCCGACGAGGGACTCGAAGGTCTTCTCGATCAGATGCTCGCGGCACTGCACCAGCACGGCGATGGTCACGTCCTCAGGGATCTGCTCTTCCTCGATCAACCAGCGCACGAAATCGTAGTCCGGCTGGCTCGCCGACGGAAACCCGACCATCACCTCCTTGATGCCCACCTTGACGATCTGGTGCCAGAAGCGCTTCTTCTGCTCGACGCTCATCGGCTCCAGTAGCGCCTGGTTGCCATCGCGCAGGTCTTCACTCACCCAGATCGGCGCGTGATCGAGATCACGATCCGGCCATTGGCGATCGAAGGCGGGCACACGAGGCGCCGGGCGGTATTTTCTATGGTCAAAGGCGCGATGATCGAAAGCAGACATGGTGAAATTCCTGAAGGTGAAGAATTCGGTGCGTTCCGACCGCTGATGGCGGTCCGGTCATCGTGCCGCATGGCGGGGTGTGCCATGCGGACGCATCCGCAGCTTGTGGCGACAGAATTTGACGACAGCAACAGTGTAAAACGTTTTCCGCGACAGTTTATTGCGAATGAAGGTAGAAAACGAAGTATATTGGCATGATATTGCTGAAATACTGAAAATATAGGCAGGAACTATCCATGAATCAGCCCACACCCCTGGCGCTGGACCGATATGACCGGCGCATACTCGAAGTCCTGCAGCAAGAGGGACGTATCAGCAACCAGGAGCTGGCCGACCGTATCGGCCTGTCACCCTCGCCCTGTCTCAGACGCGTCAGAGCGTTGGAAGAGAGCGGCCTGATCGTGAGATACCGCGCCGATATCGATGCGCGCCCCCTGGGCTACCAGCTCATGGCGCTGCTGCATATCTCGATGGACCTTCATACCCCGGAGCGCTTCGACAATTTCGAGCGACACATTCGGGACGTCCCCAACGTCATCGAGTGCCTGATCATCACCGGCCAGACCGCGGATTTTCAGCTCAAGATCCTGGTTCGCGACATGGACGACTATCAGCACCTTCTCCTGCACGTCATCAACCGCATCGAGGGCGTCACCGGCGCGCACACCAGCTTCGTGCTGCGTCGCGTGTTCGAGAATCGCCCCATCCCCACCGACCTCGTCACCACGACCTGAGACGCCCATCGCCATGCCATTAGACGATTGCGCAATTGTAGCGAAGACAGCGTCTTGCTATGACTTTGCATGCAAAGTTCATCTTGGAAATAACAAGTACGCCAAGCGAGGTCATCATGAAACGATCAACGGCTCCCCGTCGCCTGAGTCTGTTGCTGTCTGCCGCCGTGCTGGCTTCGCCGCTGGCGCTGGCCGACTACCCCGAAAAGCCGATCACGCTGATCGTGCCCTGGGCAGCCGGCGGTGGCACCGACGCCACGGCCCGTATCATCGCCTCCTCGCTCGAGGAACAGCTGGGCCAGACGATCAACGTCCAGAATCGTACCGGCGGGAGCGGTGTCGTCGGCCATACCGCCATTGCCAACGCCAGGCCCGACGGTTATACCCTGGGCCTGGCCACCGTCGAAGTCGCGATGATGCATTGGCAAGGGCTCACCGATCTTACCTACCAGGACTTCACCCCGATCGCGCAGATCAATTTCGACTCCGCCAGCCTCTCGATCGCCAACGACTCCCCTTTCCAGAACCTCGAAGACTTCGTGACCCAGGTCAAGAACGAGCCCCAGGGCACCTATACCGCATCCGGCACCGGTCTCGGCGGCATCTGGCACGTCGCGCTCAACGGTTTTCTGATGGATCAGGACATTCCCGCCGGCAAGATCACCTGGGTTCCCAGCCAGGGCTCGGCTCCCGCCATGACCGAGCTGGCTTCCAACAGCATCGACCTGGTGGCCTCCTCGCTCCCCGAGGCGAGGACGATGATCGGCGCAGGAGAGCTTGAAAGCCTCGGCGTCATGACGCCGGAAAGACTCGAAGGCTTTCCCGACATTCCTACCTTCAAGGAACAGATCGGCAGCGACTTCACGCTGGGGGCGTGGCGCGGCATCGTCGGCCCCAAAGGGATGGACGAGAATGTCGTGGCAACGCTGGAAGCTGCCCTCAAGAAAGCCTACGACAGCGAGGCCTATCAGAACTTCATGGCCAAGCAGGGTTACGGCGTGGTGTGGCGAAACGCCGATGACTTCGCGCAACTAATGGCCGAAGATGACGAAAAGTTCGGCAAGATCATGGGCGAGATGGGCCTGACGAACTAGGCCGCCAATCCTGCAACAAGCGTTGACCCCGATCGGGCCGGCGCAGCGATTGCCCCGGCTCGTTTCATTCCGCCCGGGCTATCTTTCCCACGGCGGCTATATTTTTCCCTCGGCGACGATAAGGAAGCCACAGCCATGCAACTCCCACAGAACCCCTTCAAACGCTCGCTCGACGGCAATCCGCGTTATGGCTGCTGGGCCGGATTCGGCACCGGCTACGCCACCGAAATTCTGGCCACGACCGGCTTCGACTGGTTGCTGATCGACGGCGAGCATGCTCCCAACACCGTGCCTTCCGTTCTGGCACAGCTGCAGGCCGTGGCGCCTTACGCCAGCGCGCCGGTCGTTCGTACCGTCAATCACAACCCGGCGCTCATCAAGCAGCTGCTCGATATCGGCGCCCAGACGCTGATGATTCCGATGGTCGATACCGCCGAGCAGGCAGCCAGGCTGGTGGCAGCGACACGCTACCCGCCCCACGGATTCCGAGGCGTCGGTGGCGGCCTGACCCGAGCCACTCGCTGGGATAGCGTGGAAGACTACCTGGCCCGCGCCCATGAAGAGCTCTGCCTCGTGGTGCAGGTGGAATCCCGCAGCGGCGTCGACAACGCCGAAGCGATCGCGGCCACCGAGGGGGTCGACGCCATCTTCGTGGGCCCGGTGGATCTCTCTACCGGCGTCGGCCATGCCGGCAACCCCAATCACCCGGATGTGCAGGCGATGATTCGCCACACGCTGGAAGCGACCAAGGCCGCAGGCAAGGCGGCCGGCATCCTCGCCCCCGCCGAGGCAGATGCCAAGCGTTATGCCGAGTGGGGGTTCGATTTCATCGCCGTGGGTATCGATATCAGCCTGCTGCGACAGGCGGCCGTCGAGACGATTGCCCGCTACAAGCCGGAAACGCCAAAGCCCAAGTCGAGCCTGGGATATTGAAGCGAGCCCTCACCAAGATCGCCCGGATAGTCGACTGTCCGAATGTCCGATTGCCCGAGGATACCAGCCAAAAAAACGCGCTCCCTGGAGCGCGTTCGTTGCTTGCCACACTTGCTGCCCATCGTCACGCGTAGGCGTTGACCTGGGTTCCCAGCGTGCCGGAAACCGCCAGCTCCGGCGAAGGCGACACGGAGGACATCAACTGCTGGATATGAGCGGCTTGCCCATCCAGGGACTGCTTCAGCAGGCTACCCTGCGCCTCCTGGCTCTGATTGAAGTTCTGCAGTGCCAGGGCGGCGCCCACGGCGGCATTGACTGAGGTATCCATCGCAAACTCCTTGTTCCGAAAGCAGGTCGTGCGTTTATTGGTCTTGCGGTCTTCGGTCCATCCATCAGGCTATCGGCCAGTCCGTTCGTCAACTTTAACGGCGCAGCCCCCGCCTCGAAAGGCCCCCGGACGAGGATCGCGTGCCGGCTCGATCTTGTCCTCGGCTCCAGCGCGGGACGCCGCCACGAGGCGGCTGTTAAACTGCGAGCGCTCATCCCCCAGGACCGGATCATCGTATGAAATACATCGGAGCCCATGTCAGTGCCGCGGGCGGCGTCGACCAGGCCGTGAGCCGCGCAACCGAGATCGGTGCCAATGCTTTCGCGCTGTTCACCAAGAATCAGCGCCAGTGGAAGGCCAAGCCACTGGAGGAGACCACGATCGAGGCGTTCAAGGCGGCCTGCCGCGCGCAGGGTTTCGGCCCGGCCCAGATCCTTCCCCACGACAGCTACCTGATCAATCTCGGCCATCCCGACACAGAAGGTTTGGAGAAGTCCCGCGCGGCGTTCCTCGACGAATGTCAGCGCTGCGAGCAGCTGGGGCTGGAGCTGCTGAACTTCCACCCCGGCAGCCATCTCAAGAAGATCAGCGAGCGCGACTGCCTGGCGCGAATCGCCGAGTCGATCAACGAGGCTCATGCCGCGACCCGATCCGTCGTCGCCGTGATCGAAAATACAGCCGGTCAGGGCTCCAACCTCGGCTTTCGCTTCGAGCAGCTGGCCGAGATCATCGAACGGGTCGACGACAAGGATCGCGTCGGCGCCTGCATCGACACCTGCCACGCCTTCGCCGCCGGCTACGATCTGCGCACCGAGGAGGACGCCGTCGCCATGCTCGACGATTTCGAGCACGTGGTGGGTATTCGCTATCTGCGCGGCATGCATCTCAACGACGCCAAGAGCGAGTTCGCCAGCCGGGTCGACCGTCACCACAGTCTGGGCAAGGGCAACATCGGCCTCCCCGCCTTCACCGCGCTGATGCGCGACAACCGTACCGACGGCATTCCGCTGATTCTGGAAACCATCGAGCCCGAAATCTGGGCCGAAGAGATCCAGTGGCTGCGCGGTCAGCAGCGTACCGACTGACCTTCACTGACTGACCTTACCGACTAACCTTCATTGACGAAGCTTCTCCGGCGGGCTTCACGAATGGCTCGCCGATGGCCGGCCATCACAGGCTGACCCCGGACCCCGCATTCCCAACCCTCACGCCCAAGGAACCTGCTCGACATGGATGGATTCTTCAACTGGCTTGGCGAAGCGATCGGCAACGTGATTCGCACCGTAGTCAACGGTCTGCACGCCATATTCGGCAACCTGTGGCAGGCGATCGACGGCTTCGTCGACGGCCTGACCGGCTCGCTCGGCATCAGCGATTCGATCTTCAGCATCGCGGCACTGGTGGTTGGCGTGCTGCTGCTGATCAGCGGCATACGTTCACTGATTCGCGGCGGCATCGTCGGCGGCATCGTCTGGCTGCTGCTGGGGCTGGTGATCCTGAGCTGGCTGATTCGCTGAGCCGGGTGCCTGCCCGTTTATATCGATTGACGGGAAGGTATGCCTATTCCTGCTAGATCAACGCGATCTCCTTGTCATCTATCCTTTCGTCTACCACCTTGAATTTACAAGGTCACACCGATTGGTGACCGATCGACGACAGGATCCGTCGCCGCATCAGACAAGGAGATATCACCATGAGTCAGTCACTCAAATCGCAGCAGAACGGCGTCGACGTCTACAACCAGTTCATCGGTGGCCAGTGGCTTACCGGCGACGGTGAGCTGTTGGACGTCCTGAACCCGGCGACCGGTGAAGTCATCGCCCGAGCGCAGTTGGCCGATGAAAAACTCGCGGATCAGGCTCTGCAGGCGGCACAAAAGGCTTTTCCCGCCTGGTCGCGCAAGACTGCGGTGGAACGCGCCGACTATCTCTACCGCCTGGTCGATCTCCTCCAGGAGAATCGTGATCGCCTGGCCAGGTTGATCACCACCGAACAGGGCAAGCCGCTCTCCGAATCCGACGCGGATGTCGGCATGTGCTGCGACCTGATTCGCTTCGCCGCCGAGAACACGCGCCGTCTGGAAGGCGACATCATTCCGGCGGACGATCCCGACGAGCAGATCTGGATCCAGAAAGTGCCGCATGGCGTGGTGGTCGGTATCACGGCCTGGAACTTCCCCGCCGCGCTGATCGGTCGCAAGCTCGGCCCGGCCCTGGCGGCAGGCAACACGATCGTGCTCAAGCCGTCCGAGGAGACGCCACTGACCGCGCTGGAGATCGTCGAGCTGGCGCGCCAGGCCGGCATTCCGGATGGCGTGGTCAACCTGGTCAACGGTCGCGGCCGGGACATCGGCAATCACCTGATCCAGAGCCCGATCACCCAACTGATCAGCATGACCGGCAGCGTGCGCGGCGGCCGCGAGATCAACAAGGCGGCCGCCGAACACCTCAAGATCGTGCGACTCGAGCTGGGCGGCAAGGCGCCGTTCATCGTCATGGACGACGCCGACCTCGATCCGGCCGTGGATGCCGCCATCGCCTCGCGCTACAACAACTGCGGTCAGGTCTGTACCTGCAACGAGCGTATGTATGTCCAGTCCGGCATCTATGATCGCTTCCTCGAACGTTTCAAGCAGCGTGTCGAGGCTCTGAAGGTCGGCAACCCGCTGACCGACAAGGATGTCGACATGGGGCCGAAGATCAACGCCGCCGAACTCGACAAGATCCACGACATGGTCGAGCACGCCCAGAGCCAGGGCGCGCAGCTGTTGACGGGCGGCAAGCGTCTGACCGGCGGCGATTACGACAAGGGCAACTACTACGCTCCGACGATCCTCACCAACGTCGACAACGACATGGACATCATGAAGGAGGAGATCTTCGGCCCGGTGGCTCCGATCATGAAGGTCGATAGCTTCGAACAGGCGATGGAGTACGCCAACGCCTCGGAGTACGGCCTTTCTGCCTATGTCTTCACCCAGAACGTGAAGCAGCTGATGGCACTGACCCGCGAGCTCGACTTCGGCGAGATCTACGTCAATCGCGGCGGCGGCGAATCGGTCCAGGGCTTCCACAAGGGCTACCGCAATAGCGGCCTCGGCGGCGAGGACGGCAAGTACGGCCTCGAGGCTTACGTCAAGAGCAAGACGATGTACGTTCACTACGCCTGATCGGCTTTCGGCATTCGCAACGACAACGGCCGCGATTTCCATCGCGGCCGTTTTCTGCCTTCGCTTTGCTGCCTTCGTGTTCCTACCTGAACGTCATCACTCTATCAGGCATCCGCCAGCGCCCGCTCGACCATCTCGTAGACGTTGGGCGAGAGCTTCTCGGCGCGAATGCGCTCTAGCTCGGCTTTCATCAGGGCCTGACGCGTCTCGTCGAAACGCTGCCAGCGCGTCAGCGGCGTGATGATGCGCGCGGCGATCTCCGGATTGAGGCGGTTGAGCTCGATCACCACATCGGCCAGCAGCTTGTACCCTTCCCCGTCGAGCCGATGGAAGTTGACCCGATTCTGGGCAAAGGCCCCGATCAGGGCGCGCACCTTGTTGGGGTTCTTCATCGAGAACAGCGGATGCCCCATCAAGAAGCGCACGCGCTCCAACACGTCGGCCTGCGGCCGCGTGACCTGGATAGTGAACCACTGATCCATGACCAGCGGGTCGTGAGCCCACTTGTCGCCGAAGGCCTTCAGCGCCGGTTCGGCCAGATCGGTGCGATCGCTGTGCGCCAGCAACGTCAGCGCTGCGCGCACATCGGTCATGTTGGCGCTCTGCTCCAACTGCCGCTGCGTCAGGCTGACGGCCTCGTCGTCCTCGATACTCATCAGGTAGGCTAGCGCCACGTTCTTGAGACGACGCTGGGCGATCTGCTCTGCCG
Source organism: Salinicola salarius (assembly GCF_002179555.1). GTDB lineage: Bacteria > Pseudomonadota > Gammaproteobacteria > Pseudomonadales > Halomonadaceae > Salinicola > Salinicola salarius_A. The sequence continues at coordinate 44,660 of NZ_NHOU01000007.1, read as the reverse complement.
TCGGCGCGTAGGACTCGTCGCTCAGGTTGTCGCGATAGACGGCGAGGAACTCGTCGCGCAGCTGGTAGGCCAGCGACTGGCGCACGAATTCCCGCGCGGCGTGAATCGCATCGACGTCGACCGTCGGCTGCTGTTCGGCGATATAGGCTTCGGACGGCAGTGTCAGCATCTCCGCCAGCACCGCCTTGTCGTCGCCCGGTTCGTTGAGCAGGCTGCGATACGCCTCGATCAGACGCACGTCCATCACCTTCTCGACGCCGTTTCGATGCGCCGCGATCAGATCGTCCAGCGCCAGCATGGTCAGCCGCTGGCCGGCATCCCAGCGGTTGAAGCCGTCGGAATCATGCGTCAGCAGAAACGCCAGCTCTTCCCGCGAATAGGGGTAGCGCAGCTTCACCGGCGCCGAAAATCCGCGCAGCAGTGACGGCACCGGCGCCTCTTCGACATTGGTGAACACGAAGGTCTGCTCCGCTTCACGCAGATGCAGCACGCCGTCCTTGCCCAGATCGGCCGGGCTCTCGCTGCCGTTATCCAGCTTCAAGGTCAAGTCGTGGCCGGACTTGGTGCCGACCAACCCCATGCGCACCGGAATGTGCAGCGGCAGCTTCTCGGTCTGGCCCGGTGTCGCCGGTGTCCGCTGGGAGAGGCGCAGATGATATTCGCACTTGGCGTAGTCATACTCGCCATGGGCATCGATCTCCGGCGTCCCCGCCTGGGAGTACCAGCGCAGAAACTGATCGAGATCCAGCCCGGAGACTTCCGCCATGCAGGCGACGAAATCCTCGATCGTCACCGCCTGGCCATCGAAGCGTTCGAAATAGAGATCGCTGCCGCGGCGGAAATCTTCCCAACCCAGCAGGTGGCGCAGCATGCGCACCACTTCCGCCCCCTTCTCGTAGATGGTCAGGGTGTAGAAGTTGGAAATCTCGATGTAGTGATCCGGGCGAATCGGGTGCGCGGTGGGGCCGGCATCTTCCGCGAACTGCGCGGTGCGGAAGAACGAGACGTCCTCGATCCGCTTGACCGGCGCCGAGTTGACATCGGCGGAAAAGGTCTGGTCGCGGAAGACGGTGAAGCCCTCCTTCAGCGAGAGCTGGAACCAGTCGCGGCAAGTGACGCGATTGCCGGACCAGTTGTGGAAGTACTCATGAGCGACGATGCCCTCGACGCGCTGGAAGGCTGCATCGGTTGCGGTTTGCGGATGCGTGAGCACCGCCGCCGAGTTGAAGATGTTGAGCCCCTTGTTCTCCATCGCCCCCATGTTGAAGTCGTTGACGGCGACGATCATGAAACGGTCGAGGTCGTATTCGCGGCCGTAGGTCTCCTCGTCCCACTGCATGGAACGCTTGAGCGACGCCATGGCGTGCTCGGTCTTGTCGAGGTTTTCCGGCTCGACCCAGATCTGCAGCAGCACGTCGCGACCGCTCATGGTGGTGAAGTGATCCTCCACCTTCTCCAGGCTGCCGGCGACCAGCGCGAACAGATAGCTGGGCTTGGGATGCGGGTCTTCCCAGGTCACGAAGTGGCGGCCATTGGGCAACTCGCCCTTCTCCACCGGGTTGCCGTTGGAGAGCAGTACCGGCAGCGACTCTCGATCGCCGATCACCGTGGTCGAGAACGTCGCCATGACGTCCGGACGATCGGGATAGAAGGTGATCCGGCGAAAGCCTTCCGGCTCGCACTGCGTACAGAACATGCCGTTGGAACGGTAGAGCCCTTCCAGCGCGGTGTTGGCGTCGGGATCGATCTCGACTTCGGTATCGAGCCGGAAGCGCGCCGGCACCGAGGTCACGGTCAGTTTGTCTTCGCCGACCTCGAATTCCCCGGCCTCCAGCGTCTGGCCATCGATGGCGATACTGATCAGCTTGAGCTGCTCGCCGGCCAGTTCCAGCGGCAGGCCGGACTCTTTGTCATCGGGCTCGCGATCCGGATGGCGTTCCACGTGCAAGCGCGCCTTGACCCGGGTTGCGGACGGCTCGAGATCGAAGGTGAGCTCGGTGTGCGTGACGCGGTACGCCGGCGGCAGATAATCCTTGAGATAGGTCGCTTGCATCTCAGACATGGCAACGCTCCTTGCAGAAATGGGTAAGTCGAATCGACAGCTCGAACCCGTGACAACAGCCAGTAACCCCAGTGGGATGACAACCCAGTGGGCCAAAAAAGCCTGCCGACCGACGATCGGCAACCATTCTACCCACGTCACCGGAACGATATCGAATCGATGTCGCAACGCAGGAACGTGGGCAGTGCAAGGGGGAGGGAACGGCGGTGCCTATCGACGAATCAACGCCGCTCAGGGGCCTCTTCCGACCATACGCCACGCACCGGGCACTGGAGGCTCGGCAGCGGGCGGGTCACGATCCAGATCGCCAGCCCCGCGAGCCCGACGATCAGGCCGATCTTGACCGGCCAACTGGGCACGGTAAAGGCAATGACCAGACATGACACGCTGAGCATGATCACGGCCATGATCTTGGCGTGCTTGGGGATGGCGCGCTCGCGCTCCCAGGATTGGATCGGCGGGCCGAAGCGCGGGTGGTTGCGAATCCAGCCGGCGAATCGGGGGGACCCTCGCGAGGCGAGCCAGACCGCCGCCAGCATGAAACACGTGGTCGGCATCACGGGCAGAAAAAGACCGATCACGCCCAGCGCGAAACTGATGGCGGCCAAGGTGACATAGATGGCATTACGCATGCCGAACATCCCCACTGCGATTGATCGAGGCGCCACCCGAAGAGGGCGCTTGGATCAATAGTGTAAACCAGCCTTTACCGTGCTCTCCAACCTACGGCGATGGAAAAGGCCAATATTGACGATAGGGAAACCGTTCATTCGCCAGATGACGGCTAGTCCCGCCGCGCCATCGGCGTAGGCTTCGGCGTAACGCCCCTCTACCTCCGGAACGGACATCATGACCACGCGCCATGTACTCTATCTCTCCCACGGCTCCCCCGACCTCAGCCTGACCGATCATCCGGCACGCACCTTCCTGAAGGAACTAGGCGGGCGTTTGCCCAAACCATCCGGCGCGCTGGTGATCTCGGCACACTTCGAGACACCCGGACTGGTCGTCGGCGGCGCCAGGCAGCCCGAAACCTGGCACGACTTCCATGGCTTCCCCGACGCGCTTTATCGCATGCGTTACCCGGCCCCCGGCATGCCGGAGACCGCCGAGCGGTTGGTGGCAGCACTCGCCGCCTCGGGTATCGAGGCACAACTGGACCCCGAGCGGGCGCTGGATCACGGCATCTGGTCGCCGCTCTCGCTGCTCTGGCCGCGGGCGAATGTTCCATTGATCCCGATCAGCGTGCCAACACGGACGAGCACACCCGCCCAGCTCGAGATCGCCGCGGCCCTGGGACGCTGGGCGCAGCAGAACGACTTCATGCTGATCGGCTCCGGTGCCGCCACTCACAATCTCGGTGACCGGCACTTCATTCACGACGCGCCCGACGCGTGGGCCAGGCGATTCCACGACTGGGTCATCGACATCGCCGCACGCGGCGATCTGAAAGCGATGCAGGACTGGCAGGCAGTGGCCCCCAACGCACGTTACGCCCACCCGACGCCGGAACATTTTCTGCCGCTGCTGATGTGCCTCGGCGCGATGGAAGGCCAGCCGCTGCATGTGCTTCACGAGAGTTTCATGTACGGCAACTTGAGCATGCTGGCGCTGGGGAGCGATGTGACAATCAGCGCGAATAGTCGTCCATGACACGCTGATACTGGCTGGGTGAGGCCCCGATATGGCGACGGAAGAACCGCGTGAAATGCCCTTGTTCGGTAAATCCCAACGCCAATGAGAGCTCCCCCAGAGAACCATGGGGATTATCCGATAGACCTTGAAAAGCGGAACGCATCCGTCCCATATTGGCCAGCATCTGCGGCGTCATGCCGGTCGTCTTCTTGAATAGCGAATAGAAGTGCGCGCGTGACAGACCACACTGGCGGGCGATGGCGTCGAGGTCCAACTCGCCGAGCGGTGCCTCAAGAATGATTCCGGTCGCGCGCCGAATACGGGCATCGTAGAAGTCATTGGCGAGTCCCGCCTTCAAACGGGCCAGATGATGCCAGTCGGAGTGCTTCTCCATGATCGAGATAAGGAGATCGAAAAGCATACTCTCCATTTTTTCCCGCGGTTTGGGGCCGAAACTCATCATCTCGTCGATGAGAATATCTGCCTGACGACGCATGCGTGGCGTAAGCTCGATACACGGCTGCGAGAAGAAATCGGGGCGCGCGCTGGTCGAAAGATCGGTCTTCAATGCTGCCAGCCAACGAGGTTCGATATAGAGCGCCAGGATCACGCTTTCGGACTCACCCGCCTGATGATCGTAATAGTGAGGCTCCCAGGCATTCACCAACACAGCGGTATCATCGGTCAGAGGCAGGCGCCGGCCACGAACCGAGAAGAATGTATTCTGCCCCGTCGCCTTGAGTAGTACATGACATTCCGAGTGCGCATGCGGCACCAGCGGCTCATCCATATCCAGCAGGGCGATCCGTCCGAAACCACCATGAAAAATTCGATAAGCATTCGACATTGTATCTCGAAGCCCAACCTCAATACGTTGCTGCCTTAGCTCATAGCCTATCATTCGGGCTCTCGGTGAGCGCGGCATTGAACCAAAGAAGAAGACGCTTTCCACCGAAGAAGTCCAGCCAACTCTCCACTAGCAACGGCTTCGTCAATATGCCTGAATGTTTATCGAATCGTTACAGGTCTGGAGTGCCGATGCCTTCCCACTTTCTCGAACTGCCCCACGCCAGCCTTGAATATGCACGCTCAGGAACACCACTGAATGACACCCTGACCTATGTGTTCTTGCACGAAGGCCTCGGCTGCGTCGAGCTATGGAAGGGTTTCCCCGAACGGCTCGCCGAGACGCTAGGCCGGGAAGCGATCCTATACAGCCGTCAAGGCTATGGCCGCTCCTCTCGACTATCGCTGCCACGCGCCCCCGATTACCTCGAAAACCAGGGTTGCCTGGAGTTACGACTGGTTCTAGACGCACTGGAGTTGGAAGATATCGTTCTGGTCGGTCATAGCGACGGAGCGACGATCGCCCTCGCCTACGCCGCCCAGTTCTCCGATCCTCGCATTCGCGGTGTCGTCGCCATGGCTCCCCATGTCTTCGCCGAGGACCGATGCATCGAGGCGATCCGAGCGACCACCCGACGCTTCGAGCAAGGAGACCTGCGCCAACGGCTTGAACGCTACCATGGCGACAATGTCGATGGCGCCTTTCACGGCTGGAGCGACACCTGGTTATCCCCCGCTTTCTCTGACTGGGATATCACGTCATTACTGAGCGGTATCGAGGTTCCATTACTGCTGATTCAAGGCGAAGACGATGAGTACGCCAGCTCGAAGCATGTTGAGCTCGTTCGGCAGCATGCCAAAGCCAGTTGCCAAACGGTCTGGCTGCCTCAATGCGGCCACGTGCCCTATTTCGAACGCCAGCAAGATACGCTTCTATCTATCCTGACATTTGCCCACACAATCGGGACGGCAACCTGAGCAGCATCGAGACATCACCTTCAGTGCTCAGCCGCCGGACCGGCCGCTTCCCGATGCTTCCGTGTCTTTGCCGCTTCACCAAGCAATTCCGATACCAGAATTCCCGCCACCAAGGCCCAGAAAGGCGAGCTGATACCCAGTAGACTGAGCTTACTCATGGCTACGACCAAGGCGACGAAGGCACCAACCTGATAACCGACCGACTTGGTGAAGGCTTGCTGGAACGCCGCCAGCAACACGCCGATCATCGCCACACCGGCGACGCTGGCAATCAGCGCCTTGGGCAGCGCGAGAATCAGCGGCACCGCCATTCCCGCGAACAGACCGAATAGACAGAAGAGCACCCCATTGACCAAGGTGGCGCCAAATCGTTTGTCTCGGTCATCGCCGGCCTGCTCGGAGGCGCAGATCGCGGTCATTGGTCCGGCTATGTTGGCATTGTGACCACCCAAGGCACCCGCCAGGATGCCACCGATGCCGCTGATCACCGTCATCGCGTTGACCGGAGGCCGGTAACCTTCAGCCATCAGCACACCGGTGGCCTGGGCGTTCTCGGCGCCGATCACCAGCGCCGCCAGAGGCACCGATATCGCCATGAAGGCGTCGAACGAAAAATGCGGCAGCGTGAACTGCGGCGCTACCATGGCGATGTCCACGTCGGCCGACTGCACCGCACCGCTGAAATAAGCCACGACGAAGCCGACCACCGCGGCGACCAGAACCGGCGGCACCGAATTCAGGAAACGGGACGCCAGAAAAAACGCAACGAGTGCCGTGCCAGCAATCAACGGCGCTGCGCCAACGGACTCCACGGCACCCACGCCGAACCGAATCAGCGCCCCGGCGATCATGGCCATGACGATTGGCATCGGCAGCCAGCGCATGATGCGACCGATCAGCCCGCTGACACCGAGCAGCAGCACGATGACACCGCTCATGATGAAAGCCCCGACGGCCTCGGCAAACGGGATCGAAACCAGGGCGACGCTCATGATGGCAGCGCCTGGGATCGAGTAAGCGCCAGTGATCGGCTGGCGGTACCGTATCGCCATGACCAGGCTGATCAATCCTCCCAGGAAGTAGACCGCGAACAACCAGGCCACGGTTTGACCGTTGGTCAAATGACCGGCGTTCGCGGCACTGATCACGATCAATGCCGGCCCGGAGCAACCGAATAACGCTGCGACCACGCCGGTACTGATGGCCTTGATCGAAAGCGCCCTGGGTAGCTCCTGCCAGAAGCCGGTCCGGTGGTCCGCTGAATGTGAGGATGGAAGCTGCTCGTGAGACATGGCGTGACTCCTCATGATTATTATGTTGTTTATCGATGCAGGCGGATCCGTCGCGAGGGTTTACTCTCCGCGGAATATCGCCTTGCGTTTGGCGTGAAATGCCTCGACTCCCTCGCGGAAATCCTGCGAACTTCGCAGGCGGCTGTAGCAGTGCCCTTCCATCTCGATGGCGACCGCGAGCGGTGCGTCCTCGTTGTCGTTGATCAGCTTCTTGGCAGTGCGTTGTGCCAGCGGCGAGAAGCGACGCAATTCGTCGACCAGCGACTGCGTGGCGGCTTCCAATTGGTCGTCTGCCACGCACTCGGTAGCGATACCCCATTCCAGAGCCTGGGCCCCCGAGATACGTTTGGCGCGCATCACCATGTGCTTGGTGCGGGTGATACCGATGATTTTCTGCAGCCGCGCCGACCCGCCCGAGCCGGGAATCTGTCCCAGGTTCTGCTCAGGCAAGGCGTAGAGCGTGGTCTCCGAGGCGATACGAAAATCGCAGGCCAGCGACAATTCGAAACCGACGCCGAAGGTGTAGCCGCGGTTGACTGCAATCACCGGTTTCTCGCAGCGCACCGGAGCCGCCACGTTCCACGCCAGTTTGGAGACGTGCTCGGGCGAGGCTTCGAGGAAGCCTTTGATATCGCCACCGCTGGAAAAGTGCTCGCCTTCCGAACGCAAAACGATCACGCGCACGCCATCATGGGCATCCAATGCCTCGAATACCTGGCGCATCACCTCGCGCTGGGGCATGGAGATCACGTTCAACGGTGGCCGTTTGAGGACAATGTCCGCACGCTCGTGTTTGGTGTCGACGTGGACCTCGAAACCATCGAACTCGGAAGCCAGAAAGTCCTGTAGAGAATGTTGATTCATTGCATTCTTCCTATTGATTGCTCGAAAGCGGATTAGTTGGCCTGCACCTGGTCGGCACGCTCGGTGAGCAGCACGCGGCGCAACACCTTGCCGACGGCCGACTTCGGAATCTCTTCGACGAAGAGATAACGACGCGGGCGCTTGAACCGCGCCAGCCCGGCGGACACGCAATGACGGCCCAGTTCTTCCTCGCTGATTGGTTCGCGACATTTGACGAAAGCGGCGACGACCTGGCCCCACTGTTCGTCGGGCAAACCGGCGACAACGACCTCCTCGACCTTGGGATGTACCGAAAGTACGTTCTCGATTTCCGCCGGGCTCACGTTTTCGCCGCCAGTGATAATCAGGTCATCAACCCGACCGGTGACGAACAGGTCGCCGTCGGCATCGAAGTAGCCGGTATCGCTGGTGAAGTACCAGCCCTGCTTGATCGCCTTGGTATCGGCATCGGGACGCCGCCAATAGCCTTGGAAAGCCTCGTCGCCGGCGAGATCGGCGATGATCTCGCCCTCTTCGCCGGGCGGCAGTATCTCGTCGGGCGATTCGGCACCGACCCGAACGACGCGGATGCGCTGGTTGAGCGAGGCGCGTCCGGAGGATCCCGGTTTCCGATTGGCACGCTGATCGATGGTGAAGGTGTAGATCTCCGAGCAGCCGTAGTGATTGACGAACAGACTCGGTTGGAAAGCTTTCTCGACCCTGGCCATCAAACCGGCACTCATCGCGGCACCGGCAAAGCCGATCTTGTCGACACTGGCGACCCGTGAAGATGAAAACTCGGGGTGTTCAATCAGCATGTGATAGAGCGTCGGCACCAGATAGAGATTGGTGACGCCCTCGCGTTCGATCGCCTCCAACGTCGCTAGCGGATCGAATTTGGGCACACACACGAAGTGACCGTCGATCAGCGTCATGGCCAGCAGCGAACGCACGCCCATGGTGTGATACATCGGCATCACGCCGAGCGTGCATTCGTCGTGGCGATAGAGGTTTTGGGCAACATGCGCCAGCGCTGCGGCGCGCTCGGCCCGATGGGTACGCGGTACGCCCTTGGGTTTGCCGCTGGTGCCGGAGGTGTAGAGCATTATCGAGACATCTTCCGGTGAGGCACGCAGGATCGTCTCCCCCGGCGCCCCCAACAGCGCCTCGAATGACGTCACGCTATCATGCCGAGTACTATCGACGACGATCCGAGGCAAGGCTCGCGCCTCGGGACAGGCCTCGACCGCCTCGCTGCCGGAAGCATCATAAGCCAACGCGCGAATGTCACCGTTATCGAGGCAATAACGCACATCCTGCGCGGTCGAGCGCCAGTTGATCGGCGTCACGACGATGCCGGCGAACTGGCAAGCCCAGTGCAGCGTGGCCATCTGCCAGCGGTTCTGCATCACCACCAACAGCCGGTCACCCTTGTCCAGCCCCAGATTCCCCAAACCTCGCGCCACGCTTTGAATATCTTCGAGCCAGGCGGCGTAGGTACGTCGGAAAGCTCCGTCAGACACCGCCAGCGCCTGCGGACGACGCTCCACCGTGGCAAGAAAACTGCGACCTAGATCGAACATGCGTCGTTCTCCCGTCGATTGGCTTGCTGGCGAGCACGCGCGACCTGCAGTACGGCCTGGACAATGCCGGTATAGCCAGTGCAACGGCACAGATGCCCCGATAGCATGTCGCGCACCTGTGCCTCGCTCGGATCGGGCACGCGGCCCAGGAACTCGTGGCACGACATCAGGATGCCGGCAGTGCAGAACCCGCATTGCAGCGCGTGATGCTCGCGAAACGCACGCTGCAAATCATTCAGTCCTGCTTCCCCTGCCAACGATTCGACTGTCTCCACGCAGCGGCCATCGGCCTGTATGGCGAGCATCAGACACGAACGAGTCGCCCGTCCGTCGACGAGGACGGTGCAGGCGCCGCAAACGCCGTGCTCGCAGCCCACGTGGGTGCCTGTCGCGCCAAGCTCGTGGCGCAGGAAATCACATAGCTGCATGCGCGGTGCGGCAGACCCGCTTCGCTCCCTGCCATTGAGCCTGAAGGTCACGCGATGCAGTTCATCGCCTCGTACGTGCATCGGCACTCTCCTCTGCGGCTTACTGTTCAAAAGTGGGCTCCTCCAGAATCAGGCGCCGTCCCAGCTCGCGGACCAGATGGCGTCGATAGGCCGCACTGGCATGGGCGTCATCCTGGGCCCCCAGCGACCACGCCAAATGGTTGAGGGCTTCGTCGAGATCGTCATCGAGGGATAGCTTGCGCACGACCGGTCGGTCGGCGACGCCACCCACGCCGAGGTGAACTTCCGACTCGCCGATATCGGCGGCCAGCGCGACGATGGCGAAGTCGCCATGACGCATGGCGACTTCGCGGAAGCGATAGGCATGGCCTTCGCGCTTGAGTGGAAAGCGCACTTCGGTGATCAGTTCGTCGGGGCGACGTGCCGTGGTCAGCACGCCCTGAAAGAAGTCAGCGCCAGTGACCCGCCGCGTTTTCCCGCGACGCGTCTCGAGCACCACCTCGCCCCCCAGCGTCGCCAGGCACAGCGGCAATTCGGCACTGGGATCGGCATGGGCGATGGAGCCGCAGACGGTGCCACGGTTACGTGTCTGGAAATGCCCCACCCAGGGCAAGGCCTGCGCCACCAGCGGCAACTCGTCGGCCAGGGCGGCGTACTCCAGCAGTTCGGCCTGAGTGGTCGCGGCACCGATCGCCAGATGATCGTCGCGCCGCTCGATGTAGCGCAGTTCGTCGATGGCACCGACATCGATCAGTATTTGCGGCTGGGCCAGGCGCATGTTGAGCACCGCCATCAGCGACTGGCCGCCAGCGACAAGGCGGGCCTCGTCGCCGAACTCGATCAATCGATCGATGGCTTCCTTCCGCGTCTGCGGACGGTAATAATCGAAAGCGCAAGGTTTCATGACTTGCCTCCACCCTTGCCGAACCGGCCCAGCAGACGCTGCAGCAACGGTTGTCGAACCCTGCCGCCGCTGACCTGTTGCGATAACCGCGAAAAAATCTGACCGATAATCATCTTCGAGGCACTGGAGAGCATGCGTCCGCCGACCGAAGCGATCTTGCCGCCAATCGTCACCTCATAGTCGTAGTCGAGCCGGGTATGGCCACCCTCGACCTCGCTCAGGCGGATCTGCGCCGCGCCGTTGGCGTTGCCCATGCCACTGCTCCCGGCGCCGGAAAGACGCAACGTGTGCGGAGGATCGAGCTCGCTCAGCTCGACGCGAGCATCGAAGCGGGCCCGAATCATGCCCACGCCAACAGTGACATCGGCGCGATAGGTGTTCTCGCCGGTGAGTTCCAGCGCATGGCAACCGGGGATGATTGCCTGCAGCGTGGCTGGATCCAGAATGCTGTCGAAGACTTGCTGGGGCGAAGCGGGAATCTCGACACTATCGCTGGCGGTCAACTTGGAACCGTCCCCGGCGGTCGAATCCACCGGCTCTTCACCAACCCCTTCAGGTCGCGCTGGTTCGTTGATGCCCAGCAGCGTGCGGACTTTCGAGGGCGTCAACGGCAATTCGATAGCACTCGGCTCGACGCGTTCACCTAGCGCATCGGCTACCGCATTGGCGATGCACACCGGCGTACTCATGTTGTTGCCTTCACCGACCCCCTTGGCACCGAGCGGCGTGAATGGCGACGGCGTCTCCATGTGCAGAATCACCGGCTCCGGCACTTCCATACTGGTCGGGATCAGGTAGTCGGCCAGCGTACCGGAGGCGAAACTGCCATCGGCGCCATAGCTGAATTCCTCATAAAGCGCCGCTCCGACGGCCTGGGCGAAGGCGCCGCGTACCTGTCCATCCACCAGTTGCGGATTGAGCATGCGGCCGGCATCGTGCAGCGTCACGTAGCGATCGATACGTACCTGGCCAGTGACGGTGTCGATCTCGACGCCGCAGTAGTCGAAGATGAAGCCGTAGCAGAGCGAGCTGTTGATGCGTTCGTCATCGTCCGGCGCGGTCAGCTCGGCGGGGGTCCAGAAGGCCGTCTCGCGCAGGCCGCCGGCTTCGCTCTCGGGCAGCGTGCCCGGCGCCCAGTGGGTGGCGCCGGCGAGGCGGTGGAACGAGGCGGAATGCGCCCCATCCAGAGTGAATACACGGCCTTCGGCAAAGCGCACATCGTCTTGCTCGACCCGCCACTGCGCAGCGGCAATCGCGGCCAGACGCGTGCGCACCTTGAGCGCGGCCTTATGTACGGCTCCCGCCACCGCGCCGGCGAAACGGCTGGAGTAGTTGCCCGAGGCGATCGACCAGGCATCCTTGCCGGTATCCAGTTCGACATCGACGCGTATGGCTTCGATGGCGATACCGAGTACCTCGGCCACGACCTGGGCAACCACCGTACGATGGCCCTGGCCCTGCGGCGTCGAGGAGACGTGAACGCTGACGCCGCCGAGCGGATCGACGCTGATCGTCGCGGTACTCACCGCACCGTTCTTGGGCCCGGCGCGACGCCGCTCCTCCGGCGTCATCGCCATGGTGATGTAGCCCATGTTGGAGATCGACGGCTCCACCGCCACGCAATAACCGATGCCGTAGAGCCGCCCTTCGCGGCGGGCGGCGTCGCGGCGCGCACGCAACTCGGCGAGACCGCCCTGCTCGACACCCAGCTCGAGGCCACGTGCGTAATCTCCCGAGTCCAGCAGCGCCCCGGCGGCACAGCGGTAGGGAAAGGCATCCGCGGGGACGAGGTTGCGCCGGATCACTTCCAGCGGATCGAGGTCGAGCTCGATCGCGATCCGCTGCATCAAGCGCTCGAGGGCGAAGTAGACCTGCGGGCCGCCGAAGCCGCGGTTCAGCCCGCTCGGCGTCTTGTTGGTCATCACGATGCGATTGCGAACCGCGAGATGGGGAATCGCGTAGGCACCAGTGAGATTGCCGTGCATGCGATAGGTCGTCGCCGGCTCAGGCGCGCGCAGGTACGCTCCGCAGTCGTCCAGTTGGTCGAAGCGCAGCGCGGACACCCGCCCTTCGCGGTCGAAGGCGGCGTCGATCGTGGTGACCCGATTGGTGGCCGAAGATGCGCCTTGTAAATGCTCCAGGCGATCCTCCACCCACTTCACCGGCGCCCCGACCTTGCGTGCCGCCAATCCCATCATCACGACATAGGGGAAAACGCCCTGCTTGATCCCAAAGCTACCGCCGGAATCTGGAGGCGTGCGCAGTCGCAATCGATTGGCGGGCACCTGCAAGGCGCGCGCCATCACCGAATGAATCGCGTAAGGCCCCTGAAAATTAGCCATGACATCGTAGCCACCCTCTGCGGGGTCGTACTGGCCTAAAACGACATAGCACTCGATTGGCGTACAGGAACTGCGCGGGTAGCGTACCTTGAGCGAGAGCGTGCGATCCGCCGCCCGAAATGCGGCCTCGGGTTCACCGTAGCGGAAGTGACGATCGTTGACGACGTTATCGCCCACGGCATCGTGCAGCAGCGTCTCCCGGTCACCGGCCGCCGCTTCGGGATCGACAAGCGCGGGCAGAATCTCGTATTCGACCTTGACCGCGTCTAGCGCATCCTCGGCCAGATAACGGTCTTCGGCGATGACCACTGCCACCGGCTCACCCACGTAACGAACCTTGTCGACGGCCAAACACCAATGCTCCATGGGCTTACGCACTCCCACAGGGAACGGTAACGCCCAACGCTTGACGTCTTCGCCAGTCAATACATCTCGCACCCCCGCCATCTGCAAGGCTGCGTCTATATCGACCCGCTTGATCTCGGCATGAGCATGGGGCGAGCGAACGATCGCCGCATGAAGAGTCCCGGGTGGCGTGGCGAGGTCGTCAGCGTAGCGTCCCAGCCCTCGCAAAAGCGCTTCATCCTCGACACGAGCCTGACGCTTGCCGATATAGGAGCGCTGCTGGTTCTGGTCGAGCAATACTTCTGAATGCATCGAAAACTCCCCGATGGGCATGGCCCTGTGCTGGGGAGTCTATGAGCGTGAGTAATTTGGATGCATTGCCTATCGATACGGGATTTATCCCTGGAGTCGGAAGATTTACCTCTGAGTCTGATTTCGAGACCAAAGTTTAATAACGGAAATCAGAAGAGGCAGACTTCAGCGCTCGGCTAGGCAGACGGGAGAGAACTCAGAATTTGGAGAGAAGATACGTCCGAAATGACCAACGCCTCCGCTTCGCAAGACAAGCGAAGGACGTCGGGAAGAGGCTAAACAGCTGGACGAAAAGCAGCGAGGGGAAGCAAGAATAACGACAGTCAGTCCCGGAAATTATCGTACTGCAGCGGCAGGTCCGGGCCGTCCTCGCTCTTGAGCAGCGCGATCGCCTGTTGCAGGTCGTCGCGCTTCTTGCCGCTGACGCGAACCTTGTCGCCCTGGATCGCGGCCTGGACCTTGAGCTTGGAATCCTTGAGCAGCTTGACGATCGCCTTGGCGTCGGGCTGTTCGAGGCCCTGCTTGAGCTTGATCTGCTGGCGCGCCTTGACGCCGGAAGTCTGGGCGTCCTGGATATCCATGCAGCGCGGGTCGATGCCGCGGGCGATCAGTTTGTTGCGCAGTACGTCGATCATCTGCTGGAGCTGAAATTCGGCGTCCGCCTCGATCGAGACGGTCTCGCCTTCCAGCGTGAAGCTGGCGTCGACGCCGCGAAAATCGAAGCGGGTCTGGATTTCACGACTCGCCTGGTCGACGGCATTGGTCGCTTCGTGGCGATCGAATTCGGAAACGATGTCGAAAGATGGCATGAGCCTCGGTCCTCAATCAAAAGTGGAGCCGCGATGCGACCAGAATCGGTCCGCGGCCGGTATCAGTCGGCAGCCGGCGACTCGGGCGGCTCGGGCGGGTCGAGTCGCTTATCCATCTGCCAGGCGGCACAGCCGTCGGCATAATAGTCCTCCAGCCAGCGATGAGCGATGAACCCCATCCGGCGGTAGAGCCCCATCGCCACGCGATTGTCGGCGCGAACTTCCAGCAGCATGCGCTGGCTGCCCCGCTCTCGCGCCGTATCCTCCAGCGCCTGGAGCAGTTCCCGTCCCAGGCCGGTACCGCGAGCGGCCGGATCGACGCAGAACGAGTAGAGTCTGGCCGTGGTGCTGTTGCGCCGGAATAGTAGCGTGCCGTAACCGATGACTCGCTGGTCTTCGGCGACCGCCAGCAGATTGGCGGCGTTGGCCCGGGTCAGCAGGTGTGCGAGTTGGCGGCGGCTGAAGCGATCACTGTCAAAGCAGCGTTCTTCCAATTCATACAAGGCGTCGCAATCGGCAGGCAGGCCGTAGCGAATGGTGCGGAGCATGCGTGCGCTCTCATCTGATTCATCTGGGATCTGGGTGCAGCCACGGCCTTCGTTCGACCGGGACCGCGCCGGTGGCCCGTCAGGCGGGCAGTCGCCGAGGCGATGACGCCGACGATGCTGAAATTATTTCACGCCGGCAACGACTTGTCGCCGCCTTCACATCATCGCATGCTATTTCCCTTTTGCAGCCCCGGCAGCTTGCCGCATCGATCGCCGACCACCCCAACGGGAAGATGTCGGAAAAGGAGCCACCGATTCATGTCACGCCTGCGTATCGTCGTTGATCGCCTTGCCGACTGGCAACCTTACTACCCCTCCGAGGATCTGATCAGCGCCGATGAGTTTCTCGCGCTGGATGGCGCGGCAACGGCGGATGACGCCACGCACGTCATCAACCTGTGCGCCAATCTCGACTATCTGGAAACCGGCTATTACGTTTCGCTGCTGGCCCAGGCGCGCAACCAGCGTGTTCTGCCCAGCGTGGAAACGCTCAACCAGCTCTCGCGCAAGGCATTGATCGACATGCAGCTGGCCGCCATCGACCCGCTGTTGATGGAGCTGAACAAGCGCGGCGTTCTCGAGGGCGAATCCTTCACGCTGCGCGTCTTCTTCGGCGAGTGCCGGGAACCGGAGCTGCAGCGCCTGGCGCGGCGCCTGTTCGAGCGCTTGCCTCACCCGCTGCTGGAAGCCCGCTTCGAGAAGCGCCAGAACGTCTGGCGCCTGGCGCGGCTCAAGCCCATCGCGCTGACGGCGCTGCAGTCCGGCGAGGAAGACCTGTTCGCGACGGCGCTGAACCGCCATTCGACCCGGGTCTGGCGCACGCCACGCGCACGCCGTCGCTATCGCTTCGATCTGGCGATCCTGATCGATCCGGAAGAGAAGTTGCCGCCCAGCAACAAGGGGGCGCTCAAGCGTTTCATTCGCGCCGGCCGGCGGCTGGGCATCGATGTCAGCCTGATCACCCATCGGGACGCCGGCCGGCTGGCCGAGTTCGACGCCCTGTTCATCCGCGAGACGACTCGGCTGGACCATCACACCTACCGCATGGCCAAGAAGGCCGAGCACGAGGGGCTGGTGGTGATCGATGATCCTCAGTCGATCCTTCGCTGTACCAACAAGATCTTTCTCCACGAGCTGCTGGGCACTCACAAGGTTCCCGCGCCTCGCGGCCAGCTGCTTCATCGCGGCGACATGAGCCGACTGGACGAGAAGCTCGCCCATCTGGACTATCCGCTGGTCCTGAAGGTGCCGGACGGCGCCTTTTCCAAGGGCGTGGTCAAGATTCGCTCGCGTGAAGAGCTGGAGGCGGAAGCGCCCAAGCTGTTCGAGTCTTCGGCGCTGCTGCTGCTGCAAGAGTGGCTGCCGACCGACTTCGACTGGCGCATCGGCGTGCTCGACGGCCAGGTCCTCTTCGCCAGCCGCTACTACATGGCACGCGGCCATTGGCAGATCTACGACCACTCCAGCGGCAAGACCCGCAGCGGCGGCTTCACCACCCACGATCCGTCGGAGGTGCCACCGCAGGTGGTCAAGGCGGCGCTGCGGGCGACCAAGCTGATCGGCAACGGCCTCTACGGGGTCGATCTCAAGCAGATCGGTGATCGCGTGGTGGTCATCGAGGTCAACGACAATCCCAACCTGGATGCCGGCGTGGAAGACGTGGTGCTGAAGGATGCGCTCTACGAGCAGGTCATGTCGGTATTTCTCAAGCGCATGGAGCGCCAGCTCGAGCACAAGCCGCGCTGATCCGCCCGGCCTGGCGTCATCACGCGGCCTCGGCCGCCACCGAGACCTGATAGCCGGCGAACTTGCGCAGGTTGATGACGCCGGTATCGAGGATCATGTACTGCCCCTTGAGCCCCATCAGGGTGCCCTCGACCGTCGGCGACTTGTCGAGATTGAACGAGACGATCTTGCGCGGCCATTCGAGCACGGGGTAGTCGATCGCCAGCGGCAGCGCGTCGTCGACCGTCCGGATGGCGTCCTCGCCGACGCGCTGGCGCAGCGCTGCCAGCCCCGGTTCGAGCCGGGCCAGCAGGCGGTCACGCTCGGCGATCAGATCGAGCGGCTCGACCTCGCCCTTGAGCATCGCACGCCAGTTGGTGCGATCGGAGACGTGCGACTTGAACAGCGTCTCCACCAGCCCGGACTGCTGCCGCGTGTCGACATCGAGAATCGGCAGCGCCTGGATCGCCCCCTGATCCAGCCAGCGCGTCGGTGTATTGGTGCCTCGCGTGATACCGACCTTGAGACCCGAGGCGTTGGCCAGGTAAACGGTATGCGGGCGGAAGCAGTGCCGTTCGCCCCAGGCCGGATCGCGGCAGGTGCCCTGAAAGTAGTGACAGGTCTCCGGACGCATCATGCAGAGATCGCAATGCGCCAGCGAGGAAAAGCAGGGGTAGCAATGCCCCTGACCGAAACTCTTGCGCGTGGATCGCCCGCATTCGACGCAGTGGATCTCGCCAGTATGGTGCAACCGGACACGCTGCCCCAGCCAGGCATTGAGCCCCATCCGCTGCTCGCCGGCCCGCAGGGTGTAGTCCGCCTGGCCGTTCTCTGCCGGCAACCGGATATCGAGCTTGCGGAGCTGGCCGCTGGCAAAGCGGCCGGACTCGCTCGCGACCTGCGCGGCCGGGATCAGTTGATCCATTTGACCGCGGCTTCCTCGGCGGAGGCGTGATTGCCGGAGGCGCATTCGTTGCGCTCGAGATAACCGACGCGCTGTTCCGCCGGCACCTCATGGATCATTTCGTACTTGATGACCGCTTCCAGACACAGCTCGGTCTGCTCGGTGGTCAAGCGGCGGCCGTCGGGCCATTTACGCAACTGAATGGCCTGCTTGAAATTCTCGTACATCTCTTGGGTCATCTGCGCGACCATGCGGTCGAAATTCATCTCGCTCACTTATTTTCTCCTGAAGAGCTTTCTCCTGAAGCGTCGTGCCCGGCGCCTCCCGATGCATTGCGGCTGGCGAACCAGCCCATGAACAGCCCGATCAGCAATCCGCCCAGATGCGCCTCGTTGGCGACGTTACCGAAGCCGAAGGCCCCGGCAAGATCGGTCATGGTAAAGACCATCCAGACCAGCATGAAGACCATCAGCATCTGGGGCACGAAGAAGCCGCTTTCCGGCCGGCGGCGAGACATCAGCCACACGTAGCCGAGCAGCGCATAATCCACCCCCGACATGCCCCCGAACAGCACGATGCCGGTGACGTACTGCGCCAGGTTGGAAGCCAGCATCGCGATTAGCACGATGAGGCCGAGCCGGCGCCATCCCTGGATCGCTTCGACCTGACGGCCGAAATACCATACCCACAGCATGTTGAAGATCAGGTGCATCCAGCCGAAGTGCAAAAGCGCCGGCGTGAACAGACGCCATATCTGGCCGCCGGCCAGGGTGTCGGAGACGAGATCCCCCGCCACCAGCCGCTGGCCGACGATGTCGAGCGGCACGATGGTGAAAGCGCGAACGATGGCATCGCCCGCGAAGATCATGGCCAGGAAGATCAGCACGCAGACGGCGATCAGCCCGGCCGAGAATGGTGCCTGTCCGAACGCCTGGCGGGTGATACCGGGCCGACGCCGTGGTGCTCCGGTCGTGGAAGCGGTGTCCAGCTCCCCCCGGTGCCAGAGCTCGATCAGTCGCGCGGCCGCGTCTCTCTGATCGGGATCGGCAATCCACAGCACCTGCCGATTCTCCTGATGCGTGAAGCGATGGCCGATGTGGTGCGCCCAGAGCGCCTGCCTCAGAGGACGCGTATCCAGATCGCCAGGCAGTTCGAGGAGTTTGTACATGGAAGATGTCCGACCCGCTTACCGAGAGAATATCGAGAAGCCCGATGCTGAGACGCAGGGCGCTGAAGCCCAGCATGGAAATGTCATGGAGCGCGAACCCGTGACGGGTTCGAAATCGCCATTCTACAGGCACCGCGAAATTTTACAGACCCAACAAAGAAAAATCCGGCGGGAGGGCCGCCGGATAAGAGCAAGGGATCATTCAAGGGAACACTGACTTTGAGGGTCGTCAGTGGCAGGAGTTCCCGCACGCGGCGAAAAATTTCCCATTTTTTCCCTGATCCGTTTCATGTAACGGTAAAAAATCCGCCAAATCAGTTAGCTGCGGCTAATGTAAAAAAATGCAATTTCCCTGATATGCCGCAACGGCATCAGTCATGAATCCCTTCCTGAGACACGTCGACCCAGACGAAGCGATTGGCATCGAGCCGCGACTCCCCGTCCCAGCGATAAGCCACCAGCCGGCCGTACTTCACCGCGCTGTAATCGAGGCAAGCGATGTTCGCTCGCGGCAACGCCGGTACGCCCTTGCACCAGTAATGCCCCACGAACAGAGGCGGCGCCGATTCCGGGTAGTAGGTCAGCCGTTCCCGTTCACTGTCGTCCAGCGGGCGATCCTCGAGTCCCAGCGGCAGATTGTCGGGCTGGAAGACCACATCCCCGTAAGTGCGCGGGTTTCGACACCAGAAATGGGTACGGAACGAGCGCCGCGTGAATCCGTCCCCCGAACGAATCTCGACGCCGGGCGGCAGCGGCATCTGGGTGCCCCGGGTCAGGCGATCCAGCACGCGGTGCGCCAGGCTGCCATGCCGTGTCGATTCGACCAGGAAATCGCGGTCGATTCGGGCATCGGGACAACGCGCCAGAAAGTCGGCGATCAACAGTTCGTCCCAGCAGGCATGCACCACCCGCAGGCCATCCAGATCGAGGCACAGCGGTAGCGTCATGAACCAGGAAAGGCAGGTTTCCCACTCCAGCGGAAAATCGTGAAACTGCTCCAGCGTACGACCGATGATGCGATTGTTGCGCGGGGTATGATCGCGAAGCCATTCGCGCTCGCTGTCGCTTGGCGCCTCGTGACAGTAGGCCAGCGCGTTGGCTTCATGATTGCCCATCACGATATGCGCCTCGCCGGCGTCGACCATGCGTTTGGCAACGGAAACCGCCAGCCGGATGGTGGGCCCGCGATCGATCAGGTCGCCCAGAAAGATGACCCGGCGGCGCGGGTGGCGAAACACCCCATCTTCTGCCCGGTATCCGAGTTTCTCCAGCAGCCGGATCAGGCTCCGGCCGCAGCCATGGACATCTCCGATCAGATCGTAGCCGTCGATCTCGCTGTCCTGCGCCATGTCAGTCTCCCAGCCTGCTGCTCCAACCCAGCTTGGAGCGGCAGGCTTCGAAGAAACTGTGCCCGCGTGGGTGAATCAGCGTCAGGCGCTCGGCGTGGCGACGGACGTAGAGGATGTCGTCAGGCTTGCAGACGACGCGAGTCTGGCCGTCGCAGCTGACATGGGGATAGGCCTGGTTGATATCGCCGATATGCACGCGAATCTCGCTGGCGGCATCGATCACGATCGGCCGGCTGGAGAGCGTATGCGGGAACATCGGCACCAGCGTGATCGCCTCCAGCCCCGGATGCACGATCGGACCGCCACCGGAAAGCGCATAGGCCGTGGAACCGGTGGGTGTCGCCATGATCAGGCCATCGGAGCGCTGGGAATAGACGAAGCGGTCGTCGACGAAAAGCTCGAACTCGATCATCCGAGCAGCTTTGCCGGGATGCACGACCACGTCGTTGAGACCAGTGCCGGAACCGATCAGACGCTCGCCGCGATAGAGCTCCGCCTCGAGCAGAAATCGTCTCTCGGTGTCGTACTGCCCTTCCAGCACCTCGGCCACCTTCTGTTCGACCTCGTCGGGAGAGATATCGGTCAAAAAGCCCAGCCGCCCACGGTTGATGCCGAGTACCGGCGTCGCGCTATGGCACAGAGCCCTCGCCGCCCCCAGCAGGCTGCCGTCGCCGCCCACCACGATCACCAGATCGCACAACGTGCCCAGCTCCCGGCGCCGGGCTTCCCTGTGGCCATGGCCGGAAAGCAGTGCGGCGGTACGATCCTCGATCACGATCTCGAGACCATGACGCTCGAGAAAGATCACCAGGCGCTTGAGCGTCTCGACCACCTTGTCGCTGCCCAGACGGCCAATCAGACCGATGGTGTTGAACGATTCCATACAACGTGACTCTCGCGGCGTGACGGTCGGCCATTATGCTGGCTGCGCTTGCTTTGCCGCAAACGGACCGCCGCGACGCTCAAAGTTTCCGTCAAAAAAATCAATCGTTTCCACGCTAACGTCCGAAAATATCCTACACTTTAGTCTGCCTGGCGTGTGGATTCCGCGCACACGTAACCACACCCGACTGTTTCGACACTATCAATTGGCCTGATGCAACATCAGAACGATGCAGAAACAGCCGCCAGGTGCACCAATCGATCTCATCAGGAGACAACGACCTCATGTCCCAATCTCGATCATTCAGGGCGGGCATCATAGTGCTGCTGGTGGCCTCGCTTGCCGGGCTCGCCGTATCGCTTTATGCCTATTTCACTCCGCTGACCGGCGTCGACGGTACGCTTGGCGCCCTCGTCGTCATCCTCACGTCGATTGCGCTGGTCATCATGACGCTGGTGTTGGCTCCGCTTTCCTGCCGCAGCGGACGCGTGGCGCTGCGAGTGTTGATCCTGCTGGATCTCGTCGGCACCGGTTTCGCCGGGCTATTGCTGCATCAGTGGTGGCTGACGGCCGCCATGGTGGTTGGCCTGATCGGCCTGCTGCTGGACATGGCCAGTCCAGCTGCTTCCAAGTCACCAGCCCATTTATGAGGAGCCGATTCATGCCAACTTCCTTGCCCCAAATGCCCGTGCCTGCACTGAAACTCACCGCACAGCGGTTGGGGACCGCCACGGCACTGGCGCTACTGCTCGCCCCGGTCCCGCTGTTCGCCCAGGATCAGCCAGCCGACGCCAGCCAGACATCGGGCCAGAGCGACGCTCAGTCGTCGTCCGACTCCCTGAGCTCTGATTCCCAAAGTCCTGACTCCCAGAGTTCTGACTCCCAGAGTTCTGACTCCCAGAGTTCTGGGTCACAGAACGTCAGCGTCGCGGGCTCGAGCGACCAGGAGAATGCCAACCGGCCGCCGATTCCGCTGGTGCCGGAGAAGCCGACCTGGGACAGCTTCCACGGTCAGCTCAACGCTCAGAAGTACAGCCCGCTCGACCAGATCACGGCGGATAACGTCGGCGAACTGGAGAAAGTCTGGGAGTACCACACCGGCGATATCTCCGACGGCTCCGGCGACATCCCGGCGACGGTATGGTCGGCGACCCCGGTCTTCGCCAACGACACGATCTACATCGGTACGCCCTTCTATCGTCTGATTGCGCTGGACCCGGGCACCGGCGAAGAGAAGTGGAGCTTCGACACGAAATCCTCGCGCGAGGCGTTGACCCAGCCGGTGCTGAAGAACCGCGGCGTCTCCTACTGGGAAGCCGAAAATCCGGTCGCCGGCGAACCGTGCCAGAAGATCGTCTACATGGGCACCATGGACGCGCAGCTGTTCGCGCTGGATGCCGATACCGGCGAACTCTGCAAGGGCTTCGCCGACAACGGCGTGCTCAACGTCAACCAGTGGAACGACACCCACGCCGAGTGGCCGCTTTCCGTGCTCCAGCCACCGACCGTGGTCGGCGACCATCTGATGCTCGGCTGGGCCGGCATGGACTGGGCCTACGAACAGGCGCCGCCGGGAACGATCTTCTCGCTCGACGCCCAGACCGGCGAGCTCGAATGGACGTTCCAGGCGCTTTCCGACGAGATGCGCGAGAAGAGCGGTACCGCCAACGTCTGGACGCACATGTCCGCCGACCGCGAGAGCGGCCTGCTCTACCTGCCGGTCTCCTCGCCGTCACCGAACTACTGGGGCGGCAACCGCACCGAAGAGGCGCCGCTGGCAACCTCGACCACTGCGCTCGATATCGAGACCGGTGAAGTCGTGTGGTCCCGCCAGTGGGTTCACCACGATATCTGGGACTACGACATCAACTCCGCCCCGACGCTGATGGACATCACTGTCGACGGCGAGCAGATCCCGGCGCTGGTTCAGGCGACCAAGCAGGGCTTCCTGTTCGTGGTCAACCGTCTGACCGGCGAAGATGTCTGGCCGATCGAGGAGCGTCCGGTACCGCAGGGCGACGGCACCGTCGAGGGTGAAGTCTATGCACCGACGCAGCCCTTCCCGACCAAACCGGCGCCGTTGCTGGATCAATCCGAGAAACCCAAGATCTGGGGTCTCGCCGACGCCGTGGGCGGCGGCCAATGCTCGCGCCTGTGGGACGACCTCTGGTACGAAGGCATGTACACGCCGCCGACCACCAAAGGCGAAGGTGCACTGACCTACCCGGACAGCTCGGGCGGCGTGCAGTGGGGTGGCGTGGCGTTCGATCCCGAAAGCCAGACCGCCATCGTCAACACCTCGCATATCGTGCAGTACGTCAAGCTGTACAACCGTGAAGACTACGAAGAGGCCGATAGCGGCTCCGGCAACGAAAGTGGCTTCGCCCCCCAGAAAGGTGCGCCCTATGGCATGCGCCTGAAAGTGGCGATGAACTGGCTCGGCATGCCGTGCTGGGAACCGCCTTTCGGTGAACTGGTGGCGATCGACATGCATACCGGTGACGTGAAATGGCGTAAGCCGGTCGGCGCCTCTCAACAGTACGGCTTCTTCATGCCCGAGAGGTGGGGCTCGCCGACCATCGGTGGTCCGGCCGTGACCGCGGGTGGTGTCGTGTTCATCGGCGCATCGATGGATGCCAAGCTGCGTGCCTACTCGCTCGAGACCGGTGAAGAGCTGTGGGAAGACCAGGCCCAGGCGCCTGCCGTCGCCAATCCCTCGGTCTACGAGTACAAAGGCCGCCAGTACGTCGCTTTCGTGGCCGGCGGCAACACGATCCTCAAGGATCAGGTCGGCGATCAGGTCGTGGTGTACGCACTGCCGGAAGAGTGATCGCCTAGCCCGATAACCGACGGGCAGCTGCGATCATGATCGCATTGACGGGGTGGGCCTTGGCTCACCCCGTTTTTCGTTGCGAATGGCTGATCCCGTTCCAGTCATCCAAAAAACAGAACACCTCACGCCTTTCATTCGATCACGCTCTCTCTGGATACTCGGTGGATGACCTCACCACCAACAACAAAGAGGTAAAGATCGATGCCCCTCTCCCAACTGCTCAACTGGCGGCTGCACCTGCTGGTCGTCGTGTTGTCACTGCTCAGCGAATGGGTCGGCATTCTAAAGATTCCGCTCGGGCCCGGCACGCTGCTCCTGCTGCCGCTGTTCTACGCCTTCGTTCTCGGCGTACTGCTCAATCCGCACCTGTTCTCCGGGACGAAGCGATTTCTCCCCGAGAGCCTCAGCCAGGCAGCGACCCCGCTGATCCTGATCTCGATCATGCCGTTCATCGCGCGCTTCGGCTCGACCATCGGCCCCGCCATCGATCAGATCATCAGCGCCGGCCCTGCCCTGATCCTGCAGGAGCTGGGCAACCTCGGCACCATGCTGGTCGCGTTGCCGGTAGCGGTATTGGTGCTCAAGATGGGGCGGGAGGCGATCGGTGCCACCTATTCGATCGCCCGCGAACCCAACATCGCGATCATCTCCGACAAGTACGGCCTCAAGGGGCCGGAGGGGATCGGCGTCATGGGCGTGTATGTCGTCGGTACCATGTTCGGCACGCTATGGTTCGCGCTGATGGCCGGCTATCTGGCCTCGCTGGACTGGTTCGATCCGCGGGCACTGGCGATGGCCTGCGGCGTGGGCAGCGGCAGCATGGTCGCGGCGTGTTCCGGCGCGCTGGCCGGGGCAGCGCCCGATCTCGCGGATGACCTGCTCGCCTTCGCCGGTGCCAGCAACCTGCTGACCTACGCTACCGGGCTCTATGTCTCGCTGTTCATCGCGCTGCCCATGGCTGAATGGCTGTATCGTCGCCTGGGTGGGCGCAGTCGTGCGACGAGTTCGGTCGGCGCCATGGCCGCCAATGGCAATGATGCCGATTTCCCCAGTGAAGAACGCCCCGAGGCCCATCTCGGCAAGACCGCCGCGGTACTGGCCATGGCCTGCGTGGTCGGCTGGATCGCCAACACCATCAACGGCGCCTCGCTGATCGACGCCCTGCCGGGCATGATCATTCTCTACGTCATGACCCTGATCGGCCTGGTGATCACGCGGGCGGCCCCGTTCTATCTGCCCGGCGTCGCCTGGGTATCGCTGGTCAGTATCGTCATGACGTTGCCGTTCTTCCCCGGCAGCGGATGGATCGTCGACCAGCTCGCCGCGGTCAACTTTCTCGCCATCGTCACGCCGGTGCTCGCCTACGCCGGTCTGGCGCTCAGCCGTCGCGAATTCACGATGTTCCGCCAGACCGGCTGGAAGCTGATCATCATTTCGTTGCTGGTATTCACCGGCACCTATGTCGGTTCGGCGGTCGTGGCCCAGGTACTGCTATAAATCAAGCGCTGCTGTAAATCAGGTGCTGCTGTAAACCAGACACTGCTGTAAACGTCCTTTCATCGGCGCGCTCGGCCTATTCCACCTCTGCAAGCCCAACCTATGCAGAGCGCGCCACTCGATGATCCGAGTAGATCATGAGCCATTGCCGGAGGAGATCATGAATCAACCCGCTGTCTATCCCGATCCTGAAACATTGACCGAATGGCGCCGCGATTTCCATCGTCATCCGGAGATCGCCTTCGAGGAGACCCGCACCAGCCAACGTATCGTCAAGATTCTGCGCGAACACGGCCTTGATCCGGTCACCGGCCTGGGCGGCGGCACCGGCGTCGTTGTCACCATCGAGGGGAACCGAGGCCCGGGCCGTGCCATCGGGCTGCGTGCCGATATCGATGCCCTGCCGATCGAGGAACTCAACGATATCGACTACCGCTCGTCGATACCGGGTCGCATGCATGCGTGCGGCCACGACGGCCACACCACGATGCTGCTGGGCGCTGCCTGCGCACTGGCGAAAGCTCCGGACTTCGCCGGCCGGGTTCACTGTATCTTCCAGCCCGCCGAAGAGAGCGAAGGCGGCGGCCGCGTGATGGTCGAGGAAGGCCTGTTCGAGCGCTTCCCGATGGATGCGGTCTACGGCCTGCACAACTGGCCAGGGCTCGCCGTCGGCGAGGCGGCGGTGCACGACGGCCCGGTCATGGCCGCCTTCGACGTCTTCACCCTGCGCCTGACGGGGCAAGGCTGTCACGCGGCCATGCCGCATCTGGGTACGGACGTGGTGCTCGCCGCCTGCCAGCTGGCAAACCAGTTGCAGGGGCTGATCAGCCGGGAGACGCCGCCGCACCAGTCCGCCGTGCTCAGCATTACCCAGTTCCATGCCGGCGATGCCTACAACGTCATCCCCGAGACGGTCGAGCTGCGCGGCACCGTGCGCTGCTTCGATGCGGCACTCAAGGCCAAGCTGAAGCAGCGCTTTCGCGACGCCGTTGATGCCACCGCGCAGTTTCATGGTCTCAAGGCCGAATTTGATTATCAGGCACGCTATCCGGCGACGATCAATACTCCCCAGCATGCCGCGCGCTGTGCCGAAGTGCTCGAGACGCTCACGGGTATCGGCAAGGTCCACCGTGACATGGCGCCCAGCATGGGATCGGAGGATTTCGCCTTCATGCTGGAGCAGTGCCCGGGGGCCTACATCTGGCTCGGCAACGGCGACAGCGCAGCACTGCACAACCCGGCCTATGACTTCAACGACGCCATCGCCCCGTTCGGCGTTGCCTACTGGCAGGCGCTAGTGCAGAAACTGCTGAACGAGTGACGACGGCGTCGGTTTCGGTTTCGGTTTCGGTTTCGCCATACCGAAGCAATTCATTCCAGAGCGATTCATTCCAAGAACAATCCAGGAGAGCTTCATGAAAATCACCGTCATTGGCCTTGGCCAGATGGGCGGCAACATGGCGCTGACGCTTCACGGCGCCGGCTTCGACGTCACCGGCAGCGATGTGTTCGAAGCGGCGCGCCAGCGCCTCGCCGAGCAGGGTCTTGCCACCGTGAACCCTGAATCCCTGCCGGCCAGCGATGTGTACCTTCTGTCACTGCCCACCTCTGAACATGTGCGTGAAGTCATCGAAAGGTCACCCGGGCTGCTCGAACTGGCCCCCAAGGGCAGCGTCATCGTCGACTCCTCCACCAGCGATCCGGTGGTCAGCCGCGAACTCGCCGCCAAGGTGATCGATGCCGGTCTCGAATGGCTGGATGCGCCGGTTAGTGGCGGCCCCAGGGGGGCCGCGAACGGCCAGCTCGGCATGCTGCTCGGCGGCGACATGGCAACAATCGAGCGCCTCATGCCGATGCTGGAAGCGATGTCCGCCAAGCGCACTCATGTGGGCGGGCCGGGTAGCGGTCACGTCGTCAAGCTGGCCAACAACTATCTCTGCGCCACCAACCTGATCGCCACCGCCGAAGCGGTGACCCTTGCCGCCAGGGCCGGCGTCGACCCGGCGGCCTGTCTGGCCGGTCTCAACAGCGGCTCGGGCCGCAGTGCCGTCAGCGAAGTCAATTTCCCTGAGTGGATTCTCTCCGGGCGCTTCGATTCCGGCTTCACCAGCGGCCTGATGCGCAAGGACCTGCGCCTGGCGCGCGATGCCGCCAGTGGCCTTGAGCTCGATCTTGAACTGCTGCAGCGTGTCGTCGAAGGTTGGCATGCTGATTCGACGCGACCTGCTGACGGCGATGATTTCAACCACATCACCTCACCGATCCTGGCCCAGGCCGGCATCGATTTCGTCCAATCCTCTGCCAGCGACGAGGAGATCTCCGCATGAATGCACTGGATATCCAGGCACGGCAGACGTTGAGCGATCTCCTGACCCAATTCGGCTTGTCGCCGGAAGCCGGAGGGCTGCCCTGCTCCAACTGGATCGATGGCGATCTGGTCGCCGGCCGGGGCGAGGCCATCGCGCTGACGAATCCGGCTACCGGCGGCGAACTGATCACCTACCGCGATGCCGGCGCCGACCTGCTGGACCAGGCTGTCGAAGCCGCCTCGCGCGCTCAGGTCGAATGGATGGCGCTGACTGCCAGCGAACGCGGCCGCCGCATGAACGCTGCCATTCGTCGCCTGGAGGGCCATGAAGAGGCGCTCGCCCAGCTCGAGAGCGTGGTCGCCGGCAAGCCGATCCGCGACTGCCGCGGCGAGGTCGGCAAGGTTCGCGAAATGTTCGAGTACTACGCCGGCTGGTGCGACAAGCAGCACGGCGAGGTCATCCCGGTGCCCACCTCGCACCTCAACTACGTGCGCCACGTGCCGTTCGGCGTGGTCGGTCAGATCACGCCG
This sequence comes from Salinicola salarius, assembly GCF_002179555.1. GTDB lineage: Bacteria > Pseudomonadota > Gammaproteobacteria > Pseudomonadales > Halomonadaceae > Salinicola > Salinicola salarius_A. The sequence goes on along the minus strand of NZ_NHOU01000007.1, from coordinate 16,514 downwards.
TGGAACGCGCCCATGTTCACCTGTGCCTGGCAGCTGGCACCGGCGATCGCCGCGGGCAACGGCGTGGTACTCAAGCCATCGGAGCTGACGCCGTTCTCCTCGGTCGTCATCGCCCGCCTGCTCGAATCCGGCGGCCTGCCGCAAGGCCTGATCAACATCGTCAACGGCCTCGGCCCGACCACCGGTGCGGCACTAACCGGCCACGACGGTATCAGCAAGCTAGTGTTCGTCGGCTCTCCCGACAGCGGCCGCCTGATCGCCGAAGCTGGCGCCCGTCGGCTGGTCCCCAGCGTGCTCGAGCTCGGAGGCAAATCGGCCAATATCATCTTCGACGATGCCCGGCTCGACGATGCCGTGGCGGGTGCGCAGGCGGCAGTTTTCGCCGCAGCCGGGCAGAGCTGCGTGGCCGGGTCGCGGCTGCTGATCCAGCGGAATGTTTTCGACGCCGTGGTCGAACGCGTCGGCCGCGCCGCCAGCCAGATCACCGTCGGCCTGCCGGCAGACGAAGCCACCCGCATGGGCCCACTGCAGAATGTGCGCCAGTTCGAGCACGTCACCGGCATGATCGAGCGCGCCAGGGCCGCTGGCGCTCGCGTTGTCACCGGCGGTACGCGCCCCTTGGGCTTGCCGGAAGGCGCCGACGGCTACTATCTCGCGCCGACGGTCATCGCCGATGTCGATGCCTCGATGGAGATCGCCTGCGAGGAAGTCTTCGGCCCGGTCGTGGTCGCCATGCCGTTCGATGACGAAGCCGACGCCATTCGTCTCGCCAATGGCACCCGCTTCGGACTCGCCGGCGCGGTATGGACGCAGGACCCGGCCAAGGCGCATCGTGTCGCCGGCCAACTGCGCGCCGGCACCGTCTGGATCAACAGCTACAAGGCGATCAACGTGATGTCGCCCTTCGGTGGCTTCCGCGATAGCGGCTTTGGCCGCTCCAGCGGCCTCGACGGTCTGCGTGAGTACACCGTACCGCAGAGCGTCTGGGTCGAGACCGGCGTCGAAGCCAGCGTCGCCATGGGCTACGGCAGCGGCCACGAATAATCGGTTCCGGGCGGCCTCGGTCGCCCGCCTGCCCCGAATTCGTTGGAACGAGGCAGGCATCCTGCTCGATTCGCACCCATTGAGGTGGCGCGGGTAGCGATTCCCCGGCAGCATACAGGGTGAACCCGACCGCCAAGGCAGGAACTCCCGTGCAGCCATCCGATCTGTGCTATCTCAATAACGCCTCCGTCGGTCTGCAAAGCCCGGCGGTTTCGGCACGTCTAGGAGAGTGGCTGGAAGCGGAGATGGCGGCCTACCCGCGCCAGCGTCTCGAAAGTGCGATCTGGGACCTGCCGACAACGAGAACCCGGGCCGCCACCCTGATCGGCGCTCCCGAACCTCAGGTCGCTTTCGGCACGAGCACGTCCCAGCTCATGGCCCAGGTGGTCGGTAATCTGAATCTCGCCGGCCGGCGTCTACTGATCGCACCCGGCGAGTGGGCCTCTAATATCGTCTTGCTGCGACGCCTTAGCGACGAGTCGCCACGCAACATCGAGCTGCTGGCGACCGATGCCGACGGTCAGTTCGATCCCGTGGCGATCGCGGGTCAGATCGGCGAGGACGTGGCGGCGATTCTGACGCCGCTGGTGACCAGTATCGAAGGCCGTCGCTACGATGTCGAAGCGTTGGGGAATCTGCCTCGACCATCACACTGCCCGCTGATCGTGGATGCTGCCCAGGGCTTGGGTCAGACTGAAGTCGATGTGCGCCGGCTCGGCTGCGACGTACTGGTCGCCACCACTCGCAAGTGGCTCCGTGGCCCCCGCGGCATGGCGCTGCTCTACGTCAGCCAGCCGGCAGTGGCCATGATGCATCCCAACCCGGCGCCGGAACTGGCGGGATTGCGGCTGGACCGGGAAACCCAGCGTTTTCTCGACCTCCCCCAGGCGCGGCGCTTCGATGCCTCGGACGTCTCGATCATGAATCAGGTCGCGCTGACAGCGGCGATCAACGAACTGCAGCAGATCACGCTGGAGGCGTTGCGCGAACATCTGACGACGCTGACCGAGCGGGTCTACGAGCTGGCCCGCGAACGAGGGTTTCGGCCGCTGCTGCAACGGCCGGAAAGCGGCATCGCCACGATCCACCTGCCGGACGCTGCACCGTTACAGATTCACCAGAAGCTCGATGCGGCCGGCATCGTTGCCAAGGTATGCGATACCGCCGCCGAACCCTTGAACGTCAGGTTGCCGACCGCCGGCGCCCTGGTGCGGATCTCGCCGCATTGGCACAACACGAAGGAAGACATCGACCGCGCCATGGCGGCGCTGAGGTGAGAAAACCGAAGGCTTATCCCGTACCCTGCCTTCAGGAATTCCGATATTGGGCAATACTGCAGACAACCACACCACGGATGAAAGGCTCATGAGCTTCGGCATCGATCACCCCTTACTGGCGGTCAATCATCTCGATCACGCCGCCCAGGCGGCGAGAGATCTCGGCTTCAACGTCAATTCGCGCCACCGGCACCCCTGGGGCACAGACAACCATCTGCTGTTCTTCAGCAACAACTTCATCGAGCTGATCGGCATCGGTCGCCCGGAATGCCTGGACTATCAGGACGACAACGGTTTCCAGTTTGGTCGTCTGATCGAGGCGCGCCTGATCACGGTGGGTGACGGCATCGCCATGGTGGCGCTCGACAGCGACAGCATCCAGCGCGATCACGCTCTGGTGGCGGCACGGGGATTTTCCGAGGCGTGCCCGATCATCTTCCGCCGCATGGCGCATCTGCCCGGCGGCCGCAACGAGGAAGTGAGCGTGGCGCTGGACATGCTGCACGATCCGGAACGTCCCTTTCTGACCCAGTTCCTCTGCCAGCAACTGCGCCCCGAGCTGTTTCGTGTCGATCCGACGCAGGAAGCTCATGCCAATACCGCAACCTCGATCGCCGATGTCTGGTACGTCAGCGACGACCCGGCTTACGACATCGAGCACTTCCGGCGCATTCACGGCGACAGCTCGGTCCGCGGCAGCGACACCGCCTGGACCATCCATACCCACAAGGGCGATTGTCACCTGCTCGATCGCCAGACACTGGCGGCGACCTTCCCGACCCTCGGCGATATCGAACCGGAACCGCCGCGCGCCGTGGCGCTTACGCTTACCTGCCGAGACCTGGATGCGGCGATCGCCTGCTGGGACAGCCAGGGCATCGACTACCACCGTCACAGCGAGACCCAGGCCGACATCGCGTCCGGCGTACTGGGGACGCTACTCCGCTTCGAGCAACGTTAGATACGACCCGAACGACGCCGACACCGGGCAGTCAAGGATCGCCGGGCGAGCGGAATGCCTGCATCCAGGCGCTCAGATGACGCAGCAGCTTGAGACTGGCCTCAGGCTGACGCCGACCCACCCGAGTGATCATGTGCGCCTGGGAGTTCTGGAAAAGCATCGAGGCAACGGGAACGGCGACGACACTCCCTTCGGCCAGTTCACGAGCGACGGCAAAGCGCGGCAGTAGCGTGATCCCCATTCCCGCCACCACGGCGCGGCGCAGCACCGCCATCGAGTTGGTTTCCACGGCGACTTGCGGACGCAGCCCCGCTTGCACGAAGGCCTGATCCACCAGCCGACGAACACCATGCCCGGTGTTCCACAGCGCCATGGGCATCTCGCCGAGCCGTTGCAGCGAGACCGGATGCGCCTCCCGCGCCAGGGGGTGATCGACGGGGCAGATCGCCAGCAGCGGCTGCCCGCTGGAGGCCCAGAAGCGGATCTGCGGATGCACTCGCTCATGGAACATCAGCCCGATATGCGCCCGATCCTCGACCACGGACTCGATGATCTCGTCGGTGCCGGCCTGCTCGATGTCGAGACGTATCCCGCGGTAGCGCTCGGCGAAGGCTCTTAGCGGCGCATCGATCAGGTCGTCGATAAAGCCCTCGCCCACGACCAGCGAGATCGTACCGGTTTCCAGGCGCTGATAGGCCTCCAGCCGCGTGATGAAATCGTCGTCCAGCTCCCCTCGCCTGCGGCAATAATCCAGTGCCATTTCACCGACGGGCGTGGGCCTGATCCCTCGCGGCGTGCGCTCGAGCAATGGCGCCCCGAAGGCCGATTCCAGCAGCGCAATCTGTCGGCTGACTGCCGAGGGGGCGATATCGAGCCTTGCCGCCGCCTTGCGCAACGAGCCGGATTCGACCGTGACGCGAAAGTAGACCAGGCGCTGGTGCGGAATATCCATGGATGATGACCGGGAGCGGGAACTGTTGCCTCGATTAGTCCACTAACTCGCATGGACGTCAACGGACCCGACTCGCCATTTGCCGGCTCGACTTTTGCCACCGGATGCTGGCAATGTTGCTCGGTCATGTCCGAAAACGCGCGGCGACGTCGTTCGTTCGGTTCGTTCATACGGCTCCCTCGCCGCCGGGCGCCGGTTTTCCCAATCAGGAGTCGACTCATGTTCATCGCCATGAACCGCTTTCGCGTCAATCCGGAACGCACCGAGGAGTTCGAGACGCTGTGGCTGGAGCGCGAAACGCATCTTCAGGGGCTGCCCGGGTTCGTCGAATTCCACATGTTGCGCGGTCCGGCGGAGGAAGATCACGTTCTCTACGCCTCCCATACCCTCTGGCGCACCCGCCAGCATTTCGAGGCGTGGACGCACTCGGAGGCCTTCCGTGCCGCCCACGCCAACGCCGGCCAGAGCCGCCGCGAGGGTCTCTATCTCGGGCCGCCCAAGTTCGAAGGCTTCGAGGTCATCCAGACGATCGGCAGCGATGATCAGGCCATCTGATCGATATCGGCGCCTGACGGGAGCTCTCTTGCTGACGGGTCTGCTATTGCAAGGCGCGTCGGCACTGGCCGAACCGCCACTGACGAAAGCCGAGATCGCCCGCCAGAAAGCCGAGCAGCTCGAACAGCGCGTCGTCGAGACGGACAAGATCGAACCGGCCCCGGACGCGGCACGACTGACACCAGCGGGCACGGAGGCGGTCGACCCTCGCGGCCTGGCACCGCTCGACGACGCCATTACCTGCCTGGCGAGATCGATCTACTGGGAAGCCAAGGGCACCGATCAGCGCGAGATGCAGGCGGTAGCCAACGTGATCATGAACCGGCTGGGAAATCCGGAATTTCCATCGAGCCTGTGCGACATCGTCCAGCAAGGCTCGGAGACCGGGCAGTGCCAGTTCTCGTGGTGGTGCGATGGCCGCCCCGACGAAGCCACCGAGCCCGAGCAATACGCGGCGGCAAGAGACGTGGCGCGCCGTGCGCTCAACGGTACCCTTCCCGACATCACCCACGGCGCGCTGTTCTTCCATCACCGCAGCATCTCACCGGGCTGGATGGCTACCCTGGAGCGGACGGCGCGGACACGCGAATTCAACTTCTACCGCGAGCCCGAATGATGGAATGCCGTCGATGACGAGACCGCGGAGTACCGAAGGCGTACAGCGTCATGCCGGCCAATGCACGACCCCACGGAGCCTCCCTCTTGCTCGATGCCTTCGTCCCTCTCGATGACGCGCTGCGGGAAGATCTGGCATCGCTTCGTCAGCCTTGGGTCCGCGATATCGCCTGGCTGCTGCATGCGCCAGACATGGCGACGCTGGACTATGTCGGCCGGCCCACCTTGGCCGAGCTCGGGTTGGAGGAACCGCGACGAAGGCGCACCTGGCTGCGTCAGCAAGAGGATCAAGGGGAGCGCTTCCAGCAAAGGCGCCTGGCACGCCGATCACAGCGTCTGGGTATCTATCACGAAACGCTATGGCAATGGATTCTGGATCACGCACCGCGCACCCGGCTTCTGGCCCATAACGTGGCGCTGCGCGAGAATAGGCAGACCCTTGGCGAGCTCGACCTGCTCTACGCTTCCGGGTGGGCCGAGGGCTCGGTGACGGAAGCGAATCGAGGTTGCCACGATCCACAGACCTTCCATGCCGAGCTGGCGATCAAGTTTTTTCTCGGCCTGCCCCAAGGTCCGGGCGACGACCGAAATGCCGCGCGCTGGATCGGCATCGGCAGCTTCGACTCACTGGCCATCAAATGCCATCGCCTGGCGTCTCATCAGCTCCCCGGGGGCCGATCCCCGGCAGCCGATCGCGAGCGCCAGGCCCTGGACGCCACTGGAGCGCTGCAACAGCGCATCATCATGCCGGGATGTCTTTATCACCCGTGGAATCGGCGTCTGCCACTGCCGAAGTTGGCCAATGCCCGGGCCGAGCAGGGCCTGTGGTGTCACTGGCAAGCCTGGCCTTCACTGATCCGGTTGCTGCCGGAAGGGACTCGCGGCCATCGGCTGGCCAAGCCTCACTGGCTTGCGCCGCCCGCGACCGAACCGATGCCGCTGGCGATGCTGGACCATGAACTGGCCCACTCTTTCAGCGCTCCCGGCAGGCCCGCGCATCTGCTGCTGATCCTTCCAGATGATCGGCGATGCCGGCTCTTCTTGGTCAGGGACGACTGGCCGCCGGCGTTGCCGCTACCACCCCGGAGCGCTTCGCCCAGCGCGCATTGAGCCACAGCGAACCGGCCAGGATCACGGCACCGATCCCCAGGCGGGCCAGGTCGGCGTCCCGGTTCCAGATCACCAGGTTGACGATCAACCCGGCGGGAATCAGGGCGTTGTTCATGATCGCCAGCGTGCCGGCATCGACGCGGCAGGCCCCCTTGTTCCAGAGGAAATAACCCAGCCCCGAGGCGACGAGACCCAGCCACCCCAGAACGCCCCACTGCAGCGGCGTCGTGGGCAACTTCGCCGAGTCTCCCAGCAGCCAGAAAGCCGGTATGGCGATGCATAGCGCTCCCAGATAGAACCAGCCGAACAGGTGGCGATGCGCCACGCCATCGGGCAGGCTGCGTGCCAGGTGCCGATACGCGACCTGCCCCAGCGCAAAGCTCAGGTTGGCGCCCTGCACGACCAGGAACCCCAGCCAGTAATCGTTCGTGACGCCGTCATACCGGATGACGGCCGCGCCCACCACGGCCAACGCTGCCACCACCAGGTAGCGTGGCGAAAAGCGCCGCGCCAGCAGGTCATCGACAAGCGTGATATAAAGCGGCGTGAAAATGGTAAACAGCAGCACTTCCGGCACGGTAAGCAAGAGGAAGGACTGGTAGAAGAAAAGGTACATCACGCCAAGCTGGAGACTGCCGATGGCCATCAAGCCGAGGCGGGAAGACCAGCGCAGGGCAGCGGGACGCAGAAACGGCAGGAAAATCGCGGTCGCGAGCAAAATTCGCGCCATGACGGCGAAGTAGCTGTCGACCTGGCCGGAGAGATAGACACCGATCAGACTGAACGAAAAAGCCCACAACGCCGTGACACCGACGAGATACGACATGAATGGTCAACCTTATGAAAACGACAAGTTGACAGCCATTATACGGCTAGAGTCGCTGTTGCCCAACCTCTCGCGCTTCGTGTTCAGCGCGCAATCGGGCCAGGCCTCGGCGGTAGGCTGGAATGGTCGTGGCGAAGGCAGGATCGAGGTGACTCGAGAGAACCACAGCGTGCGCTTCTTCGAGTCGGGCACCTTCACCCTGGATGGCCAGACCCGCAGCGTACCCATGCGCAACGTCTACCGCTGGGATATCCACCCGGATCGAATTGCGCTTTCCCACGAGCGCCGTGGCGTTGAGGATGCCGTCTCGCTCTTCGACCTGGTCGTCGAAAACGATGACACCCTGGTCAGCGCAGAGGTACATCAGTGTGCTGCCGATGCCTATAGCGCCAGACTGACGTTGACGGAGGACGGGATCGATCTCGCGTGGCGCATCGTCGGGCCGCGCAAGGACGAACGGATTCTTTACCATTATCGGAGTCGCTGAAACGACATCGGCTTCCCGAAGGAAGCCGATGAACGAGTCGCTGCGCAGCCTCAGCGCGTCGCGATGATCCAGATCGCGTGGATGATGCCCGGTATGTACCCCAGCAACGTCAACACGACGTTGATCCAGAACTGCAGCCCCAGCCCCACCTGCAGGAATACCCCAACCGGCGGTAGAAGAATAGCGAAGATGATGCGAATGATGTCCATATGGCCTCCTATGCTCGGAACGACATCGTTTGTGTTCGACAATCCGTTGCAGTGCTTCGAAAAATCGCAGTACTTCGAAAAATCCCAGTGCTTCGAGAAACCGAAACCTTTGGATTCTCAAAGTAGACGAGATGACGACATCCCGTTGAAAAATCTTGATTCACCCGGTCACAGCATAGCGTTCTTTCGCCTCCAACGCTGCCGACCTGGGCGCTCTTCTCACTCGTGATCGTCTTCCGGGGCCTCGCGAGACGAGCGACGCGAGCTGACCTTGGCGCTGATCGAGCGGGACTCGGAAGCCAGCGCCTCATGATGGCGCTCCCAGTCCTCCCAGTCATGAGGCGTGCCGCTGCGAGGGCCATGCTCCATGGCCTCTCTGGCTCGGGCCCAGGCCTTCTCCTCGAGCGACTGCGGCTTTTCCTCTTCCTTGTCGAGCGCGATTCCCTTTTTGGCAAGATAATCTTGAGCATTCATGGTCAGATCCTCCTGGCCGCCACGTCGGATCCACGCACAACGCGTGAATCCATAATGACGAGAGATGGCGACGACCTCGCCCTACTTCAAGCCGACAACGACATCCCCTAGTGACAACGGCGCCAACAGCGCCATAAGGAATGGATTCCTCCCGTCAGATCGGGTTTATGAACTATAGTGAAGGTGCGTGACACTGTAGGTGGTTGCCGTGTCCACCTCCTATCGTGTTCGGTATCGTCATCTTCGACGCTGTCGTTCTCTATATCACCGTAGTTCTCTTAATCACGTAGATCTCTAGCAAAAGGACCTTGTCATGAGAAAGAATCTGATCACTGCCTCCTTGACTGCCATGCTACTGATGGGCGCAGCAGGCCACGCGCTCGCGCAGAGCGAGGCGATGGAGGAAGCCTACGAAGCCAATGAAGAACCTTTGACCGAAGGTAGCGGTGTCACCGAATCCAGCGGCGAGCAGTCGGATGCGGCGTCGGGCCATAGCCAGGCCACGGAAGAGTCTCTGAACGCCGTCGAGTCCGAGACGGACGAAACGACCGACGTTCCCGATTCCGACCAGCTCGATGATATCAACGCCGAAGGTCAAAGCGACGCGGCCGGTGACGCCATCGAGAGCCAGTGACCCTGCGGGGCGAGCCAAAGGGGCCTCGGCCCCTTTTCGATGTCAACGGTGTCGCATCAGCAGGATAGCTGCCAAGATTGACGCCATCATCAAGACAGAACGCGGTCAAGACAGGGAGATTCCGTGAACTCATTCGTCGTGCGTCATTCCGACATCAACGAAACGCAACAAGCTCCTGAATGGCTGGTCGTCGACAGCCGCTATGACGAAAGCGGCGATGACCGCTGGATCCATTCCCGCCATGCGTTTTCGGAGGAGGCCGAGATGGAGGCCGAACGCCTCAACGGTAATGACACGTCACCCATCGGGAGCGTCGATTGAGCCAGGCTCCCGCAGATGGGATCCTGCAACAACGCACCGGTGTTTCGACCACTCCGAATCAGGAGGATGACATGAAGAAGATGATCGGCGCGGCCATCGCCAGCTGGCTAAGAAAGCCGGAGAACCGGGAAAAAGCCAAACGCACGGCCAAACAAGCCTATGACAAGTACCAACAGCGTAAAAACGGTCCGAAACCCGGCTCGGATCGTAATCCCCGCTAAAGCTCCTCGCAGGATCGTGGCGGCTGTGGCGTCTCGCGAACAACCGCCACCCTGCCTTAGGCCACCGCCTCACCGCTCAATTTCATGACACGCTCTCTAATCGATGCTATCTAGCCTCTCTTCGACTCTGTTTCCAGGAGTCAGTGACCTCAGCAGCGCCGTATGAGTTCTTCCAAATAAGCCAAATAACAAGGCCAAGCTCCTTGATTGGGCCTCGAGAAGCCGTCCATCGAAGACAATACTGAATAAGTTTGTCTGATAGTCATATAAAGCCTAAATTTTCTTGGCCTCCTGCCGTTTATATATCAATGCGTAATAGGAGATATTGCGTATCGCAAATGGCTGACAATGAGGTCGTAATGAGGATGATGGTGAAGGATCGAGTGGAGCCTCTCATAAAAAAAAGGATAACCTCTGATAAGAAAAGTCTGGCAGCTCTCGCCGAACAACACGGGATGCCTCTAGGCACACTCAAGACGCGGGTAAAGAAATTGACCGACCAAGGCTTTGATAGAGACAATGCCATTCGCCTGGCGCTCAAAAATCCGATAGGACCGCAAGGCCGCCCCAGGCATGAATGACAGGAAGTGACCGACAACGCCACTCCTGGAGAGTGGCGTTATTGATCTTGATCACCGCTCACGAGTCAATGTTTACTTTTTCGTCGTATCGCTGCCCGGAAGCGATCTATCGACTTTGTCTGCAACCTCTTCCTTGACGAAAGCCTCCTCTCGCTTCTGCATGTCACTGGTAAAGTCCGATCTCTTACCAACGACGGCACCGCAGGACGTACAACGAACCTCCTGATCCGGTGCATCGCCAGAGGGAACATCAAGCGTTTCGTTACCACATTTCGGGCATTTGGTAAGGGCTTCTGCCATGAGGACGTCTCCTTTTTCTGAGCTGTCCTCATCAGCGTAGCGGATCTACTGTAGATTCGCGTTGCCTCGTCTGCCATCCGGCGCCTAAGCTGGGCCAAGCGGAGCAAAAGATCACGATTGTTCTTTATAAACAATCATTTATAAGCAATAAGATAAGGTGACGGATAAACAAGGATGGAGCGGGTGAAGGGAATCGAACCCTCGTCTTAAGCTTGGGAAGCTTCTGCTCTACCATTGAGCTACACCCGCAACGGTTTTGATAGTAAATCCAACCACTTAGACTTGCAAGCTTCTCCATGCCAGTAGTGATACCCAGGATGGGCTCTCCCCATCAGACAAGAGAAAGCCCGACCGATCATCGCTGGCCGGCCGGGCTTTCGATCAGCACACGCCTAACTTGCTGAAAGTCGCGGACTGCTCTGTACCGCTTCCATGGCTCCGTCTTCCTTCACGGGTTCCTCTACCGCCATCCTTGAAAGAAAGTAAAGGCGATCTATCCAATAGATCGCTTCAATGCCGCTATCCCTGAATGCGGCTGTTACCGCTATTCTTCAATCTATCCGCTTCAGTTATGGATGACTTTACCCGGCCAATAAGCTTCGTTGCCAACCCATGAGCCCGTTAAACCCCGCTCACCCAAAATAAATTATCCTGTGTTAAATAACATATCTAATTTAGAGGTAACTTTTGTACCGACAAATCCGAATAGTCGAAAGCGCCGTCTGGGCTAAATTTTCTGGCCAGCTGGCTGACGACTGAAAAAAATGGAGGTCAGTTCCTGGTATAAAAACCCCCGACCGAAGTCGGGGGGAGCCCAAGGATCTACAACGGACCAAAATCATAGCGCCACGGCTTGGAAGTAAATAGATCTAAGATCTGATTTTCGTGTAAGAGATTGCCGACAATGCAAGTTGGTTTATGAGTATATGGATGTCGGAAATCCCCTCCTTAACCCTTTGGCCGCGATTACGACACGACATCACGCACTCGCTCCCAGGCATGTTCGAGGTGTTCGCTCAGCGCATTAACCAGCGCTGGCGCATTTCTCCCCTCGAGGGCCTTGATCATCGACTCATGCTCGGCGACCGCCGCCGCCCACTTTTCCCGCCCTTCGTGTCCGATGAACCGTACGCGCTTGAGCTTTGATTGCAGCGAGGCATGAACCTGAATCAGCGACTCGTTATGACTCAACGCCGCGATGGCAGAGTGGATACGCTGATTGGTCTTGTAGTAATCGAGCCGATTTTCCTCCCGATAGTAATCCAGCATGTCGTCGTGAAGCTTTCGCACCTCGGCGATCTCCTCGTCGCTCGCTTCGATACAGGCCAGGCGCCCCGCCAGCTCCTCGAGCGCGCGAATCAACACGAGCATGTCTTGAATGTCCTTGGCCGAAAAGCGGCGAACCGAGGCGCCACGCTGTGGTGTCAGCTCAACCAGGCCCTCGCTGGCCAGATAGCGCAGCGCTTCCCGCAGGGGGGTCCGCGATACGCCAAGACGCTCGCACAACGGGCCTTCGTAGATGCGCTTACCCGGTTCAAGCTCCCCCTCGATGATCATGTCACGAAGGTGGCTGGTAATCGCATCATGAAGCGAATGCCGGGCAATCGCGGATCGAGGCGATGACGTGGCGGACACGGTTGTCTTCTTCATGAATGTCAGACCAGTAGTTGAAATTGATGCATGGAATGTATCGATTCAGCTTGGAAGCGCTCAATGAAGGACGCCTCCGCGAAAAGTCTGAAGCCATCATACTGCGCCCTGACCAATTTCTGCCTCCATACCAACGTATAATGTATACATTTTAGATTTGAGCGCAATCTCCTCCTCAAGCGAGTGCTTCCCACGAAGTGCTGCTCCCCACGATGAGGAGACACCATGGCTCTTTCCCCCCCGCGTCACGACGTATCCGAGCTGCCGATCATCGCCCTGGCCATGGGCGACCCTGCCGGCATCAGCGCCGAGTTGACGGCAAAACTGGCAGCGGACGACGCCGTCAACCGTGCCGCGCGCCTGGTCATCATCGGTGATCGTCGAATCTTCGACGAAGGCGCTCACACATGCTGGTGTCCGTGATCGGTGCAGCCGACGATGACACGCCAGCGTCAGCGGGCGTGCCGATGCAGTTTCATGGGGGTGTCTTTCGGCTCACCTTGGTCGCTGCCCGGGTCGGTCACGAAGCCCACCCAGTTCCAACACCCCGGACTTCTGCGCAGCCGCCATCCCCTGGGCGACGCGCTCGTACACCCACCAGGCGGTCGCCGCGGATGAAGTCCTCGGGCTGCGGCTGACGCGGCGCGGAGGCTCTGCAAAATAGCGGACTCCATGCTAACTCGGACACCCATTCCACGCACATCCGGACAGTGATTCTACGGCCAACCGGACACTTTTCTGGCAGGCAGCTACGCAGGATTTCGCTACCATCGGCCTCTTTTTCAAAGCGAAGAGGTCGCCGTGGAGCGTTTATCCATGCGTAAAATCCGAGAGATGTTGCGCCTCAGTTCGACTGAGGCCTGTCCGTGCGCAAGATCGCCCGCAGCCTGGGCATTAGCCACAGCAGTGCCGGTGATTATCTCTGCCGCTTTGCCACCAGCGGTCTCACCTGGCCCTGTTCGTTGTCGAATGCCGAGTTGGAGTAGCAACTGTTCCCGCCGGCCCCTGCGGTTGCCAGTGAGCAGCGGCCCCTGCCCGATTGGGCATGGGTGCATGCCGAACTGCGCCGCCCCGGCGTAACCCTGGCGCTGCTCTGGCAGGAGTACCGCCTGAGCCAGCCGCAGGGCTTCCGGTACAGCTGGTTCTGCGAAAATTACCGAGTCTGGCAGAGCAAGCTGGACGTGGTGATGCGTCAGGAGCACCGCGTCGGCGAGAAGCTATCCGTCGACTAAGCTGGCCAGACGGTGCCGGTGATCGACCGCCATAGCGGCGAGATCCGCCAGGAGCAGATGTTCGTCGCGGTGCTTGGTGCGTCCGGCTACACCTTCGCCGAAGCCACCTGGTCGCAGCAACTGCCGGACTGGCTGGGCTCGCACACCCGTTGCTTCGCCTTCCTCGGCGGCGTGCCGGAGATCGTGGTGCCGGACAACCTGCGCAGCGCGGTGAGCAAATCATCCAATAGAACACTGCTGTAAAAATTATTTTTACAAGGTGACTTCATGTGTATTGGAGGAGACTTTTTCATAAATTCGATTCTTTAATAACACGCGATTGAAGTAGCAAGTGACCTGCTCCCCGATTTCAGTCCCAAGCTGAAGTTAGTGGAGTCCGTTTTCCGAGCGGGAGACGGCAGTGAAAAGCATTTTACGGGAGAACAGATTTTCGACTTCTCAAGCAGGCAGGGGCCGGTGTGCCGGTGAAAGAGCTTTACCGGCGGCATGGGGAAACAGCTACTTTTTCAACAGAATCGGCCGAAAACGGGCTGTCCGAAAAACCAGAGGCGAGCCTGCTCGCCTCACCTTCAGAAGCTGTCGCGCAGCTCCGTCATCAGATTGCGCAATTCGCCATAACTCACCGTGTTTGTATGAACATCGTGATTCAACCCCATGAAATCAAGGGTGGCATCTTCAAATCGTTTCTAAGCGGGCCGGTTGAGAGCAACACCTCTCCTAAGACTGGAAACGCAACTTTCACATTTGCGCCTGGCCGGGCCCAAAGCAGGCCTGTCCAGCTTCCTGTGGCGAACAAATCACCAGCTTTCAATGGCCGGTTCTGAGTCGCTGCATGCCTCGCCAACCATGGTATCGAAGCCAAGGGGTCCGTGAAGGGATGGCTTCCAATACCGGAGATCTGCAGTCTCCCATCTACCCAAACCTCGACAGCCTGCTCCGACCAGTCTGCGGGAGGGTGGATTATTTCCCCTAAAACCAACGCGCGGTTGAGTTGTTGGTCGGCCAGACGAAGCAATGGATGAGCTCGCTCACCATTTTGAAAACGCGTATCGCACAACTCAATCCCGACCTGCCATGCTTCGATCGCTTCATATACTGCCGCGCGATCGACATCGCCATCGACATCTCGTCCAAGTTGTACGATCAGTTCACCCTCGATTCCGAACCGGTTGCAATAGCCATCAGGAACCTCCCAACCTGATAGATGAATTGCGCGGCTCGGGACACGCGCGGCGCTGACCAACTTCCCTGGGCTTCCACCAAGCTTCCAGGCTGTCACCGAAGACTCACTGAACCAACCAAGCTCCGAGGCGACGATTTGCTGAACCCGATAAGCGTCGGTTTCGGTCATCAAACCGAGCCCATCATGCGGCAAATTTCGCCGCTCTCGCCAAGCATGAAGCAATGCCGCTGCTACCTCGGTCGTGCCATTCATAGCGGCAGTTCATTTTGACGACGACGGGATTGAGCGGGAACAGGCCTTTCGCAGGTTAAAAACTTCCCATGCCCCGGCTTAGCCCTTGGTTCGCCGTCCCAGACGACCTCGCCTCGTGCCAGCGTTACTGCAGGCCATGCACTTAGCTGCATGCCTTCATAGGGGGTGTAATCAACGTTGTGATGCAACATGTCGTTGGTAACCCGTACCGGGTCGCCTTCATTCCAGATGACCAGGTCAGCATCCGCCCCGATTGCGATGCTGCCTTTGCGTGGGTACAAACCATACATCTTGGCGGCATTGGTAGATGTGAGTATTAATCGAGCATATGCATGTCCTTCGCCGTGCCGGCTGGTCAAGTGGTTCGCTGTTTCGATCAGAATCGGACCGCAATCGTGGCTCATCATTGACTCATTGGACGTGGAGCAAAACAGTTGAAGGCTGGGCAAAGAAGGCACAACTATCGCACATTAGCACTCATACCTTTCGTCATCTTCGTCTGACCCATCTGGCCCGGGCCGGCTGGAAGCTTCATGAATTAACCACCTATGCAGGACATCGCGATCCCAAAACCACGTTGGCTTACCTCCATCTATCGGGAGCAGACTTAACTGCAAAGATGTCGCACTCTGTAAGCAGCCTAGATGCTCGGATTTTTTGTGAACTCTTCGAGAATGAGGTATCACAATGAACACCTCTTCCGCCGACTATATTCCATTCGATGTGAGTCAATACGAACGTCAAACTACTCTATCGAATCTGGAACTGACCATACTTTCCAATCGTTCTTACCGTTCGGACTGGTGCTATCTACAATCGGAGATACCCGGACTCATGAGACCGCTCATTGACCTGGCGACTCACAGTGGGGTTTCCATGCGTTTAGCAATCATTTCGGTGGCAGCCATTCTCTGGAATATCAGCAAGACTGGCAAACCCCACTGGCTTTGGACTGAGTCACAGTGGCTGACTTTACTCATTAGCAAAGCAGGATCACGACCTTACCTTGCTTCTGTTGCCTATCACCTTGGCGGTTTTCGAGTACCACAGCGCCTTGATAAATTCCGGCACCCGGCGACATACGCCTCTTTTATCTTTGGCCATGAAGTATTCAGACATGAGCACGTTCGATTAAGCCGAGCGTTGAGATCGCTAGGTTATGCTGCGCTTCATCTTGAACAGTTCCTTTCCAGCGTACTGGGCACATTGATGCTGGAAAATGGCGATCCGCGACTGGAGACATTCACTGAGGAACTGCTTTTGAAGGGTCAGCAGCATCGAAGCGAAGGTGTTGCGAGATCGATTGGAAAGGTATCTCACGGACTAGCTGCAATGGGCATCCTGTCGAAACCTATTCGTATGCGAGGCTATATCAGTTGGCGAGAAAAAAGCATCGAAGGCATCGACCCAGCTTGGGTAATGTGGTGTCGTCGCTGGCGTGATACATCCACCTTACGTCCCCACACACGTGAAAGTAATTACAGTTTTCTCCTGAGAACTGGTCTTTGGTTGAAACGTGAGCAACCCGACACTGCAGCGCCCATCGATTGGAGCATGTCTACTTGCGCTGCCTTCATTGCCGCTGTTGATCGGATGACTGGAGTTATTGTCAAATCTGGTGGATGACGGT
>NZ_NHOU01000068.1 GCF_002179555.1 Salinicola salarius | reverse complement strand
GCTGCCCATGTGAAACGTCAACAGACCCTAGAGCATTCACCGATACGAGGAAAACGATGACCAATCTCTTCGATATTCAAGGCCAACTGGCGCTGATCACCGGTTCGACCCGCGGGCTGGGCAATGCCCTGGCACGCGGGCTGGCCGAACAGGGTGCCCATGTGATCGTTCACGGGCGCCGGCAGGACGCAGCCGAGGAAGCCGCCCGGAAACTGGCGGCGGAAACCGGGGCCAAGGTCGACGCCGTGGCGTTCGACGTCACCGATGCCGAGGCGGTGAAAGCGGCCATCGATCCGCTGATCGAACGCCTGGGCGTGCCGAATATTCTGGTCAACAACGCCGGCCTGCAGAAACGCGGCCCGTTCAACGACTTCGACCCCGCCGACTGGGATGCCGTCATCGCCACCAACCTCTCCAGCGCCTTCTATGTGTCGAAGGCGGTGAGCCCGGCGATGTCGGAACGTGGCAGCGGCAAGATCGTCAACATCGGTTCGGTGCAGTCGAAACTCGCCCGGGAAACCATCGTGCCCTACGCCGCTTCCAAGGGCGGCGTGGCGCTGCTGACTCAGGGCATGGCCGCCGATCTGGCGCGCTACGGCATCCAGGTCAACTGCCTCTCCCCCGGCTACTTCCAGACCGACATGAACCAGGCGCTATGGCAGGACGCCGACTTCAACGCCTGGATCGAGAAGCGCACCCCGGCGCAACGCTGGGGTCAGGTCGAGGAACTGGTCGGCACGCTGATCTACCTCTGCTCCGGCGCCTCGAACTTCGTCTCCGGGCAGAACGTTTTCGTCGATGGCGGCATGACCTCGGTGGTCTGAGCGCCCCTCACGGCGGCGATTCAGCGGCCGCCCTTCTGCGGCGATAGCTTTCCTGTATCGGGCCAGTCGAAAGGATTCATTGTTGGCTGGCTAATCATTTCCTAGACTTTGGTCTATCACTTTAGCCACATCAGGCCGAAGCAAGGAAGGAATTCACGATATGGCAGCACTTTTCGAACCGTTCGATCTCGCCGGTACCCGCCTGAACAACCGCATCGTCATGGCACCGATGACCCGCGCCCGCGCCAAGGGCGACGTGCCCGACGAAATGGGCGCGCTCTACTATCGTCAGCGCGCCAGCGCCGGGCTGATCATCTCAGAAGGCAGCCCCATCTCTCGTGAAGGCCAGGGCTATCTGTTCAACCCGGGCATTTACGGCCCGGACCAGATCGCCGGCTGGAAGAAAGCGACCCAGGCCGTGCACGAGCGCGGCGGCGTGATCTTCTGCCAGACCTGGCACGTCGGCCGTGTCTCGCACACCTCGATCCAGCAGAACGGCGCCGCGCCGATCAGCAGCACCGCCAAGCAGGGCGGCATGGCGTTCGGCTACAACGAAGACGGCCAGCCCGACATGATGGCAGCGACCACGCCGCGCGCTGCCACGACCGAAGAGTGCCACCGCCTCGTCAGCGATTTCGCCCAGGCGGCGCTGAATGCGCGCAATGCCGGTTTCGATGGGGTCGAGCTGCATGGCGCCAACGGCTATCTGCTCGAGCAGTTCATCAACGGCGGTCTCAACGACCGTACCGACGAGTACGGCGGCTCGCGGGAAAATCGCTGCCGCCTGCTGCTCGAAGCGATCGACGCCTCCATCGCGCTGATCGGCGAGCATCGCGTCGGCGTGCGCCTGACGCCCTACGGCACGCTGTTCGACATGCCGATCTATGACGACATCGAAGGCACCTATCTCTATCTCGCCGAAGAGCTGAGCAAGCGCAACCTGGCCTATGTCCATATCATGGATCAGGGCGCCCAGGGGCAGAACGCGCTGCCGCGGGAGTTCCTGCGCCAGTTCCGCGATGCCTATCGCGGCACGCTGCTGTTCGCCGGCAACCTCGACAAGGCGGAAGCGCAGCGCCTGGTCGACGATGGCACCATCGATCTGCCGGTGTTTGGCCGCCCGTTCACCTCCAACCCGGATCTGGTCGAGCGCCTGCAGAACGACTGGCCGCTGGCCGAGTTCGATCCCGACACCTTCTACGGCGGCGATGCCCGTGGCTACGTCGACTTCCCCACCTACGAGGAAGAGCAGGCGCGCCTGGCACGCGAGAAGATGATCGCGGAGAAGTCCTGATCCCGGTTCGCGGATCGCGCTAACGATCGTTCGAGACTGTTGTTAAGGACGATCGTGCAGAACGAGAAACGCCCCGATCTCAGGATCGGGGCGTTTTTCATGGGGCGCTCACTGACCATGCGAACCGCTGGTCGTGGTCGATTCTCGCCTAGCGGCGAATGCCCAGCGCCTCATGCTGCTTGGCGAACAGCGCCTGACAGCCGCTTTCGGCCAGATCGATCATGCCGTTGAGCTCGGCGCGGGAGAACGCTTCCGCTTCCGCCGTGCCCTGCACTTCGATCAGCTTGCCGTCTTCGGTCATCACCACGTTCATGTCGGTATCCGCGGCGCTGTCTTCCGGATAGTCCAGATCGAGTACCGGCGTGCCCTTGTAGACGCCCACCGAGATCGAGCTGACCAGCTGGCGGAACGGGTCGGTCTTGATCATCTTCTTGCGCTGCATGTACTGCAGCGCCTCGACCAGCGCCACGCAGGCCCCGGTGATCGAGGCCGTGCGCGTGCCGCCATCGGCCTGCAGCACGTCGCAGTCGACCGTGATCGTGAACTCGCCGAGCTTCTTCAGATCCACCGCCGCCCGCAGCGACCGGCCGATCAGACGCTGGATTTCCAGCGTGCGCCCGCCCTGCTTGCCCCGCGCCGCTTCACGACCGCTACGGGAATGGGTCGCGCGCGGCAGCATGCCGTATTCCGCCGTCACCCAGCCCTGGTTCTTGCCGCGCAGCCAACGCGGCACGCCGGCTTCGACGCTGGCGTTGCACAGCACCTGGGTATCCCCGAAGCTCACCAGCACCGAGCCCTCGGCGTGACGGGTAAAACCGCGGGTCAGCGTGACCTCGCGGGGCTGATCGGGTTGTCGTCCACTCGGGCGCATGGGAAGCCTCTCGGTCCAAAACATCAATGATAGAAGCACCGCGTTGACGACGCTTCCAGAAGGTCGGCCATTCTACACGGCTCGGCTGCACATTCACCGCTGGCGAGTGGCGGCCAACCTCTTCACGGATGGGTTACACTCGATCGATCAGCTCGACGATCCAAGGAACTCCCATGCCCCACAGCATGACCGCCTTCTCACGCCAGACCCTTGAGGCCGACTGGGGCAGCCTGCAGCTCGAACTGCGCTCGGTGAACCAGCGCTATCTGGAACCCCACTTTCGTCTTTCCGACACCCTGCGCGATCTCGAACCGCACTTCCGCGAAGCGATGCGTCAGCGCCTTTCGCGCGGCAAGGTCGAGTGCTTTTTGCGCTTCGATCCCGCCGAGAACGACGCCGCCCCCGGCATCAACGCTGGCCAGCTCAGCGCGCTAACGCACGCGCTGGAACAGGTCCGCGCCCAACTGCCGGAAGCGCCGATGCCCAACGCGCTCGAGCTGCTCGCCCACCCCGGCGTGATGGCCACTCAGCGCCTGGATCTCGATAGCGTCAAGGCCGCCGGGCTTGAGTTGTTCGACGCCGCGCTGAAGGATCTGGAAACCGGCCGCGCCCGCGAAGGCGAGCGCCTGGCGGAGCTGATTCGCGAGCGCCTGAACGGCATCCGCGAGCAGGTGGCTATCGTGCGCGAACACCTGCCGACGATCCTCGAACGTCAACGCACCCAACTACTGGAACGGTTGGATGCCGCCAAGACCGAACTCGACCCGCAGCGCCTGGAAGCGGAGATGGTGATGGTGGCGCAGAAGGCCGATGTCGCCGAAGAACTCGACCGGCTGGAAACCCATGTCACCGAGGTCGAACGCCAGCTCAAGCAAAAAGGCCCCATCGGCCGGCGCCTCGACTTCCTGATGCAGGAACTCAACCGCGAAGCCAACACCCTCTCCTCCAAGGCCATCGTCGCCGACACCACCCGCTGCGCCGTGGAGCTGAAGGTACTGATCGAACAGATGCGGGAGCAGATTCAGAATATAGAGTAATATCCAACGAACTCTAAGACACTCCGTATGGCACTGATTTTATGTTATTTTTCTCCCCTCCTTGTCTATGAATGTCTATTGGCATCCCACTGAATCCATCTCCTACCGGGGAGTAAGGTGGGGAGTAAAATTGTTGCCTCCCCAAAAACCCTCCTTCACAATCAAAGGTACTACCCACCCACTCTCTTATGCCGCCGTATTCGCCACGCTCAAACGGTGAGACCCCAGCCTGGCGCGGACTGCATTTAGACAAGGGGTGGGTAGAGATCAGATACCTCATCGGGAAAGGACTAACGTCAGTGGGAAGCCTCAACGCCAAAAAAGTACAGTCGCTCGTTAAAGAAGGATCTTCTGGAAGACATAGTGATGGCGGGGGCTTGTACCTGATGATTCCCAGGAAGGGAGCTCCGTACTGGATGCTACGCTACTCCCTGTTCGGTAAGCGTCGAGAAATGTCTTTAGGCAAGCAGGCGCACCTTTCCTTGGCAGAGGCTCGGTCCAAGGCGCTCGAGCATCAGAGGTCTCTCCAAGCAGGTGTCGATCCCATCGAGTCGCGTAAACGGGTGCAGCAGGTTTCGATCAGAACCGTGAACGACCTGTTCGCTGACTGGTATCCCGATTTGGAGAAACGTCTCAAGCATCCCCACATCCCAAAGCGCGTGTACCGTAAGGAGGTGGAGCCCAGCATCGGAGAGCGGGAGATCGACGCGGTCACTCCGATGGATGTTCGAGACATCATCAGGAAAGTCTCAGCCAGTGGACGGCCCACCACTGCCAACGACACGCTGATGTATCTGAAGCAGCTCTTCAATCATGCCGTTAAGCTCGGGCTGATCACTTACAATCCGGCCTCAGCGTTTAACGTCAATGATGCTGGCGGCGTAGAGAAGAGCCGTGACCGCGCACTGACGCTGGATGAGATAAGCAAAGTCTTTGCGGTATTTCGCGAAAATCGCTCGAGCTTTACTCGGGAGAACTATCTCGCCTGCGCTCTACTGATCGTATTAGGAACGAGAAAAACCGAGCTTACCGAAGCCAAGTGTGTAATGACCCCCTGGTTTCTGCACACCCT
>NZ_NHOU01000067.1 GCF_002179555.1 Salinicola salarius | reverse complement strand
AATGGGTGTCCGGTTTTAGTGAACCACTACATGGCGACCCTAACTACACCCGCTTGGCGCGCCTGTGCGAGTGGCTGGCCGACGAAGCCGAGGCCGCCCAGGATGACGTGGCGTGCTCATGTCTGATCGACCCGGTGCTGCATCAGTATGTGGAAACCGCCGAACAGCTCTGTCAGGCCGGCGAGAGCACCCCGGAGCGGCTTACTCTCTTCCTGCGTCATCAGCCGCGTTTGGCCACGCGCGATACCACCACCGTGTCCGCCCGTACACTCCGGCTTCGTCATTCGCTCCCGACCTTCCGCTAATGGCGCCGGCGCGCCCGCCTGAGGTACAACCGATCGGCCACATAAGCGAAATTAGATTCCGCTATTCAAAAAAACCATTGGGAGTCAGGCCGCGTGCGAACTGTACATGATATCGAAGCCCTCAAGGCGCTGGTCGGTGACGAACTGGGTGTCAGCGACTGGATCGAAATCACCCAGGAGCGTATCCAGCGATTCGCGGACGCCACCGACGATCACCAGTGGATCCACGTCGATGTCGAACGCGCCGAGCGTGAATCGCCCATGAACAGTCCGATTGCCCACGGCTTTCTCACGCTGTCGATGCTGCCGCGCCTGTGGCAGGGGCTGTTTGAGGTGAATAATGTCCAGGCGCGCATCAACTACGGTCTGAACAAGGTCCGCTTTCCCGCGCCGGTGCTGGCCGGCTCGCGTATCCGCGCCCGGTTCCGGCTGAAATCGGTGGAGTCCGGCGGCGACAACCGCTTCTTCGTCTGCAGCGAGGTGACCATCGAGCTCGCAGGCAGCGAGCGGCCCGCCTGTGTCGCAGAGTCGCTCACGCTATACTTGCTGGCCTAGCGAGCTTGCCGGAACTTCAACGCCTGCAGCACGCCTGTAGCACAAGAATAACCGAACCGGAGCAGGACCATGAGCACACCCCGCCACTACGGAGATTTTCAACTGGAGATCTACCGCAACGGACTCAAGGGCGAACGCCCGCGCCTGCCGATGCGCATGGTGGATCTCGAAGCCGCCGCTCGGGCCATCCTGCCTCCCGAGTCCTACTGGTACGTGGCCGGTGGCGCCGGCGAAGCCACCATGCGCGCCAACCGGGATGCCTTCGCACGCTACCCGATCCTGCCGCGCATGCTGACCGACGTATCCCGGCGGGACCTGCAGACCGATCTGTTCGGTCATCGCTACTCCACTCCGCTGCTGCTCGCGCCCATCGGCGTGCAGAGCATCATCTGTACCGAGGCGGAACTGGCGGTGTCCCGGGCGGCTAGGGAGTTGGGCGTGCCCCAGATCCTCTCCACGGTCTCCGCGCACCCGCTGGAGCAGGTCGCCGAAGCTCTGGGGGATTCGCCACGCTGGTTCCAGCTCTACTGGCCGCGCAGTGACGCCCTGGCTATCAGCATGATCCAGCGCGCCGAGGCGGCCGGCTATCAGGCGATCGTGGTGACACTCGATACCAAGATGATGGCCTGGCGCGAACGCGACCTGACCAACTCCTTCCTGCCCTTCATTCGGGGCCAGGGGTTGGCAAACTATATTACCGATCCGGTGTTTCGCGATGGTCTGGAGGCCACGCCGGAAGCGGACATGCTTCCGGCGATCCGCCGCTGGAGTCAGGAGTTCGCCGCCCCGGGCAAGACCTGGCGAGACTTGGAAGCCCTGCGTAGCGCCACGAAACTGCCGATCCTGCTCAAGGGCATCATGCACCCGGAGGATGCGCGTCAGGCCGTGGCTCATGGTGCCGACGGGCTCATCGTCTCCAACCACGGCGGACGCCAGGTCGACGGAGCGCTTGCCGCCCTCGACGCCCTGCCCATGGTGCGTGCCGCGGTCGGCGATGCCTTGCCGGTACTGTTCGACAGTGGTATTCGCAGCGGCTCCGACATCCTCAAGGCCAAGGCGCTGGGCGCTAACGCCGTGCTGCTGGGGCGTCCCTATATCTGGGGACTGGCGCTAGCCGGCAGCCAGGGTGTCGTGGAAGTCGTTCAGCGCCTGCTCGCCGATCTCGATCTGAGCATGGCCCTGGCCGGCTGCGCCTGCTTCCGTGAAGTGAGCCACGACTTGCTGGCCCCGGCGTCACATGGCTGATCGCTCTCCCCCGCCCCGTCAGGCCATAACGCAAGGAATCGCTGATGAGAGATCTGGTAGCTCCCAGAACCATTGGCATGTCGCACGAGCGGCTGCAGCGCATCCAGCAGTGGATGCAGCAGCATGTCGCGCACGAGCGGCTCGCCGGTATCAGCGTGCTCGTGTCCCGCCGGGGAAAAAACGCCTATTTCGGCACCGCGGGCAGCCTGGAAATGGGTATCGATAGACCCATCGGAATGGACAGCATCTTCCGTATCTACTCGATGACCAAGCCGGTCGTCAGTGTCGCGGCGATGATACTCTACGAGGAGGGCTACTTTCAGCTGGACGACCCCCTGGCTCGCTTCCTGCCCGAATTCGAGAATATGCAGGTACTGGTGGGTGGCGACGCCGACAACCCGCAACTCGAGCCGGCCAGAAGCCTCATTACCCTGCGTCATCTATTGACCCACACCTCGGGGTTCACTTATGACTTCATGAAGAGTTCACCCGTCGACGAACTCTATCATCGCAACGGCATCACGTTCATGGGAGGCGAGACGACACTGGCGGAAGAGGTCACCCGGCTGGCGGCGCAACCCCTGCTGTGCCATCCGGGCAGCGAGTGGCACTACGGCGTTTCCACCGACGTGCTGGGGCGGGTGGTGGAAGTGATTTCCGAACAGTCGCTGGAGCAGTTCCTGAAGGCGCGCATCTTCACGCCGCTGGGGATGGTCGATACCGCGTTCTCCGTCGCCGAAGACAAGCTGGAACGGTTCTCGGCCATGTACACCACGACGTCCCAGGTGTCTCCTCTGCCACCTCTCGGCGCAGAGGTCACCCATGTCACTCCCGAGCCGCCGGGGGGGGCTGAAGCTGATCGATCCCGCCACGGGCAGCCGTTTCGCCACACCTCCCAAGCTTCTCTCCGGTGGGGGGGGGCTCACCTCCACGACCGCCGACTACCTGCGCTTCTGCCACATGCTGCGCAACAAGGGAATCCTCGACGGCCAACGGGTGCTGGGACGCAAGACGGTGGAATTCATGACTGGCAATCACCTGCCCGGCAGTATGGCCGACATGGGCCAGCCACGCTTCAATAATGGCCATATGGGGGCGGGCCTGGGATTCGGTCTGGGGTTTGCCGTAGTGCTCGACCCCGCCCTGGCGCAGACCCAGGGCTCGACCGGCGAATACTATTGGACCGGCCTGGCGAACACGCAGTTCTGGATCGATCCGTCCGAGGAGTTGATCGTCATCCAGATGGCGCAGTTGATACCGTCGTCGCTGCTGCCCCTGCGGCGCGAACTGCGTTCGCTGGTCTCGCAGGCACTGGTGGACTAGCCCTGGGCATCCCCGGCCAGGCATCGGGCTGACAAGTTCCAGCTGGCCAGGCGAGTGCTCACCATACCTGCTTGGACAGCACCCACTGCGAGGGCACCTTCTGCAGCGTTATGCCAAAGTTTTATTTTGCTTTTCAAAATCGAGTTCCACAATTTGACCTGGTCAGCAGTTGTCAGCATCATAAGCCACATGTAACGGTTTACTTAGGTTCACAGTGCCCATCACGGAGAAACGCATGGAACGTGAATACATGGACTTCGACGTGGTCATCGTCGGCGCCGGCCCCAGCGGCCTGTCCTCCGCCTGCCGCCTGATGCAGCAGGCCCAGGCCGCCGAGCAGGAACTCTCGGTCTGTGTGGTCGAGAAAGGCTCCGAGGTGGGCGCGCACATCCTCTCCGGGGCGGTCTTCGAATCGCGCGCTCTGCAGGAGCTGTTCCCCGACTGGGAGGAGCGCGGTGCGCCGCTGACCACCCCCGCCATCCGCGACGATGTCTACCTGCTCAAGGATGCCGAGAAGGCCCACAAGCTGCCCGGCGCGCTGGTGCCCAAGAGCATGCACAACACCGGCGGCGCCACGCCCAACTACGTGATCAGCGCCGGCAACCTGTGTCGCTGGTTGGCCGAGCAGGCCGAGAGGCTGGGAGTGGAGATATTTCCCGGCTTCGCCGCCCAGGAGGTGCTGCACGACGCTGACGGCACGGTGCGCGGTATTGTCATCGGCGACATGGGCGTGGCGGCGGACGGCAGCGAGAAGTCGGGATACATGCCGGGCATGGAGCTGCGCGCCAAGTACACGCTGTTCTCCGAGGGGGCCCGGGGGCATCTGGGCAAGCGCTTGATCCAGCGTTTCGATCTGGCAGCGGGCAAGGATCCGCAGCACTACGCCATCGGCCTAAAGGAGCTGTGGGACGTACCCGCCGAGCAGCACGAGCCGGGCCTGGTGGTGCATGGCTCGGGCTGGCCCTTGGAGAAGGATACCCACGGCGGGTTCTTCCTCTATCACGCCGAGAACCAGCAGGTGGTGGTGGGGCTGATCGTCGATCTCTCCTACACCAACCCGTGGCTGTCGCCGTTCGACGAGTTCCAGCGCATGAAGCATCATCCGGTGCTCAAGCAGTATCTGGAGGGCGGTAAGCGGGTGGCCTACGGGGCGCGGGCCATCGTCAAGGGCGGCGCCAACAGCCTGCCGAAGATGATCTTCCCCGGCGGGCTGCTGATTGGCTGCGATGCGGGCACGCTGAACTTCGCCAAGATCAAGGGCCTGCACACGGCGATGAAGTCGGGCATGGTCGCCGCCGAGACGGTGTTCGAGGCGTTCGTCGCAGGCGATGAGGGCGGCCGCGAGCTGACGGAGTTCACCGCCAGTTGGGAGAAGAGCTGGGCCTGGCAGGAGCTGGAGGACGCGCGCAGTTTCGGGCCGGCGATCCACAAGTACGGCACTCACGTCGGCGGGGCCTACAACTTCGCCAACCAGCTACTCGGCGGTAAGCTGCCGGTGGTGCGCGACACCACGCCGGATCATGCGCGCATGGCGCTGGCAAGCGAAGCGAAGAAGACCGACTATCCCAGGCCCGACGGCAAGCTGTCCTTCGACAAGCTCNTCCTCGGTGTTCCTGTCGAACACCAACCACGAGGAGGACCAGCCCTGCCATCTCAAGCTGATCGACCCGGACATCCCGACCCAGCACAACCTGCCCAAGTATGCCGAGCCGGCGACGCACTACTGCCCGGCGGGCGTGTACGAGGTGATCGAGGATAACGCCGGCCAGCCGCGCTTCCAAATCAACTTTCAGAACTGTGTGCACTGCAAGACCTGCGACATCAAGGACCCGGCGCAGAACATCCAGTGGGTGGCACCGGAGGGCGGCGGCGGCCCCAACTACCCCAATATGTAAACATGTGCGAGGGCGCCATTGTCGACGCCACCATCGTGGTCGCCAGTACAGATGCTTATTTAGATCTCTTGTAACTATTCAGGTCACGCTGCCTGATCC
>NZ_NHOU01000066.1 GCF_002179555.1 Salinicola salarius | reverse complement strand
TGGTTCAGGTTCTTGGCGGAACACACTGAATTTTCAAGAGAATACCATCCGCTATCTTCGTTTACAGACCGACCTCATGAATAAGCCGGGATCGAGTACGCGGTGCAGGCGGACGTGGTGGTCCTGGTCTCCGGAGATGGGGATTTCGATCTGCTGGCGCAGAAAATCCGCGAGGTGCATGGCAAGCGCGTCGAGGTCTACGGCGTGCCCAAGCTCACCGCGAACTCCCTCATCCAGGCCGCGAGCCAGTTCATTCCCATCGAGGGCGATCTGCTGCTGGGTTGACGCCTCGGGCGTTCAGTATCAAGGAGTGTGGCGAGTGAGCGAGGCGCCGACGGCGCCCCATAGCGCGGTTGGGACGGGCGATGATCGCTAGTCGCCTTGAGTAATGGATATTTAAAGTTTCATTTCATGATTTTGTGGGTAGTGAAGTGCTCATTTTCTTGCGGTCTCACGCAGGCCGCATCATAGTGAGCATCTGAATACTCACAATCCGTCTAATGAGTCTTGAAATGCCCAATTTGACGAGATGGCAATGAAGCGGCCGCGCAGCTACTCCCGCGTCACCAGGCAGGCACTTTCGATCCTCGGCAAGCTGATCAAGGCTGGCCGTTTGGAGCGGGAGTTCACCGCTGCCGAACTGTCTGAACGCGCAGGCATCTCGCGTAAGACCCTCCGCAACATCGAAAATGGCGAAGCCGGCACCGAGATCGGCATCGTCTTCGAGGTCGCCACACTCGTTGGCGTGCGGCTGTTCGATGTCGACGACCGGGCAGGTGCGATACATGGCGCCCATCTCGAGGAAAAACTGACGCTGCTGCCGAAGCGGGTTCGCCCGAGCAGGCAGGAGGTCGATGATGACTTCTAGGCTGACGCAGCCACGAGAGATCTATGTCTGGATCTGGTTGCCGGGAGAGACACAACCCGTGGTGGCCGGTCGCGTCACGCAGCACGGCGATCGCTATAGCTTCAACTATGGCGCCAGCTACCTGGCGCGTGATGGTGCGATCCCGATCTATGATCCCGAACTGCCCCTGCGCCGCGGCCTGATCGAGCCGACCGCTGGCCTGTCGATGGCCAGTTGCTTGCGTGACGCCTCGCCCGATGCCTGGGGGCGCCGGGTGATCATCAATCGTCTGATGGGGGGCAAGGCCGACGCCGCTGACGACATCTCCGAACTCACCTATTGGCTCGAATCGGGATCGGACCGGATCGGCGCCCTCGACTTTCAGCATTCCGCCACAGAATACGTGCCTCGCCTCAAGGCCGAGGCGTCTTATGAAGAGTTGCTGGAAGCGGCTGAACGGATCGAGAAGGGCGCTCCGCTGACGCCAGCCCTCGATCAGGCGTTGAACCACGGCACCTCGATCGGCGGCGCCCGCCCGAAGGCCCTGATCGACCATGGCGATCGCAAAATGATCGCCAAGTTCTCGTCGAGCACGGACATTTACAGCGTCGTGAAGGCGGAATTCATCGCCATGAAGCTGGCATCTGCATGTGAGCTCGATGTCGCCCCGGTCTCGATGACCGCGGCGGCCGGCAAGGATGTGCTGCTCATCGACCGCTTTGATCGCATCAAATCAGGGGCTGGCTGGCAGCGAAAAGCGATGGTGTCAGCGCTGACGATGCTTGGCCTTGATGAAATGATGGCGCGCTATGCGTCTTACGAAGACCTTGCCGAAGTCATCCGTCACCGCTTTACCGACCCGAAGCAAACGCTGCGCGAGCTCTACGCTCGGATCGTATTCAATATCCTGTGCGGCAACACGGACGATCATGCCCGCAACCATGCCGCGTTCTGGGACGGCAGGATGCTCTCGTTGACCCCGGCCTATGACATTTGCCCGCAGGGGCGAACGGGCAACGAAGCGACTCAGGCGATGCTGATCAAGGGCGAAAACCGTATGAGTACGCTGCACAGCTGCCTCGCGGCCGCCCCGGACTTCCTGCTCAATGACCAACAGGCCCAGGCCATCATCGAGAACCAGATCGTCACGATAGCCCGTGAATGGGACGGGGTCTGCGAGCAAGCCAAACTGACCGAGACTGACCGCAGGCTTTTTGCCGGCCGACAGTTTCTGAACAGCTACTGCGTCGAAGGCCTCGGGGCTGCGCATAGCACGATTCTTGATGGCTTTGCTGCCGCACGCGCGCATTTACTCGGCTAACAAGGCGGCGAGGGTCAATCCCGCCGGTTCGAGCAGCACGACCAGCGCCATCTCGGCGAGATGATTGTCTTTGACAGCACTGAGCCCCGCCCGGTCGGGGGCGCTCAGTATCATGAGGGGCGAGTTCACGAATCGGGGTAGGCCATGTCGCGTGTATGGGTTCGCTTCCACAGCCATGCCTGCACGCCCACGCCTAATAGCGCCACGAGGCCGGCGACGATGGAGAGCGCGTCGATAGGCATCTGCAGTGGCCAACTGACAGCCTACGCCCGAAGTTGGACGGTAGGAGGCTGGACCTCGTGAAAATAGTTCTGTCCCGGTTTCACCGATGCCGCCTTGCTTTCGATCCACCTCTCGCTATACTGAAATTTTAAGCTTCTCCTGGGCTCTGCCCCCCCCCCCTCCCAAGTTTCACTGGGCTCCGCCCCCTCTCCAAGGCTTAGCCGTTCCTATACGGCTGTTGTAAGCCACACAACGGTGCAACGGAGGCAATATGGGCCAGAGCGCGGAACAATCACCCCACGTATCATGCGATATCTGCCGGCAACGCCCTGCGGCTCTGCAGGTCACCGTTTCACAAGCCGGTCGAAGACGCACCCTCAACGTATGCCAAACGGATTATTTGCGCCTGAGAGCACGAAGTGCCTCTCCATTTGAATCCTGTTTGGCAGCGGGTTACTCGCCGACGATTTCTTCGGGCGGCTGGCGCGAGACGAGGATTTCGGCTTTGGCAGTGTCGCCGGTCGAGAGAACGGCCGGCCGCAGGATAGCGAATCGGTCGCCCTCGGTGACTTACTTAGCGAGCAAAGCGAGCAGATTCTGCAGCAAGCCGCGGCTACCGCGACGGAGTGGGGTTCGCAGCTGATTGATACCAGCCACCTGCTTTACGCGCTGGCCGATAACGATGTGGTGCAGGCGCTCCTCAAGCGATATCAGCTATCGGCCAAGGACCTCAAGGCCCAGATTGAGCAACTGACACCCAAAGCTGAGAGCGAACCTGAAACGGACGGGCCTACAAAGATCGGAGTTTCCCCACGGGTGAAAGCCGCGCTACAGCGCGCCTTCCAGGCGTCGAGAGACCTCGGGCATGGCTATATTGGTCCCGAACACCTTCTGATCGGTCTGTCCGAGGAGGAGGGGCTGGCCAGCGACTTGCTGAACCGTTATGGCCTCTCTGCACACGGTCTTCGGCAGAAGGCCGTGCAGGTGGTCGGAAAGGGGGCGCAGGAGGGGCGGCTACCGGAGCAAAGCGACACGCCCACCCTGGACAAGTACAGTCGGGATCTTACGGCATTGGCTAACGAGGACAAGCTGGATCCGGTGATCGGGCGAGCGGCCGAGGTTGAGACCCTGATCGAGGTTCTTTCCCGTCGCCGCAAGAACAACCCTGTTCTTATCGGTGAGCCGGGGGTCGGCAAGACCGCCATCGTCGAAGGGCTGGCGCAGCGAATTGTTCACAACGAAGTGCCGGACCTGTTGCAGAACAAACGGGTGGTTGAGCTAAACATCAACTCGCTGGTGGCGGGTTCCCAGTATCGTGGTCAATTCGAGGAGCGGATCAAACAAGTCCTCGACGAGATTACGTCCCACCAAAACGAGATTGTGCTGTTCATCGACGAGCTGCACACCATTGTCGGCGCCGGATCGACCGGGGGCGAAGGCGGGCTGGACGTCGCGAATACCCTCAAGCCCCAACTGGCACGTGGCGAACTGCATTTGGTCGGTGCGACCACGCTGGCCGAATACCAGAAGCACATCGAAAAAGACGCAGCGCTGGAGCGGCGGCTGCAACCGGTGTTCGTCGCCGAACCAACGATTGACCAGACCATCAATATACTCAGGGGGCTCAGGGATCGACTGGAGGCCCACCACAAGGTGACGATCACCGACGAGGCGATTGTCGCCGCCGTGGAGATGGCCGACCGCTACGTCACCAACCGGTTCCTGCCGGATAAGGCCATCGATCTGATCGATCAGGCGGCTGCTCGGGTACGAATCGGTGGCACCTCAAGACCGCCGGAGCTTCACGAGCTTGGTGCGCAGATCGATCAATTGCGGCGCGAGCGTGACTACGCATCCAACCGCAAGAATTTCGAGCGCGCGAACGCGCTGGAAGCTCGTATCGAAGAACACCAGGGCAACTATGATCAAGGCCTGTAGGAATGGAACACGACCCGAAGCACTAGCGCCAATCAGGTGGGCGTCGAGGATGTGGCACAGATCGTTTCGCGTCTGACCGGCGTTCCGGTGACAGAGCTCACCACGGAGGAGCGCACCAGGCTGATGGAGATGGAACAGCGTCTGCATCAGCGGGTCGTCGGTCAGGACGAGGCGGTAAGAGCCGTATCCGATGCCGTGCGTTTGTCTCGCGCCGGGCTGGGCGACCGCCGCCGTCCCATCGCAACCTTCTTCTTCCTCGGACCCACGGGCGTGGGAAAGACGGAATTGACCAAAGCCCTTGCGGAAACGGTCTTTGGTGATGAAGAGGCGATGATCCGAATTGACATGAGCGAGTACATGGAGCGGCATACGGTTGCGCGCCTCATCGGGGCGCCTCCCGGATACGTCGGGTTCGAAGAAGCGGGGCAGCTCACCGAAAAGGTACGGAGAAAGCCTTACAGCGTCGTTCTGTTGGACGAGTTCGAGAAAGCACACACGGATGTCCAGAGTCACTGTTCCGAACCTGCAAATATCGGCCGGACTGGCCATCAGCAGGCTTTAAAAGCCTTGATGAAGCAAGGGGATGGGTGCTGAAGTTTACGCGGTGGTACAACTACGAGCATAAGCACAGTAAGTTGCGGTTCGTCACGCCACATCAGCGCCATACAGGGCAGGATGTTGCGATACTGGCTCAATGCAAAGAACGAATTGAAGCCGCTAAAGCAGCTAACCCAAGTCGTTGGGGAAACCGCGAGGTTAGGAACTGCACACCAGTGGGACCGACAACGCTGAATCCTGAAAAACAGCAGACTAAACAGATAGAAAAAAAGGCCGCTTAAAACGGTCAATGGTGACAACTAACTTGAAAAACGCCGCTCAACTAGCCAAGATAGTTGTCATAAACAGGTCATCCTAATTGTCGCAAGCACCCAAATGGCCTGAACATTTGGCGAACTAAGCTACTCGGCCCGCGCCAACTCCCGTGCCAGGAACGGAGCGGTTCGGCTGCCAGACTTTCGGGCCACCTGCTGAGGGGAACCCGCCACCACGATGCTGCCGCCGGCAGCGCCCGCGCCTGGCCCTACGTCGATCACCCAGTCGGCTTGGGCCACCGCACGCATGTCGTGCTCGATCATCACTACGGTATTGCCGGCATCGACCAGGCGCTGCAACTGCACCAGCAGCCGGTCGGCATCCGAGGCGTGCAGCCCGGTGGTCGGCTCGTCGAGCACGTACAGGCTTCGGCCGCGCTGGCTGCGTTGAACCCGCCTCATTCACGAGGGTGCTGATT
>NZ_NHOU01000065.1 GCF_002179555.1 Salinicola salarius | reverse complement strand
CTCTCATACACCAGAAATCACCATAGCTCCGTTATCGCTTGCGGTGAGTTTGAGCCTTTGGGCCTTGAGCGTCTTGTTGACGGTCTCACGGAAGGCGTTAAAATCATCGGTTTCTGCCGTACCGATCTGCGTCGTCAACTTGGTGGCCGCATCAAGCAGGTCGCGAAGCTTGAGCCAGTAGCTTGTATCAGTCAGTTTGGTGCGCTGCTTGGCGTTCAGGGTGATGCCCTGCTCCTCGCACCAGGCGGTGATGCCTTTCAGCTCGCTCTTCAAAAAGCCCGGCTCATAGACCTTATCGCCGTGCTCTGCCCACAGCCATTCCATCGGTTCGCGCAGGGATTTATCGAAGCGCAGCGGTGCAATGCGCTCGGCACTGAAACCGGCACGGCGACGGTCGGGGCGCTCGATCGTCACCTTGTAATAACCGAAGTCCTCGTTATCGAAGACTTGCACGGCTATGCCCTGCGGGTCGTTGTTGACGTCAATCTCGCGTTCGATGGGGGCAAAATTCAGGTAGGCGTCGGTAATCGCGCCGATATGCTCGGGGGCAAATTCGCAATTCTTGTCGCCCAGGTTCTTGCGCAGCTTACGATAGAGCAGATTGGCATCGATCAGTTGGACGCGACCTTTGCGTGCTTCCGGTTTGGCGTTGGTCAACAGCCAGATATAGGTGGTGATGCCAGTGTTGTAGAAGAGGTTGTTCGGCAGCTGGATGATGGTGTCCAGCATGTCGTTCTCGATGATGTAACGGCGAATGTTGGATTCACCGCTACCCGCATCGCCGGTGAAGAGGCTGGAGCCGTTGTGGACCGAGGCGATGCGCGACCCGAGCGGGCTAGTGCCCGTCGACTTCATCTTGTTAACCATCTCCATCAAAAATAGCAGCTGGCCATCCGAGGAGCGCGGGGTGGCATCCACGGTCTCGACCTCGCTCCAGTAGTTTGCCAGCTCGACCTGAAAGCGCGAATCGATGACGTCTTTGCCGTCCTTGATGTATTTGACCTCGCTGTTCCAGCTCTTGCCATAGGGCGGGTTGGAGAGCATGAAGTCGAAGCGATTGGCTGAAAACTCGTCCGTGGAGAGTGTGGAGCCGACGCGGATGTTCTCGGGGTTGTTGCCCTTGATCATCATGTCCGATTTGCATATCGCGTAGGTCTCGTCGTTGATCTCCTTACCGAATAGATAGACATCGCTATCCGCCTGGATCAACCCCTCGGGATCCTTGATGTAGTTCTGCGCCTCGGTCAGCATGCCGCCGGAGCCACAGGCCGGATCGTAGATCGTCATGAGCGGGGGAAGCTGATCCTTGATCGGATCGAACATGAGGTGGGTCATGAGGTGGATCACCTCGCGTGGGGTAAAGTGCTCCCCCGCTTCCTCGTTGTTCTCTTCATTGAACTTGCGGATCAGCTCCTCGAACACGTAGCCCATGCCAAGGTTCGAAAGCCCCGGCAGCTTGTTGCCCTCAGGATCTTCCTTATCGTGAGGCGTCAGGTTGATTCGTGGCGAGACGAAGTTCTCGATGACATCCAGCAGCACCTGCTTGTCCGCCATGTGACGCATCTGATCGAAGAGCTTGAAGCGACCGACGATCTCCTTGACGTTGTCACTGAAGCCATCGAGGTAGTCTTCGATATTCGCCAGCAGAATCTGCTGGTTATTGGTGGCGGTGCTGTGAAGCTTCTTCAGCGTCCAAGGGCTGGTGTTGTAGAACACATAGCCGGATGCGGCTTTCAGCGGGTGATCGTCGAGCTCCAGCTCTCCCAGATCTTCCTTCTGGTAGCAAACTTCTTCGAGCACCGCTTCTTTGGTTGGCTCTAGTAGCGTATCCAGGCGGCGCAGTACCACCATGGGCAGAATGACGTCGCGGTACTTGCCCCGCACGTAGACATCGCGCAGGCAGTCATCGGCGATCTTCCAGATAAAGGCGACAAGGCTGTTATGAGAAGCGTGGTTCATGTCCGGATTTATTCCCGAGTAATTTGTTGATTAACAATAAAAATATGGTCGTAGTCTTGGTCAGATGGCCCAGTTCTGCCGTGACAGCTCTTCGATCCTGGCCTGGTGAGCCCTGATAGCCTCGTACTCTTCCATGATCTGGTAGTGCACGTCGGCTACCTCCCCCTGCGCTTCTAGGCTGGGTACCGGGACTGGTAAGTTTTTGATGTCATTGGCCTTGAGGATGGGAATGCCCGTACCACTGGCGATCTCTTCCAGATACTGCTGCACCATGGGGGAAGCCAAGTAGCGGTAGAGGTACTCGGGCTTAACTAGGCCATGTTTTTGGGTGCGAAGGATCAGAAACACCTGGCCGGCCACCCAGTTATCACCGCAGTCATTTCCCACCAAGGCGACCCGCCCGATGCTGCCTTTACCGATAAGCAGCACGTCGCCCGGCCGAAGCTGCTGTTGCTCGGCGCGCTTGCGCGTGCGCCCGGCCACCTTCAGCTCTTTACGAGGCTCCTCAATACTGATTGACCCGCTCGCGTCGATATCGCGGCCACCTATCTCGGTAAAGAGTTTGCCATCCTCACCTTCCTCTTCTCCCTTCAAAGTCTGGGCTCGGATCAGTTCAGCAATATCACTTAGAGTGCGTGCGCCCTCCACTTCGTTGATCTTCCGGGTGGCAACGCCCATGACGTAGCGGTTCACCGAGAGGTCGAAGTCGTTGCTCTCGATCTCGCCTTTGGTGACCTGCCGTGAGGCTGGACTGGCCGCAGAGTCCAACACGAGCTGGCTCAGCGCCTCCCAGAATTCCGAGTTCTGCTGGAGTGACTTGCTGCGCTGCCGGGCATTGTCTGGCACCAATCGAGAGGCGTCCACGAAGGTAATGGGCGCTTCCTGCTCTCTCTGATGATCCAGCACAATCAGAACAGGCGGAATGCTGGTGTTCCAGAGTGTCTGGCCGGGCAACTGAATGACCATGTCGATGGTGTTGGCACGAGCAAGCGCTTCTCTCAGCTCATATTCCATCGTGTCGTAAAGGAGACCTGCAGGACTTAATACGACCGCTCTCCGTGTAGCTAGCTCATGCGCTGCCTGAAGACCGAGGGCTTCGGATCGACGAGCCCGCTGCTTGCCGGCTCCTTTTGAGTCGGGAACCCTGATGCCCATAGGGGGAACGGACAACACTACATCGGCTTGTGGCGCTGTAGTTCCAAAAGTCCCATGGGCTTGCGTCACCATCATGGCGTCACTAATCAGCAGCAGGGCCTCGGACAATGCAGAGTGCGACGCACTGAGATAGGTTCGCTCAGTAGCCCCATCAGCCAGAGCCATCGACAGATCGCTCATGGGATAGGCGGCGAGCACCCGCTGCCCATTCGCTCG
Source organism: Salinicola salarius (assembly GCF_002179555.1). Lineage (GTDB taxonomy): Bacteria > Pseudomonadota > Gammaproteobacteria > Pseudomonadales > Halomonadaceae > Salinicola > Salinicola salarius_A. Next base: position 2,386 of record NZ_NHOU01000065.1, on the reverse strand, counting down.
CCCTAGCCTTGCTATCAACCTAGCCAGCTGCAATGGGAGCTGGAGTTGTTCCGTGTGTTGCCCTGATGCCTGCTCAACAAGGCGAGCCAGCGCTGCTACCAGACTCTCGGCATCCGACCACTCAAGGGCGGCTACCATATCCTGCAGATCCTGTACGGCTCGGCCGATACAGTTCATTTCCAAAAAGTCTGGAGCCATATCCAGTGAACTGCCGGCAGCCATCAGCGCCTTACTCGTGCTCTCCATGGCCGAGGTGATACCGGGGCGGCTCCTGGGATCCGGCAGGCCGAGCTCGGGGCGGTGGCGGAAACACCAGGCCCAAGCAGCCAACAGAGAAGCATGGCGCACAATGTCATGATTGTTCAGGCCCTGGGTCCTCAGCGTATCCACCAGCGGCATAAGCATGGAGGCCTGGTTAGTGTTTGGCATAGGTCGCCTTCTTCTTCTGATTGAAGCTATCGGTGCGGTACACCGTAATTTGTGTCTCACCACTTTCGATAACTACCAGCCCACCCTTCTCATGAATGCTGAGCAAGTCCTTGCGAAAGGTCTCCAGGCCAGCCAGCAGTTCCTCTACATTCTTGCGATCCAGAACAATGCGGTCGCCGCTTTCCATACCGTAATGACTGGTCAGATCTACCAGACGACTGGTGACGCCGCGTTGTCCCATACGCTGATGCATGTGTCGTGTACGTGCCATAAGAGAGTCCCCCGTTGTGATGGAGTCAAGAATGGGGCAACCCGACTATTGTGTCAAGTAATAGTGTTACTGAATAATATTTTTAATACTACATTGCCATCTGAAAACTAAACGCCTTTACCTAACGCAGGCTTACTTCAGGCGGTAGCCAACAGAGGCTAATGGCACAAATTCCGTTCCTACAGTAGGAACAGCTGAGTGAACGCCTTCCCTGACCCGCGCAGAACTCACTGTGCGAGGCGGCAAGACCTGTAAGGAAGGAATTGGCAAGGGCCCTCCCTAAGCAATTCATATTGACGCTCAGAGCTTGACACTAGGGAAAAGCCAATATAGATTTAATTTAGATTCAATTTTGAATCTAAATTTATACAAAAAAGAGCCTAAAAATGTCCGTAAATGATTTTATCAGCAGGCTGGAAGAAAAACGTAAGCGCAGCAGAAACATGGTCAGCATGACCATCCGGGTGACGGAAGAGGAAGAGGCGGCAATTCAGGATCTGACTAACCACATGGATTGCACGCGCCAAGAAATCCTGCATGATCTGATAGCCGAGTACCTGATTCCGGCGTGGCAGCGAATCCGACAAGAGGATGCGGGAGCAGATGATGAAGAGCCGGGGCTATCTAGCACGAGTGGAGTCAATGCGAAAGGAAGGAGCTACTACCTGCTCAACACCAACAAGGCCAACTCCGTCGAAGATCACCAGATGATGCTGGAGGAGCAGGTTGCTGCAGCATTTGAAAATGGGTGGAAGCAGAAAATTGAGCGCATTCGCTCTGGCGATATGGTCTTCCTGTATGAGTCAGGGAAAGGCATTGTTGCCTGCGGAATCGCCAGCGGAGAGGTGAAAAAAGCTCCCCATGAGGGGCGGAAGGATGAAACCTATTACCAGCGTTTGCAGGAGTTCAAACGCTTGGACTCACCGGTGTCTACCAAGGACATCCAGCATGCGCTGGGTCGAAAAATTCGCTTTGTACATACGCTGACGCTGCTGAAAGACGGGGAAAAGCTGGCCAAGGCTTTGGAGGCATAGGGTTAGTGGCTGCCCCGGCACATATGGGCGCAAGAGGGTTGATGTCGAGGTATCCACTGCGGAAAGATCTATGGCGCTCTGATCCTTGCCGCTTGGGAGCCTTGACCAACCATTACGGAGACACTGCGGCTTGTTAGAAATCCAATGCTGACTTAACTGGGGAGTAATCTGGGTAGGACAGCCAAGAAAGTTTCGAACAAAAAACCATAAGCTACTGATTTTCAAACAACAACACTTAATAAGCAATATTAAGATTCAGAATATCGAGTGATGTCTATGTGGCGGGTCCCGCATGATTGNACCCGCTGGGTAAATAGTTCAGGTCGTTTAGCTACCATTCCTTCATCGCTGCAATCGGTGATTGATGGTGCAGCGCCTTCTGCGGGATGTGATGATTTTACAGCCAGCAATAGCGTTTGAGCGTCTGTTCCAGGTCCTTGCCTGAGACACATAGCGCTGAGTGGCCAGCACGTCGCTGATGCGGCCGTTGGAGCGTTTCATCATGCCATTCGTCTGTGGCCGGCCCGGTTTGATCCGGCGATGCTCGATGCCATGGGCCTGACACGCCTGATCGAAGTGATGGCGACCGCTTGGCTTGCGCTCACCGGCTCGCGTGAAGCAATCCGTGAAGGACTTGCCGTTGTCGGTCAGC
>NZ_NHOU01000064.1 GCF_002179555.1 Salinicola salarius | reverse complement strand
CGATCCACCGCCGCGGGCCCTGGCCCGCGGCAGTCTTGAGTCCGGAATCCGTCAGGCCTTCAGTGACTATCGCGCGGCTCCCGACTAGATGAGCCACTTCCATAGCCTCCAGGTCGGGGGCGGTGACGGTGAATGCTCCCGAAGGCGAGAGTAGATGCGACGACAAATGTTTGAGTACATTGATTGGGTTACAATCGGCAGCGCCGGCACAGCAGTATTGGAATGATTAATCCGGAAGCCTTCGATGCCCAAATGATTGCTTAAGTTCCACCGCTGCTGGGCAAGAGCATTAAGGAGAAAAGTCATTAAACATCCGCGATGACAAGTTGGCTGCCAGCTTCAGGGCCATGGTACGTCTCCAAAATTAACCTTTAGCGCAGGCGATTCAGAAATAATATAGACCGTAGGCTACGAACAACATGCCGATAGCAACAAGTGTGTCAAATGCCCGCCTAAACTTGTCGACTTTAAACAGATTGGATAATTTCAGGCCGGCATACGCTGTTAGCAAAAACCAGAAATAAGAAGCAGCACTTGAGCCCAACACAAAAGGTATCTTGCCTACTCCGGGTATTCTTGATCCTACATTTCCTAGGATCAATATAGTATCGATATAGGCATGAGGGTTTAAGAGTGAAAAAGTAAGAGAAAGAACTATTATCTTATAAAAGGAGTTTTCGGAGTGATTGCGTGAAATCAGACCTTTGCTGTCGTCGTGAATCTTCTTTTTGTTCTCAACTCCCTTTGCTGCAGACAGTAAGTTTATTAAAGAATAGTAAAGTAAAAAGCCAATACCAATCCACTTAATGATTTCAAACCACATTGACTCAGAATCAATCAAGGAAGATAAAATATAGGTGCCAGAAGCAATAAGGAGTGCATCGCAACTAGCACATAGAACAGCTGCAAAATATGGGCGACCATTCTGCAAGGACTCTTTGATGATGAAAATATTCTGAGGGCCAATGGCTAGTATAATTCCTAGTCCCATTAAAAAGGCCGAAAAGAAAATAGATATATAGTACACTTGCCCCTCATCATGATAAGGTACGGGCCTTGACAACCCTGGCAGGGTTTAAAAGCCAGGGCCCTTGTTATAGGCATAGCCAAACTATTGGTTAGAGATTTTTTTGTAGAAGCTTGGCCTCACAGATTTTAATATTCTCAAGCTTTGAAACAGTAAAGCTCTTTGTGTCAGCTAGTTGTCTTGATAGATTGTCAATCATTGCTAAGACGCTTTTAGGAGAAGTAGATCCAACGCTGATTTGCTTTTTAACTACTTCCAGTGGATCTGTTAAATTCGAAAGCTTTTCTTTTGATATGAAGATGTCGAACTTGCTTAAGAATTGGTTAACTTCACTGTGTGACCTCAAGTCTAGCCCATGTTTCATCAAGTAATTTGTTAGCTCGCCGGTTATTCTATGAGATCTTCTAAATGGAATGTCTTTCTCTTTAGTTAGCCAGTTGGCAAGCTCTGTAATAGTGGTGAAATTCTTCCAGCTCATCTCAGATGCCCTCTTGGAATTATATTTGGAAGTCAGTACATGCTGGTGCAAAATATTAATTGTACTTCGTACAGTATCAATTGCATCCCAAAGCATGGGTTTGTCTTCTTGTAAATCGCAATTATACCCTAGGCTTACCCCTTTAATCGTTGTCAATATTTGAATTAAAGCGCCATAAACACGTCCTACCTTGCCTTTTGCTAGTTCTGCAACCACAGGGTTTTTCTTTTGTGGCATTATTGAACTGCCGGTTGAAAAAGAATCATCAATATCCAATAAGCCATATTCGAAAGAATTCCATGTCACTATTTCTTCTGACAATTTTGAAAGATTGGACATGATAGTCGCTAGGCTACTGATAGTTTCGATCACAAAGTCTCGAGAACTAGTTGCATCCAAGGCATTTTCTATAAGGCCGTCAAAAGCTAAAAGGGATTTAGAGTAAAGCCGGTCAATATTAAAAGACGTTCCTGCTAGTGCACAAGCTCCCAAAACGCTTTGATTGACCGAATTGAATGTGTTTTCTAACCGTTTACAATCTCTAGTGAATATGCTGGCGTAAGCTGTATACCAATATGCAACTGTAATAGGCTGAGCTGGCTGTACATGTGTATAACCGATAGCCAATGATTCTGTATTTCGTGAAGCAAGTTCTAATAGGGAAGAAGAAAATGACTCCAACAACTCTTTAATATCTAAAATGGCTTGCCTGAGGTATAAGCGTGTATCAGTTACAACTTGATCATTTCTTGATCGGGCCGTGTGTATCCTACCACCAATATCTTCACCTATAAGATTGATTACCATTTTTTCGATATTCAGATGTACGTCTTCATCCTCTACGTTTAAGGTTAGATTATTGTTTTCGTTTTCTCGATATAAAGCAATTAATGCATTTGATATTTTGCCAGCAGTGTGTGTCGACAATATTTTGCATTTTTCCAACATTTTTATATGAGCTAAAGAACCCAAAATATCATACTTTATTAAGCGTTGATCTGTTTCTGTTGTGGCTGTATATTTCAGCACTTCGTCATTAATTCCTTTGTTAAATCTACCAGCCCAGAGTTTAGTCGACATAATAAATTCTCCAACTAGAAATTTTTCATTCGATCATGTCTTTCGTATACAATTTGCTGCTCCACTGATCAGAACTTTCAGGTAAAGACCTATTATTAGTTATTAGGCTAAATACCGTGTAAAGCTGCGTTAACGCATAGGCTCCAGTTTTTTCGCATAAACTTTTTTCTGTTTCTTTTTTAGCTATAGGGAAGTAGTTTACATTTATTATTTTTCCGTGGTCGATTTTTTCATCCATATGATGGCAGGTGCACCCGAAGTGCTCATCGCCATTAAGTAAGGCATACCTATAGCCACCTAATCCTCTATAGTAAGGTGGAGCAGGATGGAAGTTTATCGCTCCTCTGTTGGCTTGATTTAGGAAATGCTTCGATAATATCAGATCTGATTTAAAGGATATAATCCAATCACCCCTCCATTCATTTATATTAAAGCTTTTGGGTAGATGTCTTTCCCAGAATACCGCAGTTAATTCTTGTGAGAAGGATGACAGGTACTGGTATGCTTTTTTTGACCATACGGAGGTGTCAGCAATTAATAACAATTTATTGCTCATCATTATGGCTCCCAAAAGTTCTAGCTTTAGAAGCGTTTCTTACACTAAGAGTGTAAATGTTTAGCAGGCCTTCAGAATCAGTGTGGTTAAAGCTGCCTTCATTTTCCATTGATCCATCAAGTGTATAAATTGAATGAATCACATCTTCGCAGCTCACATAACTAATATTACCCTTATAAAGATTGACTTCGATGGTGCCAGATACCAGCTGTGTAACTGGGCATATAGCATTTTTCAACATTACGGAGCCAAGATCGTCCCAGTACCCTTGGTAAAGGCGGTTTCCCAGCTCTTTAGAAAAATCCGTAAAAATATCTAACGTAAATTTATCCAGAATCTGCTGAAGTAAACTTTGATAGCATTCTCCTAAGATTGTCATAGCTGGAGATTCATACACGCCTCTTGATTTAATGCCAGTGATTCTATTTTCAATGACATTTACAGCAATACCAATGCCGTGCCTGCCTCCTATGGTGTTTAGAGTTTTATATAATGTGATCTTGTCTATGGTTGTGTTGTTCAATTTTACTGGGACGCCTTTACGAAAGGCAAGCCTGATATTTTCACCTTGTTCGTTAGCGTCAATAGGCCATTGCCCTAACTCAGGTGAAACAAAGTTCATTGGTGTGGTTAAGTTTTCTAGTTTTCCACCTTCATGCGTTAGCCCAAGTAGGTTGGAATCTGTAGAATATGGTTTGTCCTGCGAGGCTTTTATAGGCAGGTTGTGATTTAAACAATAATCAATCATTTGCCTTCTACCTTTGAATTTTTGTAGGAATTCTTCATCTCTCCATGCAGCATAGAATTTAAGCTGTGGATCAATCATTGATGCTATCAATTGGAACCGAATCTGATCGTTGCCTCTCCCCGTTGCGCCGTGACTAAAAATATCGATACCATAATTTTTTAATTCTTTGACAATTCCTTTTGTAATAACCTGTCTGGCAGCTCCGGTTAAATTCCAGTATCCATATTCATACTTGGCATTGTTCTGAATTACTTCAATTCCCGCTTCCGCAATTTTTTCTTTTAGATCTATTGAGACGAAATCTTCAGCCCCAGAAGCTAGCATCCTTTTTCGAATATCGTTGAAATTCTCTTCATCAGGCTGTCCTAAATCTGCACAAAAACAAACTACTTTAACTCCTTTGGATGCCAGCCAATACGTTATTGTACAACTGTCAAGCCCACCGGAAGCAGCAAAACCAATTCTATTCCCCTTAAGTTCTGAAGCGTTCATGAGTTTCTCCTTTGCTAGTAAAGCATGTGGATAGTGATTGTGACGTTAAGGCAGGAAAAAAAATTCGTAAAGGCTTTGAAGTTTATTTCATTAGGGTTTAGCAGTACTTAAAATGATGCTATAATTGGTTGATTATCCTGCAATTTAGCTCTTACAATGCCTATGTTTGATCCCAAAAAGACCGAAGCTTTAATGGAAGTCGTCTCAACTGGATCGTTTGAGGCGGCAGCAAAGCGGCTGAATGTTACAACTTCAGCTGTATCTCAACGCATACGATCTTTGGAAGCCAAGATGGGTAGATCGTTATTAATACGTTCTCGCCCATGTAGACCAACAGATGCTGGCGCAAAACTGATAAGCCATTTTAATAAGAAGAATGCAATGGATAAGGAGTTTTTGAAAAATTTCTTACAAGGAGCCAATGAGAGACTGAGAATATCCATTGCTGTTAATAATGATTCTTTATCAAACTGGTTGCTTTCTGTGATCGCAGAGTTTGTTTATAAAAAAGACATCCTTGTCAGCTTGATAATAGATGACCAAGACTATACTCTTGGCTCCCTTGAATCTGGCTTGGCTTCGTTAGCTGTTTCATCCAAACAAGATAGCATTAGTGGATGCACCTCAACTTATCTTGGTTGTTTGCAGTATAGGTTGGCATGTTCTGGGGTTTTTTTTGAAAAATTTTTTAAACATGGTGTTAATGTACAAAGCCTTAAAAAAGCACCTTTATTGATCTTTGGTATTAAGGATAGGCTTCAGTCTGACTTTCTTTTCTCACAGCTTGGGCTGCTACAAGAGGCATGTGATTGTCATTATATCCCTTCCTCAGAGGCTTATTATGAGTCTATTTTATATGGTGTTGGGTATGGAATGGTTCCTGAGCCAAAATATAGAAAGTATTATCCGCGGGGTGAATTGGTAGATTTGTGTCCTGGGGAAACCAGTGATATTCCGTTGTATCTTCATGCTTGGAAATCACAGATTGAGTTACATGAAGAGCTGTGTTCTGCTATTGTTCAAGCTTCTCATGATATCCTCAAGAAGATTTAGCTGTTAATCTCTTCTAAAAGTTTCTCTTTAATTATGATTTGAATCCGTTAAGCCTGTTGGTCTGTGGTTAAAAGTCAGCTTTGGGCTAATGCTGGTTATTGGGCTATATCTAATGTTAATTGGGTTTTGATCTGAAAATAAGTTATCACTCGGCGTTCGATGTGCCGGAACAGAATTATCGTTCCTAAGCCAAGACCCTGGTTCTTGATCACATTCGATATACTTGAATACTTGTCGTCGCATCTGCTCTTGTGTTCGGAAGCGTTCATCGTGCACCACCTCAACCTTGGGGGCTATGGAAGAAGCTCTTGAATCAGGCATTATCGTAGCTGTTTACCTTGTCGCTCATCCTGTAGATAAGATTGTGTTGGCAAGCCGGCAGCATAAAGTAGGAGGCTAGGGCGCGGTGCTTAGGGCCCAGCAGTGGGTACAGACGGTCGGCGACTCGG
>NZ_NHOU01000063.1 GCF_002179555.1 Salinicola salarius | reverse complement strand
TTCGGGCCGGCCTCATGAATAAGCCGGGATATTATCTGGTGTCTGAATTTCAAACTGTATTAAAGGTTTGTCTGTAAGGTCGTTCCAGATTCCCACGCAAAAATGCTGACTCACTGACCTCAGTCAAACAGCCAGGATGATACTGAATGAACAAACGGTTGTTGTTGTGCGCGATGATAGTTCCGGGAGCCTTGGCCGTCTCTCCTATGGTGTCGGCCCAGGCAAAAGAGAGTGTGTCGCTGAAAGAATATCAGCAGGCCAAAGCCAGCCAGGCTGTTTCCCTGAACCAGGCCATGGTGATGGCTTTCGAGAATAGCCCGGTATTGGCTTTGAGGCGGGCCGCGGTCTCGATGCAGCAGGGCCAGCTTGACCATGCCAGCCGCTGGGCGCCCAGCAATCCAGAGTTTGAGGTGGGGGGGCGTCAGGCCCCGGAGCAGGCTGATGAGTCCCTGGAATACGGGGTTAGGGTTACTCAGGAGATCTGGATGGGTAACCGCGGCGACCTTGGCCAGTCGCGTGCCCGGAGCAATCTCACGTCCTGGCAACAGGAGCTTGAATACCTGAAGGTGGCCACCAAGGCGCGCGTACGGGCCGCCTATTTCCGGATACTGCTGGCTCAGAAAGAGTTGGAAACCGCAACCCGTGCCGTTGACCTGATGCAACGCACCAAAGACCTGGTTGAAATGTCCGTAAAACAGGGTAAACAAACCCGGATTGATCTCAATACCGCAGTCATTGGGCTTGCCAGGGCCCGGAATCAAAAAGCCTCGGCGGAACAAAAGCTCGAGCAATCAAAAATTGACCTTACCGAAGTGCTCGGGGTGTCCCCCTCCGATGCCGTTGGGGTGACCGGCGAGCTTGATGTGACGCCCGAAGACCTGCCTCCGACCAGCCAGCTTGTCGAGATGGCACAGAGTCAGAGAGCGGACCTGAAAGCGGCGGCCGCCAGAATTGCAGCGGATGAATCTGGCCTTGAAATTGCGAAAAGCCTGACGATTCCAAATCTGAAAGTCTTCGGATCCTATGATCGTGAGGGAGGCTCCAACCTTTTCGGTGCAGGGGTGTCGATGCCTTTGACCGTTTTTCATGATTATTCCGGTGAGCAGAGACAAGCTGCTGCGCGGCTGAAAACCTCCGAGCTTGAGGCAGAGGCCTTGCGCCTGGCTACAGAGCGTCAGGTTGTGTCAGCTGTGGCCCGGTATGAATCCACCGCCGTTCGGCTGCGCCAGATGAACGAGTCGATCCTGGAGCGTTCAGAGGAAACATTACAACTGATGCAGAAAGCATTTCGGGCGGGCAAGGTCGGTGCCTCGGATGTTCTGGCGGCACAGGACAATCTCCTGTCGGTAAGGCAGGAATACGTTCAGGCGCAGAATGATTATATCGATGCCGTCCGGGCGCTGGAGATAAGCACAGGAGGTGCTCTGTCGATGTCAGCCGGTTCCTGAGGGTATGAAACTCAAAATTGACCGTTCTCTTAGTACCGTTCTCTAAATATTGAGGGTGAATGAATGATTCGCAATCTGAAGATACTGTTAATAGTTGTCGGCGCTCTGAGCTTGCAGCAGGCATACGCTGCCGGAGAAGCCGAGGGTGACCAGCACGCAAATGAAGAAGCCGAGCATGCCGGAGAGGAAAACCAGTCCCGCCAGATCCATCTGACGCCGGAGCAGACAGAGTTACTGTCGATTCAGACTGTGGCGGCTGCCAAGGGGCGCGCTGGCGCAATTGTTACGGCACCTGCCGAGATTCAGTATGTGCCGGACCGCGTGGCCGAGGTTGGTCCGCTGCTGGAGGGAAAACTGACAGGGTTGGCGGTTGATCTGGGGGATCGTGTCAATAAGGGGCAGTTACTGGCAACCCTGAACAGTGTGGAGCTGGCCCGGATTCGCTCCCGGTTAATCTCGCTGGAGGCCCGCAAAGAAGCGGCCGAGTCTGACTACAATCGTGAAAGGGAGTTGCAGGGACAGGGTATTTCCAGTGAAGAAGAGTTCCTGGATGCCAAGGCTGCCTTTCTTGAAACAAAAGCGGAGTACGATTCCGTGCGGGAACAACTGGCGGTTTACGGCAGCGAGTCGTCAGGTGACAGTGGGGGGCTGGCGCAATACGCGCTCCGCTCACCCATTGAGGGGCGTGTCGAGCAGATGCATGTTCGTCTGGGGCAAACGCTGAGTCCGTCGGATACGCCTTTCATCGTGGCGGATGCCTCGGTGTTGTGGGCCATTCTTCAGGTGTCCGAATCCGATATTGACCAGATTTCAACGGGAGACGAGGTTCAGATTTCCTCCAGGGATTCAAGTTCTGGCCGGTTTCACAGTGGGCAGGTATCCTGGGTGTCGAGCATGCTCGATGAAAAGACCCGCACCATCCCGGTTCGCGTTGTGCTGGAGTCTCCGAGGGGCGACCTTCGCCCGAATACCTATGCCACGGCCAGAATCATGACGGAATCGGAGGCCTCACTGCCACTGGTTCCGGATGATGCAGTTCAGACCATCGGCGACGATAACGTTGTGTTCGTGCCAGGTGATGAGGCGGGAGCCTACGAGGCGGTTACGGTAACGCTGGGCAAGGAAGCGAACGGCTGGATCGAGATCAAGTCCGGCATCAGCGCGGGCACGGAAGTGGTTTCAGTAGGCGCTTTTGATCTGATGTCGGCCATTACTGCCAGCGGCCGTAGCGCCGATCACTAATTTTTGGGGGGAGCATGATCAACGCAATTGTGAATTATGCGCTGAACAATCGCCTCATGACGATTGTTTTTGCGATCGCCGTGATCGTTGCCGGCGTCTTTTCGTTCAAAAAACTTCCGGTGGACGCGTTTCCGGACGCCACACCGACAATGGTGCAGGTATTCACCGCCAGTCCCGGCCTGTCGCCGGTAGATATTGAAACTCTGATTTCCTATCCCATCGAAATCAGCATGTACGGCATACCGAACCTGACCAAGGTTCAGAGTACGTCCATCTTCGGGCTTTCCCGGGTAACCATCTATTTTGAGGATGGCACCGACATCTACTTCGCCAGGCGGCTTGTAAACGAACGGCTTTCAGAAGCCAGGCGCCAGATCCCGGAGGGCATGGGGGAACCCGAACTAGGACCCATCACCACGGGCTTGGGACGTATCCTGATGTATTCCCTGAAAGCTGAGGACGAGAGCCAGTACAGCTTGCAGGAAATCCGGACGATTCAGGACTGGATCGTCAAGCCGCAGCTCAGGACCGTGCCAGGCGTAACCGGCGTACTTTCCATTGGCGGCGAAGTGAAACAGTACCAGGTCAACATAGATGCGCAGAAACTGCAGGCGAGGGGCCTGACCGTCTCGGATGTTCGTAGCGCTCTTATGCAGAACAACCGTAATGTGGGAGCCTCTTTCATTACGCGAGGCGGCGAAGAATATATTGTTCGGGGCTATGGTTGGGTTAACCCCGGTTCCGAGGGGATCAAGGATATCCGGAACATCATTGTGTCCAAGAGTGAGGGCGAATCTCCTATTTACGTCAAGGATGTGGCGGAGGTTGGCCTTGGACCGGCGATCCGCCGCGGCGCGCAGGTGTCCTCGGGCGAGGAGTCCGTGGGCGGCTACGTGATGAAATTGATCGGGACCAATACCAGCCAGGTACTTGAGGATGTCAACGCAAAAATCGATGACCTCAACAAGTCGCTTCCTGAGGGGCTGAAGATCGAAGCGTATTACTCCCAGGCGGAGTTGGTGGGCAAGGCCATAGGCACTGTCGAGAAAGCGTTACTTGAGGGCTCGGTTCTGGTGCTGGTGTTCCTCTATCTGTTCCTCGGAAATATTCGTTCCACACTGATCGTGGTGGCGACGTTGCCGTTGTCTGTGCTTTTCGCATTCATTGCGATGCGGATTTCGGGCCTGTCCGCCAATCTGATGAGTCTGGGGGGGCTGGCTATCGGCATCGGTATGATGGTGGACGGCGGCGTTGTGATGATAGAGAACATCTTCCGACATCTGGAAGAACGATCAGAGGAAAAGGTCAGTGTTCTGAGGCTTGTAGGTGAATCTGCCCGGGAAGTGGCTCGTCCGATCGTCTTTGCCATCGGCATCATTATTATTGTCTTTCTGCCGCTATTTACGCTGCAGGGCGTCGAGGGCAAGCTGTTTTCGCCCATGGCCTACACCATCAGTTTTGCGTTGATCGGTGCGCTGTTACTCGCGTTGACGTTGGTGCCGGTTCTGGCCTCGCTGTCATTCAAGATGGGTGGACAACACAAAGAGCCGAAGCTGGTTCTGTTCCTTAACCGGCTTTACAAACCGGTGGTTGATACTGTCGTCAAGGCTCCGAAAATTGTGATGGGTGTTGCAGTGATTGCCTTTGCGAGTAGCCTCTTGCTATTTCCCTTCCTCGGGAGTGAGTTCGTGCCCACGCTGAGGGAAGGCACTTTCCAGGTTCGCTCAACACTACCGCCGGGTGCCAGCCTGGAATCCGCCATCAAATATGGCAAACGGGTTCAGTCTGTTATAGAGGAATTTCCGGAGGTGACCGGCACCTACGCCAGGATCGGGCGAGCGGAAGTCGGCGGTGACCCTGAGCCGGTAAACGTGGTGTCAACGGTGGTCAACCTCAAGCCGCTGGACCAGTGGCGAGAGGATTTGCGCTATGAGGAGCTGCAGAGTCAGATTGCAGAGGCATTGGAGCAACGGGTTCCGGGGCTGGCCAATAACCTTTCCCAGCCGATTCAGCTCAGAACCGACGAGCTGCTGTCAGGCGTCCAGGCACAATTGGTTGCCAGCATTTTCGGCGATGACCTGAAGGAGCTTGGCCGGATTGGTCAGGAAGTGGCGGCCCTGGCAAAAGAGGTGCCTGGTGCAACGGACGTGCGCGCGCAGCAGAGTGCGGGCAAGAAGCAGATCGTTATTCGGCCTGACCGGGAAGCCCTGGCGCAGTTCGGTATCAGTATTGATGACGTAATGAGCACTGTTGAAGTCGGCATTGGCGGCCAGGGCGCCGGACTGATCTTTGACGGGGTCCGTCGATTCGAGATTTTTGCCCGGCTGCAAGAATCTTACCGTGGGTCCATCGATGAAATAAGAGGGCTTCCACTCAGAGGGAACAGCGGCGAGCTTATTCCGCTTTCACGGGTGGCCGATGTTGAAATGTACGCCGGCCCCAAGAAAATTTCACGCTCCAACGCCAGTCGTCGTCAGTATGTTCAGATGAACGTTCGTGGCCGCGATATGGGCGGTGTTGTTCAGGATTTGCGCAAGCGGATCGAGGAGCAAGTGGATATGCCGCCGGGGTATTTCGTGGAGTTCGGCGGTCAGTTCGAGAATCAGGAAAGGGCCATGGCCCGGCTCGCGATCGTTGTGCCCATTACCCTGGCGCTTATTTTCCTGCTTCTGTTCTCTGCATTCAGCAGTCTGCGCTACGCGGTGCTGATCTTCATGAATGTGCCCTTTGCGATTACCGGTGGCATTGTCGCGCTATTTGTTACGGGGCTTTACCTCTCGGTGCCGGCTGCCGTGGGATTCATTGCGGTGTTTGGCGTAGCCGTACTGAACGGTGTGGTGATGGTGAGCTACATCAATCAGTTGCGGGACGAAGGCTACGAAGTCATTGAGGCGGTCAAGCTGGGCGCTCAACGCCGTTTGCGGCCGGTTCTGATGACTGCCTCTGTGGCTATTCTGGGGCTGATTCCCCTGCTGCTGGCCGATGGCATTGGCTCTAATGTCCAACGGCCACTGGCAACGGTTGTGGTTGGCGGTCTGATCACGTCAACGTTGCTGACGTTGGTAGTGTTGCCCAGCGTGTATCAGTGGTTTGCATCCGAACGTCGTGACGTTGAAGCCTGAAGTCTGGAGACGGTTTATGTATGAAATAAAAGCGTATGTCAGAGAAGTGATGGCAGAGCATGTGGTTGATGCTCTTGCCAGAGTCAAGGGCGTGACAAGCATTGCTGTCGTGCCTCTCAGCGAATTTGGTCATCTGGTCGGCGATGAGTCGCCTCTGGAGAAAGTGAAGATGGTCAAGCTGGAAGTAGACGTAGCGACCGATGATGTCGCTGGTGAAGTTGTGGAACTCATTGTCAGAACGGGCAGAACCCAGGATGGGCACCCGGGTGACGGCAAGGTACTTGTATCCCGTCTGGTTCGGGCTGTTCGTATCGAGGACGGCGAAACCGGTGAGAGTGCACTGGAGCCTGCTTCAAGCTAGTGCTCCGGAAACTGGATGGCGGTTCTGCGGCTTTTGGTTGCGGGCCGCCATCACAGTTCTATCCCCAGTTCCCAGCGATAGATCATATCGTCTGAGTCCGTAGTGAGGCCAAATGCAACGCCCGCCTGGAGTTCCAGAATACTGGAGCCCATTCTGAACTCAGCCAGGATGGCAGGTCCCATCAAATGGTTGTTTTCGGCCCCGTAATACTCCAGCCCTGGCTGAAACGTGTCAGACTTCGTGTAGGCGAACTGTAATGAGCCAGTGGGCTCAAGCTGCTCGTCGTCTTCGCCAAATGAGCGGCTAACCAGAAGGTTCGTCAGGATGCTGTAATGCGCGTATAGCTGTCTCTCGTAAAGTGACCCAAGGGTCACTCCACCGGCTTTTTGGCCATGTTCTTTTGACAGTTCAATGAACAAGCCCGCAGCGCTCTCAGTGTCTTGAAAAAAGTTTCCAATCAGTTCGATTTCGTATTCCTCAACCCGGCTTATTCATGAGGCCGGCCCGA
>NZ_NHOU01000062.1 GCF_002179555.1 Salinicola salarius | reverse complement strand
AGCCGCGTTTCCCGGTAAAGCGCGATGAACCATTTTTTTGTCCGCGATTTGCTCGCCCTGGCTACTCGTTGCTGTCGCTTGCCTCTTCCCTGTCGACCAGCCCTTCCGGTAGCCGCCTTCAGGGCAGCGCAGGCACGCGGCCGGCCATCTCCGCGGTCATGAAGTCAACGAATTGCCGGATCCGCGCACTTTCGCGGGCCCGTTCGCTGTAGAGCAGATGGAAGTCCGCACGGATTCCTCGCCACTGGGGCAGCAGAGCCACCAGCTCGCCGCTCGCCAGATGCTCGTGGACATCCCACCAGGAGCGCAGCAGCACGCCGTGGCCGTCCAGCGCCATTCGCGTCATGGCTTCGGCATCATTGCTGGCAAGCCGGCCCTGGACTCGAATGGCGCGCTGAACCCGCGAGCCATCGGTGGCCTCGAACCGCCACAGCGAATAGTCGGTATCGTTTTCCCGCACGATCAGGCAGCGGTGTCGGGCCAGGTCTTCCAGCCGTTCGAGCCGGGGCGCCTGCGCCAGATAATCCGGGGCGGCGCAGAGTATCCGGCGATTGGCGAGCAGCCGCCGGGCGATCCAACGGGAATCCGGTGGCTCCCCCACCCGGATGTTGATATCGAACCCCTGCTCGTCGAGCCCCACCGGAAAGCTGGTCAGCTCCAGCAGCAATTCCAGCCGCGGGTGGCGCTGGGCAAAGCGCGAGATCAGTGGCGCGACATGCCGCCGGCCGAAGCCGAAGGTGGCGTTGATTCGCAGCCGCCCCGAGAGCATGGCGTCCTGGTCTCCCAGCGAGGTTTCCAGATCGCCCAGGTCGTCGAGGATCATCGCCCCGCGCCGCAGGTAGCGCTCCCCTTCCGCCGTCAGCGCCAGCCGGCGCGTCGTTCTCGCCGCCAGGGAGACGCCCAGCCGCGCCTCCAGCTGCTGCAGCCGCTTGCTCACCGCCGACAGGGAAAGCCCGAGCTCCCGAGCGGCCCCCGTCAGGCTGCCGGCCTGGGCGATGCGCTGGAAGAAAGCGAGATCGTCGATCGAAGCCACCGGATTCTCCACTTCAAGGCAAGGGTCGATTCGATTCTACCCGGATTATCCCGCGCCGTTCAGTGGCTACACTGACGCCAAAGGTGGAAAGAAAACCACTCTTCGAGGCCAAGCCGATGTTCGATGGATTTCGCGAATTCGATATCGATGTAGAGGACGGCATCGCCATTCATGGCGTAGTTGGTGGTGAAGGCCCACCGTTGCTGCTACTTCACGGGCATCCTCAGACGCATGTCATCTGGCATCGCATCGCGCAGCGTCTCGCCGAACGCTACACCGTGGTCGCGACCGATCTGCGCGGATACGGCGATTCCAGCAAGCCCGAGGGCGACGAGCAGCATCTCAACTACAGCAAACGGCGGATGGCGCAGGATCAGGTCGCGGTCATGCAGGCGTTGGGGTTCGAGTGCTTTTTCCTCTGTGGCCACGATCGCGGCGGGCGTGTCGCGCACCGGCTGGCACTGGACCATGCAGAACGGGTCGAAAAATTGATGGTGCTGGATATCGCGCCGACCCTAGCGATGTACGAAGGCACCGATCTCGCTTTCGCGACCGCCTACTGGCACTGGTTCTTCCTGATTCAGCCCAAGCCGCTGCCAGAGTCATGGATCGAAGCCGCACCGGCGGATTACGTCACCCGCATCATGGGTAGCCGTCACGCCGGACTGGGGCCTTTCGACCCACAAGCCATCGCCGAGTACCAGCGCTGCCTGACGTTACCCGGTGCGGCGCACGGGCTCTGCGAGGATTACCGCGCTTCATGCACCATCGACCTGGAGCATGATCGCGCCGACCGCGATGCCGGCCGGCATCTTCGGATGCCACTGGCTGTGTGGTGGGGTGAATTCGGCACCATCGAACGCTGCTTCGACGCCCTCGCCGAATGGCAAGCAGTCTCCCAGGACAGTGTCGAGGGTGGCACCCTGCCCTGCGGCCACTATCTTCCCGAGGAAGCGCCGGATGCGGTCTTCCAACAAATCATCGACTTCATGAGGTAAATCACCCATGGCCCAGAACAAGACTCACAGGATCGCCGTCATCCCCGGCGACGGCATCGGTACCGAGGTGGTGCCGGAAGGCCTGCGTGCGCTGGAGGCTGCCGCCAGACGCTTCGATATCGATCTCGAGTTCGAGCACTTCGAGTTCGGTAGCTGCGACTACTATCTGGAGCACGGCAAGATGCTGCCGGACGACTGGTTCGAGACGCTTTCAGGCTTCGATGCGATCTTCTACGGTGCGGTGGGCTGGCCGGAGAAGGTGCCGGATCATGTCTCGCTGTGGGGCTCGCTGCTGCAGTTCCGGCGTCACTTCGACCAGTACATCAACCTGCGGCCCTGCCGCCTGATGCCGGGGATCAAGAGCCCGCTGGCCGATCGCGAGCCCGGCGAGATCGACTTCTACGTGGTGCGCGAGAACACCGAGGGCGAGTATTCGAGCATCGGCGGCAAGATCTTCGAAGGCACCGACCGCGAGACGGTGATGCAGGAGACGGTGATGACCCGCACCGGGGTCGACCGGGTACTGAAATACGCCTTCGAACTGGCCCAGAGCCGGCCGCGCAAGAAGCTGACCTCGGCAACCAAATCCAACGGCATCTCGATCACCATGCCGTACTGGGACGAGCGCGTGAAAGCGATGGCGAAAAGCTATCCGGACGTCAGCGTCGACCAGTTCCATATCGATATCCTGACCGCCAACTTCGTGCTGCATCCGGACTGGTTCGATGTGGTCGTCGCCAGCAACCTGTTCGGCGACATCCTTTCCGATCTCGGCCCGGCCTGTACCGGCACCATCGGTGTCGCACCTTCGGCCAACATCAACCCGGAAGGCAAGTTCCCGAGCCTGTTCGAGCCCGTCCACGGCAGTGCCCCGGATATCGCCGGCAAGGGCATCGCCAACCCTATCGGCCAGATCTGGTGCGGCGCGATGATGCTCGAACACCTCGGCTACAAGGAAGCCGGCGACGCGATGGTCAGCGCCATCGAGGCAGTGCTGGCAGGCGACGACAAGTCCGCGCTGACACCGGATCTGAAGGGCAAGGGAACCACCCGCAGCCTGGGCGAGAAGATCGCCGAGGCCATCGGCTGAAACGAAACGGCGACGGCGATCTACATCGTCGTCGCCGTGACACAAGCGTCATGCCGGCCGGGGTTGGAGGCCCGCCCCCGTGGCTCGGGTCGCGTTCAGGAGCCGGCGTACTCGGCCACGGGAGAACGGCCCTGGACGGCGCCCTGTACCGGCTCGTCGAACTGCGCCGACAGCGAGCCGACGATGTCGCGGTAGAACGCCTGCAGCTCCGGCTTCAGCGCCCCTTCCGCCTGGTGCTGGTCGATGTAGTAAGCCGCGCGGACGCCGTTGAACTGCTGAATGTTGCCGACTCGCAAAAATGCCAGTCCGAAGCGCCCTAGCAGCCTGGCCAGCCTCGGCTCCATCAGCGCCAGCGCATGGCGGCGCTCCATCAGACCGATCATCACGGTCGAGGCCAGATAGACGGAAACGCCCAGCAGGGAAGCCACCTTGTAGTCATGGTCGGTGCGCGGGTAGATCGGCCCTTCGTTCTCGGGTACGGGCTCCGGCATCGGCTGACGCTTTCGGTAACGCCCCAGAATGGCGGCGCGCGAGACCTCGCAGGTCAGGTCCCGGGGAAGGAGATCCGGGTTCAGTTCGGCATGGCAGAATTCGCCGCGCGAGTTCGATTCGATCGGCAGTTCATGAAGGCCGTGACCGGAGCCGGGGTAGATGACGCGAATGCAGGCGACGGGTTCCTGCGTCGCACGGTGGCGTATGAAGCAGTGCAGCGCCGAGCGATCGAATTCGTCATATTCCAGCTGCCGCTCGGGCTCCCCCGGCATGACATGACCGAACTCGGACGTATAGACCTGATAGCGCAAGCGATAGACGTACCGCTTATCGGCTTCCGAGGTTGCCAATACGAATTCGAACTGCTGATGAAACTGATCGTACAGACTCATCCCAATGTCCCGTATTCAAGCCAATGTCCCGTTTTCAAGAGAGCGCCGTCAGTCATCAAGGTTTTCGCTAAAAGGTCGGGGCTTACCCAACCAGTATCCCTGTATATAATCCACGCCGTACTCTTTCAGAATGTCATAAACAGGTTCCCGATCGACGAACTCCGCGACGGTCTGTTTGCCGAATCCCTTCGCGATCTCGACGATGGCCTTGACGATCATTTGACTACGTTTATTTTCCGGCAGGTCCCGAATAAAGGAACCGTCGATCTTGATGTAATCAATGGGTAGCTGGTCCAGATAGTAGAAACTACTGAAACCGACGCCGAAGTCGTCCAGGGCTATTGCACATCCCAGGTCCCGAATGTTCTGCAGGATGCAGCGAGCCGTGGCGAAGTCGGTAACCGCAGCGGTTTCCGTGACTTCGATGACCAGCCGATGGGCAGAGACGCCGTTCATCTTCAGCGCATTTTCGAGGAACCCCGTCAGCGCTTCGTCGTGCAATGACTGGCCCGATACGTTGATGGCCAGCCGGCGATCGGAGTCGCCCCAGGACCCCATCATCTTCAGGCTTTCCGAGATGACCCAGCGATCGATGCCGACGATCTGGCCGCTTCGCTCTGCAACCGGTATGAACGATCCCGGCGAAACGACCTCGCCCGTATCGGAGGGGCGCATGCGCAACAGGACCTCGTGATGCTTCACCTTCAGACCGTCTACGCTCGCGATGGGCTGGCCCCAGAGTTCGAAGCCATCGTGTTCCAGTGCGTGGCGAATGCGCTCTTCCCAGTAGATCCGTTCCTGCAGTACCTCTTTGTCCGTCTGCGCCGACAAAAGATGCCATCGCTGCACCGGGTCTTCCTTGGCCCGATACATGGCGAAATCGGCACTCGCCATCAATTCCTTGGGTGTGGCGCCGTGATCCGGATACAAAGCGATACCTATACTCGCAACAGCCCTGTGCTTCTGTCCATCCACATCGAGGCTGATTTTTTCCAGACTCTGGGTAATGATATTCGCCAATATGACCGCCTGTTCGGCGGAGGCATTTTCCATCAGGATCGCGAATTCATCACCGCCCAATCGAGCAATCGTGCCGGAATGACTGAGCTGACTCTGGAACATTTCGGCAATTAGAACCAGTAGTTCGTCCCCCGCCTGATGGCCCCCAAGTTCATTGATCTCCTTGAAGCGATCCAGGTCCATGTAGAGCATGGCGCCGTGCATGTCGCGGACGACGGCCCGCGCCAGTACCTCCTCGAAATAGCGCCGGTTGTAGAGCGCCGTCAGGGGATCTCGGTTCGCCAGCCAGGAGATTCTCTGCTCTGCGCTTTTCCGGTCGGTGATGTCCAGCCCAACGGATATCGTTGCGGGTTTGTCATGGATCCAGGTATTCAGCGGCGTATGGTGCCAGGCGATCGTTCGGCGCACGCCTTTCAGGGTGATCAGATCGCTCTCCTGCTGCCCGCCATGAAGCTCCCTCGCAAAGGGCAGGAACGTCGACGCAAAGGAGCCGCCCACCAGTCTGGATTCGGACGCATCGAGCATGTCCGTGGCGTAACGATTCGCCATCAGTATCTCGTCTTCGCCATGGACGACGACGAGCACCTGGGCCGTATTCATCAGGCCGCTGATGAGATCCCGTTCACGCTCCAGCTCCCCGACCTGCTGCTGCAGCTTTTCTCCCCGTGCAGTGACTTCACCTTCCAGACGCTCCAGCTGGTAGGAGAGCTCGACCGCGGCATCCGCCAGAACATCGATCTCGTCTTTGGGTCGGCTCCCGGTATGGCGCGATACCTGCGATCGCAATTCCGCGAATTTTCCCCGTGCCAGACCGGGAAGGGCCTGACTCAGCGTCCGTATTCGAAACGTGGGTTTCCATAGAATGAAGAGCAGAAAAGCCTCGGAACACAACCACCCTGCCAGGGCAACGAAGAACACCATTCCGGTGGTTTCCTGGATACCCTCCAGCTGCGCG
Source organism: Salinicola salarius (assembly GCF_002179555.1). Taxonomy (GTDB): domain Bacteria; phylum Pseudomonadota; class Gammaproteobacteria; order Pseudomonadales; family Halomonadaceae; genus Salinicola; species Salinicola salarius_A. The sequence goes on along the minus strand of NZ_NHOU01000062.1, from coordinate 904 downwards.
GTGACGTCCTCGACGGATACGAAATGGCCTGAACGACTGGCGCCGGCCTCTTCTCCGCTCTCGAGGGGGATGACGCTCGTCTCGTACTGGCGCCCGCCGTATTCGATATCTTCCGGGCTGGCGATCAGCGCGTCGATCGACACCCGGCGAGAGACCTCCTTGAGGACCGGCAGCACGATATTCTGATGCGTCAGCGCCAGCGAATAGGCGCTCCATGCCGGTATGACGCGCTCGGGATTTCCGAGAATATCCCCGCCTTCTTGCCGACTGAGCAGCGCGATATCGTCTCCCGAACTTCTCTGGAAATAGCTCATCACATCCACGAGCGATCGGGACACCATCAATACGCCGGCATTTTCCCCCTGGACGAGAATGGGCACCGCAGCAAACTGAAGGCAGGAGTTGGCACACAGCAGGAGATCCTGCGGCTGTTCGGACTCGACGACTTTCGACAGCCACGCCCGGGACGGCCGCTTATCGCTACCGTCGTTGTCTTCGCCATAGGCGGCTAGAGGTTCGCCTTCCAGGCTGAAGATGACCAGCTCATCGATCCCGGCATCCAGCTGCAGCGTAGGCCACTGGTTCCGGAGAGATTCCGCAATCTGGTCCCGGTTCAGTGATAGCAAGGCGTCATTGAGCGATTCAGAGGAAGCCGCGACAGCGGCCAACTGCTTCAGCTCGCTGGCCGCGCTCTGCAGGGATGTCTCGATCTGGTGGCGCTGCTCTCGCTGGTTGGCCTGTTGATGGGTCTGGAACTGCTCCATCAGACTCTTGTAGCTGATCCACGTAATGAGGACCGCCAGCCCCAGCAGTATCAAACTGGTCAGCGCAAAAGCCCGCCATTTCAGACTGAGTCGATAGGGACGAGAATTATGATCCCGCCTCATTCACGAGGGTGCTGATT
>NZ_NHOU01000061.1 GCF_002179555.1 Salinicola salarius | reverse complement strand
GTCCCCTGTTCGAATCAGGGCGTAGCCACCACCTGCCTTCCCTGACTCGCTTTCCTGGCTTGCGCCAAGACCGTCTTGTCGACTGCATGTCGAGAAGCGCCATTCCAGATTTTTCGTTCTGCGTTCCTCTGTCTCAGGCTGCCTCAGGCTTCCAGTAGCTGGCCGAGTCGGCGCATGAACTCGGCACCTTGCTCGAGCTGATCTTCGCTGATGAATTCATCCGGCTGATGGGCTTGGGCGATGCTTCCCGGTCCGCAGATGATGGCCTCGAGTCCTGCCCGCTGAAACTGACCGGCTTCGGTGGCATAAGCGACCGCTTCCGCTTCGCGCTCTCCCAGAAGCTGCGCGCACAGCGCAATGGCCGTTCGGTTGTCGCTGCCGGCGAGCCCCGGCACGGTATGGGTCAGGGGCGTGGTTTCGATGGCAAAGCGGGGGTCGCGGGCCTTGAGCTTGCTTTCCAATCGTCGGCTGTAAGTCATGAAGCGCTCAAAGACTGCCTCGAAGCCCTCTTCGGGAAGGTGCCGGATTTCCCACTCGAAAGCACACTCGCGGGCCATGATGTTGATTGCGGTGCCGCCATGGATGCGTCCCACATGAAGGCTTGAATGGGCCACATTGAAGGCCGAGTTGGTTCGACCTTCGCGTACGAGTTCCGTCATGATTTCCTCGATCCGTGTCACCAGTCGTGCGGCAACATGGATCGCCGAAATACCCTGGTCCACCTGGCTCGAGTGAGACTCGACGCCATGCACGACCGTTTTCAGCGAGGTAATCCCTTTCTGCTGGGTCACCGGCTGCATCAATGTCGGCTCGCCGACCACCACGACCGCCGGGCGGGGAAGCTCGCCAGCCAGGCGCTCGATCATGCGTGGGGCGCCCAGGCAGCCGATCTCTTCGTCATAGGAGAATGCCAGCCAGATCGGTTTCTTGAGCTTTTGCTCGACCCAGTGCGGCACCTGTGCCAGTGCGCAGGCGATAAAGCCCTTCATGTCGCAGCTGCCGCGTCCATAGAGCTTGTCGTCATGGGCGGTCAGCGTGAATGGATCGGTGGTCCAGGGCTGGCCGTCGACCGGCACTACATCGGTATGGCCGGAGAGCGCCACCCCACCTTCGACCGCCGGCCCGATCCTGGCGATCAGGTTCGATTTGCTGCCGTCATCGTTCTCGACACGCCAGCTCTCGACGCCGTATTCGGCGAGATGCGCTTCGATGAATTCGATCAGTGCAAGATTGGAGTGTCGCGATACGGTATCGAAGCCGACCAGTTTGGCGAGCATATCGGCGGCGTTATGGGGCGTCATGGACATCATGAATCCTCGTTGTCATTTGTCTCGTTGTCATGAGTTCCGCTGTCGTTGTCGCCGGGCGAGCGGTTACGTCCGGCCAGCGCCGTCAGTTCGGCCATGTAGCGTTCGGCGGCCTCCATGTGGTCGAACATCAAGCGGCCGGCCCGCTCGGCATCGCATTCACGGAAGGCTTCGATCAGTTCCAGATGATAGTCATGACCGTGATAATTGATATCGACCCCAGTCAGAGCTGGATCGAGATGCTGTGCGGCAACCACCTTGAGCAGCAACCCATTCAGGAATTCGACCAGAAAGCGAAGCAACGGGTTAGGCGACGCTGCGGCGAGCAGGTTGTGGAAGTTCAACTCATCTTTTCGTTCCGATACGCCACGTCCATCGCGCCGGTCACTGCAGCAACGCCCGGCGGTGGCGCTTAAGCGCTCCAGAGCGGCCGCGTCGAGCAGTGGTGTCACCTCGCGTGCCAGAGCCGGTTCCAGCAGCTTGCGCAGCGCGTAGATGTCCGGCACCGACAGGTCACGGCTGAAGCAGAAATTCCACAGCAACTCGTTGGCGGTGGCGGCGCTCACTTCGGTGACACTGGCACCACCGCCCGGGCCGCTTTTGACTCGGACCAGGCCTTGGGTCTCGAGCGACTTCAATGCCTCGCGCAGTGTCCACTTGCTGGTCGAAAGGCGAGCGCTCAGGGCGGATTCGCTTTCCAGCCTGGCGCCGGGCGGCAGCTCGCCGGAGAGAATCCGTTCGCGTAGCCCGTCGGCGATCTGGTCCGAACGTTTACGGCTCACGCCGGCCCCCAGCCGATCGCCACCGCAAATGCCAGAATCAGCCAACTGAGCAGGAAGACCTTGACCAGCAATGGGAAGAAGAAGCGCACCCAGCGGTCATATGGCACGCGGGCAATGGCCAACATGGCCAATGTTCCACCGGAGGTCGGTACCACCATATTGGTCAGGCCATCACCGACCTGGAACGCCAGAATCGCGGTTTGCCGGGTCATCCCGATCAAGTCGGACAGAGGAATCATGATCGGCATGGTGGCCATGGCCTGGCCGCTGCCCGAGGGAATGAAAACGTTGATGACCGAATGCACCAGGGTCATGGCGAGCGTTGATGCCAGTACCGGCAGATTGGCCAGCGGTTCTGCCAGGCCGTGGACGATGGTATCGCCGATGCTGCCCTGTTCGAGCAGGACCTGCAGCGCCCGGGCCAGGCCCACCAAAAGTGCGCCGGTTGTCACCGATGCCGTGCCCTCGAAGAAGTATCGATTGATGTCGGCAGGCGAAAGCTTGGCCATGGCACCAATGGCGATGGTCATGGCCACGAATACGCCGGAAATTTCGTTGATATACCACCCGTGGGCGAAGACCCCGTAGAGCATGATGGCGAGGCCGACCACGAAGGTGCCAATGACCCGAAGATCCGACGCCGACAGTCGATAGTCGTCGATCGGCTTATCGAGAGAGGCGTCGTGTTCGTCGCGCTCGAGCAGCGAGGCACTGGCATCCGCGCGCAGGCGTTTCATGTAGCGGCTGGTGTGATGTGCCAACAGTGCCAGGGCGCCGAGGCATAGCACGCTCCTCAGCCCGGCACCCGAGAACATCGGCAATTGCGCGATCTGGTCGGAGACGCCAACGGTATAGACATTGATGGGCGAGGTGGCGAAGCCGATCCCGACACCGCCGAGCGCGATCGCCGTTCCTACCATCCTGTCACCGCCCATGGCGAGTCCCAGCAGGACCGCAAGCGGTATCAAGGCGATATTGTTCTCGTAGCCGACGGCGATTCCCAGGGCCCCGAAGACGAACGTCATCAGCCAGATCAGGATGGAAGGGCGCTCGGCACCCAGGCGTTTCACCAGTGTGCCGACCAGATTTTCCAGTGCGCCGGTTGCTTCCATGACCCGGAACAGGCCGCCGCCGATGAATACGATGACGATAATGCTGGCAGCGCCGATCATGCCAAGCGGAATCGCATGGAAGATTTCCAGTACTGACGGTGCCGATTGATCGATGAGGTGGAACGTTCCTGGGATGACAGCGCTTCGGCCATTCACCTCCTGACGATCATAGGTTCCTGCTGGAATGATCAACGTCAACACCCAGACGACGCAGAGCAGGCAGAAGATCAAAATGGCAGGATGGGGAATGCGTTGATACCACGGCTTTCGGGTTGTCGCGTCTCTTGCCGTCATGGGGATCTCCTTTATCGCTATTGTTGTTCATGTGCTTGCTGGCCGTGAGCTCTTGTGGCAGGCCGCAGACAAGCTGGGTATTTATTATAATAAATAGACGCTATGCGGATCGCAGGCTGTTTGTCAACGCAGCCGCTCTGGCCGGTGAATACGCTTCTGGTTTGGCGAGCCGTGATAGTCATCCGGCCAGAAGATTTGCTCTGGGCCATCTGTTTGGCTCCGCAGCGTATTGATTGCGCTGGATAATTCGTTTCCATTCTTTTGAAGATTCCTGCGTATCGGCCTTGACGCAAAAGACTCAACGCGTATACTACGCCGCGTGCTGAAGGATGGNGTTTCCATTCTTTTGAAGATTCCTGCGTATCGGCCTTGACGCAAAAGACTCAACGCGTATACTACGCCGCGTGCTGAAGGATGGTCCCCGATAGCTCAGTTGGTAGAGCAAATGACTGTTAATCATTGGGTCACAGGTTCGAGTCCTGTTCGGGGAGCCAACATCCAGATCAGCCAGCGGTGAACGACGATCCCCGATAGCTCAGTTGGTAGAGCAAATGACTGTTAATCATTGGGTCACAGGTTCGAGTCCTGTTCGGGGAGCCATCGCTATCATCGTGACGAGAGATCGCTGTATCGATCCCTGATAGCTCAGTTGGTAGAGCAAGCGACTGTTAATCGCTGGGTCGCAGGTTCGAGTCCTGCTCAGGGAGCCAGCTGAACGCTTAGAAAAGACATCCTGCTATGTAATGCCGCCTCTGCACTCATTCCAATCACTGACGGATGAGGTGTAGTCATGCGCGTTTCAGCAACGGTTTGCTCCAAGGGCGGCGTCGGGAAAACCACCACGACGGCCAATCTGGGCGGTCTCCTGGCAGACGCCGGTCTACGGGTCCTGCTCATAGACCTGGACTCCCAGCCAACCCTCTCTTCCTACTATGAGCTGTCCCAGCCTGCCCCTGGTGGGGTGTACGAGCTGCTCGCGACAGAGCTGGTCGACCTCGACCAGATTATCTCGCACACCGCTATTCCCAATCTCGACATCATTGTCTCGAACGACTATCGGAATCAGTTGCAGCAGTTGTTGCTCAACGCCCCGAATGGTCGTTTCCGCCTGATCGATCTGCTCGATCGCTTTGCTGATCGCTATGACGCCATCCTGATCGATACCCAGGGCGCGCGCTCAGTGATTCTCGAGATGGCCGTCATGGCTGCCGATCGGCTGATCTCTCCCATCGTTCCCGAACTGCTAACCGCCCGCGAATTCGTGCGTGGCACTCAGGGCATGCTCAACGAGCTGCGCGAGCTGGCGCGCTATACCCGTTTCGAGGTGCCGCCGGTCTCCATCCTGCTCAACAAGATGACCGACCAACTGCGCGACGCCCGCGATATCGCCGACAGCATTCGCACCATGTATGCCGAGGTCGAAGATCACGGCATCAGCGTTCTCGAGACCCCGCTGGTCAATCTCTCCGCCTATCGTTCGGCTGCGCTGCAGGGCTTGCCCGTCCATCGGGTCGAGCCGCGCAAGCCATACAGCCGCAAGGCACCGGCCTGTGCCGACCAGCTCAAGGCCGTGGCCATCGATCTCTATCCCGAGTGGGCCGATGCCATCCGCGCAGTAGGCGCAGTAGGCGCAGTAGGCGCGGTCACGCCTAACGGCAAATTGGGCATGGGTAAATCGGGGGTCGGTCATGTCCATTGAGGCCGCATCCCCGGCAGACGCAGAGGCCATGGGGCTTCTGCCACCGCATAGCATCGAGGCCGAGCAGTCCACGCTGGGGGCGTTGATGCTCGACAACACAAAGTGGGATGACATCTGCGAAATCGTCGATGCCGGTGCGTTTTATCACTACCCGCATCGGCTGATCTTCAAGGCGATGGAAGCGCTATCCCATAACGAAAAGCCGCTGGACGTGGTGACGCTCTCCGAGGTGTTGGAGCGCGATGGGAATCTAGAGACCTGTGGAGGCTTGTCCTACCTGGCCGAGCTGGCCCGTAACACGCCGTCGGCAACCAACGTGGTCGCCTATGCCGGCATAGTTCGCGAGCATCAGCGTCGCCGGCAGCTGGTCAACATGGGGCGTGATCTCAGTCAGCGGGCGCTGGATGGACAGCAGCTCAGTCAGGCGTTGATCGAAGCCACCGAGCGTCAACTGTTTGAGCTGGCCGAAAATCGGCAGGGCAAGGAAACCGGCATACGTCCAGCGTTGACCGCAGCGATCGATACTATTGATCGTGCCTTCAACGCCAAGGATGGCATTACCGGCACACCCACCGGTTACCAGGACCTCGACGCGCTCACCTGTGGCTGGCAGGCCTCGGACCTGATCGTCATCGCCGGTCGCCCATCGATGGGCAAGACCACGCTGGGGATGAACCTCGTCGAAAATGCGCTGGTTGCCACGGCGGGTCGCACCGAATTGGCCACCGCACCGATCTTCGTCTTCTCGCTCGAGATGCCCGAGGAGCAGCTGATGCTGCGTCTGATGGCGAGCATGGGGCGGCTGGATCTGAGCAAACTCCGCTCTGGCCAGTTGGACGACGGGGGCTGGGAGAAGCTGACCTCCGCCACGAATCGCATACTGGGCTTCGAGGAGCGTCTGTTCGTGGACGACTCCAGCGGACTCTCGGCAACTTTGCTCAAGTCCCGCGCCCGTCGGCTAATGCGCCGCCATGGCAAGCCGGCCCTTATCCTCATCGACTACCTGCAACTGCTCGAGGAGCCGGGCTGCGAGAACCGCAATAACGAGATTTCCGCGATCTCGCGCATCCTCAAGGCCACCGCCAAGGATTTCAACTGCCCGGTGGTGGCGCTCTCGCAGCTCAATCGCACGCTGGAAAATCGCCCCAACAAGCGGCCCTGCATGGCCGATTTGCGCGACTCGGGCGCGATCGAGCAGGACGCCGACGTCATCGGCTTCGTCTACCGCGACGAGGTCTACAACACTGATAACCCCGACAACAAGGGGCTGGCCGAGCTGATCATCGGCAAGCAGCGCAACGGTCCCACCGGCACGGTGCATCTGACGTTCGTGGGCTCGAGCACCCGGTTCGAATCACTGGCGTGGAAACAGTTACAGGAGTCGCGGCCATGAACTGTACAGCTCATGATCTCCAGGATCTTGAAACTCGCCTCGCTGAAAAGCGCGAAGAACTCGCACGGCTTAATCGCGAGTGCAGTGTGCTTCGAGATGAGCGGGAGCGACTGATCCTGTCGCTGGAGGGGCAATTGGATCTGTTTCGTCAGCAGCTTGATCACACCGATCAAGTCATCGGGGAGGTGACCCATGCCTGACGCACTGCCGATTCGCTGCTCGACGCGCGCCCTGAAGCGCGTGGTGCGTTATGCCGTGACTCATGGCTGGATTGTCGAACGCACCCGTGGCGGCCACGTTCGCTTCATCAAGCCGGGCTGCCCGCCCGTGTTCACCGGATTTTCACCCAGCGACGCACGAGCCGAGAAGAACGTGCTGGCACGGCTGCGCCGGATGGAGCGACAAGAGGAGGACGAAGCATGATTCCCGATCGCATTCTTCGCAAGATCGAGCGCTGCCTGGCGCTGTCACGCTCGGCCAATGAGCACGAAGCTGGTACGGCGCTGCGCCAGGCGCAGCACCTCATGGACGAGTACGGCGTCAGCGAGATCGACGTAGCGGCGTCAACCATCGACCGGGTGGTCGTCAAGTCGCCGACCGGACGCAAGCCGCCGCGCT
>NZ_NHOU01000060.1 GCF_002179555.1 Salinicola salarius | reverse complement strand
AAGCGGGTAACGGCCCTTAATGGTTTTTTAGAATCTCCTTTTCCTCCTCGACCCGCCGCAATTTGCGCTTCAGTTCCTGAATCTCACGTTGTTCGGGTGTCAGGGCGTCGCCTTTCGGCGTGTTGCCCGCTCGTTCGGAGCGAAGTCTGCGAACCCAGTATTCCATGGTGGATTTGCCAACTCCCATAGCTTCGCACGCCGCCCTCAGCGTGTAANAGTCAGGTGGCCAGATTCACTATGCCACTACACTATGCCACTACAACCCCGATCCACTGGATGCATCGCACGATGATCGGGGCATTGCACTTCGACTGCAGGAAGCGGGCCGGGAAGTGGCGCGGCCGATCTTTTTCGCGACGGTGCGTATTTCGCGCCATCGTGACCGACCGTTCCGTTTTATCGTGACCGCCTATTCCGGGCCATCGTGACCGGCCATTCCGTTTCAACGTGACCGATTTCGGCCGCTTTTCCGAAATCCGCGGCCACGTTGCCGGAATTACCGGTCACGTTCCCGAAAACTCACCTAACTCGCTGGAATGATTCGGACTTTTACGGCATACCCCTTCATTTGCCCTGGAGGGGACGATGCCAGCACCGAGGATTCCCATGCGAACCATCATCGAGGTGTTGCGCCTCAAGTATGACGCCGGGCTCAGCCACGAGAAAATTGCCCGGGCCTGCGGTCTCTCCAAGGGCGTGGTCAACAAGTACGTCAGCCTAGCCCAGGTTACTGGCCTCACCTGGCCGTTGCCCGACGGTACCGACGAAGCGGCGCTGGAGGCGCGGTTGTTTCCCGCCAAGACGCCGCCAGTGCGCTTCTCGGTACCGGACTACTTCCAGGTCCACCAGGCGCTCAAGCGCAAGGGCGTAACCCTGCAGCTACTGTGGGCGGAGTACGTGGCGGCTCATGGCGACAGGGCCTACCGCTACACGCAGTTCTGCCACCACTACCGGGTCTGGCGGGACCGCCAGCGCCGCAGCATGCGCCAGGTCCACCGTGCCGGCGAGAAGCTGTTCATCGACTACTGCGGGCCGACCGTGCCGGTCATCAACCCGGCCACCGGCGAGGTACGCCACGCGCAGGTGTTCGTGGCCGTACTGGGCGCCTCCAGCTACACCTACGCCGAGGCGACCTGGAGTCAGTCGCTGCCCGACTGGATCGCCTCCCATCAGCGCGCCTTCCAGTTTCTCGGCGGTGTGCCGGAACTGCTCGTTCCGGACAACCTGAAGAGCGCCGTGACGCGGGCCTGCCGCTACGAGAGCCAGCTCAACACGACCTATGCCGAGATGGCGCAGCACTACCAGGTCGCCGTACTGCCGGCGCGGCCCTACAAGCCCAAGGACAAGGCCAAGGCGGAGGCCGCCGTGCTGCTGGTGGAGCGCTGGATCCTGGCCCGCCTGCGCCACCACACTTTCTTCACGCTGGCCTCGCTGAACCAGGCCATCCGCGAGCTGCTCGACGACCTTAATCGTCGGCCCTTTCAAGGGCGCGAGGAGAGTCGGCGCGACCTGTTCGAGGCCATCGACCGGCCGGTGCTGCGCCCGTTGCCGGCGACACCCTACGAGTACGCCGAGTGGCGCAAGGCCAAGCCCGGCATCGACTACCACCTCGATATCGACAAGCGTCTCTACAGCGTGCCGCACAGCCTGGTGGGCCAGGTGCTGGAGGTGCGTCTGACACACGCCGTGGTCGAGGTGTTCCACAAGGGACAGCGGGTCGCCACACACCCGCGTCATGCGCCGGGGCGCTTCTCGACCCTGGCCGAGCACATGCCCAAGCGGCACCGAGCCCACCGCGACTGGTCGCCGACTCGTTTCCTGGACTGGGCCCAGGACATCGGCGTCGCCACCCTGGAAATGACCCAGCGGCAGCTGCACGACCGCCCCCATCCCGAGCATGGCTATCGTGCCTGCCTGGGGCTGTTGCAACTCAGCCGGCGCTACGGCAAGGATCGCCTGGAGCAGGCCTGCGCTCATGCCCTGGCGATCCCAACCACCCGCTATGCCAGCGTGGCCTCGATCCTCAAGCAGGGGCTGGATCAGCAGCCGCTGCGACGACTGTCCGAGACACCTGACGACCTGCCGCCCCACACCAACGTGCGCGGTGCCGAGTACTACCACTGATCCAAGGAGATCCCCCTATGATGACCCAGCCCCTGCTCGACACCCTGCGCCATCTGAAGCTGACCGGCATGCATGACGCCCTGGCCCACCAGCTCACCCAGCCGGACACCTACGACCTGCCGTTCGAGGATCGCCTGGGCATGCTGCTCGACCGTGAGGTTCTGCACCGCGAGAACCGCCGCCTCGACCGCCTGCTCAAGACCGCCAAGCTACGCGTCACGGCCTGCGTCGAGGACATCGACTACCGCCATCCCCGCGGCCTGGAGCGGGGCCGTATGGCACCGCTGACGAGCGGCGAATGGATCGGACAGTCCCTCAATCTGTGCATCACTGGACCCACCGGATGCGGCAAGACCTGGCTGGCCTGCGCGCTGGGCAACCAGGCCTGCCGGCAAGGCTACTCGGTGCGCTACCTGCGGGTGCCGCGCCTGTTCGAGCAGTTGCGCATCGCACAAGGCGACGGCTCCTACGCCCGGCTGATGGGGCAGCTGCAGAAGACCGACCTGCTGATTCTCGACGACTGGGGGATGCAAAAGATGACCGCGCCGCAGCGACAGGACCTCATGGAGGTGATCGAAGATCGGCACGGCCGGGGCTCGACGCTGATCGCCAGCCAGCTGCCCATCGACCACTGGCACGACTATATTGGCGCCGCAACAGTGGCCGATGCCATCCTGGACCGGCTACTACACAGCGCCCACCGCCTGACACTTAGAGGAGAATCGATGCGCAAGAATGCCGCCCCGAAGGCGGCAGAAGTTGACCCATCGTGACCGGTCAGCTTACAAAACCAGAACCAGCGAGAGAGCGGTGAGCAAATCGGTCACGTTCGCCGGAATGAGCGGTCACGTTCGCCGAAATACGCATTGCCTTCATTATGAGGCTTACTTGGGGTGTCCGCTCCAATTGGACCATTTCACATGCTGCGGATCTACTTCCTGCAACAGTGGTACGCCCTCGCCGACGAGGCGCTCGAAGATGCCATCTACGATAGCCAGGCCATGCGCGACTTCATCGGTATCGACCTGGCCATCGAGAGCGTGCCGGACGCCACCACGCTGCTGCGTTTCCGCCATCTTCTGGAGAAGCATGCCCTGACCCAACGGATCTTCGAGGAAATCAACGCCAGCTTGGCCGAGCAAGGCTTGTTCATGCGCGAGGGCACCATCGTCGACGCCACCATCGTGGCGGCCGCGCCCTCTACCAAGAACAAGGCCAAGCAACGCGACCCGGAGATGAAGCAGACCAANGGAATGAGCGGTCACGTTCGCCGAAATACGCAGACGGCGATTATCCTGGTCGTTTTCATGCCTCTGTTCAGCTTTGAAGGTGTGGAAGCCAAGCTTTTCCAGCCAATGGCGATCAGCATCATGCTGGCCATTGTGTCCGCTGTGATCGTCGCTCTGGTGGTTGTACCCGCGCTGGCGTCATACATGTTCCGTAAGGGTATCCGGGAGCGGGAAAGCTTCATTCTAAAACCCCTGGAAAAGCTCTATCGCATGGGGCTTGCCTGGTCACTGAAGCATAGCCGAGTGGTTGTTGGCGCGGCGGCTGTTCTTGTTGTGCTGGCGGCGCTGATTGTGCCACGACTCGGTACTGAGTTCGTGCCTGAACTGGAAGAGGGAACGATCAACCTCCGGGTGACTCTGGCTCCCTCATCAAGCCTCGATACGGCGCTTGAAGTGGCGCCGAAACTGGAGGCCATGCTGATGGAGTTTCCAGAGGTGACCTACGCGCTGTCCCGGGCGGGCCGACCGGAAATAGGCGGCGATCCGGAGCCCGTCAACAACATCGAAATCTACATTGGCCTCAAGCCAACAGCCGAGTGGACCAGCGCCAGTAATCGCTATGCATTGCAGGCCCTGTTTGAGGCGAAGCTCGAACAGCACCCGGGGCTACTGTTTAACTTTTCTCAGCCTATCGCGACCCGGGTTGATGAATTGTTGTCAGGTGTTCGTGCGCAGTTGGCCATCAAACTTTTTGGCCCGGATCTCGACGTACTGGCGGAGAAAGGTCAGCAGATTGAAGCGGCGGTCCGAACAGTTCAGGGAACACGGGATGTGGCCATGGAGCAGATTGCCGGTGAAGCGCAGTTGGCGGTTCAGCCTGATCGTCAGGCACTCTCCCGGTACGGACTCGCCGTGTCTGATGTGATGAGCGTCGTCCGGGACGGACTGGGTGGTGCCGCTGCGGGCCAGATCATCAACGGCAACGAGCGGTATGATATCTATGTGCGTTTGGCCAAACGTTTCCGGGAAGACCGGGATGCTATTGCCGATCTCAGGTTACAGGCGCCGTCCGGAGCCTGGGTGAGACTTGGTGATGTGGCCGATGTGTCTATTGAGTCTGGCCCGCCCCAGGTGCGCCGCGACGACGTTCAGCGCCGTGTGGTCATTCAGTCCAATGTGCAGGGTCGTGACATGGGCAGTGTGGTTGCCGATATTCAGGATACCATCGCGTCAGACGTGAACCTTCCCCCCGGATATTCGGTGGATATTGGTGGTCAGTTCGAAAACCAGCAGCGAGCTCAGAAGCGATTGACCATTGTGGTTCCTGTATCTCTGGGCCTGATCGCGCTGTTGCTGTACTTTGCTTTCAGTTCGGTCGGTCAAGCATTGTTGATTCTGGTCAACGTGCCGCTTGCCGTTATTGGTGGCGTCTTTTCACTCTGGATCTCCGGTCAGTATCTTTCAGTGCCCAGTTCCGTTGGATTTATCACACTGTTTGGTGTGGCTGTGCTGAACGGGGTCGTTATGGTCGAAAGCATCAATCAGCGAATACAGGATGGGTTGAACGTGGATACCGCGGTGTTTGAAGGTGCCGTCTCCCGTTTGCGTCCTGTCTTGATGACAGCAATAACCTCGGCGCTTGGTTTGATACCGATGCTGTTGTCGACGGGCGTGGGTGCGGAAATCCAGAAGCCACTGGCCAGCGTGATTGTTGGTGGCCTTATCACCGCAACTTTCCTGACACTCTTTGTTTTGCCGGTTCTGTTCGGTCGCTTTTCGAGAGCCAAGGTGGGTGATATTCAGCGGTAGAACATAGGGAAGGCCGCAGGGAGTCTGTAAGTGGATGAGTTCATGTTGTCCGGTGAGCTCGTTCACGGGCAACCTCCGGAGCAGAGCCGAGAGCCTGAAGGCCGGATGTGTCATGATGAGTGGTCTCGCTAGTCCGGAAACGGCAGTAAAATCATAATCCTGGCTCCTCCGTTTTTCGAGGATCCGATTTCCAGGTGTCCGAGGTTGTCTTCGACAATCTCGGACACGATGGACAATCCGAGCCCAAATCCGGCGACCGTTTCATCCAGCCTGGTGCCCCTGTCCATGACAGTGGCTGCCGCCTCGGGAGAAATTCCGGGGCCATCGTCCGTTACTTCTATGGAGAGTCCTGATGACGTGCGGACGATTGTAACGTCGACGGTTGTCTGGCACCACTTTCCACCATTTTCGAGTAAATTGCCAAGCAGCTCTGAAAGATCCTGCCGCTCCATTGGCCAACTGAAGTTTTCGGGTAAGGTGGTGTGGAGGCGGAAAACCGTATCAGGGAATATTTTTTCCATGACGGTGATGACACTTGCCGTGATTTCAACCGGCATGCACGTCCGTCCCATCTGTCTGCCTGATATGTCTGCTTTGCTCATCCGGTATTTCAGGGATTTGTCAAGCTCCCGCAAGTTAGAGGCCATAAACACAACATCCTCCCGGGACGGAGGCAAGGTATCGATATCCGACAAAATGGCAAGATTGGCAGAAATAGAGGTTTTGACCAGGTGAGAGAGATCAGAATTCAGGCGGCGGTGGCGGTCCAGCCGCCGGTTTGACAGCTCGAGCAAATCATTGAGCTGCCGGATCAGCGGACGAAACTCTTCCGGTACGTGAGGGTTCAGGCGACTTTGTTTCCCGGATTGGAGCCGTCTCAGGTCCTCTTTTATCTTACTGATGGGCTTTAACGTCAGATGTGTAGTGGTTCCAATCAGGGCCAGCAGTATCGCGAGAAGAACGGCCGAGGCGCCGAGCAATGTCAGGTGAGCCTTCAGCGGTCGTTCAGAGAGCGCCCCCTCGGTTTCAAGAACGGTGATTGAGGCCAGTTTTTCACTGGCGGAGAAAATGCGTTTGAGCCCGAAAAGCGTGTTCGCACCCTGCGCTATGTGGATGAAACCCTCGGGCTTCTCTGCAGCGCCCTGCAGTTGGCTCTGGTCAAAGTTCGGGCTCGCCAGGACGCTTCCGCTAGCCGTTTCGATGACGAAGGCATGCCCCAGAAGCATTTCAAACTGATTGATCATGTTGCTGAGGTCGTCGGTTGTGGGGGATTCAGCCTCAATGATTGCCTGAAAGTTTTCCAGCTCTTTGTTCAGGTGTTGCTTCCTGGACTCGTCCGATAGTTGCTTTATCACGTAGGTGTGTGAAAAGAATATCAGAGTAAAATATACGAGGCTGAAAACAGCACCATACTGAATGGCTGTTCTGCGGATACTTTTCGGAGCAGACATATTTTAACCTGGTTGGTTCACTCGGGCGTTCAGCGGTTAGGATCTTTTTCGAAGTAGTAGCCCTGGCCACGCAATGTTTTTATTTTATTGACCCCTATTATTTTTCTAAGCCGGGTTATGTAAACCTGAACGACATTTCTGGTGGGGCATCTTTCTATGTTGTAGAGGGATTCAACCAGTTCGTCCTGGGAAAACACCCGGTCCGGTGAACGGAGGAAACACTGCAAAAGGCGGAATTCCGTAGCTGTCAGTCTGAACTCTTTCTGGTCGGGCGTGGTAAGCGTTCGGTAGCTGGCGTTGAGACTGAATCCGTCAACACTGATCTGGTCTGTCGTTCTGCCGTCCTTTCTGCGGATAATCGCACTGAGCCGGGCTTTCAGTTCATCAAACTCAAACGGTTTGGGAAGGTAATCGTCGGCACCCGCGTTCAACCCTTCTACTCTCTCAGTCCAGTTGGAGCGTGCGGTCAGAATAAGGATGGCCTCTTTTTTCCCGTTTTTTCTCCATCTTTGCATTAAAGAAAGTCCATTTTCATCGGGCAGTCCGATATCGAGAATAACGGCCTGGTAGGAGCTTGTTTCAATCAACGAGTCCGCTTCTTTGCCGGTTTTGGCGATATCTACTGTGTAGTGCGCCTGCGCAAGCCAGCCCGATATTTTTTTGGCAAGTACAGCATTGTCTTCAACAATCAGAATTTTCATTTGTAAGCGCCGTTTTTCGTGGTGGGAAAGTTTCGCTCGTCCGCTATGGATTGTAACAGTAACGAAGGAATCCTCGATATGCAGCGCAAGCAGGAACCGGTGATCTTCGCCGTCCCCGGCCACGGCAAAGACGCCATCAAGGCCTTCAGCGCCTTTCTGGCAGCGCATGGCGGTGACACCGACAACGTGGTCGAGGTCGTGTGCGACATGTCACAAGCCTTCCTCAGCGGCGTGGCCGAGCATCTTCCCAAGGCCGACATCACGGTCGACTGGTTCCATATCGTTCAGACCTTCACCAAGCGGCTGGACGAGGTGCGCAAGAAGGAACGCCGGGAGCAGGGGCATCCCAAGTCGCTGCGCTGGGCCCTGCTGAAAAGCCTCGACAACGAGAACCTGACGCCCAAGCAACTGGCGGCGCTCCAGGAGCTGGTGGCCGATCAGAGCGCCACAGCCGATGCCTGGGTGATCAAAGAGAAGCTGAGCTGGATCCAGAAGGCCCCGACGCCGCGGGCGGCTCGGTGGCGTATCACGAACT
>NZ_NHOU01000006.1 GCF_002179555.1 Salinicola salarius | reverse complement strand
GCCGCATTCCTCGCAGGCGATGGGATCGGGCACGTCCACCTGGAAGTGCATTTCGTCGTCGGTTGATTTGCAGCCCAGTACTTGGTATTGCGGCAGGTGAAGGATGTTGTCGGGACGTTCGGTCATGGTGTTGTATAGGCGTAGGTGTCAGTCAGATCCATCCGGCTCGGCATTGGTGTTTGCTTTTTTACCCAACAAGCTGCTGGAAACGAAAAGTAAGGCACCGAGGACAATTGCAATATCAGCCAGGTTGAAGGCCGGCCAATGCCAGTCTCGCCAATAGAAATCAAAGGAATCCACAACATAGCCGCGAAAGACCCGGTCAATCAGGTTGCCCATGGCGCCACCGAGGATAAGACTGTAAGCGATGGCTTCTCCTTTATGACGATTTTCAAGGATCAGCTTGATCAGAAAAATCGAGACCACTACCGCGATTCCGATAAAAAAGTAGCGCTGCCAGCCTCCACCATTCGCAAAAAGACTGAATGCGGCACCGGTGTTCCATAGGTGCACCCAGTTAAAGAACGGGGTCACCGAAACATACTCGCCATAGGCCATTGATTGCTGCACCAGCCACTTTACAGCCTGATCAGACGCTGCCAGCAGGCCCGATATGGACAATAGGGCATACGGCGAGAGCTTTTTGCCAATAATGAGCATTATTTAACCCTTCAACGCCAAAATGCGTCTGGCACCGTTAAGTACAATGCCCCCCGCGATGGTGCCGATAATCAGATCCGGATAATTGGAACCGGTCCACGCGACCAGGGCGCCGGCGGTGATGACCCCCAGGTTGATCACCACGTCGTTGGCCGAGAATATCCAGCTTGCCTTCATGTGCGCCCCGCCTTCCCGATGTTTGGATATGAGCAGCAGACAACTGGTATTGGCAATCAATGCGACGAATGCGATAGCCATCATCACCAGCGATTCAGGCTCACTACCGAATACAAAGCGTCTCACCACCTCTACGAGCACGCCCACAGCCAAGATCAGTTGCAGTACACCAGCAAGATGCGCGGCACGTACCTGCATTTTCACGCTATGTCCAACCGCATAAAGGGCAAGCCCGTACACCGCCGCATCGGCAAAATTGTCCAGGGATTCTCCAATCAGGCCGGTGGACTGGGCGATCAGACCGGCAGTCATTTCCACCACGAACAGAAGTGCATTGATGCCGAGCAACCAGCGCAGGGTCCCGGATTCTTGCTTAGCAGAAGCTGCCGAAAACTCGGCGGCCTTGATGGTCTCCGGATTTGCAGCGACGGTTTCCTGAAGCGAGGCGCCTAGCCCCAAGGTCTTCAGTTTCGAGGTGACGGGCTCGACCTCGCCGTCATGCACGACCTTCAGCCGGCGGTTCGACAAGTCGAAGGACAGCGCCCGAATCTCCTCAAAGCCGTTCAGGGCTAGGCGAATCATTCGTTCTTCTGATGGACAGTCCATCTTCGGCACGGCATAAACACTGACCCATCTCCCTGGCGCCTCGGAGGAGGCCTGTATATCGGTATCCGCTGCGGACGTTGCATCACCGCCACAGGCGCCACCACAGGATTTGCTCATGATACGACTCCACTTGAACAATGTTGTGGTACCATTTAAAACTATAAAGCTACTATAAGGTCAATAGAGTAAAGAATCCGTTGGGGAGGAGGCTGATGCGCATTGGTCAGTTGGCGCAGTTGGTAGGGGTCGAAACACAGACGATCCGCTTCTATGAACAGCAGGGCTTGTTGCCGCCGCCTGATCGGCAGGACAACGGTTACCGTGTCTATACCGAGAAGCATGGTGAGGGGCTGGCCTTCATCCGTCGCTGCAGAATCCTGGGCCTGTCACTGGCTGAGATTCACGAACTACAGAGCTATCAGGACGCCCCTCATCAGCCTTGTACCGCCGTCAACGCCTTGCTCGATGATCACATCTCTCATGTGCGGTCGCAGATAACCGCTCTGCAAGCGCTTGAGAAACAACTCGTTTCACTGAGAGCGAGTTGCAACGATGACCGGGAAGTTGAGGCGTGTGGGGTTCTTGCTGGAATTAGCGAAGGAAACATGCACCAGCAGTAGGTGAAGCATCAACCAGATAATCCGATGAGATGCCGGTCTGTCTCACTCTCATGCAAAGGTAAGATCAACCATTTAATCCGCTTACCCTCAATTGGAAGTGACCGTCAAGCAACCGAAAACCCTCCGCGAAGATCCCCGCTATGCCGAAGTGAAAGTCGACAAATGGCAGGTGGCCGTCACTACCGCACCAGCCCGTCGTGACCTGGCCAAGCAGAAAATCAAGCTGGAGATCGCCAACATCCCTGCCTACACGCGGCAGGCACGGGGCTTGCAGCTACACTACCCGTTCCTGCCTGACGGCTATGCAGATCTGCTGGTCCTCACCGAGACAATGGACGAGGTGATGGCCGACAAACTGGTATCGCTGGTCAATACCCGGCGCTACGTCCGTAACCGCGATATCTGGGACCTGCAATGGCTGAAACAGCAAGGTGCGCAGCCAGACGCTACCCTGGTCCAGAAGAAACTGTCCGACTACCGAATAACGGACTATGTCGCCAAGGCAGAAGACTTGATCGAACGCCTCCCGGGGATCATTCAGGGAGCGGCGTTCCAGCAGGAAATGCAGCGATTCCTGCCAGCCGATACGCTCGACCGGACCTTGCGCAATCCAAGGTTTGCGGACTATCTGGCCCCGAGAACTGGCAAGCACTTTCTCGCAGCTCATCGATCCGCTCGAAGGCCGGAAGCCGGCGGGACCGGCTCCGGAATTCTTGCTGTAAACGCCAAAACACGCAGGTTTCGGTCGTCGAAAAGCCGCTGCTAACCGAGGAGCTGTGTGCCCTGCTTGCCCGGCACCAGCCGCCAGTAGCGGTCGCAGCGGGGCAGTGCCGCTTCGTCGTGCCCCAGCAATAGCGCCGTGCGTCCGGCCAGCCAGGCGTCCAGTGTCGTTGCGAGCGACGCGGCGGTGGCGGCGTCCAGTCCACTCAAGGGTTCGTCGAGGATCACCAGCGGCGAATCGCGCAGCATCACCCGCGCCAGTGCGACCCGGCGCGCCTGACCGCCGGAAAGCTGGCGCCCCTGCTCGCCAACCCAGGTTTCCAGCCCTTCCGGCAGCGCCTCCGCCCAGGCCTTGAGTTCGACACGCTCGAGCGCATCCCACAGCTGCGCATCGCTGGCGTCCGGGTCGCCCATGCGCAGGTTGGCGGCCAGGGTGTCGTGGAACAGCTCGCTGCGCTGGGTGAGATAACCGATCCGCGCTCGCAGGGAGTCGGGGGCGAGCCCGGCAATATCCTGATGATCGAATTCGACACGTCCACCCTGTGGGTCGAAGGCGCGCACGGCCAGTTGCGCCAGCGTCGACTTGCCGATCCCCGAGGCGCCGATGATGCCGATACGCTGGCCGGGGTCGAGGGAAAGATTCAGGCCGCTGAACACGACTCGCGCTCCGTGGGCGACCTCGACGTTTCGATAGCTCAGCGACGGCGCCGCGCCGCCCGAGGTCAAGCGCTCGCCGGTCAGCGGCGTCTTCAGTTCGGCCTGGGCGTTGAGTCGCTCCGCCGCTCTCACCGTTGCCCCCAGTTGCGTGAAGGCCATCGGCAGGTTGCCCAGGCCTTCGCTCACCGCGAGCGTCCCCAGCGCCAGCATCACCATGACCGGACCGCTCACCTGCCCGCTACGAAAGGCTTCGAGCCCCAGCAGCAGCACGGCCAGCGTGGCCAGTTGGATTCCCACGGTGACGACGAGATTGCCCGTTGCCGTGCGCTGGCCGAGTCGGCGCTGATCGTCGAGCAGCGCCCGCTCTTCGCGATGCCAGAGCGCGCGGTGGGCATCCAGTGCGCGGTAGCTGGTCAGTTCCGCCAGCCCTTCGACCTGCTCGATCGCGCGGACGCGCAGTCGTTCCTGACGGTCGACCCGGCGATGGCTGGCTCGCCACCCCCACCAGGCGCAGCCGGCGGTGGCAACCAGCCCCAGCGGCAACAGAACGGCTAGCAGGACGATTCCCGCGATGGGCAGAAACGCCGCCGCGAAGGCCGCGAAGGCCAGGATGCTGATTAGCGCGACCAGCGGCGGCGCCAGCAGGCGCAGGTAGAGGTTGTCGAGGGTGTCGATATCCGCCGTCAGCCGGTTGAGCCACTGGGAAGCGCGTGCCCGTGCCAGCGTGCGCGCATCCAGCGTGACCAGCCTCGCGAACACGCGCCCGCGCAGATCGGCCAGCAGCCGCAATATCGTATCGTGATTGTAGAGCCGCTCCAGATAGCGACTGACCGTGCGCGAGACGGCGAAGAATCGAATCCCGCCCCCCGGCGTGAACACGTCCAGATAGCCCGAGGCGCTGACCGCCGCGATCGCCGTGGCGGTAATGAACCAGCCGGAGAGCGACAGCAGCCCCAATGCGCTGAGCAGCGTGGCGAGCATCAGCACCGCCCCCAGCAGCAGGCGCCCGCGACGTTCGGCCAGAACGCCGAGCCATGGCCGCAGAGATAGCAGTGCTTTCATGAGTTCGTCTCCCGCGCATCGGCCGAGCGCTCGACCCGTGACAACCGCCCCTGTTCGATCGCGAAGACCCGGCCGGCCATCGCCATGATCGCCGGATGGTGGGTAGCGACGATCAGCGTCCGCCCGCTCGCCGCCAGTTGCGTCAGCCCCGCGATCACGTGCTGTTCGGTTTCCGGGTCCAGCGCCGCCGTCGGCTCGTCCAGCAGGACCAGCCTGGCCGGGGAGAGAAACACTCGGGCCAGCGCCAGCCGTTGCCCTTCGCCACCGGAAAGCCCGACGCCGCGTTCTCCCAACGGCGTCTCGAGCCCGCCCGGTGCCGATGCCAGCCACTGGCCCAGCCCGGCCTGCGTCAACGCGTTGCGCAAAGACTCGTCGCTGGCATCGGGCGCGACCAGCCGCAGGTTGTCGGCAAGCGTTCCCTGGATGATCAGCGGGCGCTGATCCAGCCAGGCGATGGCCGGATCGCGCCGTACCTCGACCTGCCCCGCACTGGGCGCAATGAAGCCGGCGATCAGTTGCAACAGACTGGATTTACCGCTGCCGGATGGGCCGATCAGCGCCACTACTTCACCGGTATCGATACGCAGCGACAGCGGCCCGAGAATCCGTTCGCGCCCCGCATGGCGCAGTTCAACGTTCACGAGCTCGACGGCACCCGGGACAAGCTCACGACTGGCCGTCTTGTCAGATCGGTCGCATTCCGCAGGTGCGGCTTCGTCGGCATCCGGTTCGAGCAGTGACACCAGCCCTTCGGCGGCCCCCAGGGCGGAGGCGCGATCATGATAGTGCTGGGAGAGCGTGCGCAGCGGCTGGAAGAACTCCGGCGCCAGCAGCAGGATGAACAGCCCGCTGAACAGATCGAGCTGCTCGGCCGGCCCGTACTGGATGTAGCCGAGCAGGCCGAGACCGATATAGATGGCCACGACGGCCACCGACACGGCAGCGAAGAATTCGAGTACCGCCGATGACAGAAACGCCACCCGCAGCGTCTTGAGGCTGCGCCGGCGATAGTCGTGGGCAACCTCGCTGACCTCTTCGACGCTGCGCTCGGCGAGCCCGAAGAGCTGAAGGGTGGCGATCCCCCGCACCCGATCGAGAAAATGACCGGAAAGCCGGGTGACCGCCTGGAACTGCGCCTCGTTGAGACGCTGGGCGCCCATGCCGATCAGCGCCATGAACAGCGGAATCAAGGGGGCGGCGATCAGCAACCAGATCGCCGCCAGCCAGTTGAGCCAGAACACCACGACGAGATAGACCAGCGGAATCAGCGCTGCCAACACCATCTGCGGCAGGAAGCGGGAGTAGTAGCCTTCCAGCGACTCGACCTGATCCACCAGTTGACTGGCCAGCCCCGCGCTATGGCGGGAAGCCAGGCGCACCGGCCCCAGCTGCTGCAGGCGCACCAGCAGGCGCGCCCGCACCTGCTGCTTGACCCGCAGGCCGCAAGCCTGACCGCAGACCTCCTGCCCCCACTGCGCCAAGGCACGGGCGGCAATGGCGATTACGATCAGCGCGACGCCGATGGCGACATCGCCCAGCGTGGCCTGGTTCGAGACGACATCGTCGACGACCCAGGCCAGTGCGCCCATCTGGATCAAGGTCGCGAGGCCCGCCAGCAGGCCGCAGCCGACGGCGCCTCGATACCAGGGCCGGACGCCGGCCGCTTGCTGCTTCAACCACGCTCTCGAAGCGCTCGTACGTGAAGCGCTCGTACGTGAAGCGCCCGTACGTGAAGTGCCCGTACGTGAAGCGTTCATACGTGACGGACCCGTGGTTCGCCTCGCGGCACTCAATGGTAGCCCTCACCCACGCGGACCTTGCCGCGGAAGACCCAGTAGGACCACGCGGTGTAGGTCAGCACGATCGGTACCACGAACAGCACGCCGATCAGGATGAAGAACTGGGATTCCGGCGCCGAGGCGGCGTCCCAAAGCGTGTAGTCCGGCGGAATCACGTAAGGCCAGCGACTGACCAGCAGTCCCAGGTAGGTGAAGATGAACAGGCCCAGTGTCAGCAGGAAGGCCAGACCTTCACGCCGGCGACGAGTCGCCACATAGATGCCCACGGCGCACAGCAGCGCCGCGAACGGCAGCAGCCAGATCACCTGCATGTGGTCGAACCAGCGATCGAACACGCCCGGATCGATCCACGGGGTCCACAGGCTGACGATGACGAACACGGCCAGTACACCGATCAGCAGCTTGGGAATCAGACCTCGCGCCCATTCGCGAACGTGCCCTTCCGACTTCAGCACCAGCCAGGTCGCGCCCAGCAGGGTATAGCCGACCACCAGCCCGAGACCGGTCAGGATGGAGAACGGGGTCAGCCAGTCGAACGCCCCACCGGTGTAGACACGATCGGCGGTTTCGAAACCCTGGATATAGGCACCCACCACGCAGCCCTGCGCGAACGCTGCAACGAAGGAGCCACCGGCGAACGCGGCATTCCACCAGCCGCGCGTGCGCTTGGACTTGAAGCGGAATTCGAACGCCACCCCGCGGAAGATCAGGCCGGCCAGCATCAGGAAGACGCCCAGATAAAGCGCCGGCAACAAGATGGTGTAGACCAGCGGGAAGGCCGCGATGAGTCCGGTGCCCCCGAGTACCAGCCAGGTTTCGTTGCCATCCCACACCGGCGCGACGGAATTCATCATCACGTCGCGGGCATCCTCGTCGGGCGCAAACGGAAACAGGATGCCCAAGCCCAGGTCGAACCCATCCATCAACACATACATGATGATGCCGAAAGCGATGATGACGGCCCAAAATAGTGAAAGATCGAACATTTCCATGGTTTAACTCCTGGACGAGGCGGTGCTGCCGTCAAAGGGAACACGGGTAGCGGAAAGCGGACGCTCGGGGCGGTCGTAATCGTGCATCTCCTCGTCTTCGCCGAGCTCATCCAGGCCCTGACGCACGACCTTGAAGAGGTAGTAGACGCCGGCCCAGAAGATCACCGCGTAAACCGCGATATAGCCGATCAGCGTCGCCAGCACCATTCCACCGGAAAGCGAAGGCGTAACGGCGTCGGCGTAGGAAAGAACGCCATAGACCAGCCACGGCGAGCGGCCGACCTCGGTCACGAACCACCCGGCCAGTACCGCCACGAACGGCGCCAGGCTCATCCCTTGCAAGCCGTGCAGAAACCAGCGCGAGGTATAGATTCGATCGCCCCGGCGCAGCACCAGTCCGGCCACGGCGAAAGCGATCATCAACATACCGAGCGCGACCATGACGCGGAAGCTGTAGAAGACGATCCACACCGGTGGCTGCTGGTCGACGGGGATATCCTTGAGCCCCGGCACCACGCCGTCGGCATCATGGCGCAGAATCAAGCTGGCGCCATTGGGGATGCCGATCTCCATCCGGTTGCCCTGCAGGCCACGATCCGGCAGTGCGAACAGCAAAAGCGGTACGTTGGACTGGGTGTCCCAGTTGCCTTCCATGGCCGCGATCTTCTCCGGCTGATGTTCTAGCGTATTGAGACCGTGCTCGTCACCAATCCAGGCCTGTAGCGGGGTCAGAATCAGCAGCAACCACATGGTCATGGAAAGCGCTCGCTTGTGCGCTTCCACATCACGCCGCCGCAGCAGGAACCAGGCACTGACGCCGCAAACCACGAAACCGCCGGTCAGAAACGCCGCCATCGCCATGTGCGCGAAGCGATACGGGAAGGAAGGGTTGAAAATGGCCTCGATCCAGGAGGTGACATGCACCATGCCCTCGCGAATCTCGTAGCCCTGCGGCGTCTGCATCCAGCTATTGGTTGCCAGAATCCAGAACGCCGAGATGAACGTCCCCGCGGCGACCATCAGCGCTGCGAAGAAGTGCACCGAAGGCGACACCCGATGACGACCGAACAGCAGCACGCCGAGGAAGCCGGCCTCGAGGAAGAAGGCGGTGATGACCTCGTAACTCAACATCGGTCCGATGAAGTTCGAGGCGAACTGGGAGAAGTTGCTCCAATTGGTGCCGAACTGGAATGCCATGACGATTCCCGTCACCACACCCATGGCGAAGACGACGGCGAAGATCTTGGTCCAGAATAATCCCAACCGATCCCACACGGCTTCACCGGTGGCTACGTAAAGGCCCTGAAGCAAGGCCACGTATGAGGCCAAACCGATCGTGAAGACCGGAAATATGGTATGAAAAGAGACCACGAAAGCGAACTGCAATCGTGACAACAGGATAGGATCTAATGCCATGGCTGACTCCTCGCAAGCGTTCAGGGCAGCGGTTCCCTCATGCCCCGACGACAGATGTTTCTTCGTTCTGTTTGCCCGTCGAACGACCATTGCAGCCGTCGATGCTTAACATCGCTTTACATCATAAGGAAAGTGTTTCCGTCGGCCGCCGTGTCCTGATGTCGCATGCCAGCGTCGACCTTTCCCTTTTTCTCCCTAGACAACCTAGGCAATAGTGCCGGAAGTCGCCAACGACGAGGGCTTGCGACCAGCCTCGAGGCTTACCGAGTGCGACGTCATGGCCTCGATGGAATTCATCTCTGCGACAATCTGTCAGCCTGACAGGATCGAATCGGCCTACCCGGCTCTCTCCTCGCCCGCCCTTGCTGCTCCGCGCGGAGTCCCTTCATTCGTCGGGTGCTGTTCGTGAACCAGGCTCTTGCCGACGATATGCAAGCGTTTCGGCGACGCGCAAGCGTTTCGACGACGCGCAAGCGTTCCGGTCAGACGCAAGGCTTTGGTCAAATAGTCATACAAAGTCGAATCGCGTAAGGTCCTAATGGCTACTGCGCTATTCGATTGCTCGACAACCACCGCCATTTCACGAGGCGCTTCGTGACCGATCCCGCCACATCGACGTCCTCTTCCGCAACCCAAGCCACGCCGGCACGCGCAGTGCCAGCGCTATGGATGCTGGTGCTCATCACGCTGGCCGGTACGTTGGCCATGCATATCTTCGTGCCGGCACTGCCCATTGCCGGCGAGGCGCTGAGCGCCGACAACGCCCAGATGCAGTTGA
Source organism: Salinicola salarius (assembly GCF_002179555.1). Taxonomy (GTDB): domain Bacteria; phylum Pseudomonadota; class Gammaproteobacteria; order Pseudomonadales; family Halomonadaceae; genus Salinicola; species Salinicola salarius_A. The sequence continues at coordinate 192,982 of NZ_NHOU01000006.1, read as the reverse complement.
CCATCAGCCTCTACATTCTGGGGCTGGCGATCGGCCAACTCTTCTACGGCCCGCTCTCCGACGCGGTAGGCCGACGACCGGCACTGATGCTGGGCATGCTGATCTACAGCGTGGCGGGGATCGTTGCCTGGCAGGCGCAAAGCGTCGAGACGCTGATCACGGCGCGCTTCTTCCAGGCCTTCGGCGGCTGTGCCGGGCTGGCACTGGGCCGCGCCATGATCCGCGACACCGCTGCGCCGGACCGCGCCGTGCAACGGCTGGCAGTGCTCAATCTGGTCGTGGCCATCGGGCCGGCCATGGCACCGCTCATCGGCAGCCTGCTGACCACCACGCTGGGTTGGCGTACCGTGCTGCTGGCACTGTGCCTGATGGGCGTGGGCAACCTGCTGTTCGTCTGGCGGCTGATGCCGGAGACCGCGAAGCCCAGCGGCCGGATCGATCTGCTCAATCTGGCGCATGAATATCGAACGCTGATCCGCTCGCCGGCCTTCATCGGTTACGCCATCGGCGGCGGTTGTGTCACCACCGCGATGTTTGCCTTCGTCGCTTCGGCGCCGTTCATCTTCGTCGAACAACTGGGCAAGCCGGCAAGCCACGTGGCGTATTACCTTTCTCTGCTGATCCTGAGCATTTCGCTGGGCAACTTCATCACCAACCGCACCATCCATCGTATCGGGCTGGTTCGACTGATGCTGTCGGCCAGCTTTCTGAGCCTGGCCGGCGGGATATCGATGCTGACCGTCGTGCTCGCCGGTTGGACTTCAGTCGTCACCCTCGAAGCCTCGATGCTGCTGTTCACCTTCGGCGTGGGCATGACCGGGCCGACCGCGTTGACGCTGGCGGTGGGCATCAACCCCAAGGTCGTCGGTTCCGCCGCCGGTCTTTACGGGTTCGCCCAGATGGGCATCGGCGCGCTCTGCACGGCGCTGGCCGGACTCGGCGACGACCCGGCCCTGGCCGCGGCCCTGGTGCTCGCCACGGCTGCCGTGATCGGCCAGATCGCGCTGAGGAGCGCCTTGCGATTCGATCGCCAGCAGCATCATTGATCGCGTGACTACCGCGCCGGCGGAACGCCTCGAATACCGCCACACCCTTCGCGCCTGATGCGTTCGTCTAACGGAGCGCGCCTCTCTTCTTCGGTAGGGTAGACGTACCACAACAGCGCATCGTGGATGCGGTCCATGCCGCACTCACTATCAACAAGGATCACTCATGAACGCTATCTGGATTGCCCTGTTCGGCGCCGTGTGTTTCGTGATGGGCTATCGCTTCTATTCGAAGTTCATCGCCGAACGCATTTATCGACTCGATGCCGACTTCCAGACGCCGGCGCACGCCTATCGCGACGGCGTCGACTACGTGCCCACCAACAAGTGGATTCTCTGGGGCCACCATTTCACGTCGGTGGCCGGAGCGGCGCCCATCGTGGGGCCTGCCATCGCGATCTACTGGGGCTGGCTGCCGGCCATCCTGTGGGTCGTGCTGGGGACCGTCTTCGCCGCCGGGGTGCACGATTTCGGCGCGGTGGTGCTCTCCAACCGCCACAAGGGCCATTCGATCGGCACGCTGGCCAACAAGCTGATCGGACAGCGCGCCAAATTGCTGTTCCTGTTCATCATCTTGATCCTGGTGTTGATGGTCAACGCGGTCTTCGCCTGGGTCATCGCCAAGCTGTTCATCACCTTCCCGGCCAGTGTGCTGTCGGTCTTCATCCAGATCCCGCTCGCCGTGTGGATCGGCTACCGCGTCTATCGCCATTCGGGCTCGATGCTGCTGCCGTCGGTGATTGCACTGGCCGTGATGTATGGCGCAGCGCTGCTGGCCAGCGAGATTCCCCTGCTGCAGATCGATCTGGTGAGCTGGTTCGGCGGTGCCGAGGCGCCGGTCGTGGGTGGTTTCAACGGCACCTCGATGGCCTTTCTGGTCTGGATCGTGGTGCTGATGACATACGTCTACATCGCCTCGACGCTCCCCGTCTGGAAGCTGTTGCAGCCGCGCGATTACATCAATTCGCACCAGCTCGTGGTCGGCCTGGCGCTGCTGTATCTGGGGCTGCTGTTCGGTGCACCGGAAATGACCGCCCCCAGCGTCAACGGCGAAGCGGACATCAGCTGGTACCCGCTGCTGTTCATCACCATCGCCTGCGGGGCGATTTCCGGCTTCCACGGCCTGGTCGCCTCGGGCACCACGTCCAAGCAGCTCGACAAGGAAACCGATGCCCGCATGGTCGGCTACGGGGGCGCTCTGGGTGAAGGCATGCTGGCGATGATCGCGATCATCGCGGTGGGCACCCTGTTCGCCTCCGGTACCGATTTCACCGCGACGTACTCGAGCTTTTCCGCGGCCGGCTCCAACGGCCTGGGCTCGTTCGTGAAAGGCGCTGGCCAGCTTGCCGGCAATCTGGGCATTCCCGAGCACATGGGCTCGACCCTGGTCGCGGTGATCGTGGTGAGCTTCGCCGCCACCACGCTCGACACCGCCGTGCGCCTGATGCGTTACATCATCGCCGAGCTGGGCAACGAGTACGGCATGCCGGTGATCGCCCGCAAGCACGTCGCGACCAGCATCGCCGTCATCGCCAGCGCCGCGCTGGTCATCCTGCCCGAAGGCCCCAACGGCTTCGGCTCCGGCGGCTACCTGCTGTGGCCGTTGTTCGGCACCAGCAACCAGCTGCTGGCCGGCATCACGCTGATGCTGGTCTCGGTATGGCTCAAGCGCCAGGGCCGCCCGGTGGTCTTCACCCTGGTTCCCATGCTGTTCCTGCTGGTCATGACGCTGTGGGCCATGGGGCAGCAGGTGATCTTCACCTGGTCGGGCTTCGGCGATGCCGACCGCAACCTGCTGCTGTTCACCTTCGGCAGCCTGATCATGGTGTTCACGCTGTGGATCCTGCTCGAGGCGTCGCGAAGCTTCCGTCAGGGTGACCCGGCCGCGCAGCAGCAACCGCTGAGTTCCGATGAATCACGCTGATGACGACGGTTCCGTGATCGCCCTGTGGCGATCACGGTTGCGCCGCGCGATCCAGGGTTACGACGCGGTCCTGAGCTTGCCGCACCGGCGCGAAATCGCCCGGGAGCTTCAGGATGAGGAGGACCTCTTCATGCTGCTGTGCTTCTGCGACATGATGGGCATCCCCAATCCCGTCAGCGACATGACCCTGGAGCTGTACCCGCACATGCTCGAGCGCTTCCATGAATGGCACCAGCGCCAAGGCATGCCGCGTTCGCCACTGGATGGATTTCGCTGCTGCTGAGCGTGCCTGTCCCACGAGGAACTACTCATGGCCAAGAGCCTTTTCTTCGGCGGCAAGGGCGGGGTCGGCAAGACCAGCTGCGCCACCGCCTACGCGCTTGGCTGCGCGGCGGCCGGCTGGCGCACCCTGCTGGTCTCCACGGACCCGGCGCACAATCTGGCCGATCTGTTCGGACGCGCGCCGGGGCCGACCCCCACACGCATGCAGGCCGGCCTCGATGTCGTCGAACTCGATCCCGACCACGAAACGCAACGCTACCTGGAGCAGGTCAAGGCCACGCTGCGTCCTCTGGTCAGCGGCGAGCGCAGCGCGACGGTGTTTCGCCAGCTCGATCTGGCGCGGCACGCGCCCGGCACCGAGGAAGCCGCCCTCTTCGATGCCCTGGTCGGCCTGTTGCTGGATACCGGCGAGAAGTACGATCGGCTGATCTTCGACACCGCCCCCGGCGGGCACACGGTTCGCCTGCTGGCGCTCCCCGAGATCATGGGCGCCTGGGTGGAAGGCTTGATGCAACGCCGCCGCAAGGTGCGCAGCGACTACAAGGCGTGGCTGGGCGACGGCGAGGTGGTCGACGATCCCATTCAGGAAACGCTGATGCGTCGTCGCGGACGCCTCGCCGCCGCCCGCGAGCACTTGACCTGTCCTGCGCATTCGGCGGTGATCCTGGTCGCCAACCCGGAACGCCTGCCGGCACTGGAAACCGCGCGCACCCGCGAGCTGCTCGAAAGCCATGGCCTGCACGTCGGTGCCGTGGTGATCAACAAGTGCCTGCCCGCCGAGGTCGACAGCCAATGGCTCGCCAATTGGCGCGAGGAACAACGCCCCTGGATCGAACATCTCGAGGCGTCTTTCCCCGACCGCGAGCGCATACGCATCGACCACCAGCCCCATGCGCCCGCTTCCTGCAGCGACCTGACGCCGCTCCAGGAGGCACTGGGTGGACTGGCCCCCTGGCACGCTCACGCCTGAAAGACAGGCCGCTAGTGTCGATCCATTTACCGTGCACCGATCACGCTGTAGACCAGCCACGCGGTGTAGGCCACGAAACTGGCAAGCAGCAAAGCGCCCTCCAGACGGTTGATGCGCCCCTGCCCCTTGAGCCCGATGCCGAATATCAACAGCGCCAGCGTCAGGGCCGCCATGACCGGCCAATCCCGCACCAGGACCGCGCCGTCGACGTCGATCGGATCGATGACACCCGCCAGCCCCACCACGGCGAGGGTATTGAAGAGGTTGGAACCCACTACGTTGCCGAGGACGAGGTCGTGCTCGTTCTTGCGAACCGCACTGATCGAGGAAGCCAGTTCCGGCAATGACGTGCCGATGGCGACCACCGTCAACCCGATGACCAGATCGCTGACCCCGAATGCCGAGGCGATATCCACCGCTCCCCAGACCAGCAGACGTGAGCTGACGATCAGCAAGACCAGGCCCACCAGGGTCCAGGTGATCGCCCGCTTGAGCGTCATCGCCTGGGTCTCGAGGTCGGCCGTGGTGTTGTCGGCGAGCTTGTCACTGCCCTGCTGCCGGCCGCGTATGATGCTGTAGGTCAAGAAGGCTGCCAGCATTGCCAGCAGCAGTACCGCGTCCCAGCGCGACACGGCACCATCCTGAAGGCACCAGAGCGATGCCAGGGTCACCAGCATGAGCAGCGGCAACTCTTGACGCAGCACTTGCGAGTGCATGGTCAACGGACTGAGCAGGGCCACGAACCCCACGATCAAGCCGATATTGGCGATGTTGGAGCCATAGGCGTTGCCCAACGCCAGGCCAGGGTTGCCTTGCCAGGCGGAAAGCGCCGACACCATCAATTCCGGCGCCGAGGTACCGAGTCCGATGACCACCATGCCGATCAGCAAGGGCGACAATCCCAGATGACGCGACGTCGCGGCCGCGCCATCGACGAAACGGTCGGCACTCCATACCAATACCGCCAGCCCGAGAGCGACGGCGGTGATCGCCATTAGCACGATAGAATCTCCTTGCACCTGATATAGGGATGGTGTGTGTCGGCGCATGCCGGAAACGCATGCCCCAGGGCCGTCGGCGCCAAGCTACTGACAAACATACGCATGTGAATGTACGCTGTTCGCTGCCCTGACCACGCCTGATCGTCGGTCGGCGTCACCGCACGCCACTCTAGATACCAGGCATTGAGGCAAAAGCATAGCGGAACGACAACGCTGCGAGTTGCTATAGTAGCGTGAGATCGATGGTACCGATGGTGGGCAATCGATCAATACTCGAGTCCCCCTTCGGGCCTGGTGCGCCTGAACCAACGGCTCAAGCCATCACGCATCACGACCGACACCCTGGAATATCAACGCGAGACTCAGCTTGGCCGACACGTTTTCGTCACAGACCGCTCATCCAGCGCGCGCGCCGCACGTGGCGACGACTCGTCATTCGCGGCGGCGTCTGCGCGCCTGTCACGAATGCGATCTGCTGGTGGCATTGCCGGCGCTGAAGCCCGGCCAGAAAGCGGACTGCCCCCGCTGCGAGCACACCCTGGCCGTCCGCCATCACAAGCCCGCCGAGCGTAGCCTGGCCCTGGCCATCGGCGCGCTCATCATGCTGCTGCTGTCGGTGGCGTTTCCTTTCGTCAGCTTCGAGGCCCGTGGCGTCAGCAACCGTATCGAGCTGACCGAGACCGCCTCGACGCTGGTCGGCTTCCATGAGCCGCTGGTGGCGATCTGCGTGCTGCTGACCGTGATCATTCTGCCCACGGTCTACCTGTGCGGCGTGATGTGGCTCTCGCTGGGGCTGCTGAGTCGGCGCTTCCTGCCGCATTCGCGGGGTGTCGCCCGGGCGCTGAAACACCTCACCCCCTGGATGATGGCCGATGTCTTCGTCATCGCCGCCCTGGTGAGCCTGATCAAGGTCGCGGGCATGGCCGAGGTCAGCCTGGGTCTCTCTTTCTGGACGTTTTGCGCCTACGCCCTGCTCCTGCTGCTGACGACGCAGTCCCTCGATACCGACTGGATGTGGTTCTCGCTGGCCAGCGAACCCCTGGCGCCGGCGGGCGCACGCCCGGGTGAGCCGGCCTCGCCCCAGGGATTGAGCGGTTGCGCCACCTGCGGCCTGGTCAATCGTCTCGATGCCAACGGACGCGGGCACTGCCGACGCTGCGGTGAATCCCTTCACGCTCGCACGCCCCGCAGCCGTCAGCGCACGCTGGCCCTGCTGCTCGCCGCGGTGGTGATGTACATACCGGCGAACCTGTACCCGATCATGACCACCACGTCGCTGGGCAACAGCTCCCCCTCGACGATCATCAGCGGGGTCATGCTCTTCCTGCAGCATGGCGATATTCCCATCGCCGTGATCATCTTCACCGCCAGCGTGGTCGTGCCCATCGGCAAGATTCTCGCGCTGGGCTGGCTATGCTACGCCGTCCGCCACCGGGGCGAACCGCTGCGCAACGTCACGCGCGTTCGCCTGTACCGCATGACCGAATTCATCGGCCGCTGGTCGATGGTGGATGTTTTCGTGGTCGCCATCCTGGTGGCACTGATACGCGCCGGCGAGTTGATGTCGATAGCGCCCGGCCCCGCCGCGCTCTCTTTCGCTTCCGTGGTCATCCTTACCATGCTGGCCGCGATCAGCTTCGACCCCCGCATGATCTGGGACGATCTGCCCGAAAAACCGCGGCGGCGCGGGATGTCCCGCATCGCCGCCCTCGCTTCTCCACGCAAGGAACCCGACGATGCCTGATGCTCCCCTGCGCGCGACGCGCCACCATCGCCGGCGGCTTTCGCCGATCTGGATCGTACCGCTCGTGGCGGTTCTCATCGGCGCATGGATGCTCTACGACAATCTCTCGGGACTCGGCCCCACGATCACCCTGGAGATGAAAAACGCCGAGGGCATCGAGGCCGGCAAGACATTGATCAAGACGCGCAACGTCGAGGTCGGCCGCGTCGAGGACGTGACACTCTCCGAAGACATGTCCCACACCATCATCACGGCCCGCATGAAGCCCGATACCGAACGCATGCTGAATGACGAGGCGCGCTTCTGGGTCGTCAAGCCGCGTATCGACCGGGAAGGCATCAGCGGACTGGGCACCGTGCTCTCGGGGGCCTATATCCAGCTGCTGCCCGGCAACGGCGAAACCGCCCAGCGTGAATTCGAGGTACTCGACCAACCGCCCGTGGCTCCGCCCGATGCGCCGGGCATTCGCGTCAACCTGGTCAGCAAGGTGGGCAGTTCCCTGCGCGCCGGCGACCCCATCACCTATCAGGGATTCACCGTCGGGCGCGTGGAGAACACCGAGTTCGATCCCGAAGAAAAGGAAATGCGCCATCGCCTTTACATCCAGTCGCCTTATGACGTTCTGGTCACGGACACCACACGCTTCTGGATCTCGTCGGGTGTCGACGTGCGCCTCGACTCCCAGGGCTTTCGGGTCAACGTGGAATCCATGGAATCGCTCATCGGCGGCGGCGTGACCTTCGGCGTGCCGGAGGATGTCGCCATGGGGCATCCCGCCGAATCCGAGGCGACCTACCAACTCTTCAGCGACGAGGAAAGCGCGCGTGAAGGCACCTTCGACCGCTACCTCGAATACGTGCTGCTGGTCGACGACACCGTACGCGGCTTGAGCCGAGGCGACTCGGTCGAGTACCGCGGCGTGCGCGTGGGGACCGTGGAAGCCGTGCCCTGGCGCTTCTCCGCTCCCCAGCCGGATACGCTGAACCGTTTCGCGATTCCGGTACTGATTCGCATCGAGCCACAGCGCTTCGACGACGCCATGGCGAATTTCGACGCCGAGGACTGGCGTGCCCGCCTCGAACGCATGTTCGAGCACGGCCTGCGCGCCACGCTCAAGGCCGGCAATCTGCTCACCGGCGCGCTGTTCGTCGACCTGAACTTCAGCGACGACGCACCTCCCTACGAGGCGATGACGTTCGACGACAAGCCGGTGTTCCCCACCATCTCCGGCGGCTTTGCCCAGATCGAACAGAAGGTCTCCAACCTGCTCGACAAGCTCAACGAGCTGCAGGTCGAACCGATCCTCGATCGTCTGGACGAGACCATGCAGACCTCCCAGCAGACGCTCGAACAGGTGCGCCAGATCGCCGAGTCGGTCAATGCCATCGTCTCCGACCCTGCGACCCAGCAGTTGCCAGGCAGTCTCAATGACACGCTGCAGGAACTTCAGAATACGCTGAATGGCTTCTCTGCCGGTTCTTCGGGGTACCGTCAGCTGAATGACACGCTCAAGCAGCTGGAGATGCTGACGCGGGATCTGCAGCCAGTCGCCAAGACCTTGAGCGAAAAACCCAACGCGCTGATTTTCGACCGTGAAGTTCAAACCGATCCCGTGCCGAGGGCTCCCCAATGATGAAGTCGTCCCTGCCCCGTTGGCGCCGAGTTGGCGCCACCGCCCTGCTGGCGATCGCCGCCGCGGCGCTTGCCGGCTGCGCCTCCCAGTCGACGCCGACCAACCGGTATACCTTGCCGAAGGCCGACAGTCCGCAGCAGGCGAGCGAACCTTCTCCGCAAGCGGCCACGCTGGCGGTCGGTCCTGTCGAGGTGGCCAGCTACCTCGACCAGGAAGGGATCGTCATGCAGACCAGCGATATCGAACTCAACGCGGCCAACCAGAACCTGTGGGCCGAGTCGCTGGGGCAGCAATTGACACGCCGTCTGCGGCAATCGCTGGCGGCCAATCTGCCGGATATCGTAGTCCTGAACACCGCCCGCAGCGAAGCGGGTGCGCAACGACTGACGCTCAGTGTCGACCAGTTTCAGGGCCGCTATGACGGTCAGGCGGTGGCATCGGGGGAATGGCAGCTCCATGATGGCAACGACCTGGTGGCACAGCGCCACTTCGAGGTCGCGCAACCCTTGAGCGATGACGGCTATCCTGCGCTGGTGCGCACTCTGGGTACCGTGTGGGACGACGTGGCGCGGCAAATCGCCGAAGACATCCGCGCTGTCTCGACGACGTCGCCAGCCGCCGACTAAGCAACGCCCAACGTCAAAGCGCCTATCGAACCTGCATGGCAACGTAGTCAGACATGTAGTCAGACAAAGTCTGCCATGCCGGGCTCGATAGACGCTCGGGAGCCGCCGGGTGTTTCTGGCGTGGGCAGAGAGCCCGATCTCGATCGGGAGCCCAGAGGATGAGTGATTCAGGCGATCAGTGATTCAGACGGCTGCGCAGACGCGCTACCGCCTGGCTGTGCAACTGACAGACGCGGGATTCGCTGACGCCGAGCACAGCGCCGATCTCCTTCAAGTTGAGCTCTTCCTGGTAATAGAGCCCCAGCAGCAGCTTTTCCCGCTCCGGCAAGGCATCGATCGCTGCCATCACATTGGTACGGTTGTCTGCATCGAGCAGCGCCTCCAACGGCGATGGCAGGTTACCTTCCGCAACCGAGGCGATGCCGTTCTCGGTGTCGCTCTCGTCGTAAGCCAGCAGAAAGCCGTTGTTGGCATCGGCCAGCAACTGATGGTAATCGTCGCGGGACATGCCCATCTCCTGGGCGATTTCGCGTTCATCCGGCGCCCGCCCCAAGTGCTGCTCCAGCCGACGCACGGCCTGATCCAGTGCCCGGGCGTTTCGCCGCACGCTGCGCGGCATCCAGTCACGACTACGGAGCTCATCGATCATCGCGCCGCGAATGCGCTGGTTGGCATAGGTCGAGAAACTCGCGCCGTGCGAATTGTCGTAGCGCCCCATGGCGTCCAGCAGACCGAGCATGCCGGCCTGAACGAGATCATCGAGTTCCACGCTGGCGGGTAGGCGCACCTGAAGGGAGAGCGCGTGGCGTCTCACCATCGGCATGTACTGCTCAATCAATGCGTGCTGATCGATTTTGCCCTGTGCGGTATACATCGAATGGCCTCGTGCAAAACACCTTACGGTCATGGGACGCATGACCTATATCCCATTATGCCGCGCGGACGCCGAGCCAAGACGGCAAACTGCCCGTTTTCCAGCGGCTATTTCGGCTGTTTGTCGGCCTCACTGGCGGTAGTCGACGATCAGCTGGCCGCCGGAGATTACCCGGTTGCCGTTGGCATGCTTTCCCGGTGGCCACAGGAAACGCAGCCGGAACGGAATGGACGTGGCTCGCCCCGAAAAGCGCTGCGTTTCCCCCCGCGACCGAGCCAGCGGTAGACAGAGCTGCCCATGGCAGAGCCAGGTCTTCAACGTCGGCGCTGGCGTATCGGTCTCGAACACCCAACGAACATTCGCGATTTCGCCCTGTTCCGCCGACGGCGGCAGCGTGATCGGCGCACTTTCCAAGGGTCGCTCCGACACCACGATCGTCTGGCGCGGCAGTTGGCCTACCCAAGTGGCCTGGGCCGCCCAGGCCGGCGCGATCGTACCCATGACCATCACAACCGTGGCGATCGCACCGCCTAGCATGCAGGTGGCCTTTGAGCGCACGTTCGGCACCAGGGAAAACGCTCTTAACAGAGACGACGCCCGTGGCATCGTAGACAGGGTCCCCGTTCTCATCGACCGGACACCGCCAGTCATGACGATGCCCCGATGGTCGTGGTGACTCGCAAGTTGCGGTCGTCGGGAATTTCAGCCTGAGAAAGCACGACCAGGGACTTGATCTGACGACGCAGGAAACGTGCCAGCAGCGCCCGCAGGCCATGCTGAACGACCAGCACGGTGGGCTCGTCACGGCTCTGCTGTCGCTCCACCGCAGCGGCGGTCTGTTGCATCAGCGTATCGGCCAGCCCCGGTTCGAGCGCGCCGCCGTTGTTGAGCGCTTGAGCCAGAACCTGCTCCAGCCGGGGTTCCAGCCCCATCACGTGCATCGGCTCTCGTCCCGGGAACCACTGCTGGGTAATCGCCCGGCCCAGCGCAACGCGTACCAGCGCGGTCAACTCGTTGGCATCGGATTGCTGCGGCGCGTACTCCGCCAGCACGTCGAGAATCGTGTGCATGTCGCGGATCGGGACGTCTTCGGCAAGCAGGTTCTGCAGGATGCGTTGCAACGTCGTCAGCGCCAGCAGCTTGGGCACCACGTCTTCCACCAGCGACTTCTGCTGCTCCGCCACCTTGTCCAGAAGCTGCTGGACCTCGGCGCGTCCCAGCATGTCGCCAGCGTTTTCATGCAGCAGATGGTTGAGATGCGTGGCGATCACGGTGCTCGCGTCCACCACGGTGTAGCCGTAGATCTGGGCTCGCTCCCGTTGCGCCGTATCGATCCAGTAGGCGGTCAGGCCAAACGCAGGGTCCTGGGTCCGGGTTCCGTCCAGCGATCCGGAAACCTGGCCCGGGTCGATCGCCAGCCACTTGCCCGGAAACGCCTCCGCACGACCGACTTCCACGCCCTTCAGGGTGATCACGTAGGCGTTGGGGCTCAGTTCGAGATTGTCGCGAATATGGACGACCGACGGCAGGAACCCGACGTCCTGGGCGAACTTCTTGCGCACACTCTTGATGCGTCCCAGCAGTTCCCCCTGCTGGCGCTGATCCACCAGCGGGATCAGGCGGTGCCCCACTTCCAGGCCCAGGGTATCGACCAGTTGAACGTCGTCCCAACTCGCCTCCGGCGTTTCCTGTACTGCCGGCGGTGCCTTTTCTTCCACTGCGCGCACGGCTTTGACCTGCTCGCGCCGGGACATCCACCAGCCCAGCGCCCCCAGGATGATGGCAAACAGCAGGAAGACCACGTTCGGCATGCCGGGGATCAGACCGAGCAACCCCATGACGCCAGCCGCAAGGAACATGACGCGCGGATTGTTGAAAAGCTGACTCAACAGCTGCTGACCGACGTCCTGATCGGTATTGACGCGGGAGACCGTGACGCCCGCCGCCGTCGAGATCACCAGCGCCGGGATCTGGGCGACCAGGCCGTCGCCCACGGTCAGCAATGTATAGGTTTTCACGGCTTCGCCGAATGGCAGGCCATGCTGCGCCACGCCGATCATCAACCCGCCGATCAGGTTGATCACCATGATCAACAGGCCGGCCATGGCATCACCGCGGACGAACTTGCTGGCACCGTCCATGGAGCCGTAGAACTCCGACTCCTGATTGATCTCGGTACGCCGCCTGCGAGCCTCTTCCTCGCCGATCAGACCGGCGTTGAGGTCGGCATCGATCGCCATCTGTTTGCCGGGCATGGAATCCAGGGTGAAACGCGCCCCCACCTCGGCGATTCGCCCGGCGCCCTTGGTGATGACCATGAAGTTGATCACCACCAGAATCAAAAACACCACCAGGCCGACGGCGAAGTTGCCGCCGATCAGGAACTCGCCAAAGGCCTCGATCACCTTGCCTGCGGCATCGCCCCCCTCGTGCCCTTCCATCAGCACTACACGGGTGGATGCCACGTTCAGCGACAGTCGCAGCAGCGTCGAGAACAGCAGGACCGCCGGGAACGCCGCGAAGTCCAGCGGCTTTTCCGTGAACATACTGACCAGCAGCACCATGATCGACAGCGCGATATTGAAGGTGAAAAAGAGATCGAGCGCGAATGGCGGCAACGGCAGGATCATCATGCTCAAGATCATGATGATCAGCACAGGGCCGGCCAGGATCTTGAACTGCGTGTCAGCCGGCCACTTGCGCTGACCGAACCACTGGGTGAGCGCGTTCATTCACTCTCCTTGGAAGAATCTGACGCCGCTTCGTCTAGCGCTGGCGGCACGGGCAGGTCGCGGGGCGTTGGCGGAATATCGCCGCCGTCGGTTTCGACCTGTTTGAGGCGGAAGGCCCAGGCCAGGACTTCGGCAACCGCCGTATAGAGATCGCCAGGGATCTCCTGTTCCAGATCGACATGGTGATACAGCGCACGCGCCAGCGGCGGCGCCTCCAGTCGCGGTATGCGATTTTCGTCGCCGAGCTCCCTGATCTTGGCGGCGACGTGATCGGCCCCCTTGGCGACGACCCGGGGAGCGGACATGGAATCCTGCTGGTAGCTCAGTGCCACGGCATAGTGCGTCGGGTTGGTCACGATCACGTCGGCGGTCGGCACCTTGCTCATCATCCGCCGTCTCGCCATGGCCTGCTGCTGAGAGCGTATGCGGCCCTTGACGTGCGGGTCGCCCTCGGTCTCCTTGTGTTCCTGTCGAATGTCCTCGCGGCTCATGCGCAGCTTCTTGTTGTGGCTCCAGAGCTGGTAGGGAACGTCGATCAGGATGACCAGTATCAAAGAGGTCACGATGAGCGCACAGCCCACGGCCGCCAAGCGCATCGCCGTGGCCAGCGCCTGCTGGATCGGCATCTCCATGAGACCCATCAGCGTATCGTGCTGCGCCCACAGGTACACCACGCCGACGCCGCCGACCAGTACCGACTTGGCGATGGCCTTGGCCAGTTCCGCCAACGCCTGGGTCGAGAACATGCGCTTCAAACCCTTGAACGGGTTCAGCTTGCCGAGCTGCGGCTTGAGCGATTTCGCCGAGACCAGCCAGCCACCCAGCATCGTCGGCCCCAGGATCGCCGCGGTCGTGAACAACAGAAACAGGGGCAGCAACGCAACCAGCGTATGTTGCCCCAACACCCAGACGTGGCTCAACATCCGGGCGCTGTCGAATGCCAGCCCATGGTCGAAAAGGAAGGACTGCTCCATGACGAGGCTCAACTCGTCATAGAGATTATTGCCCATGACCCATAGACCCAGCACACCGCTGACCAGCAGCAGGAAAGTGGCGAGTTCACGTGACCGCGCGACCTGCCCTTCCTCTCGCGCTTTCTCGATTCGCCTGGGCGTCGCCGGTTCGGTCTTTTCCTGATCGCTGTCGTTCTGCTCGGCCAAGCGCGCACTCCGCCACGGAAGGGGATGAATACCTGGACGCTATTCTGCTTGGAGAGAAGGAGTATCAAACGGAGAAATAGCAGGATGAACACCCTGCTATTTCGGGAGGCTAGACATTTGCGAAGGCCGGGGAAGGTTCTCTCGGCCGGGATCAGAACCCGAGACTGTCCAACAGATCGTCGACCTGATCCTGACTACTGACGACATCGGCAGCCTGCGGATTGACCTGAGGGCCATTGAGCAGCGAGTCGGGTTGCTCGGCCACGCGAGTGGCGCGCTCACGACGCTCGGTTCCCTCGGGCGCGTTATCGATCAGTACCTGCACCAGCTGCTGCTCGATCTCGTGGATCACGTCCATCATCTTCTTGATGACCTGGCCGGTGAGATCCTGAAAATCCTGCGCCATCATGATCTCGAGCAGTTGGGCATTGGTGGCACTGGTCTGCTTTGGCACGTTCTGCAGATAGGAACGGGTGTCCTTGACCAGCGCCTTGGCTTCGTCGAGCGCCTTGGGCTCGGCAAACCACTCGTCCCAACGCTTGTCGAGGGCGATCGCTTCACTCTCGAGCGCATTCTGCAGAGGCTGGGCATGATCAATGGCATTGAGCGCGCGTTCCGCCGCCTGCTCGGTCATCGACGCGACATAGCTGAGCCGGTCACGAGCATCGGGAATCGCCTGTGCCGCCTTTTCTACCTCTTTATCGAGGCCCAGCTCACGCATGTTCTCACGCAGCATGCGAGTGAGATGGCCAATACGGCGAATCAGATCGTCGGGAGCCACGCTTTCCGCACCGCTGCCTTGAGGGTTGGCACCACTCATGATCTACCCTCCGTAGGCGTCACTTGCCCAGTTTTTCAAAAATTTTGTTGAGCTTTTCCTCGAGCGTCGCCGCAGTGAACGGTTTGACGACGTAGCCGTTGGCGCCGGCCTGGGCAGCCGCGATGATATTTTCTTTCTTGGCTTCGGCCGTCACCATCAGCACGGGCAGCGAGGAGAGCTTGGGATCCTGACGGATCTCCTTGAGCATCTCCAGACCATCGAGATTGGGCATGTTCCAATCTGAGACCACGAATTCGAAGCCACCGGCACGCAACTTGGTCAATGCTTCCTGCCCATCCTCAGCCTCTTCCACGTTTTCGAACCCGAGTTCCTTGAGCAGACTGCGGACGATCCGACGCATGGTCGGGAAATCATCCACTACCAGGATGCTCATGTTCTTGTCAGCCATCATCTTTCCTCTTCACTTCATTAGGCGGGCATGGTGAGGTTATCGGCAGCATGCCCGCTCGCTTTAAACGTCCTGTTTATACGCGCTGCGCGCGTCCGGCCAAGTGCATCTGCTGAACCAGGTGTCCCGCAATATCATTCAGTGCAATAACGTCAGTCGCCCCGCCAAGCGCGATCGCTTCCTTGGGCATGCCGAATACCACGCAGCTCGCCTCGCCCTGCGCCACGGTATGGGCGCCGGCCTCGCGCATCTTGAGAAGCCCGGCAGCACCGTCACGCCCCATCCCGGTCAGGATGACACCCAGCGCATTACGGCCAGCACAGATGGCGGCTGACTGGAACAGCACATCGACCGAGGGCCGGTGGCGATTGACGGGAGGCCCGTCATCGAGCGCGATCACGTAGTTCGCTCCCGAGCGAGTCAGGCGCATGTGCCAGTCCCCCGGTGCGATATACACATGCCCGGGCAGGACGCGCTCACGGTCTTCGGCCTCCTTGACGGTGACCCGGCAAAGACGATCGAGCCGTTCAGCGAAGGAGCGCGTAAAGCCTCCCGGCATATGCTGCGTAATCAACACTGCGGGGCTGTTCGCCGGCAACGGCTCGATGACCTGGCGAATGGCTTCGGTCCCCCCCGTCGAGGCGCCGATAATGATGATCTTTTCGCTCGACAGCATCGGGGCCTTCAATACTTCACGCGGTGCCGCCGGCTTGGCCAGAGCGCCTTGGCGGCTTGGCCGGGCTTGCGCGGCAGCCCGGATCTTCTCGGCGATCATGCCGGCATATTCCAGCATGCCGTCCCGGATCCCGACTTCCGGCTTGGCGACGAAATCGACGGCACCCAACTCCAGCGCCCTCAGCGTGATTTCGGAGCCCCGCTGCGTCAGCGAGGAAACCATCAGCACCGGCATCGGGCGCAAGCGCATCAGACGCTCGAGAAAATCCAGCCCGTCCATGCGCGGCATTTCGACATCCAGCGTCAGGACGTCGGGGTTGTGCTTCTTGATCAGGTCCCGCGCCACCAGCGGGTCCGGCGCCGTGGCAACCACGGTCATGTCCGGCTGGGCATCGATGATCTTGGTCATCAAGTCGCGAATGAGCGCCGAATCATCGACACAAAGTACTTTGATCTTCGGGTTCACCGTTTCACTCCCTAGCGCGAGACGTCCGGCATCGTTCGCGCCGATGGCGATGCCAACGTATAAATGGTCTGGCCTCTCAATCGAAAAGCCTGACTCAGGAAGGAGAAATTCTCGGAGTGACCGGCAAACAGCAAGCCATCCGGTTTCAGCTGGGACGCAAAACGACGCAGGATATTCGTCTGTGTCTCTCTATCGAAATAAATCATGACATTGCGGCAAAAGATGATGTCGAACGGGCCATTGATAGACCACGTTCCCGTGACCAGATTGAGCGGCCGGTAATCGATCATTGCCGCCAGTTCGGGGCGCACTCGCGCTTTGCCGGCGCGAGCCCCGCTACCGCGCTGGAAGAATTGCCGGCAACGGGACTCACCGAGCTTCTCCACCACTTCCAGCGGATAGATACCGGCGCGCGCGGTATTCAGCGCTTCGGTATCGATGTCCGTCGCCAGGATTTTGACCTGGGAGGCCGCGGGCCCCAGCGTTTCCTTCACCGTCATCGCCAGGGAATAAGGCTCTTCTCCGGTGGACGCACCGGCACACCAGATTTTGATACCGGGTCCGCGTCGACGTATTTCTTCGGCCAATGCCGGGAAATGATGGGCTTCACGGAAGAAGGCCGTCAGGTTCGTGGTCAAGGCGTTGGTAAAAGCTTCCCACTCCTTGGAATCGGACCGGCGCTCGAGTCTGTCCAGATAATCGCTGAAACGATTCATGCCATGCAGGCGTAGCCGCTTGGCCAGGCGGCTATAGACCATTTCTCGTTTATTATCCGCCATGACGATACCGGCACGGCGGTAGATCAGATCCCGAACCCGCTCGAAATCGCGCGGGGTAAAATCGAGGTCTCGCGTGAAACCCGTGCCATTGTCACCGTTGCCACCTTGGGATCCGGGGCTCGAGAACATGGCTGCCTCGGTTTTCAAAATGCCTCCCACTCCTCATTGTCATCCGTCGCCGCACGACGATCGGCCTCTGGTTGCTTGGCCAGGGATTTCGCCGGCTTGGTTTTATGCTGCCTGTCGTCAGCATGGGTGACGGAGGCAAGACTCTCGAGTCGAACCACGCGCTCGTCACCGCTGCCCGCAAGACGAAACACGGCAATGGACGTGGTCAGATGTTCGACGCTGGCTCGCAACTCGGCGGCAGTGGTTGCCGTGATTTGCACTCGTTCGGCGTTCTGCTGGGTCACTTGATCCATCTGCGTGACCGCCTGGCTGATCTGCTGGATCCCGCTGGTCTGCTCTTCGGAGGCCGCGGAAATCTCGCTGATGATATCGTTGACGCGCGTCACGGCGCTGATCACTTCCTCGATCGATCCTTCGGCCTGACGCACCAGATCGGCACCGCGCCCCACCTCCTGGGTCGAACTATCGATGAGGTTGCGAATCTCCTTCGCGGCATCGGCGCTGCGGCTGGCGAGATTGCGCACTTCGCCGGCTACCACGGCAAAGCCACGCCCCTGTTCGCCGGCTCTCGCAGCCTCGACGGAGGCATTGAGTGCCAGGATATTGGTCTGGAACGCGATCGAGTCGATCACGCCGATAATATCGGCGACCTTGCGCGAGCTATCGGTAATACGATCCATGGTGCCAACGACCTGCCCCATCACCTCGCCGCTTCGGCGTACGGTGTCGGTCGCGCCATCTGCCAGCTGACTGGCTTGGCGAGCATTGTCGGCATTCTGTTTCACGGTCGCCGTCATCTGCTCCATGCTGGTTGCGGTCTCCGCCAGTGAAGCAGCCTGCTGTTCGGTACGTGAGGAGAGATCTTCGTTACCGCTGGCGATATCCCGCGTGGCCGGGACCACAACCGCCACGTTCGAATTGACGTCGCCCACGATCGTGCCCAGACTCTGGCGCATGCGATTGAGTGCGCCGACCAGACGCCCGACCTCATCATCACCGCGCTGCTTCAACGTGGCACCCAGATTGCCCGAAGCGATCTGCAGTGAAAATTCCAGGGCTTCGCGAACCGGCTTCAGTGTCGCGCGTATCGTCGTCCACCCCACCGCAATCAGCAGGACGGCGCCTACCGCCAGCAACGAGATAAAGATGAGCATCGTGGTGCGCTGGGATTCGGCAGCGCTGATTGCCATCTCCGCCCCGCTCGCACGCTTCGCTTCGACCAGGGCATTCAGGTCACTGCTGATCTTGTCGCTGTTGGCCTGCAGCACGTCGTTGTAGGCTACGTAGGACTGGTAGAAATCCCCGCCGTTGAGCGCCGCCATCACGCCCTTGAGGCCTTCATCGCGATAGGTCTGAAGATCGGCCGCAAAGATTTCCGCCGCCTCTGTCCGGTTGGCAGGTCGCCCTTCGTAGTAGGCGTCCCAGGTGCGGTTCAATTCGGCGATGAGCGCGTCGACCTGCGCATTCACCGGCGCCAGATCCGCGGCCATCGGATTGCTGACCGGTTTGTCAACCAGATCACGCCCTTTCGACATCAACTGATCGATCTTCTGTAGCCGAGCCAGATCCTCCAACCCGTTGGTGGTCAGCTGCTGCAACCGTTGTCCATCTTCATGCAACGCATACATCGAAACCCCACCACTGCCCGCCAGCACGACCAGTGCCAACACCATCATTGAAATCAACCGTCCCTTGAGCGAGCGCAGGCTGATGCGCCGAAGCGCCGGGAGCACTCCTCGCGGCTTCAATTCGCCGTGATCGAGTTTGATGCCTCGCTTGCGCCCTGCCAGCAATTGCGGATAGTACTTTTCAGCCAGACGGCGAGGCTTATCGGCGACCTTGACCCTCACCGAGGTGTAACCCGCGACCTTGCCGTCTTCGACGATGGGCGTAACGGTCGACTGGACCCAGTAATGCGACCCGTCCTTGCGCCGGTTCTTGATGATCCCCGACCAGTTCTCGCCCCTCTCGAGCGTCTTCCAGAGATCGGCGAAAGCCGCCGCCGGCATGTCCGGGTGACGAATGATGTTATGAGGTGCACCGATCAGCTCTTCGCGGCTGAAGCCGCTGATCCGGACGAAAGCCGGATTGGCGTAGGTGATCCTGCCTTTCAGATCGGTTCGCGAGATCAGGTAATCCGATTCGCTTATCACGAATTCCTGGTCGGTCACAGGCTGATTGTTTCGCATCGCAGCATTCCTGGTGTTGTTATGCCCACTCGCGATTCGCCGGAGGGCAATGGAGGCAGACCAAACGTCACTATTATTACCAATTGTTATCGGCCGGCCGCCGACACTCTTGAGCCCTCCGGGGCGCTACCGGTTCAGGCCGGCTGCTCATGCCCCAGGCGCGCTCGCTCGGTGTCGGGGCGCCACTGGGTCAGCCCGGCTTCACTGGTACCGTCGGTCGGCGCCAGACGGTACTGTTCCAGTGTCGATTCGAGCTTTTGCGACTGGCTCACCAACGACTGCGAGGCGTTGGCCGTCTGCTGTACCAGAGCGGCATTCTGGCTGGTGACCTGATCGAGCTCGGTGATCGCCTGGTTGACCTGTTCGATGCCGCTGCGCTGTTCACGCGATGCATTGGCGATCTCTTCCATCAACCCGCTGACGCTGGTCACCGAGGAAACGATCTCTTCCATGGCACGCCCCGCCTGCTCGATCAACGTGGCGCCGCTGTTCACCTGCTCGCCCGAGCCGGTGATCAGCTTGCGAATGTCTCTGGACGCTTCCGCGCTGCGGCTGGCGAGGTTGCGCACTTCCTCGGCGACCACGGCGAAACCCCGTCCGGCGGACCCGGCACGGGCGGCTTCGACAGAGGCGTTCAACGCCAGGATGTTGGTCTGGAAGGCGATGTTGTCGATCATGTCGACGATTTCCGCCATCTGTCGTGAGCCATCCTGGATTCGCGCCATCGTCGTCTCGATGTCACGCATCATCTCGCCACCCTGCTGCGCACGCTGACGCGTCTGCGCCGCGGCCCGGGTCACCGCTTCGGCGTTATCGGCGTTGTGGCGAACCGTCTGGGTCAGTTGCTCCATGCTGGAGGCCGTTTCGACGATGGCCGCAGATTGCTGGTCGGTGCGTACCGCCAGGTCCTGATTGCCGCTCGCGATCTGCCCGGCACCGACATTGACCCATTCAGCGCTGGAGCGGATGTCGGCAAAGGTTCTCGAGAGTCGCTGACGCATGCTTTCTATCGCGAACAGCAGGCTGTCGGTATCTTTCGGCTTGAGTACCAACGCCTGGGAAAAATCTCCCTCAGCAATCTTCTGGATGCTGTTGCGGGCATGTCCGGGATCGCCCCCCAGCCGGCCAAGCACGTTGCGGATGATCCAGGCGACGATGAGAGATAGCAGGCCGCCGATTGCTGCGATGAGTGCCAGATAGACCACGGCCCCATCGATCAGCATGGCATCGATGTCGTCGATGTAGACGCCCGTGGCGATCTGCCAGTCCCACTGAGGCACGCGCATCACATAGCTGAGCTTGTCGTACATGGTTTCGCCGTCGCTGCGACGAGAGGCGTAAGTCACGAGCCCGCCCTCGGGCTGCTGCGCGGCAGCGAGCATGTCTCGATAGAGATAGAGACCGTTGGGATCCTGATAATCCCGCATACTGTCTCCCACCGCGCGCCTAGGATGCTCGACGATCTCGAGATCGGAATCGAAGACGAAAATGTAGCCGTCGGCACCGAATCCTAGATGGGCAAGGGCATTGCGCGCCTGCTGCTTGGCATCCGCTTCACTCAACTCGCCACGTTCCGACTGAACGACGTAGTTGTCGACCAGTTGCTTGGCACTACCGATGAAGTACTGCAGGCTCTGGACTCGCTGCTCCAGCAGATTTTCCCGCATGGAATAGAGCGACCAGCCCGCTACCATGATCAAGCCGACCCACATCAACCCTAACGTGGTCCATAACTTCCGCCGCATCGTCCATTCGCGAAAACTCAGCATGGCATCTCACCCGAATTGCTCGAAATATTCACTAGAAAGGTGCCACGCTCGCTTCCATGAAGCCGATTTTTCAGCGCGGCAGAGGTTTCATCGGCCCGCCGATGGATCACCTTTACCTTTATTAGACCAAAGCCTAAAAACCGACGAATTTACCCTGGATACAACCGCAGCCGAGACCGCGGTTGATAACGAGCTTTCTTGGCGGCAGTCAGACGCTTTCTGCCGTACGCTCGACCAGCTGCATTTCTTCGTGGGTCAGCAGCTTTTCGATATCGACCAATACCAGCATGCGGTCCTCCAGGCTGCCGATTCCGCTGAGATAATCCGACGATAGCGTGACACCGAACTCCGGCGCCGGCTTGATCTGATCCGGTGACAGACTCATCACATCCGAGACGCCATCCACGACAATGCCGACGATACGATCGTCGACATTGACCACGATCACGACCGTCTGCCCGCCGTATTCGACCTTGTCGAGATGGAACTTCAGTCGCAGATCGATAATGGGAACGATGACGCCACGCAGGTTGGTCACCCCCTTGATGAACTCGGGCACGTTGGCAATCCGGGTGACATTCTCGTAACCGCGGATCTCCTGCACCTTGAGGATATCCACGGCATACTCCTCATCGCCCAGAGAGAAGACCAGATATTCGCTGCTCGCTGCGTCAGCGATGTGGGCATCCATGTTCGCTTGCGGACTCATACTCGCGCTACCTCATGTAAGTGTTGGCGTTTCGCCTCGTGACGCTGTTGCGATTTGCGACGATCGAGGCGATGGAGATCGGCAATATCGAGAATCAGCGCAACGCTACCGTCGCCGAGAATGGTAGCGGCGGAAATCCCCGGCACTTTGCGATAGTTGGTTTCAAGGTTCTTGACCACGACCTGCTGCTGGCCGATCAGGTCGTCGACCAGCAAGGCATAGCGGCGGCCCTCGCCCTGGACGATGACCGCAATGGCCTCGGTCAATTCGGTCTTGGCGCCGGCCACATCCAAGGCATGGTGTAACGCGATGATCGGCAGATACTCGTCGCGGACCTTGAGAAGCTGATCGTCGCCCGCCATCGAGTAGACATCCTCGGCTTGAGGCTGTAGCGATTCGAGCACCGCATTGAGCGGCAGCAGGAACGTCTCCCGGCCGCAGCGAATGGACATGCCGTCCAGAATCGCCAGCGTCAGCGGCAGCACGATCCGCGTCGTCGTCCCCTCGCCGGGCTTGCTGAGGATCTCGACGTGCCCGCCCATCTCCTGGATGTTGCGCTTCACGACGTCCATACCGACGCCACGCCCAGAGACATCGCTGACCTGTTCGGCAGTCGAGAAACCTGGTGCGAAGATCAATTGCCAGACGTCATCGTCGCTCATGGTGTCAGTAACGGCGATGCCACTGGATTTGGCCTTGGCCAGAATCTTGTCGCGGTTGAGTCCGGCACCATCGTCGATCACTTCGATCAGGATGTTGCCGCCTTGATGCTGGGCAGAAAGGGTAAGACGCCCGGTCTGCGACTTGCCGGCGGCTACCCGCTTCTCCCGCGATTCCAGCCCGTGATCCAGGCTGTTGCGCACCAGGTGGGTCAACGGGTCGATGATGCGTTCGATCAGACTCTTGTCGAGCTCGGTGGATTTGCCTTCCGTCACCAGTTCGACATCCTTGTCCAGCTTGGCAGCCAGATCCCGAACCAGGCGCGGAAAGCGACTGAAAACGTAGTCCATCGGCATCATGCGGATCGACATCACCGATTCCTGCAAGTCCCGGGCGTTGCGCTGCAGCAGGTTCATCCCGTTGACCAAAGGCCCGTGGGAGACGATATCCAGATCGCTGGCCGTCTGTTCGAGCATCGACTGGGTGATGATCAGCTCGCCGACCAGATTGATGATCTGGTCCACTTTATCGACCGGCACCCGGATCGTGCTGGACTCGCTACCCTTGGCACTCTTGCCGCCAGACTTTCCGGCAGCACGAGCCGGAGCGGCTTGGCTCTTGGCTGGCTCAGGGCTGGTGGTCTGTTCGGGAATCGCTGGTGCTGCCGGTTCGCTTACCGGCGCTGGCGCTTGCTCGGCTGGCTCGCGCTCTGCTGGCGCCTCCGGGGTCTCCGTACCAGCGCCAGGGGAGGCGCTGCCGTCAACTTCGATCGACAGCTGCTCCGGCTCGATGATGAAGCAGAGAACGGCTTCGATATCGTCCTGGGATTCGGCACTGTCCAGAGACACCTGGTAGCGCTGCGCATCCCCCGACTGCGAAACGATCGTGCCGAAATGCTGCAACTCTTCGACCAGCAGGGCACGATCCTTGTCGCTGACCCCTACCAACGCGATCGAGAGCCGTCGCTTTGCGTTCTCCGCGCCATCTCGAGTCGCCTGGTCATCGGCAGGCTGCCGAGGTGCCTCGACCTCTGGCGTCGGCGCTGGAGCCGGTTCGGCGGCCGGTGCCGCTGTTGCCTTGGTTACCGCCTTCTGCTGACCCAACTCATCCAGCGCTATCTGCTGCAGGACACGCGAAATCCGTTCGAACGCCTCGGCATCGGGTTCGCCGCCATTACGGTAGGCATCCAATTGGTCATGAAGCATATCTTTGGTTTCCAGAAACGTGTCGACGATATCGCGCCGCAGACTGAGTTCGCCACGCCGAGTATGGTCCAGCAAGTTCTCAAGCAGGTGGGTCGTCTCCTGCAGGACGGTGAATCCGAAAGTACCTGCGCCGCCCTTGATGGAGTGTGCCGCGCGAAAGATCGCGTTGAGATCCTCGACATCCGGATCGTCGACATCGAGATCCAGCAGCAGGCGCTCCATATCCGCCAGCAGCTCTTCGGCTTCTTCAAAGAAAGTCTCGTAAAAATCTGAAATATCCATGAGCACCTGCCATAGAAGCCCCGCAAATAAGGGCGTGAACGCGTTTGCGTCAGTCCGCTGAATCCTGCCCGGTCGCCGTCACTCCACTCCCCTCGGCGGGCGCCGGTACGCTATCGGAAAGCGGCGCTTGTTCCTGCTGTTCGATTGCCTTGGCCGCCCGGTTGTCCAGCACCACGATGCTGATACGCCGATTGACGTCGTCGCTGGGGCGAGTATTCGGGAGTGTGACGCGCGACCCCATACCCGCCACTCTCAACAACTTGTCGGAAGAAAGACCGGCGGCCACCAGTTCACGTCTCGAGGCATTGGCACGATCGGCGGAGAGTTCCCAATTGCTGTATCCCTTCTCCCCCCCGGCATAAGGGAGGTTATCGGTGTGACCACTAATACTGATCGGGTTGGGCATTTCGTTGAGCACCGGCGCGATCCGCTGGAGTATCTTCTGCATGTAAGGTTCCAGCCGATCACTACCGAGTTCGAACATCGGACGCTTGTCGCTGTCCACGATCTGCACTCGCAGCCCTTCCGGCGAGAAATCCATACGCAGCTGCGAGCGTAGCTCGCGAAGCTGCGGGTCATTCTGAATTACGCGTTCCAAGCGATCGCGCAGGAAGCGCAAGTTACGCTGCTCATCGCTCGGGCGTGTCTGCTCATGAGGGCTCACACGGCGCACTTCACCCTCGGTCTTGGTCGGGTCTTTACCGCCACCCGGGATAGCACTGGTGCTCGCTGTCGTTTTGTCCCCACCCGTCAAGGCGACGGCCAACGGGGTACGGAAGTATTCGGCGATACTTTCGAGTTCGTGATCGTTGACGGTGGACAATATCCACAGCACCAGGAACAGGGCCATCAACGCCGTCATGAAATCGGCGTAGGCAATCTTCCACGATCCGCCGTGATGTCCGGCGCTTTGAACCCGCTTGCGCTTGACGATAATCGGTCGACGATCCCCTCCACCACTCATGCGCCATCCGTCCCTGTTCCCTTGAGCGTCTGGCCGCTGGATCTCACGTGCTCTTCCAGCTCACCAAACGAGGGGCGTACGGCGGTAAATAGCGCCTTACGGCCAAACTCGACCGCCAACTGAGGCGCCAGACCGTTGAGACTGGCCATCAGCGTCACCCGGATGCACTGCAGCATCTTGGTCGCTTCGCCCACCTGAAGATTGATATGGTGCGCCACCGGCGTTACGAAGCCGTAAGCCAGCAGAATGCCGGCGAAGGTTCCCACGAGCGCCTGGGCGATCATTTGTCCCATTACGGCGGCGCCTTGGTCGGCGGACCCTAGCGCATGGACGACACCCATGACCGCAGCAACGATCCCGAAGGCCGGCAGGCCGTCTCCAACGGCAGAGAGTGAATGGGCCGGCAGTTCTGCCTCATGTTGGAAGGTCTCGATCTCGTGTTCCATCAGCGCATCGATTTCGAACGGATCCATGTTACCGCTGACCATCAGACGCAGATAATCGGTCAAGAACGCCATGATCATGGGGTCAGAGAGGATCTTGGGATAATCCGCGAAGATAGCGCTGTCCTGCGGCGCATCGATATCCCGTTCTATCGCCAACATGCCATCGCGACGCGCCTTGGTCAGAAGCCGGTACTGAAGCGCCATCAGCTCCATGTACATCGTCTTGTTGTAGCGCTTGGTGCGCTTGAGCTTCGAGAACGTACGCAGCGTCGCCTTGATCGCCTTGCCATTGTTGGCACACACGAAAGCCCCAAGTGCAGCACCGATGATCATGACGAACTCGGCAGGCTGCACCAAGGCACCAAGGTGCCCGCCGATGGCGACGTAGCCACCGAACACACTACCCAAAACGATGATGTAGCCCAGTAGAATCAGCACGGAAATGCTCCCGAATACAGTGCGTGGCGAACCTGATAACTGTATCGGCAGCGGGACCGCTGCTCTTGAGGGTAGAAATATCAGAAAAGCGTGATTCGTCGACAACAGTGCGACAAATCCATCGACATCATGCTCATGCCAGGAATAAAAAACACGCAAACAAAAAAGGCGGGCCATGATGGCCCGCCTTTTGAAGACATTTCCGAACTAGACCGCCAAGCGTCGAGCCAGCGGCAACTCCACGGGAATGAAGGTACGCCCTGCCGATTTGGCCACTTCTTTGGCCTTGCGTGTCTTGCCTGCACGGGACGGCGGCTGACAGATACCGCAGACATAATCGTGCATGGGGCTGTGCGCGTGGGCCACGAAGTCACCGTGGCAACTCTTGCACCGGGACAACTGCAGCAGGTCGCTCTCGAAGAAACGAACCAGCGTCCAGGCACGTGTCAGGCCCAGAGTCGGCTCCACGCCATCGAGTTCGACCTGCTCGAGATAAAGTCGATAGGCCTTGACGAATGCCGGCATCCGCTCGCACCCCAACTCCTCATTGAGACGGCGATAGATATTGTAGAACAGCGAAGAATGGATATTCGGTAGCCAGGTGATGAACCAGTCAGCCGAAAACGGCAACATCCCCTTGGGCGGCGACATTCCCTTGACTTCCTTGTACAGCTTGATCAGACGGCCGCGACTCAGATCGGTCTCCGTCTCGAGAACCTGCAAGCGAGCACCCAGCTCGATCAATTCAATTGCCAGCTGTACCTGAAGCATTTCTGCAACGAGACTTTTATCCGCCATGACTCAGTTCCTCTGCTGAACAGAAGACCGGGCATGGCTCGCGCCAGCCATCAACAGTGAGGCGTGAGTTTGCTCAAGCCCCTGCGCGCGCGGGTTATGAATCAGCAGATTCAACTGATCCGCGTCAGTGAAGCGCAAGTTGCAAAGCAGCTGGTTGCTACGCGACAGCTGGGTCAACTGCTTGATCGACAGCCTGCCAATGATATCCGCCAGATCAGCACTCAGATCCAGTCGAAACATGGCCGTCTCGCGATCTTCGTTCAGCAGGCGCTGAACCAGCAGAAGATAGGAAAGATTGAGATCCTGGATGTCATCCAGAAGGCTATTCGAGTGCATGCTTGGATTCCCTGCGTATCGTCTTATTGGCACCCGTTGACCGGATGCTTCATCTGCCTGCAGCCATCGGCCACATCAGCTCTTTATGATGGAGCTAGTTTGCGACTTTTTGATGAAAAAAATCAAGCTCCGTAACCAAATTTGTATCGAAGTAACGGATTGATCTCGCATCGCAGAACATTTATTTATATAAACTATTGTTATTATTGGACAATATCAAAATCACACTACATGTAAGAACATGTACGTTACACAAGGCTTTGAAGCGAAGTGATACACTAGGATACTTCAGCGTTGAACCTTGCAGCCAGAAATCAACGCTTTTCGTCTATTCTGGATACTATCGAGCGGTCGACCTGCCCGATCCACACCAGCAACTCTGCTATCACTTGATAGAGCGACTCCGGGATACGGGCGTCCAGGTCGACTTGCATCAGGAGAGCGACCAGCTCGGGGGATTCATGGACGAAAACGCCTTCCTGATCGGCAAGTTCGATAATACGATCCGCCAGATTCCCGTAGCCTTTGGCAACCACCCGTGGCGCATCCGTGCGTTCACCGCTATAAGCCAGAGCGACCGCACGACGCCGGGAATCGGACACGCTATCGTCGTCACTCATACTCCGATTCTCCTACTATCAGCTCCACGCTCATTCCCAGTGACGCCAACCGTTCGCGCATGGGTATCAACTCCTGACGGAGCTGAACCCGGGTTGTCTCCTCGGCAGGCTTGACCTCTACCTGCAGCGCGGCATTGCGACGCGTCACAAAGATGATATCGATAACGCCCAGAGATGGCAGACGAACCTGAACTTCGGCGCGCCAGTCGCTGGCACCCTCCTCTTGCTCGGATCGATCGGGGGAGTCGCCAGCATCGTCATGAACGTTCTCGCGCGGAAGCTCGGTCAGTATCATCGTCATGGGCACGCCAGGCCAAAGCTGCCCTTCCCAGCGCAGATTGGGTGCCGCGATCAGTTCCAGCTGCTGCCGAACCAGTGCTTGCAGCGCATCCGATGAGGACTGCGATAACTGGTGGGCGCGCGTCATCGAAAGCGACGATGGATCCTCCGCCATGCCCTTCCCCGAGGACGCCCACTCCCCGGCAGTACCGCTCCGCGCGGCAGACGGCAAGCTTCGGTCGGAAACCATGGAAGCTGCGAGAACATCGCCCCCACGGCCCACGCTCGATGACGAGGCGGACTGGGTGCTCGAATTCCCCCCGGTCATCGTCCCGGACGAAGCGCCGGGCCGAGGCGCTGCTCGACCATCTTTTGCGGCAAAGGGGAAGCCGTAACTTGTCAGCAAAGACGTTGGCGTGAACGGTCGAAAGGTCAGACTCAGCCAGGCCTGGGGCTCACGCATCAATGATGCACGAGGGTATTGACCGGACATCCAGCGCAACAGATGCGACTCATAGAAAACGCCGCTTTCCCGCACGCTCTGTGAAAGCGACGCCGCCAGCATGTCGGGCTTCTCTATCGGATGAGCCATGAGCGCCAATAATGGCCGAATCGAGGGGGATTGAGTCGCAGGAAAGCGCGAGAGGATATCGGCAATCTCGGTCGCGGTATGGCTCAAGTGCAACTGCGCCGAGGGGACTTTCGCCAGCCCAGGGGCTACTGGTAGCTGAGAGACACCTTCACGCCCTGCGCCAGAGGGCATGGCGGCAACTCTTTCCCCGCCCTGCTGATGCAATCTCGAGTCGCTACGCGCCGGCTGGATGGCATCCGTCGATGCCGTCGCTGAAACCGGCAATGGCTGATCCTTGACAACCGGCGTATCGACCCGTCTGCCGAGAACTTGATGCAGCAGGGTGTCGATTAGCGGCGTGATGCCGCTCACGGCCGTTCATCGGTTGGCACCGCGCGCAGGCGCGAAGCAATGCTGCCTCGTCCCGCCTGATACGCCTGCCCCAGCGCCTGCTGCCGCCGCGAGCTGCCGATAAGATGGCTCAGCTCTTCCCGGCGGGACTCCAGCATGCGACGAGTCTCGGCATCCTGCTCCAGAATCCGCTCGAGCAGATCGCGCTTCTGCTCACGCTCCGAGCCATTCAACGACTGCTCGCGATCCAAAGACTTCACACGCTGCAAAGACACCAGGTAGCCCGCCTCGCACTGGACGAGAGCCTCCCACTGCTGCTCACGTGCCAGGCCCAGCATCTGGGTCGACACTTCGAGCAACTGACGATATTGCTCAATCACCGGCGAGCCTGATGTCATGTGATCATGCTCCTCCAGCCAACTCGGCCGACGAATGCCGAAGCTCGCGCCAGCCGGAACCGATATCGTCGAGCAGTGACGCCGCCTGGTCCAACTTGGCGATATCGTCACGCAAATTGGCCTGCAACAGCAGTCGTGCAATGTAATCGTAAAGCTGCCCGAGGTTGGCAGCGATATCCCCACCGCGCTCATGGTCCAGCGCTGCCGCCAGACCATTATTGACGATGTCTATCGCCTTGGAGATAGCTGCCCCCTTGGCCGCACGATTGCCATCTTCCATATGCAGTCGGGCGCTATTGATGGCTGCTTGCGCCCCATCGAAGAGCATGACGATCAGTTGGTGGGGATCGGCGGACATGACCGCCGACTCGACCCCGACCCTGGCATATGCACCGGCACCACGCCTGATATTCATCATTTTATCGCTCTATCACTGATTGGTTTACGCGCTGAGGGCATCGAACTGCTGTGTCAGATAATCACTGGTCGAGTTCATCTGTGACACCAGCGAATCCAGGCTGGCAAATTGCGTTCGGTAACGGGCGACCGTGGCATCGATGGACTCTTGCATCCGGGTATATCGATCATCCAGACTGCTGAGCGTGGTATCGATACCGTCGGTGGCAGTCTGCAGCAAGCCGCCGTCGTCGAGGATCGACCCCATGGTGTCGTCGATACTGGCGACCAGACCACTCTCGCCATCGGCACCAGAGAAGAACTGGCTGACGGCATCACTGTCGTTCGTAATGGCGTCGCTGAGCTTGTCGTCGTCGATTTCCAGCGTGCCGTCCAACTGCCGCTCGATCCCGAGATCCGACAGCATCGAGAACGCACCCTCGCTATCGCTATAGCTGAGAACGCTGCGCAATCGGGACTCGATACTGCGCATGGTCGAGTTGCCCAGCAGTGTCCCTGCGGTATCCGACTCGGAATCGTAGGAGGTCAGATTGTCGGCAGTGCTCTGGAAGCTATTGTAAGCCTTGACGAAGGCCTCAACGGCCTCGGTCATCGATTCCGTGTCCTTGGACACGGTAAGCGTCTCTGCGCTTTCCGTGGTCGAGGTCAGGTTGAACGTGACGCCCTGCAGAGCTTCCTCGACGGTATTCGATTGGCTGGTGATCGAGATGCCATTGACCGTGAGCTTGGCATCCTGCGCGTCGACGGTAGTCGAGAACCCGGGGGTAGCCGTATCGCCGAAGGCAGCCGTATCGCCAGATAACGACATTGTGGAATCGGTACCGGTTGCGTCGGACGTCAGCGTCAGGCGATAGCCATTGCCATCGTTGACGATGGCTGCCGTCGCGCCGGCGTCGGCCGCATTGATGGCATCGCGGATGTCTTCCAGCGAATCACCTTCGGCGTAATCGATGTCGACAGAGGCACCATCCCCCACGGATAACGTCAGGGTGCCGCTGATACCCAGGTCATCGGACTTGCTGTCGAAGGCCTTTGAAGCCATCGACTCGGCCTGAGCCAACTGGGAGACTTCGACCTGATAACGCCCAGCAACCGCATCCCCGGTGGTACTGGCTGTCACCGCATCGCCGGTCATGGAGCTGGTGACTGCAGTGAACGTCTCGGGATCGCTCAACTTGGTTGCCGCGTCGCGCAACGCGGTCAACGAGCTTTCGAGCGTACCGAAGGCCGACAGCTTGGTCTTGTAACTCTGCTGCTGCGAGACGATCGGCGTGAGCTTTTCCTGCTCCGCGCTTTCCAGGTCATCGAGCAAGCCGCTCAGATCCAGTCCGGAACCGATACCTAGTGACGATATGGAAGCCATATAACCTCTCTTTGCCTGGCGCAATTTGTAACACGCCGATCAAGACAGCAGGCGCCGATTAGGCGCATTTTAATACGTTATTCTCCTGATCGGCTGCCGACTCGGAAACTTTAGCGCTGACTGATTTTCTTTTTTTCGCTCCGCCAGTGCGGGGAAAGGAGAACCTCGGGTGGTCAGATAGCCGCCGGATGGGCGATCATAGGCCACCGACATATTCGTCACTATCCGGAGAACACATGGACGCCAACTCCTTACATGCCAATTATCGCCTGTGGCAGCGTTTTCAGCGCCAGGAACAACTGGGGCGCGAACATCAGGCGGCGCTGCGCAAGCTGGCGGATACCGGTGCGATGGCGTCCCGTGTTACCGAGGCCTATCGCAGCATGGCGGACCGCGCCGCCAAGGAAGGCGCCAGTTACCGCACCCTGTTCCAGCGCCAACGTGACAACGGCGACAACCTCGCCTGCGAGGGCTGGTTGTTCGTGCGTCGCGTACTGGCAGAAGGGGGAACGACCCGCATCCGTGCCACGCTTTTCGAAACCTTTACCCTGGAAGAGGGTGACATCACCCCGTCCGCAGAGAGCCCGAAGAAGGTCACGCTGGATATTTACGACGAGCTTCTGGTCCAGAAGAGCATGACACTGGGCTGTCGCACCGATCGCCAGGACGATGAGCGCGATACCCGCTTCATCACCTTCCTGGACAGCGTACGCGGCGATCTACGTCAGTATCTGTAACGCTTCATCAAGATTCGGACTTGATCTTCAAATCTCGATTTCAACATTTTGGCTTGCCTGGAGATTTCTCGATGGCCAACACAATTCACCCTTCAAAGATCCATTTTTCGGCATTGGCCCTGGAAAATCTGGACGGTGTCAGCGGCATTGTACAGCCGGTAGCCCAGACGCAGTCCGTGACGCTGGAAAGTTCCGCTACCATGCTGGTCACTGATTTCAGCGTCAGTCATCCGTATACCCTGTCTACCGGGAGCTCTATTGCGCAAGCGCTGGAGACGATGAAGCAGGCCGGCGTACGCCTGCTGATGCTGGTCAATGCCAGTGGCAATTTCACCGGCGTGGTCAATGCCCGCGAACTGATTGGCGGACGCCGCATCACATTGGCGATGCAGAAACATCAGATCGGCCGGGACGAAGTCACCGCGGAGATGATCCAGACCCCGCGCAGCGAGCTCCACTCGCTCTCGTATGCCAAGATCTCCCACGCCAGCGTCGGCGATCTGGTCGAAACGCTGAAGTCTTCGGGCGATCAGCACGTGTTGATTACCGAGCCGGACGGCAGCGGCGGCGGCAGGATTCGCGGCATCATCTCGGCCTCCAATATCAGCCGAGCATTGGGCGTCGACCTGAACCACCCGCCGGAAGCACGTACCTTCTCGTCGATCTGTCAGGTCCTCCTGGGTCACGATCTCTAGACAGCCATGTGCCTCACAGCTAACGACCAAGCCCCTCTCCCTATTCTGGTGATTTACACCGGCGGCACCATCGGCATGCGCGACAGCGACCGCGGCCTGGTGGCCGCCGGTAACTTCGGTTCCCGCATGGCGGCAGCGCTGTCGACGCTGCCGCCCGACCGACAGGGCAAGCTGCCCCGGTATGCAGTCTGGGAAACACCACGCCCGATCGACTCCAGCAGTGCCACGCCAGCCGACTGGGCTGCGCTGGCACTGCTGATCACCGAGCGATATCAGGATTATGCCGGGTTCGTGGTGCTTCACGGCACCGATACTCTCGCCTGGTGTGCGTCCAGTCTGGCATTTCAGCTTCAGGGCTTGTCCAAACCGGTCATCGTCACGGGTTCGCAGAAGCCACTGGGTATCGAGGGCAGCGACGCACTCGACAATCTGGAAGCCTCGTTGATGTTCGCGACACAAACCGACTTGCGAGAAGTCTGCGTGAGTTTCGCAAATCGCCTGATGCGAGGGTGCCGGACACGAAAATGGTACACTCAGGACGCTCAGGGCTTCGAAAGCCCCAATTGGCCGCTATTGGGCGAAATAGTGGATCACGCCCCGGTCATTTACGCTGCACGCTGCAGTGGCATTCAGGGTGCTCCTCGTTTCGAACTGGCCACCGGCCCGACGCCGGTGGTCGTTCGCCTGACCTTGTGGCCGGGCATTCGTGCTCAGGACGTGGACCGATGGTTGGATGACGACCGCATACGTGGCGTCGTGATCGAGTGCTGGGGCAGCGGCAATCTGCCGGAAGACGAAGCACTACTCGGTGTTCTGGCCCGCGCCAGCGCGGAAGGCAAGGTGCTGGTCGCCATCAGCCAATGTCCCTTCGGCGGCGTCCATCTCGGCACCTACGCCGCTGGTCGAATACTCGAGGAAATCGGCATTCTGTCCGGCGATGACATGACGCCGGAAGCAGCCCACTGCAAGCTCATTCATCTGCTCGCCCAGGGATCGTCACAAGAGACGCTGAGACAACGCTTTCTAACCCCCCTGGTCGGCGAAAGAGGCGCCTTCGCGACGTGATCGTACGCCGCGTCGGCCGCCCTCCATCACTTCAAGTTCCAGACAGCTTGCTTGTTATAGGTTGACAGCATGACATCCTCGACTTCCCAGACTACGTCCAGACCGGCCGTCGTGATCTATTCCGGCGGCATGGACTCCTATACGGTCTTGCATAGAGCGCTGCGCGAGGGCCACGACGTCCATGCGCTATCGTTTCACTACGGTCAGCGTCATGCTCGCGAGCTCGATGTCGCTCGCCAGGTATGCACCGACTTGGGCGTCTCGCACCGGGTCGTCGATATTCGCGCCATTCACCAACTGATCGGCAATTCGGCACTGACCGACAGCGATCGAGCCATGCCGAAGGCGGACTACGCCGAGGACAACCTGGCAGATACCGTAGTTCCCAACCGCAACATGATTCTGTTGTCGCTGGCGATCGGCCACGCGGTCAATATCGGCGCACCGATCTGTTTCTACGGCGCGCATGGCGGCGATCACGTTCTCTATCCCGACTGTCGCCCGGCATTCGTCGAGCGCATGAACGATGTCGCTGCCATCGCCAACTTCGAGGCCGTCAGGATCGAAGCGCCGTATCTGCATAGCGATAAAGCCCAGATTCTTGCCGACGGGCTCGAAATGGGTCTGGATTACGCTCAGACCTGGACCTGCTACCTGGGCGAAGCCACCGCTTGCGGCGAATGCGGCAGCTGTCGAGAGCGGCTCGCTGCGTTTGCCAGCATGGGAAAGACGGACCCACTGCCCTATGCCAAACGCTGATATCCGAATCTCACGACAATCTCGCGACGAGACCTGATGCCAGGCAGGACCTGGCGCCAAAGGTAACGCGTAGAATGTCGTCGACATCCAGTGCGTCGAGTCTGACAGCCCAGAACGGAAACTTGCATGTATAGCGTCAAAGAAGCCTTCTACACCCTGCAGGGGGAAGGCGCCCAAGCCGGTCGCGCCAGTGTTTTCTGCCGTTTTGCCGGTTGCAACCTCTGGTCGGGTCGGGAACGGGACCGTGCCGCCAGCCAGTGCACTTTCTGTGATACCGACTTCGTCGGCACCGATGGCCAGAATGGCGGCCAATTCAACGATGCCGACGGCCTGGCTTCACATCTCGAACAACTCTGGCCGACGCCTGCTCGAGGCGACTTCACGCGTTATGTGGTCTTCACCGGTGGCGAACCTCTGCTGCAACTGGACCCGGCGCTGATCGCTGCCATGCATGCCAGAGGGTTCGAGATCGCCGTCGAGACCAATGGCACGATTCAGGCACCCGACGGCATCGACTGGATCTGCGTCAGCCCGAAAGGCGACACGGCATTGCGCCAGACCCGGGGCAACGAGCTCAAGCTGGTCTATCCCCAGGCCGGCGTCGACCCCGAAACGTTCGCTGGACTGAATTTCACCCATTTCTTTCTGCAGCCGATGGATCTCGCGCCAGGCGCCATCGTTACCGATGGCAGCCCGATGGAGGCGACGGTCGAGTACTGCATGCGCCATCCTCAATGGCGACTGTCGCTGCAGACCCACAAGATTGCAGGAATCGATTGATGACCCTGTTCGTGAACAACCTGACCAATATCGACGCCTCGATCTGGTCACCTCAACGCGGCCTGAGCGGCGCCAGCTGGCACGTCGATGTCGAGCTCGACGGCGAACTGGGGGAAGACGGCATGCTGTTCGATTTCGGCGAGGTCAAACCCTGGATCAAGTCACGTCTCGACGCCGGCCTGGACCACACCTTGCTCGTGCCAACCCAGGCGGCGGGCGTCAGGATCGAGGAGTGCAGCGAAGGGCTGCACATGGCGGCGGAACTCCCCTTCCCCTTCGAGGTGCGCGCTCCGCGCCAAGGCTTCACGCTGTTCCCCTGGGGGGAGATCACTGCGGAGCGACTGGGAGCGCATCTCAGTAACGAACTCAGCAAGAGGCCACCACCTCGCGTCGAGGCGATCCGCATTCGACTGCGCGAGGAATTGGCCGATGGCGCGATCTATAGCTACAGCCATGGCCTCAAGCACCACAAGGGGAACTGCCAGCGCATCGCCCATGGCCACCGTTCGCACCTGAGAATCTGGCGCGACGGGCAACGCGACCCGGAGTTGGAAGCGTTTTGGGCGCAACGTCTGGACAATGGTTATCTCGTCGACGATGCCGATATCGTCGACCCTCGCCGCAACGATGACGTCATGCGCGTTCGCTACCGCTCCGGACAGGGGCAGTTTCAGCTCCAGTTGCCGAAAGAGCGCTGTCACATCTTGCCAGCGCCCACGACCGTCGAAAATATCGCGGCCTGGCTGGCCCATCAGATTGCGCAATCCACCGGCGCGCATATTCGGGTGCAGGCATTCGAAGGGATCGACAAAGGCGCTCTCGCCGAGAGCCGTGGTACGGCTACGGCAGGTTAAGGAGACCGAAACACAATGAGTTGTCGGATCGGCTGCGGCGCGTGTTGCATCGCGCCCTCGATCACCTCGCCCATCCCCGGCATGCCCAACGGCAAACCCGCCGGGGAGCGCTGCGTACAGCTGGACGAAAACAACCTGTGCCGACTGTTCGGAGATTCTCGGCGCCCGGCTGTCTGCCATCACTTCGAGTACGACAGGCAGCTGTGCAGCGATGACCGCGAGCAGGCACTCAGAATTCTGGGGGAATGGGAGCGCGCCACTCAGTAGGCGCCCTCCCCATCATCGAGGCTTCCGGGTTCAGGGAAGGCGGACCAGCATCTTGCCCTCGTTCTCTCCCGAGAAAAGCTTCAGGAAGGCGTCAGGCATCTGCTCCAGCCCCTCGATGACAGTTTCGCGGTAACGGATCGCCTCCCGCTCGACCTCCGGGGCCACCTGCTCCAGGAACGTCTGATAGTGACTCCAGTGTTCGCCGACGATGAACCCTTCCATGCGCGCCTTGCGAAACAGCAACTGGTTGAGATTGCCGGGACCACCCGACGGCCCTGTCGCGTTGTAACGGTCGATCATCCCGCAGATCGCAATGCGAGCATGATCGCGAAGATTGGCGAGCGCCGCCTCCAGCAGAGGGCCACCCACGTTTTCGTAGTAGATGTCATATCCTTCGGGGGAAGCTTCGTGGAGTGCCTGTGTCAGCGCCTCGACATCCTTGTTCCGGTAGTTGACTGCCTTGACGCCCATCGATTCCAGCCACTCGCACTTGGCCGGACTGCCAGCGACGCCGACGACATGGCAATCCGCCGCCTTGGCTAGCTGCACGGCCAACGAGCCCACGGCGCCCGAAGCCGCGCTCACGAGGACGCGCTGCCGTGGCTGTAGCTCGGCAATGAGGTTGAGCCCGGTCCAGGCCGTCATGCCCGGCATTCCCAGCACGCCGAGGTAAGCCTGTTCCGACACGTCGAACTTAGGCAGCGGCTCGACCTCGTCACCTGGCAATTGAGCCACATCCCGCCAACCGGCCATATGCCGAACACGGTCGCCCTGTTGAAAGTGCGGGTGACGAGAAGCAATGACTTCGCCCACAGCGCCACCAGACATCGGCTCGCCAAGCGCGTAGGGCTCGACATAGGTCGTGATGCCACTCATCCGGCCGCGCATGTAGGGATCGACCGACAGCCAGCGGTTGCGGATGCGCACTTCGTTAGGTGCCAGATCCGACAACGCCTCTTCTCTGATGGCAAATTGATTCGGCTGCGGCAACCCTTGCGGGATCTCGAGCAGTGCGAAGTATCGGGTGACGGTCATGAAAAACCCTCCTGGCCAACGGTAGATATGCCGTTCAGCCTAGGAGGGCATCCAAAGTCGGGCAAGGTCGCAGTGAAGGTTCGGTGAACCCAGACTAACGCTCCGCCCTGGCTCGATACGTCAGTGACGCTCGACGTCGGCTTCTTCCTCCAGCGTCTGATTCAAGCCCTGAATGGCGATCTGGGCTTGCAGCCGCTGCGCCAGGCGCGTCACGAAATCCGCATCGTCTGAACTGGCGTCACCTGCAGTGACCGCCTCGACGCCGACAATGGCAACGCCACTCTGACTTTCGGTCTGCCCCCAGGTAACCGCACCCGCCTGCGGGCGGGAAAGGCGGAAAGCTTCCTGCAGAATCGGCGCCGGTACGCTATCGGCATCGCGAGTCACGCTATCGGCCTGTTGCCAGTCGAGCCCCGGTACATCATCCCCGTTGCGTAGCGCCACCAACACCTCTTCCGCTCGGGCCTGCAACTGCTGCCGAGTCTGCTCGATCTTGACTGCCGCCAGGACCTGGTCACGAACCTCGTCGAGCGGTAGCGTGCTTGCCTCACGATGGTCCACGACCCGCAGCACGACACGTTGCTGGTCATCCGTCTCGATGACATCACTGTTATAGCCATCCTCGAGCACATCCGAGGAAAACGCAGCAGCGGCGGCATCAGGGTTGGAGAGCACGTCTTCACCACCGGCATCCTGAGAAAACCAGTCGCTGGTCTGAACCGTCAGCCCCATTTCTTCTGCGACCGACTCGAGATCGTCTGCCTGATACGCATCGTCGGTCAGCTTCTGCACCCGCTCGTTGAACAGCGACTCGGATTGCTCGAGCTTTACCTGCTGGGCAAGCGTCTCGCGATCCTCCTCGAAAGAGGGAATGTCGACCCCCGTCACCTTGATGAGATGAAGACCGTACTGAGTCTGCACGATCTGGGATACCTGTCCCGGATCGAGCGAGAACGCGGCGTCGTCGAAGCTATCGCCAAAGAACCCTTTCTGGATCGCGCCAAGATCGCCCCCATCGCCAGCAGACGAGGAATCATCGGAATACTCACGCGCCAGCGCGGCGAAATCCGTTCCCTGCTCGAGTTGCTGCTGCACTTCGGCAATGCGGTCGCGGGCTTCCTGTTCGGTCCGGTCGTCGCCGAACGTCACCAGAATATGGGAAACCTCACGCGGGGCCGCGGCCTTGGCCTGTTCATAGACCTGGCGCAGCTGCTCGTCGGTAACCTCGACATCCTTGGCCACGTCCTCCTGGTTCAATACCAGATAGTTGACCTTGACCTGCTCCGGGCGCCGAAAATCTTCCTGATGCTGGTCATAGTACTGCTGGAGGTCGGCATCGCTCGGAGCAACGGGCTGGTCGAGATCGGCGGGGCTCAACTGCGCGTAGCGAAATGTTCGCTGCTGCTGCTGCAACGATGCCAGTCGCGCCTTTTCCGACGGCAACAGGAAAGCTGATGCCGCAAGCCCCTGCTGAACCTGCCGACGCAGCGTGTCCGCGCGCAGTTCACGGCGGAAGGAAGCGGGCGTATAGCCGGCCTGCGCCAGTCGATTGGTAAATAGCTCTTCGGAGAAGCGGCCATCCTGATCCTGGAACTCAGGCAGCGAGACGATGAGCTGGTCCAACTGACTGTCGGAGATATGCAGACCGCCCTCGTCGGCATATTGATCCAGCGTTCGCTGGCGGATCAGTTGGTCGAGTACCTGTCCGCGAAACTGCCGCTCCTGCTCGGGCGGCACCTGCCCGGAGCGAATACCCCGCTGCACTTGCGTCTCGACCGCCTGACGACTGATGGATTCACCATTGACGGTTGCCGCATCGTTACTGCCCGCCGAGAAGTAGCTGACCAGGGATTCCGCGCCGAAAAGCGCAAAAGTCACGATGATAGCCCCCACGACGACTTTTGCCGCCCAACCTTGGGAACCCTCACGAATTCGTTGCAGCATGCTGTCCTCGCATGTCGATTACCCAATGTGTCGCGCGCGTATCGTACACCGCCATGTCACCACAGCGCATCCGTACACGAAACATTGGCTATCCTTTCTGCAAAAGGTTCGCTCTTGCAGCACGACAATAAAAAAGCGCATCGCTGAGGCGATGCGCTTATGTTTTGCGAACTCTTACCGGCTGGAAGACCTCGGTTTTCCATGCACGCCGGAACGTCGGTCCGCGCGACGGAGCGAAACTCAGTTCACCGCGTCTTTCAGCGCCTTGCCTGCCTTGAAGCTCGGCACCTTGGCAGCGCTAATCTCGATCGGCTTGCCAGTCTGCGGGTTACGGCCAGTACGCGCTGCGCGCTCTTTCACCGCAAAAGTCCCGAACCCTACCAGTGCTACGGAGTCGCCCTTCTTCAGGCTGTCTGACACGGACTCGATCATTGCATCGAGAGCACGCGTTGCAGCCGCCTTGGGAATGTCGGCAGACGCAGCAATGGCTTCAATCAGCTCGGATTTATTCACACTTCACCCCTTGACTGTATACGAAATTAACAGGACATCGATGCGTAATCAGAGACGCGATCACGATCACAACAAGTGGGCATTTTATAGCAATGCCGAGTTTCTGCTGTCAATCGAGATCATCAGAAAAACCGCGTCATATCGGGCCTGACGCACGAAATTTACGCATCGATGAGATCAATGTGTGCTGACATTGGTTTGCGAAGAAGCTACATCTTCGGCGAGTTTATCATCGTCGTTGACATGGTTCGTCAATGCCGTTGACAACACATCATCAATCCACTTCACCGAACGAATGTCCAATGCATTCTTGATGTTCTCGGGCACCTCTTTGAGGTCCCGACGATTCTCTTCCGGTATGAGTACGATCTTTATACCACCGCGCCGTGCAGCCAGCAATTTCTCCTTGAGCCCGCCGATCGGCATGACCTCGCCGCGCAGATTCACTTCACCGGTCATTGCGACGTCACAGCGTACGGGACGCCCGGTGTAGGCTGACACCATGGCCGTTACCATACCGATACCCGCGCTCGGACCGTCCTTCGGCGTAGCGCCCTCGGGAACGTGAATATGCAGGTCTTCCTTTTCGAAACGCTCGGGGTCGATACCGAACTGGCGCGCTCTCGCCCGCACCACGGTATGAGCGGCACTGACGGACTCCTTCATGACGTCGCCCAGCGAGCCAGTCTTGTTGACTCGCCCTTTGCCCGGCGTCACGACAGACTCGATGTACAGCAGCTCGCCGCCGACCGAAGTCCAGGCCAGGCCCGTGACACGACCGACCTGATGCTCCTGATCCGCCAGGCCATAGCTGTATCGACGCACACCCGCGTAGCGTTCGATATCGTCCGCCGCCAGGGTCAGCCCGGCCTGAGCACCTTGGCCTTTCACCGCTTCCAGGCGCTCACGCAGCACCTTGCGGCTCACCTTGGCGATCTGGCGCTCGAGCTCACGCACGCCGGCTTCGCGGGAGTAGTAACGGATCAGCTCGAGCACGGATTCATCGCTGAACGTCAGCTCGCCCTCCTTGAGACCGTTCGCCTTGAGCTGCTTGGGGATCAAGTAGCGTTTGGCGATCGCGAGCTTCTCGTCCTCGGTATAGCCCGGCAGACGGATGACTTCCATACGGTCCAGCAACGGACCGGGAATGTTCATCGAGTTGGCCGTGCAGATGAACATCACGTCCGACAGGTCGTAGTCGAGCTCGAGATAATGGTCGTTGAACTTGTCGTTCTGCTCAGGATCCAGCACTTCCAGCAGCGCAGAGGAAGGATCACCACGATGATCCATGCCGATCTTGTCGACTTCGTCGAGCAGGAACAGCGGGTTACGTACCCCTGCCTTGCTCATGCGCTGAATCAGTTTACCCGGCAGCGAGCCGATGTAGGTACGTCGGTGACCACGAATCTCGGACTCATCGCGGACGCCCCCCAACGCCAGGCGAACATAGCGCCGGTTCGTGGCGCGCGCAATCGACTGACCGAGTGACGTCTTGCCTACGCCGGGAGGACCGACGAGACACAGCACCGGCCCCTTGAGCTTCTTGACCCGTTTTTGTACGGCAAGGTATTCAAGAATGCGCTCTTTGACTTCTTCCAGACCATAATGGTCTTCGTCCAGTACCTTGGCAGCATGCGGCAGGTCATGCTTCACCCGAGTCCGCTTTTTCCACGGCACGGACAGCACCCAATCCAGATAGGAGCGGACGACGGTGGCTTCGGCAGAGGTGGGCGACATCATCTTGAGCTTGCCGAGCTCCTGGGTGGCCTTGTCGACGGCCTCCTGAGGCATCCCGGCTTCCTTGATGCGCTGCTCGTACTTTTCCGCCTCGTTGGGTACGTTCTCGAGCTCGCCCATCTCTTTCTGGATGGCCTTCATCTGCTCATTGAGATAGTACTCGCGCTGGGACTTCTCCATCTGATCCTTGACCCGCGAGCGGATGCGCTTCTCGACCTGCAACAGATCGATTTCGGACTCGATCAGTGTCATCAGGTGTTCGACCCGATCGCGCACGCGATCCATCTCGAGCAGTTCCTGCTTGTCATCGATCTTCAGTGACAGGTGCGCACAGATCGTGTCGACGAGCCGACTCGGATCCTCGATCTCCTGCAACGAAGAAAGGACCTCGCCAGGCACCTTCTTGGACAATTTGACGTACTGCTCGAACTGGTTGAGCAGCACACGAACCAGGGACTCCTGCTCACGCTCGCTCAATGGCTCGCTATCACGCGCCACTGCCTGCGCGCTGATGAAGCCGTCCTCGTCGTGCGAGACCTTCTGGATATCGGCCCGAAAGCTTCCTTCGATAAGTACCTTGACCGTACCGTCGGGAAGCTTGAGCAGCTGCATGATATCGGCCACCGTGCCGATACTGAAAAGATCGTCGACACCGGGGTCGTCATGCGCCGCCTCACGCTGAGCCACCAGCAGCACGCGCTTGTCGTGCTCCATTGCGGTTTCCAGCGCCCGGATCGATTTTTCCCGCCCTACGAACAATGGTATGACCATCTGGGGATAGACCACCACGTCACGTAGCGGCAAGAGCGGAAGCGTCAATGTCTGGTCAGAGCTCTGCGCCATTACAGCATTTCCTCGACAAACTTTCGGATGGGTGAGCCACCAGAGCGGCAATATCAATATGCAAGGTACGTGGGGGCGTCATCGTTCAGATGCAAGTAGCAACCGGTAGACTAGCGAATCCATGAAAGACCGAATCCATAAAAAAGGGGGCCATCAGGCCCCCTCGCTAGACAGCTGGACGGGTAACGACGCGCCCCGATCATCCGTCCTTGTTGGCAACGCGACTCTCTTCCTGCTTGGAGTAGATCAGCAACGGTTCGCTGTCGCCGGCGATGACGGAGCTGTCGATCACGACTTTGGTAACGCCGTCGAGTGACGGCACGTCGTACATCGTTTCCAGCAGCACCGACTCCAGAATCGAACGTAGCCCACGTGCGCCCGTCTTGCGCTCCATGGCCTTGTGCGCCACGGCCCGCAAGGCGTCCTCGCGGAAATCCAGCTCCACCCCTTCCATCTCGAACAGGTGCGCATACTGCTTGACCAGCGAGTTCTTGGGCTCGGTCAGGATCTGGACCAGCGCATCTTCGGTCAGTTCGGTCAACGTCGCGATCACCGGCAGACGCCCGACGAACTCGGGAATCAACCCGAACTTGACGAGATCCTCGGGCTCGACGCCGGCAAGGATGTCACCGACACCCTTGTTGCTCTCCTTGCTCTTCACCGCGGCGTTGAAACCGATACCACCTTTTTCGGCACGGTCGCGAATGACCTTGTCCAGGCCCGCGAAGGCACCACCGACGATAAACAGGATATTGCCGGTGTCCACTTGCAGGAATTCCTGCTGCGGATGCTTGCGGCCGCCCTGCGGTGGAACGGAAGCCGTCGTCCCTTCGATCAGTTTGAGCAGCGCCTGCTGGACGCCCTCGCCGGACACGTCACGCGTGATGGAGGGATTGTCCGACTTGCGCGAAATCTTGTCGATCTCGTCGATATAGACGATCCCGCGCTGGGCTTTCTCGACGTCGTAGTCACATTTCTGCAGCAACTTCTGGATGATGTTCTCGACATCCTCGCCCACGTAGCCCGCTTCGGTGAGCGTCGTGGCATCCGCGATCGTGAACGGAACGTTGAGCAGACGCGCCAGCGTCTCCGCCAGCAGCGTCTTGCCGCTGCCCGTCGGACCAATCAGCAGAATGTTGGACTTGCCCAGCTCGATGCTGTCGCTCTTGCCACCACTACGCAGACGCTTGTAGTGATTGTAGACCGCAACGGACAGCACCATCTTG
Organism: Salinicola salarius; assembly: GCF_002179555.1. GTDB lineage: Bacteria > Pseudomonadota > Gammaproteobacteria > Pseudomonadales > Halomonadaceae > Salinicola > Salinicola salarius_A. The sequence continues at coordinate 149,462 of NZ_NHOU01000006.1, read as the reverse complement.
GCACGGTCCTGACCAATCACATAGTCGTCGAGCGTGTTACGGATCTCTCGGGGTACGGGAAGACGGTCTTCATCGCTCTCGGCGTCGGCTTCCAGAACCTCCTCGCGAATGATGTCATTGCAGAGATCGACACACTCGTCACAGATGTAGACAGACGGGCCTGCGATGAGCTTGCGAACTTCGTTCTGGTTCTTGCCACAGAACGAGCAATACAGCAGCTTGCCGTTGTCGTCTTTGCCTTTACCGTCGGCCATTCGTGTACCTCGTCAGGACGACGGCGCAGCGCGCCGTCGTGTGAAACCTTGACTCAAACGCTATCAGGATACCGGACGCTTATCCAGCACGGCGTCGATCAGGCCGTATTCGACGGCCTGACTACCATCCATGAAGTTGTCACGGTCGGTGTCCTGGGCGATCTTGTCGATATCCTGACCCGTGTGGTTCGCCAGGATACGATTCAGCTTCTGGCGAATGGTCAGGATTTCACGGGTGTGGATCTCGATGTCCGCTGCCTGCCCCTGATAACCCCCAAGCGGCTGATGGATCATCATGCGCGAATGCGGCAGGCAGAAGCGCTTGTCCTTCGCGCCACCAGCCAGCAACAGCGCGCCCATGCTAGCCGCCTGGCCGATACAGACCGTCGAGACATCCGGCTTGATGAACTGCATGGTGTCATAGATGGACATGCCCGCCGTCACTGAACCACCCGGCGAGTTGATGTAGAGGTGAATATCCTTGTCAGGATTTTCGGACTCGAGGAATAGCAGCTGTGCCACGACCAGGTTGGCCATGTAGTCCTCGACCGGGCCGACCAGGAAGATGACACGTTCTTTGAGCAGACGAGAGTAGATATCGTACGACCGCTCGCCGCGCGCACTCTGCTCCACCACCATCGGGACCAGGCCGCCGGCATTACTGATGTCGAACTCGTTACGCATCGCGATTTCCTTACAGCTGGTGATTGTCAGGCCCATCGACTAGCGGCCCGGCTTCTGCCGGGCCGCTCGCTTACCAAGCACCCATCATGCTTTGGAATCGCTTTCCTCGGCCTCGTCTTCTTCAGCCGATTGCTCGGCCTGTTGAGCCGCCTGAAGCACTTGCTCATAGCTCATGCTGACGTCGTTAACCTGAGCCTGCTCGAGGAGCTTGTCAACGGCCTTGTCTTCCAGCACCGCGGACTTGATCTGCCCCTTGAGCTCGTCGTTCTTCATGTACTGCTCGACGGCCTGCTCGGGCTGCTGATACTGGGACGCCAGTTCTTCGGCGCGCGCACGGATTTCGTCGTCACTGGCATCCAGCTCGTGCTGCTTGATGACTTCCGCCAGCAACAGGCCAACCTTGACGCGAGTACGGGCCTGGTCGGCAAACAGCTCGTTGGGCAACTGGCTGACATCGAAGTCTTCGCCAAGACCGAACTGCTGAGCCGCCTGACGCTTGAGCCCTTCGGTCTCCTGGTCGACCAGTGACTGGGGCACGGTGACGTCATTGGCTTTCTGAAGCGCATCGAGAGCCTGCTGCTTGACGCGATTCTGCGCCGCCTGCTTGACCTCGCGCTCCATGTTGCTCTTGATCTCGGCACGGAACTTGTCGGCATCGCCGTCTTCCACGCCGAATTCCTTGATGAAGTCGGCATCGACTTCCGGCAGCGCCTTGGCGGAGACCTCGTGGACCGTCACCTTGAAGGTCGCTTCCTGACCCGCCAGGTGTTCGGCCTGGTAGTCTTCCGGGAAGGTCACGCTGATACGCTTCTCTTCACCAGCCTTGGCACCGATCAGTTGCTCTTCGAAGCCGGGGATGAAACGGTTGGAGCCCAGCTCCAGCTCGTGACCTTCGGCAGCGCCACCTTCGAACGGCTCGTCTCCCAGGAAGCCCTGGAAATCGATCTTGACCTGATCGCCATTTTCCGCCGCGCGCTCTACCGGCTGGAATTTGGCGCGCTGACCGCGCAACGTTTCGATCATGGTGTCGATATCGGCGTCAGTGATTTCCGTCTTGGGGCGTTCCACGACCGTACCGTCGATGCTCTGCAGTTCGATCTCGGGATAGACTTCCAGCGTCGCGACAAACTCCAGATCCTTGCCCGTCTGATCGACCTTGGGTTCGATCGATGGATAACCGGCCGGGTTCAGGCTCTGCTCGGTGATCGCCCGCACGTAGTGCTGGCGCATGAGCTCGCTGACGACTTCGTTGCGCACGTCCTTGCCGTAGCGCTGACGCACGACCGCCATCGGGATCTTCCCTTGACGAAAGCCATTCAGACGAACGCGCTTGGCGGTGTCTTGCAGGCGAGCAGAAACGGCCTCGTCAACCTCGGCTGCCGGAACCTGAACAGTGATGCGACGTTCGATCTGGGATGTCGTCTCAACGGAAACTTGCATAGATGATCCTCTACCGACGGGGGCGTTCTGTGATTGCAACTCAAAAACCAGGCTTCAAAACTGTCATTTCAAAGCACTCATTTCAAAACAAGAGGGCGATTTTATGAATCCCCATGCCTACTGGCAAGCAGACTAGCGCGGTAAATGGTGCCAATGGGGATGAAATACAAGCCCGAGGCCATAAAAATCGACTCAAGACCAACTTTGCAGGCGTATCGAACCCCAAAACCGGAGATAAGACCCAGACGGGAGCGCAATAACAAACTAGAGGTGCTATCAAAAAGAAGGGATGACAATCGAGAAAGAANGAGATAAGACCCAGACGGGAGCGCAATAACAAACTAGAGGTGCTATCAAAAAGAAGGGATGACAATCGAGAAAGAAATGGGGTGGATGATGGGGATCGAACCCACGACCACCGGAGCCACAATCCGGGGCTCTACCACTGAGCTACACCCACCATTTCTTGAAGCTGATCGGCATGGGGTGGATGATGGGGATCGAACCCACGACCACCGGAGCCACAATCCGGGGCTCTACCACTGAGCTACACCCACCATACCAATTCCGCATCGACCGGGGCCACATCAACAAGTGATGAATGGCGCGCCCAGCAGGACTCGAACCTGCAACCTACGGCTTAGAAGGCCGTTGCTCTATCCGGTTGAGCTATAGGCGCATTCCAATACCGGCTGCATTTCCACCGGCACGAGCGGTATCATCATGGTCGGGGTAGAGGGATTTGAACCCCCGACATCCTGCTCCCAAAGCAGGCGCGCTACCAGACTGCGCTATACCCCGTATGATGCCATTCATGCCCGATGACTCTACGAGCCCCTCGATGCGCTGCGTATTCTACGGATCCTTTCTGTCGGGTCAAGCCCTTACGTGCACTTAACCTCGATTGCCTCTCGCAGCACGGCATCAAAAAATGCCGCAGATCTCACTAACGCCCCGTCGCGCGTTGACTGCATCTCTGGGCATGCGAAAATTGCCGACCTTCGTCGGCCTTCCGCCGACCCCTACAGCACTCATAAAGGAAAGTCGATGACCGCTCAGTTGATCGATGGCAAGGCCATTGCCGGCTCAATCCGCAATCGAGTGAAAGTCGACGTGGAGCATCGAACCCAGCGCGGGCTGCGTCGCCCGGGGTTGGCCGTCATACTGATCGGTCATGACCCGGCGTCGGAGGTTTATGTCAGCCACAAGCACCGTGCCTGCGAGAACGCCGGCATTCTCTCCTTCAGCCACCGGCTCGAGACCACCACGACGCAGCAGGACCTGGAAGCGCTGATCGATCGCCTGAACGACGACCCCGCCGTCGACGGCATCCTTCTACAGCTTCCGCTACCCGCGCATCTCGATGCCAACCCCTTGCTCGAGCGCATTCGCCCGGACAAGGATGTCGACGGCTTTCATCCGTACAACCTGGGCCGGTTGGCGCAGCGGTTGCCGTTACTGCGCCCCTGCACGCCCAAGGGCATCATCACGCTGCTCGAACAGAGCGGGATCCCGCTCCGAGGGCTGGACGCCACCATCGTCGGCGCTTCCAATATTGTCGGCCGGCCGATGGCACTGGAGTTGCTGCTCGCCGGCTGCACCACCACGATCTGTCATCGCTTCACCCAGGGGCTCGAAGACAAGGTCCGACAGGCCGATCTCCTGGTGGTCGCTACCGGCAAGCCCGGCCTGATCGATGGCAACTGGGTCAAACCCGGCGCCATTGTCATCGATGTCGGCATCAACCGTCGGGAAGACGGCACTCTGGTGGGCGATGTCGATTTCGACACCGCAGCCGAGCGCGCCAGCTGGATCACCCCGGTGCCCGGCGGTGTCGGACCGATGACGGTCGCCACCTTGCTGCAGAACACCTTGCAAGCGGCCGAACTACACGATGCGCAATGACGTATCGACGACACTTCAACCTTACGCACTGATCTGACGGACCAACACGACGGATAACGCATGCAGACTATCGGCATCATTGGCGCCATGGAGCAGGAAGTCGCCCTGCTCGCTTCCCAGCTGGACAACGCCCGGATCGAACATCATCCCGGCGGCACTTTTCATGTAGGTGAGCGCCACGGACTTCGGGTCGTGCTACTCCAGTCAGGCATCGGCAAGGTCAATGCCACGGTGGGCGCAACGCAGCTGATGACCCACTACCGGCCGGACGCCGTCATCAACACCGGCTCTGCCGGCGGCTTCGGCACGGCCATGGAAGTCGGCGACGTGGTCATCTCCAGCGAGGTGCGCCATCACGATGTCGACGTCACCGCTTTCGGCTACGAAATGGGCCAGGTTCCCGGCATGCCGGCAGGCTTTGCCCCTGATCCCAAGCTGATCGAGACCGCGCGCGCCTGCATCGAAAGCCTCGGGGATCTGCGCGTCCACGAAGGCCTGATCTGTACCGGCGACAGCTTCATGGCCGATCCGACACGGGTCGACACCGTGCGCGAACACTTCCCCCAGATGCTGGCAGTAGAGATGGAAGCCGCCGCGATTGCCCAGACCTGCCATCTGTTCGAGTGCCCGTTCGTGGTCATCCGGGCGCTGTCGGATATCGCCGGCAAGCAGTCCGAACTCTCTTTCGATGCCTTTCTGGAACGAGCGGCAACCCACTCCGCCAAGATGGTCGATGCGATCATCGCCCGCCTGGCCGGGCAATGATCCCGTTTCCCGAATCATGACGACACCCCCAACGACAAACCCCGCCGATTGGCGGGGTTTGTCGTTTCAGGGGCATCACGCCATCACGCCGGAGGCGCCTCGAAACTCCAACGGGTACCTTCGCGAGAGTCCTTGAGCACGATACCCAGCGCTGCCAGCTCGTCGCGGATCCGGTCGGCTTCGGCGAAATCCCGATTGCCCTTGGCTGCGGCCCGCGCCTCGATGCGCGACTCGATCTCGGCTTCGCTCAGCGGCAAATCGGCAGCCCCCGCCTTGAGGAACTCGGCAGGTTCCCGCTCGAGCAGCCCCAGCACGCTGGCCAATCGCTTGAGCTCCTGCCCCAACGCCCCGGCATGCGCCGGCTCGGCGTCGCGCAGCCGGTTGATCTCCCGGGCCATATCGAACAGCACCGATAGCGCTTCCGGCGTATTGAAATCATCATTCATCGCCGTCGAAAAACGCTCGGCGTAGATTCCCTCGACATCGCCGTGGACTAGCTCGACGCCATCGAGCGCGTGATAGAAGCGCTCGAGGGACTTGCGCGCCTCGTTGAGCGACTCCAACGCGTAGTTGATCGGGCTGCGATAGTGGCTCGCTACCAGCAGGTAGCGAACCACTTCCGGATCGTGCACTTCCAATACATCACGGATGGTGAAGAAGTTGCCCAGCGACTTGGACATCTTCTCCTGATTGACGCGCACGGCCCCGGCGTGCATCCATACGTTGACGTAGGGCTTGCCCGTCGCCGCCTCGCTCTGGGCGATCTCGTTCTCATGATGCGGAAAGGTCAGATCCGGCCCGCCGCCATGGATGTCGAAGGTCTCGCCCAGGCAGCAGGTCGACATCGCCGAGCACTCGATATGCCAACCGGGCCGCCCTTCGCCCCACGGCGACGACCAGCTCGCCTCGCCTGACTTGGCCGCTTTCCACAGGACGAAGTCGAGCGGGTCTTCCTTGTGCGCATCGACATCGACTCGGGCGCCAGCCCGCATGTCGTCGAGATTGCGGTTGTTGAGCTTGCCGTAGTCGGCGAAGCGCCGGACCCGATAGTAGACATCACCGTTATCGGCCGCATAGGCATAACCGCCTTCGATCAGCCGCTCGATCATCGCCACGATCTCGGGGATATGGCCGGTCGCGCGCGGCTCCGCATCCGGGCGCAGCACGCCAAGCCGTGCTTCATCCTCGTGCATCGCCGCGATCATGCGCTCGGTCAGTGCCGAGATCGACTCACCATTCTCCTCCGCGCGCTTGAGGATCTTGTCGTCGATATCGGTGATATTGCGAACGTATGTCACGTCCAGCCCGGTCTGACGCAGCCAGCGCGTAATCACGTCGAACGCCACCATGACGCGGGCATGGCCCAGGTGGCAGTAGTCGTAGACCGTCATGCCGCAGACGTACATCCGCAACTTGCCGGGCTCGATCGTCTCCAGCGCCGCCTTGCGTCGCGTCAGCGTGTTGTAGATCTCCAGCGCGCTCATGTTGTCGTTACCTTAGCCCTGCTTCTTCTGAATCTTGGCCCAGCTATCCTTGAGCCCCACGGTGCGGTTGAACACCAGCTTGCCATCACGACAGGCGTGACGATCGGCACAGAAGTAGCCAACGCGTTCGAACTGGTAGCGCGCTTCGGGCTGGACATCCGCCAGCGCCGGCTCGGCGATGCCTTCCACGACAATCAGCGACTCCGGATTCAGGTGCTCGAGGAAATCGGCGTCCTTGTCACGGTCCGGCGCCTCGTCGAGGAACAGGTTGTCGTACAGACGGACCTCCACCGGTACGCCATGCTCCGCGCTGACCCAGTGAATGACGCCCTTGACCTTGCGCCCTTCCGGATTCTTGCCCAGGGTGTCGAAGTCGACGCTGCAGTGGAGCGCCTCGATCTCGCCGTCTTCACCCTTGACCACCTCGTCGCAGCGGATGACATAGCCGTTGCGTAGACGGACTTCCTTGCCGGGCGCCAGGCGGAAGAATTTCTTCGGCGGCTCCTCCATGAAGTCGTCACGATCGATCCAGATCTCGCGGGTGAATGGCAGCCGGCGCATGCCCATGTCCTCGCGCGCCGGATGCCCGGGCACCTCGAAGACCTCGTCGTGATCCGCCGCGATGTTGGTCAACACCACCTTCAGCGGGTTGAGAACGCACATGGCCCGCGGCGCGTTGTCCTCGAGATCCGAGCGAATGGCGAAATGCAGCATCGCGATGTCGACCACGTTGGCGGCACGGCTGACACCGGTCATGTCGCAGAACTTGCGCAGCGACGCCGGCGTGTAGCCCCGACGGCGCAGCCCGGAGATCGTCGGCATGCGCGGATCGTCCCAGCCATCGACCACGTTCTGGTCGACCAACAGCTTGAGCTTGCGCTTGGACGTCACCGTATAGTTGACGTTCATCCGCGCGAACTCGGTCTGCCGGGGTCTGGACGGAACCGGCAAGTGATCCAGGAACCATTCGTACAGCGGTCGATGGTCCTCGAACTCCAGCGTGCACAGCGAATGCGTGATGCCCTCGATGGCGTCGGACTGCCCATGGGTAAAGTCGTAGGAGGGATAGATCTTCCACGCATCGCCAGTCTGGTGGTGATGCGCATGACGAATGCGGTAGAGGATCGGATCGCGCAGATTGATGTTCGGCGCGGCCATGTCGATCTTGGCCCGAAGCACTTTCGATCCCTCGTCGAACTCGCCCAGGCGCATGCGCTCGAGCAGATCGAGATTCTCGTCGACACTACGATCACGGTACGGACTCGGGCGGCCCGACTCGGTCAGCGTGCCCCGGTATTCGCGGATCTCCTCCGGCGAGAGATCGTCGACGTACGCCTTCCCTTCCCGCACCAGGTGCTGGGCCCAGGCGTACAACTGATCGAAGTAGTCGGAGGCAAAGCGCACCACCCCACTCCATTCGTAGCCGAGCCAGCGAATGTCCTCCTGGATGGCGTCGATGTATGCCTGCTCTTCCTTGGCCGGGTTGGTGTCGTCGAAACGCAGGTGACAGCGTCCGCCGAACTGCTCCGCCAGGCCGAAGTTGACCCAGATCGACTTGGCATGGCCGATGTGCAGAAACCCGTTCGGCTCCGGCGGGAAGCGAGTCACGATCGTCTTGGCCTGGCCCGACTCGATCTCGTCCCGAATCTGGTTACGCAGGAAGTTCGATGCCCCTTGCTGGACATCGGCACCGTGCTGGATCTCGGGGTTGTGGTTGGGGCTCTCGGCGCTCGTGTTGCTTTCGACGCTCATGGAATGCAGGCAACCTCTGTGATTCGAATGATCGGCCGACGTCACGGCCCTGATGGCAGCAGGTTAACACGCGCGTACCGCGGTTTCTTCCAGCGGCCCAAAACGGCTATTATAGCGCGACGCGCGCGGCCGGCGCCAAGCCGTCCGCCACCTCCCGACAGCCCAGAATCACCCAGGATTTCCGATGATCGTCTTGCATACCAATCACGGCACCATCACGCTCGAACTCGACTTCGAAAAAGCCCCGAAGACCGCCGCCAACTTCGAGCAGTACGTCAAGGACGGCCACTACGACGGCACACTGTTTCACCGCGTGATCGACGGGTTCATGGTCCAGGGCGGCGGCTTCGATACCGATTTCGAGCAAAAACCGACTCGCGCCACGATCGACAACGAAGCCGACAACGGCCTGACCAACCAGAAGGGCACGGTGGCCATGGCGCGCACTCAGGACCCGCATTCCGCCAGCGCACAGTTCTTCATCAACGTCGGCGACAACGACTTCCTCAATCATCGCGACAAGAGCCTGCAGGGCTGGGGTTACTGCGTGTTCGGCCGCGTGATCGAAGGCATGGATGTCGTCGACAGCATCCGTCAGGTCGCTACCGGGCGTCGTGGCATGCACAGTGACGTTCCCACGGAAGACGTCATCATCGAACGCGCCGAAGTCACCGCCTGACCTTCATCCCGATACTGGCCGACTATCGAAAGGAACGATCTCTCGCATGCAACTGCTGATTGCCGACCTCCATCTTCACCCCTCCCAGCCGGATATCGCCAAGGGGTTCATCGACTACCTTCGGGGTCCGGCCCGACAGGCATCATCGCTGACCATCCTCGGCGATCTGTTCGAAGCCTGGATCGGCGATGACTACCGTGGCGAGTTCGAACAGCAGATCATTGCCGAACTGAAGGCCTGCAGCGATGCCGGCACGCGGCTGGCGTTCATGCACGGTAATCGGGATTTCCTGATCGGGGAGTCGTTCGCGGCTGACAGCGGCTGCGCCCTGCTCGACGACCCGACCGTGGTCGAACTCGCGGGTCAGCGCGTTCTGCTGATGCACGGCGACAACCTTTGCACCCGCGACGAAGCCTATATGGCCTTCCGCCAGCAGGCGCGCAATCCGGCCTGGCAGGCGCAGATCCTGGCGATGCCGGTCGAAGAGCGCTTGGCGCTGGCCAAGCAGTTGCGGCAGCAGTCCGGCGAAGCCAATACCAACAAGGCCGAAGACATCATGGACGTCACTCCCGAAGCCGTCGTCGAGACCATGCAGGCTCACGAGGTTAAGATCATGATTCACGGCCATACCCACCGTCCGGCCGTCCACGATCTCACCGTCGATGGCGAGCCGGCAAGACGCTACGTCATCGGCGACTGGCGTCCCGGCGTGGGCTGGCAGTTGAGAGTCGAAGACGACGCGCTGACACTCGAGTCGTTCGCCATCTGAGCATTTCGGAACCGGCCAGCCAATGCCAACGCCCGGCTCTAAGACTCGAGCCGGGCGTCTGCTTTTCTGCGGCTATACAGGTCATTCCTACGACGACGCCAGTCCCACACCGCACCGATCATCCCTCGTAGCGATGCCTGCAGCGACAGCCGCCCAATGACTACGGCCAAAAAGTGGCTACATCTGATAATCCGGGGTCCGGGAAGCAGCGCTGACGTTGTCCAGGAGCGTCCGCCAGCGAGTCAGAATCGGCGCATCGGACAGCGCCACTTCTCCCAGCCGATAACGCAGCGCTTGCTGCTTTTCCTTGTCGCCGGCATCGACCAGCGAGAGCCACATTTCGAGGCTCTTCAGCTCCACATGGGCGCAGCCCACCTCGACCGCCCAGATTCTCGCCTCTTCGATCAAAGCCGCAACTGTCTGCATGTCATCCCCCATGCGATGCCTGGCGCGAGCCATCTGCAGCGCTATCTGCGGCATCATCAGCGAACGTCTGGTTCGCGCCTGGTCGAGACAAGGTTCGAGATACGCCACAGCGAGCGCTACATCGTTGAGCGCCAGACAGGCGTCGCCGTACCACAGCAAAGGGCGTTGATGAGGCTCTCGGCCGGTCAGTTCGCTCAACTGCGCGACACAGGCCTCGATTCGCTCCAGGCCGCACGCCTCCCCCGCCAGCGACTGACTCCAACCAAGGACGCAGTCGGCCTCCCAATGCCAGCGCTGGAGATCCGGGGTTCGGGTCATTTCGTACGCCCGGCGACCACGCTCCGTGGCCAGGTGGATATGACCCAATTGCCGGTAGAGCGAGGCGGCAAAAATCAGCGCCAGGGCCAGCGATCCCGGATGGCGAATCGACTCGGCCAAGCGAATGGCGGCCTCCATCTGCTGTTCCGCGCGCAGGTAGTCACCGCGCAGACAAAGCGCCCAGCTCTGGTAGCAGGCTGCCGCCACCTGCGGATGATCGGAGTATGGCAACCACTCCAGCACCATCGGCTGATTCAACGGGTCGATCTGGTCGAGATGTTCGTAGGCAAGCGATATCTTGCCGCTCCAGTACTCTCCGTGAGCCCGGGCATAGAGCGCCAGGCGCTGGTAACGAGGGTCGTCGATGCGCTGGGCGAGCTCGCGCAGCTGCATGGCCAGCGACTCCGCGTCGCGATTGGCGTGACGTTGGCTGGCGCCGACCCAGAGCCCCCAGGTCACCAGAAACGCCTGGTCATCGGCAGCCTCGTCGTCCAGATCTGCACTCTGCCAGAGCGCCTGAGCCTGAAGGAAACTCTCATGCGCCGCGCGCGATCCGTGCCCCTCCAGGGCATAACACGCCTGTCCCTTGACGGTCAGCAGACTGATCTGACGCTCGGCGCCACCGGCGGGCACCTCGTTCAGGCAGGCCAGGCCGGACTCCGCCAGCCTCAGCGCCGTACGGCTGGCACTCACCTTGAGCCCGCTTCGGGCCGCCATCTCGAAGTAACGCGCGGCACGCGCCGGATCGCCACTTCGCCGCAGGTGCTCGGCGAAGTCGCCGGGATGACGGCTGATCCAGGCGGGATGACGCGATTCGATCATCTCGACCACCCGCTGGTGCAGGACGATACGCACGTCCTGCGGACAGGAAAGATAGGCTGCCTCCTGCAGCAGCGGATGCGTGAACTGGAAATCGTAAGGATAGGTTTCGCAGGGCTCGATGATCTCCAGCCGCCGCATCTGCTCCAGCGCGGCCTTGAGAGTACCGTCATCGACTTCCAGACAGTCGCGCAGCATGCCGGCTTCGAACTGCCGGCCAAAGATGGCTGCCATGTGAGCAACCTGGCGGTCGCCTTGCAACTGATCGATACGGCTGGCCAGCAGCCCCAATAAACCGCTCGGCAGGCTGTCGACATCCAGCCGCCGGCCTTCGCGCCGATCGATTTCCAACCGGCGGCAGATTTCCTGCAGATAGAGCGGAACACCCTCGCAGCGCTGGACCAACTGTTCGCGCAACCGGGGCCCGAGCTTGAGGCGATGGCGACGCGCCAGATACTCCAGCATATCCGCTGATTGGCGACCATCGAGACGCCCCAAAATTACCTGCTGATCCCAGTTCAACCTGATCGGAGGGACTTCACGATTCTGATGCGAGGCTATCAGCAACGAAGCGGTATGAATCGGCAGTCTGGCCTGCAGATTCAGCAATACCTTGAGAGAGGGTTCGTCCAGCCACTGCAGGTCATCGACGATGATCACCAGCGGACGACGGGAGGCCATCTCGAGAATCAATGCCTGGACCAGTTGGGTGACCAGCTCCACTGCCTCGTCGGCATCTTCGCGCGCCAGGGGTTCGCGACCCAGCACATCGATCAGCAGCCGCCGGCGCTCGCTGCCGATCTTCTGCAGTACAGCAGTACGATCGATCAGTTGGCCGAGCGCTTCGCTATCCGGCTCCTGTGCCAGATACCATCTGAGCAGCGACTGGATCAGCCCGTACGAAGTCTGGCTGGACAGCCGAGTCGTGGGCCGCCAGAACACCGCGACGTCCTCGTGCTGGAGGTATTCACGGAAATGGATCATCAAGGCGGACTTGCCAATGCCGGTATCTCCCAGCACCAGCAGGCTCTGGCGTAGCCCCAGGGAAACCCGAGCCAGCGCATCCCGCAACTGGCGCAGCTCCGCCTCGCGCCCCATCAGGCTGGGCGGCAAGGCCTCGCGCCTGGAGGATTCCACGCCCAGCACCAGCCCACGCCGCTGGACACGGCCGTCACTGCTGATCAGACGCGGCGTCAGGCGAGATTGCAGATCGAACGCGGGCGGCAGATGCTGGCTGGCATTGAGCGATATCACCAGCTCGCTGCTTTGCGCTGCCGCCATCATCGCCAATGCCACTTGTGTCACGTCACCGAACGGGTCGATCGATTGTCGCTCCGGCAACCAGATCACTCGCCCGCTATCCAGTCCGGCCGTCAGCGTGAATCGCGGGGGCGAATCATCACCTTCCCAAACGCTGTCGAGCTCGCGAGCCAAGCCTTGTCGGCAGTGTTCGAACAGCGCCACCAGTTCGGCCAGCTGATGCGTCGGCCCATGAGTACCAAAACACGCCAGGCCGATCCCGCTGCCCACAGCGGTCTGCCAGAAACCGCCCAGATGCCGGCACTGGGTTTCCAGCCATTGAAACAGTCGCCCCTGCGCTTTCAGGCATGCCAGCGCCCGGCCGAGATCGTTGCCGGCATCCACCGGCCTGAGAGCGATCGCCATCACCGTAATCTGGCGGTAATCGATGTCTTGGGCGACGTAACCCAAAGCACCCGGCTGCGCCGCTTGAGCGGCGGGCGAGCCCGCCTGACTCAGCCAATCGGCGCCGGCCACTCCCTGCGCTGGCACCTCCGACCAGAATCGCGCCAACTGCAAGAAGCCGGGCTCCGGCTGCTGTCCCGAGAGCGCCAGGTGCTGCAGGAAGGCGTTGAACTGTTCCCGAGCAGCAGCAAACTGTCCATGCTCGGCGAGCTGTCGTACGAGACGCTCATGAAAGGGGCAGTAGTCGGGAATACGATGAATCAGGGTGCGTAGCAACGCCTCCGGTAGCGCCGAGGCAGCCTCCAGAACCCGCTCCGCGTATTCGATCAGCCGCTGGCGCCACTCGCCTCGCGTACGCACCAGCCACTGCTGGAAAGCGACACACTGCCCCAGATGAAGCTCCGCCAGCAGATCGCCCCGATAATGGTCGAGCAACTGCTCCAGAGTCGCCACGGTGGGCGGCTGCTGAAGCAGCTCGTCCGCCGCGCGGAGATCCCAGACGACAGAGGCCGGCAGATCGAAGGCGATCGTCTGCCGGGTGACGGACAGGGATACCTCGGCAAGATCACCGAGGCTGTGACGCAGACAGTGCAAGGCGTGGCGAAGGTTGGTTCGGCCGGACTTGACGCCCTGATCCGGCCACAGCATCTCAGCCAGAGCGGCACGACTGACCGGTGTTTCCTGCATCAGGAGATAGACCAGCAGCGCCTTCACCTTGTCATAGCTGAACTGCGTCAGAGCCCGCTCGCCCTGCTGATAACCGAAGTGTCCGAAGAGCGAAATTGTTGTTGTAGCTGGACCTGAGTTCATTGCTTTCCATTCATCCGGTGAGAGGTACAGCCGCCCGGTGGTCACGAACGAGACAGCCGTCGTCGTGCCATGGCTCGAGAGCCATGGTTCCAAAGCGGTGATCAGGAGGCACGGGCTGCCGGCACGCCGCTGTGAAAGCGAAACATGGCGTCTTCACCTTCGATCAGGGCCTGTTCGTGAATGGCAAAGCGGGCCACCCGTTCAGCGACGACCTCCTTTCCCGCATAGCGCTCGGCAAGCCCCAGGTAATCCTCGAAATGGCGCCCTTCCGACCGCACCAGCGAGCGATAGAACTTGGCAAGCGTCTCATCAAGGTAGGGAATCAATCTGGCGAAACGTTCACAGGAACGCGCTTCGATGAAGGCCCCGACGATCAGGATATCGATCAGGCGGTGCGGCTCCTCGCGCGCCACGTGCTCGCGCAGCCCCTCCGCATAGCGCGAGGCCTGAATGTGGGAATAGTCGACACCCCGCTCCTGCATCAGCCCCACTACCTGCTCGAAGTGCAGAAGCTCCTCGCGGGCGAGCTGAGACATCTTGGTCAAGAGTTCGGGGCGGTCCACGTAGCGAAACATCAGACTCATGGCCGTCGACGCCGCCTTCTTCTCGCACTGTGCGTGGTCGATCAGCAACAACGCGGGGTTCTCCAGCGCTGCCTCTATCCAACGCATCGGAGTTTCACACGGCAGAAAATCGAGCAGCTCGGCAGGCAGCAGGTCGTCGGTAGTGCAATCGGTATAAGCAGTCATTCGTTCAGTCGTCATTGACGTTCGTCGAACACTCGACAGGCCATGTCGAGTACATGATAAAAGCGGAGCACATGGGCAGACGACGATCCGGACAGCGCGTCCTGATACGACGCGACCCGCCGAAAAGCGGGTCGGGGCCTCGCCGACCGGCGCCCTCCGCCGGATCGTTGATTCGAGCGTGATGAGACGCGTAAGCATCAGTGCGTTGAATCAAAGTGGATTCGCTGAATTTTCGCCCTATGGTAGCGCCTGGCCGGTCAGACTTCGACACCCATCTGCTCGACCATGGTGACATTGACTTTCTCTGTGACTTTCTCTGTTACTTTCTCCACTCTCCACTCTCCCCCTGCCCAGCCCGAGCAAAGACGGCTTCTTAACATTGTCGACAGTTTCACGTAGACTTCGCTGCGCCCACCGCAGCCGATCTATTTACCGACCGAAACGTACCCACGTAGCGGTTACGAATACACATCGCTCATGCGGGCTCTAACACTAGATGAGGCTCTCCACCGTGCTTGAAGCTTACCGCCAACATGTCGAGGAGCGCGCCGCCGAAGGCGTGCCGCCGAAGCCGTTGAACGCCGAAATGACTGCCCAGTTGATCGAGCTGCTGAAACAGCCGCCAGCTGGCGAAGAGGCATTTCTCCTCGAACTGATCACCGATCGCGTACCACCGGGCGTCGACGAAGCCGCTTACGTCAAGGCAGGCTTTCTCACCGCTATCGCCAAGGGTGAAGCGACCTCACCACTGATCGACAAGATTCATGCGGTCAAGCTTCTCGGCACCATGCAGGGTGGATACAACATTGCCACGCTGGTCGAACTGCTCGACGATAGCGAGCTCGCTCAGGAAGCCGGCGAGCAGCTTAAGCACACACTGCTGATGTTCGACGCCTTTCACGATGTCGCCGAACGCGCCAAGAACGGCAACGCCATTGCTCAAGGCGTGCTCGAATCCTGGGCCGAAGCCGAGTGGTTTCTTGCCAAACCGGCTCTGCCCGAGAAAATCAGCATCGCCGTGTTCAAGGTGCCGGGCGAGACCAACACCGATGATCTCTCCCCTGCCCCGGATGCCTGGTCACGCCCGGACATTCCACTGCATGCCAACGCCATGCTCAAGAACCCGCGCGAGGGCATCGAGCCGGAAGTCGCCGGTACCAAGGGCCCGATGTCGCAGATCGAAGCGGTCAAGGCCAAAGGCTTCCCGGTCGCCTATGTCGGTGACGTGGTCGGCACCGGCTCCTCGCGCAAGTCCGCCACCAACTCGGTGCTGTGGTTCTTCGGCGACGACATTCCCCACGTGCCCAACAAGCGCGCCGGCGGTTTCTGCTTCGGCGGCAAGATCGCTCCCATCTTCTTCAACACTATGGAAGATGCCGGCGCCCTGCCGATCGAAATGGATGTCGACAAGCTCGAGATGGGCGACGTCATCGACGTCTATCCCTACGAAGGCAAGGTGACCCGGCACGACAGCGACGAAGTCGTCTCCACCTTCCAGCTCAAGACCCAGGTCATCCTCGACGAAGTCCGTGCCGGCGGCCGTATCCCGCTGATCATCGGTCGCGGTCTGACCGAGAAGGCCCGCAACGAGCTCGGGCTGCCGGACTCCGACATCTTCCGCAAGCCGGAGCAGCCGGTCGACACCGGCAAGGGTTTCACCCTGGCGCAGAAGATGGTCGGCAAGGCCTGCGGCATGGATGGCGTTCGCCCGGGCATGTACTGCGAACCGAAGATGACCACCGTCGGTTCTCAGGACACCACCGGCCCGATGACGCGGGACGAGCTGAAGGATCTGGCCTGCCTCGGCTTCCAGGCCGATCTGGTCATGCAGTCCTTCTGTCACACGGCGGCCTACCCGAAGCCGGTAGACGTCGAGACGCATCACACCCTGCCCGACTTCATCATGAACCGTGGCGGCGTCTCGCTGCGTCCTGGCGACGGCATCATCCACTCCTGGCTCAACCGTATGTTGCTGCCCGATACCGTCGGCACCGGCGGCGACTCGCACACCCGCTTCCCGATGGGCATCTCCTTCCCGGCGGGCTCGGGCCTAGTGGCCTTTGCCGCCGCCACCGGCGTGATGCCGCTGGATATGCCGGAATCGGTGCTGGTGCGCTTCAAGGGCGAGCGCCAGCCGGGCATCACCCTGCGCGACCTGGTCCATGCGATTCCCTACTACGCTATCCAGCAGGGCCATCTGACCGTCGCCAAATCCGGTAAGAAGAACATCTTCTCCGGCCGCATTCTGGAAATCGAAGGTCTGGAAGATCTCACCGCCGAGCAGGCCTTCGAGCTTTCCGATGCTTCCGCGGAGCGCAGCGCAGCGGGCTGTACCATCACGCTGGGTGAAGAGAGTGTGACCGAGTACCTGAACTCCAACGTCACGCTGCTGAAGTGGATGATCAGCGCAGGCTACGGCGATCGCCGCACGCTGGAGCGTCGCATCGAGGCGATGGAGGCCTGGTTGGCCGATCCGAGCCTGATGCGTGCCGATGCCGACGCCGAATACGCCGCGGTCATCGAGATCGACCTGGCCGAGATCGACCAGCCGGTGCTGTGCGCACCCAACGATCCGGACGACGCCCGCCTGCTCTCCGAAGTGGCCGGCACCCAGATCGACGAAGTGTTCATCGGTTCGTGCATGACCAACATCGGTCACTTCCGTGCCGCTGGCAAACTGCTCGAGAAGCAGCCCGCCGGTAGCCTGAAGACGCGTCTGTGGCTTGCGCCGCCGACCAAGATGGACCAACATCAGCTGACCGAGGAAGGTTACTACGGTATTTACGGCAAGGCGGGCGCGCGCATGGAAATGCCGGGCTGCTCGCTGTGCATGGGTAACCAGGCACGCGTGGCGCCGAAATCCACCGTCGTATCCACCTCTACCCGTAACTTCCCCAACCGTCTGGGCGACGGCGCCGATGTCTACCTGGCATCGGCAGAGCTCGCGGCAATCGCTGCCGTCGAAGGTCGCCTGCCAACGGTCGAGGAGTACAAAGCTACCATGGGCGAGTTCAATGCCATGGCGGGAGAAATCTACCGCTACTTGAACTTCCATGAGATAGAGGATTTCCAGAAAGCGGCCGCTACTGTCATTCCGGTCGCCCAGGAAGCCTGACACGTCTCTTCCGATGCTCGCAGCTTCAAGAAGAGGTCACCGAAACGCCCCGCCATGCGGGGCGTTTTTTTTGTCTCTTCATTTCGCCGGATGCCCGGTTTCACCTTACTGGTGGCGAACGGGCATCGTGACAAGACTAACGCTGCCGCTCCCTCGCACCGAGTTCCTCCAATAGCGACTCGCCGACACGCCATTGCGGCTGCCAATGCGCATCGTCGGCCGTGGCACGCTTTATTTCCAGTCGGTCGTCTTCCGTGGCAATGACCAGGTAGTCGATGGATAGGCGACGGTAGAGAGACGGCACTTCGCTGGGATAGCGAAGCGGCACGTCGTCGAGACGAATACCGTGCTGCCAGGGTTCGGTGGTGACTAACGCAAGGACATCGCAGTGGGAACGAAGTCGTTGCAACAGCCCATAGTGCGCGCTATCACTGCCACAGATGACGATGCGCTTTCTGTTATCGGTCCGGAAGGCTGGCAACCATTGTTTGATAGCAGAGAACATGGCATTCGACCTGATGGGAAAATGGAGACAAGTGACTGTCGGTCATGGGAAAGCTTCTGGCAAGCACAAGCAAGGCGTGATGGTTATCCCGTTTTCCAGCGGCTGCCATGTCGATTTCGACGTCTGCTCGGCCATTCCGGTCTACATGAGGCCATGTACGGGTATGCGTATCATCGCTGTTCTGCCAATATTTGCCACGGTCTGCCCAAATCGTGATTTCCATACTCTCTCACGATTGGCTGAGCAGACCATTCATGCTGAAGGCTTGATACCTCTCTACACACACGGACCGCGACAGTTTCCACAAGGAGTCACAACGTGAAATTCAAGGCTTTGTTCGCCCTCCCCCTAGCTTCCGTATCATTGATTGCCATGGCCCTGCCAGCCCAGGCAGCCAATGTCGACGGCCTCTATCTCGGCGTGGGGACCGGTTTCAGCTCGCTGAAGAACGACGACAGCGATGTCGGCGACTTCATCGAATCCGGTAGCGACGATTTCGATGTCGATGACGACGACAATGTCTACAAGGCGTTCGTCGGCTACGAATACAACCGCTACTTCGCTACCGAAGCCTTCTACGCCGATCTCGGCAAGGTCAGGTTAAAGGGTAATGATGTGTCGAATACGGATCTCGAGAGCAAGGCCTATGGCCTCAGCCTGGTCGGGAAATTACCGATTACCGACTGGTTCGAGCTTTTCGCCAAGGCGGGCATGGCGAAGTGGGAAACCGATGTCGACGGTCATCTTGGCAACGCCTCGGTCGATCTCGACGACAACGACGGCATCGATCCCGTTTACGGCGCCGGCGCTCAGCTCAACTTCCATCCGCTGCTATTGCGTGCGGAGTACGAACGCTACGACTTCGACAGCGATTACGAAATGGATTCGTTTACCGCCTCGGTAGGCTGGCAATTCTAGGCAGTGCTTGTCCCGGAACCGTTTCAAGCCGTCCGCCAAGGGCGGCTTTTTCGTTCGATGCCAGACACGCCTGGACTTGCGCGGATGACGGTTTGACGACAACACTGACAATCCATTCATCCTTGCCGTTACTCCGCCGCACCCACTCGATTCAGGAAGGAACGCCGCCTCCAAGCCATGCTAGCCCCTCGATCACTGATTCAGGACATCGCCCGACAGATTCGCGTCCATCTGCGCTCGCTGGTCGCCTTTCATCTCTTCTTCACGCTGCTGGCATCGGCCGTCTGGGTGCCGTTGTCGGCCAACACCCTCTCCGGCCTGCTTCACCGCATCGGTCGCCCGGTGCTCAGCAACGGTCAGATCTTGGACGTTGCGCTTTCGCCCTGGGGGTTGATATGGCTGCTCACGGCAACGGGGCTCAGCTTCCTGGTGATCTTCCTTCAACAGGCCGGGATGATGCTCGTCGTCTCGAACCCGGCCGGCAACCGCTATCGGGCGGCCATGGGCTCGCTATGGCACGTGTTGCGCCGATTCCCGGCGCTGGTGGCGCTCACCTTTCTTCAGGTAGGCAGCCATCTGCTTCTGGCCGCGCCGTTTGCCGTAGGGCTGGCCCACCTCTATGACGTCATGCTCGGTGATATCGAACCCTACATCCTGATTCATCTCAAGCCGCCGGTCCTGTGGGAGTTCCTGGCCGTCGCCACGCCCATCTTTCTGATCCTCGTCCTGCTGAGCGCCGCCCTCTATTTTCGCTGGTTCCTGGCACTGCCGGCGATGATGCTCGACAACCTGAAACCCGTTGCCGCGCTGAAGCGCAGCCGCGAACTGACCCAGGGGCGACGTCTCCCCATGGCACTGCTGGTGGTCGGCATCGCACTGCTCGTGGCAGCCATACCGATCGTTTTCTCCTTGAGCTTCAATGCTCTGGGCGGCGTACTGCTCGGCCATCTACCGGAACGCAACAGCGTGCTGGTGCCCGCCATGCTGACCTATCTGGCGCTGTATATCGTCGCCACCATCGCGCTCACGTTCCTGGGTATCGCGGCCAACAGCCTGCTGGTGATCACGCTCTATCATCGCGCCGTGGGTCGAGCCACCGTGTTCCGCCCTGCCGCGACGCCTCAACGTTCCGGCGTCATCGCCTGGGGCGCGGAGATCCTGCTGCTGATCTTCGCGCTCGGCCAGGCGGGCTGGATACTGCACGGCTTCGAGATAAACGATCATGTCACCATTACCGCCCATCGCGGCAGTTCGCTGGTAGCGCCGGAAAATACGCTGGCATCGATGAACCAGGCCATTGCCGACGGTGCCGACTACCTGGAGCTGGACGTGCGTCTGAGCGGTGACGGCCGGATCGTCGTGTCCCACGACAACGATCTGAGCCGACTGACCGGCGTCGACCGCCGGATCAGCGACATGACACTGGCGGAGATCGAACAGGTCGACGTCGGCTCCTACTTCGGCGATGCCTTCGTCGGCGAACGTATCCCGACCTTTCAGCAGATTCTCGACAACGCACGGGGCCGTATCGGGCTCTACGTCGAGCTCAAGCCCGCGCCCGGCACGGCCGAGGAACTGACCCGCAAGGTGATCGCGCAGTTGAACGCTGCCGACATGGCGGACCGGGCCGTCCTCGCCTCGCTGTCGCCGGAGGTCATCGAACGGGTCAAGACGATCGACGACGACATCCGCACCACGCTCTTTCTGCAATTCGTGCTGCCCGGCGCGCTCAATACCACCGATGCCGATATCATCGGATTGCGCCACACTCAGGCCACACCGAGCTTGCTGAGAACCATCCACGACACGGGCCGTGAAGTCGCGGTATGGACCGTTAACGGGATTGGCGACATGTCGCGCTATATCGACATGGGCGTCGACAACATTATTACCGATCGACCCGACGCGTTGACCGGCATTCTGGAAGAGCGCCGCGAGATGTCCGACGGCGAACTGCTGCTGGTGAAGTTGCGCAACTGGATTCGCACCTGAGGCAACGCAGCTCGCGGCACAGATGCCAACGGCCCCGGACAATATCTCTGCGCAGAAAAAAGCCGGCGCGAGAGTATCGCACCGGCTCGGTGGTTCTGTCGTCGGGCTCAGCCCAGCGTTTCGCCCGCCAGCATGAACCAGGTCTCCAGCACTGCATCCGGGTTCAGCGACACGGAATCGATCCCCTGCTCCATCAGCCACTTGGCCAGTTCCGGGTGATCCGACGGGCCCTGGCCGCAGATCCCCACGTACTTGCCCTGTGCCTTGCAGGCCTGGATCGCCATCGACAGCAGCTTCTTGACCGCAGGGTCACGCTCGTCGAAAAGGTGCGCGATGATGGCGGAATCGCGATCCAGCCCCAGCGTCAACTGCGTCAGGTCGTTGGAGCCGATGGAGAATCCATCGAAGTGCTCGAGAAACTCGTCTGCCAGCAGCGCGTTCGAGGGCAACTCGCACATCATGATGACCTTGAGAGCGTTCTCTCCACGCTTGAGACCATTGGCTTCGAGCAGATCGACGACGGCCTTGCCTTCGGCGGGCGTACGCACGAACGGCACCATGATCTCGACGTTGTTCAGCCCCATCTCGTCGCGAACGCGCTTCAAGGCTCGGCACTCCAGCTCGAAACAGGCGCGGAAATCGTCGGAGATGTAGCGCGAGGCGCCACGGAAGCCGAGCATCGGGTTCTCTTCGCCCGGCTCGTAGAGCTTGCCGCCGATCAGGTTCTCGTATTCGTTGGACTTGAAGTCCGACAGCCGCACGATCACGCGCTTGGGATAGAACGCCGCCGCTAGGGTAGAGATCCCTTCGACGAGCCGGTCGACATAGAAGCTGACCGGATCGGCATAGCCTGCCGTGCGGAGATCGATGGTCTGCTTCAGGTCAGGCGAGAGCGTGTCGTAGTCCATCAACGCGCGCGGATGCACCCCGATCATGCGATTGATGATGAACTCCAGCCGCGCCAGCCCGATACCTTCGTTGGGCAGTCCCGCAAAGGCGAAAGCCCGGTCCGGATTGCCGACATTCATCATGATCTTGAACGGAATTTCCGGCATGGCGTCGACGCTGGTGGTCTGGCAGTCGAAGTCGAGCTTGCCCTGGTAGACATGGCCGGTATCGCCCTCGGCGCAGGAAACCGTCACCTCGACATCGTCTTCCAGCAGTTCGGTGGCATCACCGCAGCCGACTACCGCCGGGATGCCCAGTTCGCGGGCGATGATCGCCGCGTGACAGGTTCGACCACCGCGATTGGTGACGATGGCGGAGGCCCGCTTCATGATCGGCTCCCAGTCGGGATCGGTCATGTCGGTCACCAGCACGTCGCCGGGCTGCACCTTATGCATGTCTTCCGGCGATTCCACCAGTTTGACCTTGCCCTGGCCGATGCGCTGACCGATGGCGCGACCGTCGACCAGCACGCGGCTCTTGCTCTTGAGCGTGAACCGCTCCAGCGTGCCACCTTCGAGATTCGACACCACGGTTTCCGGTCGGGCCTGGACGATATAGAGCTTGCCGTCGTCGCCGTCACGCGCCCATTCGATATCCATCGGCCGGCCGTAGTGCTGTTCGATGGTCACGGCCTGGCGCGCCAGCTCCATCACGTCTTCGTCACTCAGGCAGAACCGCTGGCGGTCCGCATGGGCGACATCGACGGTCTTGACCGACCGGCCCGCCGCGGCGTCATCGGTGTAGACCATCTTGATCCGCTTGGAACCCAGCGTACGGCGCAGCACGGCAGGCCTGCCGGCCGCCAGCGTCGGCTTGTGCACGTAGAACTCGTCAGGGTTGACCGCACCCTGCACGACCGTCTCGCCCAGGCCCCAGGCACCGGTGACGAAGACCGCATCCCGATAGCCGGATTCGGTGTCGAGGGTAAACATCACGCCGGACGCTGCCGTCTCGGAGCGCACCATCTTCTGCACACCGGCGGAAAGCGCCACGTTCTCGTGGGCGTAGCCGCGGTGCACACGATAGGAGATGGCGCGATCGTTGAACAGCGAGGCAAAGACTTCGTGGACCGCCCGCTTGACGTTGTCGAAACCGTCGATATTGAGGAAGGTTTCCTGCTGCCCGGCGAACGAGGCATCGGGCAGATCCTCTGCCGTCGCCGAAGAGCGCACCGCCACCTTGAGATTGGGGTGCTTCGCCTGCAGCGTCTGATAGGCGTCGGCCAGCGCGCTTTCGAAGGCGGGCGGCAACGGCGTGTCGATCACCCACTGCCGGACTTTCTCACCCACTTTGGCCAGCATTTCGGTGTCGTCGACGTCGAGCCTGGCGAGCTCTGCGTTGATTCGATCGTTCAAGCCGTCATGGGCCAGAAACTCGCGATAGGCATGCGCCGTGGTCGCGAACCCGCCCGGCACGGTGACGCCAGCGTCCGCCAGGTTGGAGATCATCTCTCCCAGCGACGCATTCTTGCCACCGACGCGCTCGACGTCGGACATCCCCAATTGCTCGAAAGTGATGATGAACGGTTCCAAAGTCATCTCCTGGTAGTCTCGTCCGGCCATGGTCCACGGACCATCTTCAACGGCATGTGGCGCGTTCCGCTGCACCTCGATGGAGCCAGAAGCTAACAGGCGATTTTCGGCTTAGCCAGAAGTTTAAAGGCGTAGAGTTTGGAGTATTTCTACAAGAATCCCGAGTTTTTCAGGATTTCTGTAGTCGACCACGGGAAGCCGCGCCCAGGACGACAACGAGTTGCCCGGACAGGGAATTTCGGCCGACAATGAGCCATCGACACACACGGATGAACGCCATGCCCCGCACCGCTTTCTTCATCTCCGACGGTACCGGCATTACCGCAGAAACGCTCGGTCGCAGCTTGCTCTCGCAATTCGAGAATACGGATTTCATCCAGGTCACCAAGCCCTACATCGACACGCTCGACAAGGCACGCTCGCTGGTCAGCATCATCGAAGCGACCGGCGAACGCGACGGCATGCGCCCCATCGTCATCGACACCATCGTCGATCAGTCGATTCGCGACATCGTCTCCCAGGCATCGGCGTTCAAGGTCGATATCTTTTCCACCTTTCTCGCCCCGCTGGAAGAAGAACTGGAGACCCATTCGACCTACACCGTCGGCCGAACCCATGCGATCGGCCGCGACGATGTCTACATGCATCGTATCGAGGCGGTGAATTTCGCGCTGGACAACGACGACGGTGCGCGCACGCACCAGTACCAGGAGGCGGACGTGATCCTGATCGGCGTCTCCCGGTGCGGCAAGACGCCGACTTCACTCTACCTGGCGCTGCAGTTCGGCATCCGCGCGGCCAACTATCCGCTGACGGAAGACGACCTGGACGACAACGGCATCCTCAACCTGCCGCCATCGCTGGCCAAGCATCGTCACAAGTTGTTCGGACTGACCATCGATGCTCGCCGACTATCGGCCATTCGCACCGAACGCCGGCCCGACAGCCGTTACTGCTCGATGGATCAATGCATGCAGGAGATCGGCCAGGCCGAAGCGCTCTATCGGCGCCACAACATTCCCTACATCGATACCACCCGCTTCTCGATCGAGGAGATCTCGACGCGGATGATGAACGAGACCGGGCTACAGAGACGATTCAGCCCGCGTTGAGCGGGCCGAAACGGAGCAAGAGAAGATTGTGAACAAGAGGAGATTGGGAAATCGCCAACAGGTCGGGCGCGCGTCACATCCCCTTGGGCGCGAAGATTCCCGGCGCGTTACGCCAGTAGCCCTTGTAGTCCATGCCGAAACCGAAGACGTAGCGGTCGACGACTTCCAGGCCGCAATAGTCGGCCTTGAGATCGGGCGAGGCCTTGCGATCATGACGCTTGTCGACCAGAACCGCTGTCGAAATGCTCGCCGCGCCAGCTTGCCGACAGTAATCCAGGATCGCCGCCAGCGTGGCTCCTTCGTCGAGGATGTCGTCGACGATCACCACGTGACGACCGGCCATGGGTACTTCCGGTGACACCCGCCAGAACAACTCACCGCCTCGAATTCCGCCGCGATAGCGCGTGGCGTGGAGATAATCGACTTCCAGGGGAAACCCGAGCCGCGTCAGCAAATGCCCGGTGGTGATCAGACCACCGTTCATGACGCAGTAGAAAACCGGCAGCTTGTCTCCCAGTTCGCGCGTGATATCGGTCGCCATGCGATCGAGCGCTCGCTCGACCTGAGCCTGATCGATCAGACAGTCCGCACTGTCCATGACTTCCTGCATCGAGCTCAGGGCGTCGATCGGTGGGGATTGAGTCATCGTTTACGATTCACCATACAATGAGCGGCGGCAGACCATCGAGCGCTGCCGCCGAAGAACGAGAAACGGTGCACGTCATTCGGATTCGCTGAGCGCTTCCAGACGTACGTGGGTACGCCGCCATCGGGAGATGGCGGCCAGCGATTCGAGGCTGGGACGCGCGCGCGCATAGCGCAGCTTGGCGATGCGCTGGGCCTGCCGGCCTTCGCAGGCGGCAACGACCTCGCGCGCCGCATCGGGCGCGTTGCAGATCACGGCCATGTCGCAACCGGCGCTCCAGGCGGCCTCGGCCCGCTCGCTGGGCGATCCGGCGGCATGCGCCGCGGCCATGGTCAGGTCATCCGAGAAGATGGCGCCCTTGAAACCCAGCTCCTCCCGCAGCATGCCGAGCCAGCTGGGCGAGAACCCGGCCGGCCGATCATCGAAGGCCGAATAGATGACATGCGCCGGCATGATGCCATCCAGCTTGCCGGCCAGCCGGGTGAAAGGAATCAGATCGTGCTCGCGCAGCTCCGCCAGCGAGCGCGGATCTTCCGCAACATCGAAGTGGGAATCCTGGCGCACCCCGCCATGGCCGGGAAAATGCTTGCCGATCGCCACCATTCCCGCCTCGTGAAGCCCTTCGATGAACGCGCCAGCCAAGGCCGTCACTACCTCGGGATCCGGCGAAAAACTCCGCGAACCGATGGCCGGCGACTGGTCGTCGTCGAGATCCAGAACCGGGGCAAAGGTCACATCGAAGCCGCAGGCCGCCATCTCCATACCCAGCAGCCAGCCAGTATCCTGCGTCAGCGTCAGCGCCGCTTCGGGAGACTCGGCGAATTGCCGCCCCAGCGTGGCCATGGACGGAATTTGTGTCACTCCCTCCTTCAATCGCTGTACCCGGCCACCTTCCTGATCGATGGCAACCAGGATATCGGGACGACATTCGCGGATCTGGCCGATCAGCCGTTGGGTAGTGGCAACGTCCGGTGCATTTCGAGCAAACAACAGTACGCCGCCGACCTCTGCACGAGAGATCAACTGCCGCTCTTCATCACGTAGCCGAGTGCCTTCGACATCCAGCATGACCGGACCGAGAGGTTGAGTCATAGCAAAC
The DNA here is from genome assembly GCF_002179555.1 of Salinicola salarius. Classification (GTDB taxonomy): domain Bacteria; phylum Pseudomonadota; class Gammaproteobacteria; order Pseudomonadales; family Halomonadaceae; genus Salinicola; species Salinicola salarius_A. Next base: position 123,037 of record NZ_NHOU01000006.1, on the reverse strand, counting down.
ACCTGAGACCATTGAGCGCCCGATTCTAGACGACACGGGGGATGCATGACAGAGGCAGCCCGCTACTGGGGCCCATTGGCCTACTCGGCGGCCGAACCGAGCTTCTCCAGCGACTCGGGTAGCGGTGCCTGCATGCCGGCAACCACCACGGGACGGAGATGCCGGATCAGTTCCCGTACCGACATGTGCTCCTGATACTCGCTGTCGGCGATATCCCGCAAGGCATCCAGGCCGGACAAGGTAAAGACCACGGTGCCCAGCATGAAATGCAGGCGCCAGAACCTTTCGGCATCGGGGAGGTCCGGCGTTGCCAGACGCAGGCACTCCACGAAGCGACGAAAGGTTTCGCCATAATGCTCCTGGATATAGCGCCGCAGATGGCCCTGCGCCTGCGCATATGCCAGACCCAGAAGCTTCATGAACACCTTGAGACTGTTGCGCTCGGCGGGCACCTCCAGAACCGTGATAGCGAGCTGCTCGAGCAGCACTTCCAGCGGTACCTGCTTGCCCTGATAGCGGGCCTCCAGCTCGTCGAGCGCCGCGTTCAAGCGTTCGGAGAACGGATCGAGATAGCGGGCAAACACCGCCTGGATGAGAGACTTCTTGGATCCGAAATGGTAATTCACCGCGGCCAGATTGACCTTGGCCCGCGTAGTGATGTTGCGCAGCGAGGTTTCGGCGAAACCCTTCTCGGCAAAAAGGACCTCCGCCGTATCGAGAATACGCGTAACGGTATCGGGTTGGGCCATGTCATACCTCGCGCCAGAGAACGGCAACCAAAGAACAACAACTTAGAACGATTACGATTCTAATCATTCCGCGACAAGAGGCACAATCCAGCATTTGGTCGGGCCCAAGTCGCAACGCCGACGACTCGAGCGCCGAAGGACTTCCCTCACCGGCAATGACTGGATACAATTCCAGGCTGTATACATGAACACGCCTGATCGACGATCACAATGATGGCACAGGCCCGGGAGAAACCAATGGCGAGACCGCTCACCGCACGGCAGCAAAACGTCTATGACTTCATCGTCAAGACGATGAGCGAATTCGGCTACCCCCCGACGCGGGCCGAAATCGCTCGGGCCCTGGGCTTTCGCTCTCCCAACGCTGCAGAGGAACACCTGCGGGCGCTGGACCGAAAAGGCGTCATCCGCATGATCCCCGGAACGTCCCGCGGCATCCGGCTGCCGGCCAATGGCAACGAGACCGAGCCCGCGGAGTCCCAGCCCCAGTCTCCCGGCTTGCCGATCATCGGGAGCGTCGCGGCCGGCAGCCCGATTCTCGCCACCGAGCATATCGATCGCTACTGTCCATTGCCGGCCGACTACTTTTCGCCGAGTGCCGACTACCTTCTCCGCGTACGCGGTCTCTCGATGAAGGATGCCGGCATCTTCGACGGCGACCTGCTTGCCGTGCACCGCACCCAGCAGATACGCGACGGCCAGATCGTCGTCGCCCGGATAGACGACGACGTCACCGTCAAACGCTTCCAGCGCGAAGGCAATCGCGTCACGTTGAGCGCCGAGAATGCCGACTTCGCGCCGATCGTAGTCGATCTCGAACACCAGCACCTGGAAATCGAGGGGTTGGGGGTCGGCGTCATCCGCGGCGGCAACGGCTCCGGCCTGCATTGAGGCGCGGGCCTCCGGTTTCATGCGCAAGATTCTGCATGCCGACTGCGACTGCTTCTATGCTGCCGTGGAGATGCGTGACAATCCTGCCCTGAGAGATATCCCCCTGGCGATCGGCGGTAGCGCCAATCGTCGTGGTGTCGTCGCCACCTGCAACTATCCGGCCAGGAAGTACGGCATACACTCCGCGATGCCCACGGCACGGGCGGTACGTCTCTGCCCTCAACTGAAAGTGCTATCGCCGGACTTCAACAAGTATCGCGAAGTCTCGCGACAGATTCAGGCCATCTTCCACGAGCTGACGCCGCTGGTCGAGCCGCTCTCTCTCGACGAAGCCTATCTCGACGTCACGGCGGTCACGCAGTTCCAGGGCAGCGCTACCTGGATGGCCCGCTGGCTCAAGGAAGAGGCACTCGCACGAACGGGAATCGTCGTGTCGGTCGGCGCCGCGCCCAACAAGTTTCTCGCCAAGATCGCCAGTGACTGGGACAAGCCCGATGGCCTGTTCGTGATCCCGCCGGAGGAAACGGAGTCTTTCATCACCGATCTCCCCGTCAAGAAGCTTCACGGTGTCGGCCCGGCGACGGCCGCCAAACTCGATGCCATGGGAATCGCCAATTGCCACGACCTGCGAACCCAGCCGCTGGACCGGCTACTGGATCAGTTCGGCAAGTTCGGCCAGAGGCTATATGAGCTGGCCCACGGCATCGACGAGCGGCCGGTCAACGTCTCCCGCGAACGCAAATCGGTCAGTGTCGAGACTACCTACGACCACGATCTTCCCGGTCTCGTCGACTGTCACCAGGCACTGGAGCCTCTAATCGAGAAGCTCCACGACCGCCTGGCACGGCACGGCGACCCGGCCATTGCCAAGCAGTTCGTCAAGATTCGTTTCAATGACTTTGCCAGCACGACGCAGGAAACAGGCGCTCGCGGTATCGTCCACGCACGGTTCCATGAACTGCTGAAGAGCGCCTGGCGTCGGGGAGAGCGGCCGGTTCGGTTGCTGGGCGTCGGGGTACGTCTGATGCCGGAACCGGACCAGCGCCAGCTCGGGCTGTTCGACGACACCGATCCCGGCTCGGTGTCGCCATGAGCCTCAAGCAATAGGCATCACGAGAACACTACGGTCTTGTTGCCGTGGATCAGCACCCGATCCTGCAGGTGCCAGCGCAGCCCCCGCGAGAGCACCGACTTCTCCACGTCACGCCCCAGGCGCACCAGATCCTGCGGCGTGTGGCAGTGCGATACGCGCTGGATGTCCTGTTCGATGATCGGCCCTGCATCGAGCTCTTCGGTGACATAGTGGCAGGTCGCGCCGATCAGCTTGACGCCACGATCGAACGCCTGATGGTAGGGCTTGGCGCCAGCGAACGACGGTAGAAAGCTGTGGTGGATATTGATCACACGCCCGGCGTAGCGCTGGCAGATATCCGGCGGCAGGATCTGCATGTAGCGGGCAAGGACCACGCTATCGGCTTCGGCCTCCTCGATCAGACGTTCGGTCCGGGCGAAGGCGGGACCCTTGTCCCGAGGATCGACCGGCACGTGATGGAACGGGATACCGTGCCACGCCGCCAGCGGCCGCAGATCCTCGTGATTGGAGATCACGCAAGGAATGTCACAGTCTAGCTCTCCGGCCGACCAGCGGTAGAGTAGATCGACCAGGCAGTGAGACTCCCGCGACACCATGATCACCACCCGCGGGCGGCGGGCAGAATCGCTCAGCCGCCAGTCCATCTCGAACTCATCTGCAATCGGCGCGAACGAAGCCCGGAAAGCATCCGCGCTCAGGGCGTTGGACTGGATATCGTAACGCATGAAAAAGCGCCCCGTATCCAGGTCGGAATGCTGGTTGGCTTCGACGATCGAGCCGTTCTGGGCAGCGATGAAGCCCGACACGCGCGAAACGATGCCCACGCGATCGGGACAGGAAACGATCAAACGGTAATTGTGCGACATGGCTCTCGGAACTATTTTTTAACTCGAAAAGACGCTTTGACTCGAAAAGACGCTTTGACTCGAAAACATGCCCTGGTTCGGAAACGCCCTGGAGCCCTGTTCAGCACAACGGATAGGGCTCGGCGCGCCCCGGCACGGCCTGCCACGTCAGCGAGAGCGGCATTGTACCCCAATGCCGAGCGTCGGCCAGCGCCGCGATGGGTTTGAGCGGGTCGAGACGCATGACTTATAGTGAAGCCAGATTTCACCCTTTAAGGATGCCGATGTTTCGTCCGCGCGCGCAGATCCGCCCCCGCACTTACCCACCACTGCTGTTCCACCCTCTGGGTGGCTGCGGTGAGATCGGCATGAATCTGTCGCTCTATGGTTACGAAAACGACTGGATAGCCGTCGACTGCGGCATGATGATTCGTCAGGATCTGCCGGATCAGCCTTTGCAGATTCCCGATGTCGAGCATCTGGCAACCCAGGCGATGGTGCCCTCTGCCGTCTACATCACCCACGGCCACGAAGACCACCTTGGCGCCCTCGCCTGGATCTGGCCACGCTGGAACTGCCCCGTCTACGCCACCCCGCTGGCCCTCGAGCTGCTGCGAGCCAAGTTCATCGAACAGGGGCTCAAGACCGACGCGCTCAAGCCTATCCAGCCCGGCGCCAGCGTGACGACCGGCCCTTTCGAGGTCACCTTTTTGCCGGTGACGCATTCGATACCGGAAAGCTGCGCCCTCTCGATCATCACGCCGCGCCATCGCATTCTGCATACCGGCGACTGGAAGCAGGACCAGCGCCCGCTCATCGGCCCGCCGCTATCCGCCGCCCAATTCCAGGCGCTGGCTCCGGTGGACCTGGTGGTGGCGGATTCCACCAACGCCGATGTGGAAGGCCACTCGCGCAGCGAAGCGGAAGCCGCAAGCGCGCTGGAGGCGGTCATCCGCAACTGTCGCGGTCGTGTCATCGTCAGCTGCTTCGCCAGCAATATCGCCCGGATCAAGGCGCTGGGCGGCATTGCGGAACGCAGCGGGCGGCGAGTGGCACTGCTGGGCCGTTCGATGGAACGCATGGTGTCGATTGCCCTGCAACTCGGGTATCTGGATGACTTCCCGTCCCGAGTGCCGGCGAACGATCTCGGCTACCTCCTTCCCGAGGAAGTCCTGATCATCGCCACCGGAAGTCAGGGCGAGCCCCGTTCGGCATTGTCACGCATGGCCCAGGGCAGGCACCCCGCCCTGGACCTGCAACCGGGCGATGACGTCATCTTCTCGGCCCGGGCCATTCCGGGCAACGAGCGCCCCATCGAACGGCTCAAGGCCGGCTTCAAAAGGCTCGGCGTCAACGTGCACGACGAACATACCGATCCTGCCCTTCACGCCTCGGGACATCCGGCGCGAGAAGAGCTGCGTCAGCTCTACCGCTGGATACAGCCAAAACTGCTGCTGCCGGTGCATGGAGAAGCCTCGCACCAGGAAGCCCATCGCGAACTGGCGTCCGAGCTCGGCATTGAAGTCCCCCAACTGGTCAAGAACGGCGCCGTGCTTGCCCTGGAAGCGGAAACGTTGGTACCCAGAGCTCAGCACCACCTACGACCGCAACTGATTGCCTCGCGCGCCCGTCCCGGTGAGCGCATGCATCCGGTTTCCGCTCGTCAGCACGCGCATTCGCTGTCGATTGCAATGAACGTGCTACCGACCGCGACGGGCTGGACTCGAATCGGCCGGCTGATGTGGGATAGCGAAATATCGCTACCCCTGGACGAGGACGCCCTGGCTGACTGGCTCGATGAGCGCGTAGATTCGATCAAGGCGGATACGCTGCTGCAACTGCGGCAACAGCTCTTCGGCCCGCTGCGTGACTGGCTACAGGACCACCTTCCCGTTCTCCCGGAAATTCACCTTCAATTAATGCCGGTCGACCCTCAGCCGGAGTATGAAGTGCGCACGGCATCCTCACGCTAGCGCCTGCTGCCGTGAAAGCGGCGTAAACCTGGTTTGATATATCGCACGAACACAAGCGTATTTCGAAATAGCCAGGTCAGGTGCCTAGAGAAAGAAGTTTGGCCGGCACCTCGGATGTGCTTAAACAGAAAAGCGCGCCTGCTTTACAGCAGACGCGCTTTATATAAAACGAACATTAGAGACCCGATAGAGTCACTCAGTCGGCAGCTACGTCGCGTGCGACCATACAGGCAACACCACGCGACATGGCATCACGCGCGGAATCAGCCCTTGCTGGCATTCTTGGGCGGACGACCCCGGCGTTTGCGCGGCTGCTCACCGACAAGATCATCCATAGACAATCCGGCATTGTTCATCGCCTCGCGGATCTCAGCCAACTTCTTTTGCTTGTCGGCTTCCTCTCGCAGGCGTTGATGATCTTCCTGCTGCTTCTGTTCGATCACTTCCCCGATGACTTCGGACAGCTTGTGCAACTGCTCCATGCTCAGTTGACGCGCTGCAGCTCGAGCAACGTTCTTGTTGCGAGCAATGCGTTCCAGTGATTCGGTGGACATCGTCCTCTCCTTGCTAGATTCCGATACGGCATTACACCGACTGTTTTGATAAAAGTATATTCTTACTGCCCTTTTTGGCAAGAAATTAAATCAGAAAAGCACGCGTTATTCGCGTGCCTTTTGTCGAGAAAATGTTTTGGGGGGGCAGGGAGAAAAGTGCATTAACCGCCGGTCATATTCATGAAGCGGACAACTTGTACGTCACCATCAGTCGAGAAGTGATGGCGCTCCGGCTTCAAATCCATGGCTGCGATAATCTGATCCTTCAAGGGTTCCAGCTCTCCCGGATAACGGCGCAAGGTGTCACGCAGATCCACCGAATGCTCGTTGCCCAGGCAGAGCAGCAATCGGCCTTCGACCGTCACGCGAACCCGATTGCAGGTACTGCAGAAGTTATGACTATGAGGCGAGATGAAACCCACCCGGCTGTCACTGTCGGGCATCCGGAAGTAACGCGAGGGCCCCAATGTCGTTTCCGGCGACGGAATCAGAGCGTGGCGAGACTCGATCGATGTCTGAACGTCGTCGCTGGAATAGAAAGTCTCGCCACGGGAATGATCCGATACATCACCCAGCGGCATTTCCTCGATGAAACTGATATCCAGTTGCTCTTCGCGGGCGAAGTCCACCAGATCGAGAATCTCGTCATCATTGCGACCGCGCAATATGACCGCATTGAGCTTGATACGCTCGAAGCCGGCATCCTGCGCCGCATGAATGCCGTCGATGACCTTGGCCAAATCTCCCGTTCGCGTCAGCCGCTTGAAACGTTCCGGATCCAGCGAATCCAGGCTGACGTTGAGACGAGTCATGCCACCTTCACGCAACGCCCGGGCGTGACGACGAAGCCCGGCACCATTGGTCGTCATGGCGAAGTCTTTCAACCCCGGCAGCGCGCCGATATCCGTTACCAGATCATCGATCCCCTTGCGCACCAGAGGCTCGCCGCCGGTCAGGCGAATCTTTTCCACGCCCAGCTCCGTGAAGGCTCTCGCCACCTGCGACAGCTCTTCCAGCGACAGAACCTCTGCGCGAGGTAGGAAGGTCATCTCTTCGCTCATGCAGTAGACGCAGCGAAAATCGCACCGATCCGTCACCGAGATCCGGACATAACGAACCTGACGCGAGAACTTGTCTATCAAAACGGTCATGAATGCTCCCAGCGACTCGCGGCTTCGCGGTCGCTTTGCCGTTCGGACACCCAGTAAGAGCCGTTATCGGTATGCTCCTTTTTCCAGAAAGGGGCCCGTGTTTTCAGATAATCCATGATGAAATCGCACGCCTCGAACGCCGCGCGGCGGTGCGCACTGGCAGTCATGACCAGCACGATAGCATCCCCGGGTGCGAGACGCCCGACCCGATGAATGATGGTAACGCCCTGCAGTGGCCAACGTTGCCCGGCTTCGATGCCGATCTCATGCAGCGCCTTCTCCGTCATTCCGGGAAAATGCTCCAGCGTCAGTGCAGTGACATCAGGTCGTTCGTTGAAATCCCTGACCCACCCGGTAAAGCTGACGATGGCACCGATATCGGAACGCCCTTCCGTCAGACGCTCTTGTTCCACCCTGGTGTCAAAAGCGTCTTCCTGTACGTTGATGGCAATCTTCATGACGGCTCCTTCTCGTTCAACCGCCGGTAACCGGAGGAAAGAACGCGATTTCGTCACCCGGCGCAATCGCAGCTTCGTTCTGGCTCATGGCTTCGTTGCGCGCGCACAGGACACGCTGATTCAGCAACGCCTTGTACTTCGGATCCTGGTCGATCAATGCCAGCTTGATGCCGGCAATGTCATGGGAAGGAAGCCGGGCCCATTCCAGAACATACTCGGCAGTCTCGAAGCGCTCGCGCAGCTCTGCCAGAAACTGAATCTTCACTCCGCTCGTCGGCGATATCGCAGCCGACTCTTCCGCTGACACTTCCGCTTCCGGCGACGAGTCATTGTCAGACGCCACCGCCGCCTCGGGCATCGGCTCCCGCGACCAGTTCCCCGAACGTCCGCCGCGCTTTTCTTCCAGACGTACGCCGTCGATGGTCATGCCCTTGTCGACTGCCTTGCACATATCATAGAGCGTCAGGCACGCCACCGAGACCGCCGTCAGCGCTTCCATCTCGACGCCAGTGCGCCCATTGAGCCGACAGAATGCCTCGACATGAACGCAGTTCTCGGCCGCATCCAGCGTAAATTCGATGGTGACCTTCGACAGTGCCAAGGCGTGACAGAGCGGTATCAGTTCATGGGTCCGCTTGGCCGCCTGGATGCCGGCGATTCTCGCCGTGGCCAGAACATCGCCCTTAGGCAACCCGCCCTCGGACAACAGCGCCAGGGTCGCTGCCTGCATATGAACGCTGCCACGCGCCCGTGCCTCCCGCCGCGTCTCCTGCTTGTCGGCGACATCGACCATGTGCGCTTCACCACGCGCGTTGAGATGCGTGAGCGTCATACTGAATTCGCCTCGCTTTCCAGTCATTGGATCAAACGTTGAGTGTAGTGTGGATGGCGTAACGACGCCTGTCATTCATCGGGCAAGATTCGGGGACATTCCAGGGTTTCAGCAATTTGCACCGCTGCCATTCAGCGCTTTGCGCTGCGCTGTCCCGCTGCCCAATCGACGATCCAGTCAAGAATGCCATCGAGATCATCCAGATCCAGATATGCCATCCCCGCCGGCAACCGATCGAGAATCTCGGAAGGCATCTCCTCCGGCTTGCAGGCCAGCGCCCGAACCCAGGGATCGGTGCCGGCAGCCAGCGGCCGGTCGTGGTCACCGCGATACAGCTCGAGCTTGGGGATAGGCCAGGTCTTGAAGCCCTCGACCAGAATCAACGCGGGCTTCAGGGTCGCAACCTGCGCTACCAACAGCGGCAGATCGGGCTCTTGTCGACCGGGCGTTTCCATCATCAGCGCAAAACGGCTGCCGGACGCCACCACCATCGGCGCGGCTCCCGCCTCGCGCAGACGATGGCTATCCTTGCCGGGCTTATCGACATCGAATTCGTGGTGGGCATGCTTGATGACGGCAGTCGGCCAGCCCCGTTCGCGCAGTCGCGGCAGCAAGGCTTCCAGCAGTGTCGTCTTGCCGGTGCCACTCCAGGCGGCGATACCCAGCAAGGGAATATCGCATTCGAGCCCTTCGACGCCGCTATCCATCATGGCTGCCCTGCGACGCGTTCACGTGAGCCTCGTGCTGCTCCGCCCAGGCATGCTGCTGCGGGGTGTTGAGATTGGCCAACCGTGCGCGGTGGGCCGAAAAGTCGACCTGGCACCAGCGATGCCGATCATACCAGGCGACGACCTTGCCGCCGCCCGCCTCCAGCCATTGCGACAGATCCTCTCGTAGCGAGCTGCGCACCAGCGCGATCAAGGGCTGCAGCCGCTCGCCATCATGCGCGACCGCGATATCCGCCTCGCCGATCCCGTTCGCAAGTCGGCTCAGCATGTCGGCCGGCAGCCAGGGCATGTCCACGGGCGCCAACAGAACCCAAGGCGTGGAAACCGTCTGCAGGGCACCCAGCACGCCGGTCAATGGGCCGGGATAGTCGGGCATCGGATCGGATACCACGGGGTAGCCCAGACGCCGATAGCGATCCACGTGACGGTTGGCACTGATGACGATCTGACCGACCTGAGGCGAGAGGCGCTGTAACGCATGCCCGACCAGCGGTCGGCCACCGAGGCTCAGCCAGCCCTTGTCGACGCCTCCCATGCGCTGCCCGCGCCCTCCCGCGAGCAGCACTCCCGTGACCTCGGCACGCTCGATCACCGCGTACCGAAGATCTTGTCGCCGGCGTCACCCAACCCAGGGACGATATAGCCGTTCTCGTCGAGACGCTCGTCGACGGACGCGGTGTAGATCTCGATATCGGGATACGCCTTCTGCACCCGCTCGATCCCTTCCGGAGCGGCGACCAGCACGATCACCTTGATCTGCTGACAGCCACGCTCCTTGAGCATGTCCAGCGTAGCCACCATCGATCCCCCGGTGGCCAGCATCGGGTCGATCACGATCGCCAGACGTTCGTCCAGGTCGCTCACGAACTTCTCGAAATAGGGAACCGGCTCCAGCGTCTCTTCGTTACGATAGAGCCCCACGACGCTGATACGCGCACTGGGAATGAGGTCGGTCACGCCATCGAGCATCCCCAGGCCGGCGCGCAGGATGGGAACGATGGTGACCTTCTTGCCCTTGATCTGTTCGACATCGATCGGCGAACCATTCCATCCCTCGATGGTCGCCGGTTCCACCTCCAGGTTCTGAGTCGCCTCGTAGGTCAGCAACTTCGCCACTTCGCAAGCCAGCTCACGGAAGCTCTTGGTGCTGATGTCGGCCGCCCGCATCAGTCCGAGCTTGTGTTTGACCAGGGGGTGGGAGATGGGATGCACACTCATGATGGCGCCTTCGTCTAAATGGAGGAAACGCCGGTATTGTACGCGACGAGCCGGGGGTCAGGCGACGCTGACGGGCAATTGCCAGTCGACGGGCGCCGCGCCGCGTTCCTGAAGAAAGGCGTTGGCTTGCGAGAAGTGGCGCGTGCCGAAGAATCCACGATGCGCCGACAGCGGCGAAGGGTGCGGGGCATGCAGCACCAGATGCTTGCCACGATCGACGAAGCTCGCCTTCTTCTGGGCATAACTGCCCCAAAGCAGGAACACCACGCCGCTGCAGTGTTCGTTGATGACCTGAATGGCACGATCCGTGAAGGTCTCCCAGCCGCGATTGCGATGGGAGCCGGCATTGCCCTGCTCCACCGTCAACACGCTGTTCAGCAGCATCACGCCCTGGCTAGCCCAACTTTCGAGGAAGCCGTGATTGACCGGACTCGTGCCGACATCCGTTGCCAACTCCTTGTAGATGTTCTGCAGCGAGGGCGGCGTCGGCACGCCCGGACGTACCGAAAAGCAGAGCCCATGAGCCTGGTTGGGCCCGTGGTAGGGATCCTGTCCCAGTATCACCACCTTGACCTGTTCCAGCGGCGTCAACTCGAAAGCGCGAAACCAGTTGGAAGAATGAGGATAGATGACCTTGTGGGCCGCCTTTTCCTCGGCGAGAAAGGCGCGCAGCGCCTGCATGTAAGGCGCACTGAATTCCTCGCCGAGATGAGCGTTCCAGCTATCGGGTAACGGGGATTGAGGCATCGACTCGCTCCGCATCGGTCAGGGTTTTGGCGAACGCACCTGATCCACCAGAGGCTCGACGTAGGCATGCCCCAGATCCCATGGGAACTGAATCCAGCAGTCCTGGGCCACTTCGGTCAGGTACTGGTCGACCAGCGGCCGCCCTTCCGGCTTGGCGTAGACGGTAACGAAATGCGCCTTGGGCAGCATCTCGCGCACGGCCCGGGCGGTCTTGCCGGTATCCACCAGGTCATCGACCAGCAGCCAGCCGTCGCCATCGTGGTCGACGCCTTTCATGACGTCCAGCTTGCCCTGGGACTGTTCGTCGTAGCTCTTGATGCAGACGGTATCGATGAGACGGATATTGAGCTCGCGGGCGATCAATGCTGCCGGAATCAAGCCGCCGCGCGTAATCGCGACGATGCCCTGGAAGTTTCGCTCGACGAGCTGATGACAGAGCGCCCGGACATCGCGATGGATCTGATCCCAGGAAACGGTGAAATGGTGGTGATAGCGATTGACGGTCATGGCAGGTCCAACCTGTTGATCGGGCCACCATCGGGCGATGGCGGCGGCAGGAATCATTCGTCTTCGGTAAAACTGCAAACCGCGAAGACGCTATAGCCGGCCTCACGAATCTTGGCCGAGCCGCCCAGTTCCGGCAGATCGAGGATGGTTGCCGTCTCGACGACATGGCCACCGCTGCGCTGGATCAGCGACGCGGCTGCCAGCATGGTGCCGCCCGTAGCGATGATGTCGTCGATCAGCACGATACGGTCACGCTCGCGAAACGCATCGGCATGGAGCTCGACCGTCGATTCGCCATACTCCAGCGTGTACGTCTCGCTGATGGTTCGAAACGGCAGCTTGCCCTTCTTGCGCACCGGCACGAAGCTGCAGCCCAGCTCGTAGGCCAGCGGCGCACCGACGATGAACCCGCGCGCGTCGATCGCCGCAATGGCATCGACCTCGAGCTCCTGATAGCGATGCACGAAGCTGTCGATCAGCTTGCGAAACGCGGCACTGTTCTGAAGCAGCGGCGTGATATCACGAAAATTGACGCCGGGCTGAGGCCAATCGGGCACTGTGCGGATGACCGACTTGATATAGTCGCCGTAGATACTGCTGCTCATCGAAGAAACTCCATTGACCGAACACGGCGCACCGAAGAACGATAAATCGCAAAACGATTGATCCTGGCGCAAAGGCGCCTATGTTACCCAAGCCAACGCCAGGGCGCGACCTGTCGCGACGACCGCGATTATCGTCACGCCCCGCCAGCCGATCGATCGCGCGAGACCAGCACGCGCTCCACCGTTTCGACGATGGCCTGGGTCTGCGGATCGATCTCGATGTTGACCCGATCCCCCGGCAGACGCTCGCCGATCGTCGTCCTGGCCAGCGTTTCGGGAATCAGGTTGACGCAGAAGCGCTCGGCTTCCACCTCCCCGATCGTCAGGCTGATGCCATCGATGCCGATATAGCCCTTGTCGAACACGAATCGCGCCAGCGCCGCCGGCAGCTCGAACCACAGCCGACGGTTGTTGGGCGCCTCGTCGATCTCCACCAGCCTGGCCATTCCCATGATATGGCCGGACATGGAATGACCGCCGATCTCGTCGCCGAAACGTGCCGCCCTTTCGAGATTGACCCGGTCCCCCGTGGCGAGGTCACCCAGGTTGGTCAGGCGCAGGGTTTCCCGCATCAGATCGAAACTGACATTGTCGCCATCGATGGATGTCACCGTCAGGCAGCAGCCGTTGTGAGATACCGATGCGCCCAGCGTCAGACCCTCGCGCATCACTGGCGCCATCGATACCACGTGCGTGCGCAACTGCTCACGTTCCTCGATCGCCACCACGGTCCCCACATCCTGCACGATCCCGGTAAACATGAACCTCTCCCTCGCCTGAAGCGGATGACGAGCCGCCGACGGCAGACGCCCTCGACGACCCACAAGAACGAGAATTCTAGCACGCCGCCGCTGCTCGCCAGGAAATTGACGCCCTCGTCGGCTGACTCTAAGATTGCCCACAATTCATCGCGCCGATTTGTTCCCGATTGCAGGCGCGCCGGTCTCCGGGCAATCTCGCTAAAAGGGTGTGTCCAGCGTTGATGGCCACCCGAACGGGTGGCCTTTTTTCGTTTCGATCAGCCAGCACATTCAACTGGTCAGCCTATCTAACCAACCCTGGCAGAGTCCGCCGTGTGGATGTCATAAGGCGCATCGCGCGAATGATCCAGCGCCTTGCCGGCGATGTAATAGACTACTGCGCCCAACAGCGAGCCAGTAAACCAGCCATAGTCGTAGAACCACTGCCACAGCCCCGTGGTCAACGACATCAGCGTCAGCACCACCGGTACGCCGAAGGCGATGAAACCGGCCATGTTGATTGCCGGGTAGCGGCCGTCATCGCGGTAGAGCGCGGCCACATCCAGACGCTGACGCTTGATCAGAAAGTAGTCCACCGCCATGATCCCGGCGATCGGCCCCAGCAGGCTCGAGTAACCCAGCAGCCAGTTGGAATAGAGACTCTCAAGCGTCACGTCGGAGACGATCACCCCCGCCTTCTGCAGCAGGTCATACCCCATCAGCAAGGTACCGACCAATCCGGTCAACAGCACACCGCCCGTGCGATTGATCAACTTGGGGGCGATGTTCTGGAAATCATTGGTCGGCGAAACGATATTACCCGCCGTATTGGTCGAGATCGTGGCGATCACGATCAACACCATGGCGATCGATACCCAGACTGGGCTATCGATATGACCAATCAACGTGACTGGATCGGAGACGGTCTCCCCTACCAGCGAAGCCGATGCCGCTGTCATCACTACCCCCAATGCGGCGAAGAAGAACATGGTCAGCGGAAGCCCGATAACCTGGCCTACGATCTGATCTTTCTGGCTCTTGGCGAAGCGGCTGAAATCCGGAATGTTAAGTGACAGAGTTGCCCAGAATCCGACCATCGCCGTGAGTCCCGAAAGAAAGTAGGTCGTTACCGATGCGTCTTCCGGTCGCGACGGTGGCTGCGCCATCAACTCGCTCAGCGAAACGTGCGGCAGCGCCCATATCATCAACCCGATGGCGACGAGCAACAGCAACGGCGCCGACAGTGTCTCGAGCCACTTGATCGACTCCGCACCGCGAATCACCACCCAGAGATTCATCGCCGCGAAGATGAAGAACCCGAGAACTTGTCCCCAGCCGCCCAGCGATTGCCACGGCGGCACGATCGCGGATAGCAGCAGATGAATGGCCAAACCGCCGAACATCGTCTGAATGCCGAACCAGCCGCAACCGACCAGCGCACGGATCAAGCAAGGGACATTCGAACCTCGGATGCCGAACGAAGAACGCAACACTACCGGAAAGGGAATGCCGTAGCGGGTCCCGGGAAAGGCGTTCAACGTCAGCGGAATCAACAGAATCACATTGGCCAGCAGAATCGCGACCAAGGCCTCGCCCACACTTAGCCCGAAATAGGCAGTGAGCACCCCGCCGAGGGTATAGGTCGGCACGCAAATCGAAAGTCCGACCCAGAGCGCGGCGATGTTCCATTTCGACCAGGTTCGCTCGCTGGCCGTCGTCGGCGCAATATCGTGATTGAAAAAGGCACTGTCGCGGACGTCGTCGCCGAGACTGAGCTCGATCTTGCCGTCACGTTCGACCATGCGAGAAGCGGATATTGTCATTGTGTGTCTCCGATCCCGTGGTGACCCCTCAAAGGGCCAAGAAGTTCTTGGAAGGTCGTGAAGCTCTATCCAAAGGGTCAGGAATGCTGCTTCCCGTTCAGCCGTTGGAGGTGAGCCGGGGCAAGTGATGGTACTGACGATCGAAATAGAGCAGGCATTGGCTATCGTTGCAGGTCGACATCGCCACGATCTCGCAGAACAGCACATCGTGGGTGCCTACCGCTACGCGCTGCCCGATTCGACATTCGAAATGCGCCAGCGCATTCACCAAGACCGGAACGCCTGTCTCGTGCGTCGTCCATTCCGCCTGAGCGAAACGCTCCGCCATGGGCGTCTTCCCGCCAAAGATATTGGAAACCTGCTGATGATCGGCGCTCAGCACGTTGACGCAAAGCATGGGGTTGTCGGCAAAAGCCGGAAAAGCCGAGGCACGCCGATTGATACAGACCAGCAGCGTCGGCGGTTCATCGGTCACACTGCACACGGCAGATGCCGTAAAGCCGGCGCGTCCGGCTGGTCCATTGGTGGTTACCACGTTGACCGCGGCAGCCAGTCGCGACATTGCTTCGCGGAACTCCGATGGCGAAACCGTACTTGGTGCTTCCATCGCATATTCAGGTTTTCGTAACGACGTCATCATGAAATCTCCCTCCTGTCTCTCAACTATGACGATCACGTCATCGGCGAGCGGTGATCAGGTTGTCAGGAATCGTTCTACCGAAGCGTTGAACGCCGCCGGAACGGTCACCGTCAGGCCATGCCCGCCATAGTCGAACATTTCCAGTCGTGCGTTGGGCAATGCCTCGGCAAGGCGCCGGGATTGCGTGTACGGCACCAGCAGATCGTCCCGCGAGGCAATCACCAACGTGGGCGTGTCGATCTCTCCCAGCCGAGCGTCGATGTCGAAGGCCGACAGCGCCCCGATTCTGGCCAGCACGTTCGGCTTTCCCGGGAAATGTTCGAGGGCGTGGGCTTCTTCGATCAGTAGCCTGTCGTGGTTGGCGGACAGCCAGTCGGCGGGATACAGAAACAGCGGCTGCGCGTGCAGATACGCTTCGATCCCACTGTCCTGGAGCAGCGCCAGACGTACCCGAAAACAGCGCTCGCTCTGGACATCGACACGACTCCAGGCGTTGATCACGATTAGCCGATCCAGCCGGTCCGGCGCCAGCAGCGCCATCTGCAGCCCGACCAGACCTCCCAGGGCATGGCCCATGAAATCGACGCGCTCGATGTCCAACCGGTCGAGCAAGGCCAGCACCTCCTGCGCCATGTCATCGATCGCGTAGCCGCTCGGCAGCTCGGCCGGGCTCTTACCCGTGCCGAGGTGGTCATAGATCACGACCCGGTGTGTCGTCTCCAGTGAAGCCAGCTGCGGCTCCCAGAAGCGACCGGCGCCACCCAATCCCGCGGAGAGCAGAATCGTCGGGGCGTCGGGATCCGTGCGTCCCAGTATTTCGTAATGCATTGAAAAGACCCTTCCGGCAGAGCGTCAGTCAACGACTCAGTGAGGCAAATGCGCGATCGAGGCGATCTCGATCAGCGCATCCGGCTTCACCAGCCCGCACTGAATGCAGTAACGCGCCGGCTTCTCGCCGGGAAAGAACTCTGCGTAGACCGCGTTGATCGCCGCATAGTCTTCCCAATTACGCAGAAAGATCGAGTTGAAGGTGACGTCACTCATGCTGCCTCCGGCGGTCTCGACCACGCTCTGAATGAGTTCCAGCACGTGGCGGGTCTGGGCGGCAGCGTCACCGACGTGAACCACGTTGTTCTCCTTGTCGAACGGCAGAGTGCCGGAAACGTAAAGGATATTATCGGCCTGACTACCCGGGACGAATGGGGCCAGAGGCGCACCGGAACCGGTGGGAATCACACTTGTCTTGGGCATGATCACTCTCCTGCTGCTGATGAAGTCATGGATGAAGCGTGTGGCTGCCGGGCGTCGGTTCGAGCCGCGCAGGCGTCCTCGAAGGCATCGACGCTCGACACCCAGCCGAAAAAGGTTTCGATATTGAAGATGGCGCTGCTCTGCGCCGACAGCGGACCGGCTTGATAGGTCGCGTCCTCCAGCACGGTGCCGAAATACTCGAGGAAGAAGCCATCACGCAGCGTCGACTCGACGCACACGTTGGTGGCGATGCCGGTAAACAGCAGGTGGTGGATACCCCGCGAACGCAGGATGCTGTCCAGTGCGGTGTTGAAGAATCCGCTATAGCGCGGCTTCGGCAGCACGACGTCTCCAGACTGAGGCTTCAGTTCGTCGACCAGCGCGTAATCCCAGGTACCCTTGGCCAGCAGCTGTCCATGCAGCTCGGGTTGCTGACGCATGGTTTTCAGCGCATTGGACTTATGCCAGTTGGGCGATCCCGGGCCGCCGGCCTCGACGTACTCGGCATCCCAGCCATTCTGGAAGAAGATCACCTGGATACCCGCCGCGCGCGCCAGCTTGACCGCCTTGGCAATTCGCTCGATGACCGGCCCGGTGGTGGTGACATCGAAACCGGCCAGATCGAGGTAGCCACCCCGAGTGGCATAGGCGTTCTGCATGTCGACAACGATCAATGCCGTCTCGGAGCATGGCATCGCGATCGCTTCCGGGCGACCGGCGAGCACGATCTCGTCGTTGGCGAAGACATCGCCACGACGGACCACTGGAGTCTGCTTGAGACCGCTCATTCCGCCACCTCTGCCGTCTCGGTCGGTGCGTTGACAACGTCGACCCGGGTCTTCATCAGCGGCTGCACGCGCTCACCGAAGGTATCCAGTCCTGCCAGAAAGTCATCGAATGTCAGCATCACGCCGCCGATGCCCTCGACGGTATCGATCTCGTCGAGCATTCGCGCGACGTTGGCATAGGAACCGACCAAGGTCCCCATGTTGAAGTTGACCGCCGATGTGGGGTCAGTCATTTGGCGCACGTTGGTATCCTTGCCCGAACTCTTGTCCTGGCTGCCCTGGTCGGCCATCCAGTCGAGTGCCTCCTGGTCGGCCCCGGCCTTGTAGTGCTCCCAGCGCGCCATGGCCGCTTCGTCGGTCTCGTCGGCGATCACCATGAACAGCACGTAGCAAGCGATATCGCGCCCGGATTCTCTCCCCGCCGCGTTGAGACGCCCGGCAGTATCGGCGAATGCCGTTGACGTATTCAGACCCTTGCCGAAGCAGAAGCTGTAGTCGGCGTGCTTGGCGGTGAAGGCCATGCCGGCACTCGACTGGCCGGCACAGACGATCTTGACGCCCTGTTCGGGGCGCGGGCTCAGGCGACAGTCATCCATCTGGAAAAAGTCGCCCTTCAGATCGCTGCGCCCCGTCTCCAGCAGTTCCCGCAGCACCGTGGTGTACTCGTCGAGATAGGCGTAGCGCTTGGCAAAGTACTCGTCCCCGGGCCATAGGCCCATCTGACTGTATTCCGGTTTCTGCCAGCCGGTCACCAGATTGATACCGAAACGCCCCGGGGCGATCGAATCGATGGTCGCCGCCATACGCGCGGTAATCGCCGGCGGCATCACCAACGTTGCCGCAGTGGCGTAGAGGTTGATCTTCGAGGTCACGGCCGCCAGCCCCGCCATCAGGGTGAAGGACTCCAGCGCGTGCTCCCAAAACTCGGTCTTGCCGCCAAACCCGCGCAGCTTGATCATCGACAACACGAACTCGAAGCCGTAGCTCTCGGCCTTCTGAGTCACCGCCTTGTTGAGTTCGAAGCTCGGCATGTACTGCGGCGAATTCTCGGAGATCAGCCAGCCGTTGTTGCCGATAGGGATAAAGACACCTAGTTGCATGAGTCACCTCGTCGTTCGGCTCTCGTTATCGGTATCTGCCGCCGGCCTGTATCGGCCGCGACACCTGACGAATTCCTTACAACAGACGTGCCAATGCATCGCACCGTATCCGTTTTCAATGACTTGGAACGCGACGCAAACAGTCGGTTAGACCATTTGGTCCAACCGAAAAGACAAGCCGTGCGATAATGACGCAAGAAATGGGCAATGCGAGCGATTTCGGTGCACAGCGAGACTCACCATTGACCGAGTCGAGGGATCCAGGTCGATAGCGTCAACCCCGAAAGGACATGATAAAGTGCCGCCGAATGTTGCCGACCTGTAATGGACATGGCTCGACACCTCTGGATAGGAAATCGGTGCGCCATTCAGGTCTTTGCCAACAAGGAAGCCCATGACGCCAATCACGCCCACCGCCCCGGACCGCGCCGCTGCCAGTGAAGCTCGCAAGCAACGCATTCGTGATGCAGCGCTTTCGCTGTTTTCCCAGTTCGGTTTGCGCGGGGCCAGCCTGGACGCCATTGCCGATCAGGCAGGCGTTTCCAAGACCAACCTGCTCTATTACTTTCCATCCAAGAAAAAACTCTACATCTCGGTCTTGCAGCAGATTCTGTATACCTGGCTGGAGCCGATACGCGCCATCGACGCTGAACAGTCCCCGGAAGCAGCCATCAGTCACTACATTCGTATCAAGGTGGAGCTGTCGAGGGATCATGCGCAGGCGTCGCGACTCTTCTGCCTGGAGATGATCCAGGGCGCGCCGCTGCTGAAGGAAGAACTGCAACGCGACCTGCGCGCGCTGGTGGAAGAAAAATCCAAGGTCATCGAGGGCTGGATCGCTAGCGGCAGTCTGCTACCGGTCGATCCTCACCACCTGATCTATCTGCTCTGGGGCACCACGCAGCACTACGCCGATTTCGCCGTACAGATCGAAGCAATCTCCGGAAAGACGCTGGCCGATCCCGAGTTCTTCGAGACCACCATCAACAATATCCAACGTATCGTGTTAGGCGGCTTGCTGCCGCGATCGAACGAGGCTTGAAACGACTGTCAGCTCAGCGACACCACCTTGGCGTCGATAGAACCCGCTCGACTCAATGGCCGAGCGCGTTCTCAGGGCGGGATCGAATGCCCGCTCAAAGGCTCACGCGAGCTCGCAAGCCTCTTCGAATGCCAGGCGCGGCAGGCGCGGCTTGACGCCGGATACGTCACCGTAACCCAGGTTGATCAG
The DNA here is from genome assembly GCF_002179555.1 of Salinicola salarius. Classification (GTDB taxonomy): domain Bacteria; phylum Pseudomonadota; class Gammaproteobacteria; order Pseudomonadales; family Halomonadaceae; genus Salinicola; species Salinicola salarius_A. The sequence goes on along the minus strand of NZ_NHOU01000006.1, from coordinate 103,113 downwards.
CAAGTTGGCCGTCCAGTCGGTACCGGCGAAAAAGGCTTCGTCCAGTGCCTCGGGATCGAAGCCGGACATCGGCCCGGTATCCAGCCCCATGGCTCGCGCCGCCAGGATCAGATAGCCGGCCTGCATCGAACTGTTGCGTAGCGCCGTCTGTTCGGCGAAGGCTTCGCTCCCGGTGAACCAGCTTTTGGCGTCAGCAACCGGGAACAGCGTCGGCAACTGATCGTAGAAGCGCTTGTCGTAGGCCACGATCACCGTGCAAGGGGCCGTCGCCGTCTTTTCGGCGTTACCGGAAGAGACGCACGGCAGCAACTTGTCCTTGCCCGCCGTTGAGCGAACGAAAACGAAGCGCGCCGGGCAGCAGTTGGCCGAGGTCGGTCCCATCTTGACCAGCTCGTAGAGTTTGCGCAGGGTCTCCTCGCTAATTTCCCGCGGTTGCCAGGCATTATGGGTATGCGCTTCCAGAAAGAGCTGGTCCAGGGCCTGATCATCGAGTGACGGCAGCATCGACTTTCTCCTTGTTGTCTTTTAAAAGTGTCTTGAAACAGAGTCTTGAGTCTTGAGGCAGAGAGTTGTCATTGAGAGCGGAAACCGTGTGGCGGCAAACCGGCCGCCGTCGCTTACGGTATCTCGCGACGGAAGCCGACGCCAGCGGTCGCTCTGGTCCGGCGAGATCCGTATACTAGCGCCCTCATCGAAGCGGGGCTGGCGCCGGTGATATCCCAAGGCGCGAGAAATCCCACCCCGCTCCCCCGACTCCCAGACAGACGCTTTCGACACGCCTAATGATCACACTGGACAACGTCTCCAAAACCTACGGCAGCGGGCCCGGTGCCGTGCAGGCGCTGAAGGATATCGACCTGCAGGTGCCCAAGGGCACGATTCACGGCGTCATCGGCCTCTCCGGCGCCGGCAAGTCGACGCTCATTCGCTGCGTCAACCTGCTCGAACGCCCGAGCGCCGGCCGCGTCATCATCGACGGGCAGGAGCTGACCGCGATGGATGCGGCCGCCCTGCGCCAGGCGCGCCATCAATGCGGCATGATCTTCCAGCACTTCAATCTGCTGACCAATCGCACCGTCTACGACAATGTCGCCCTGCCGCTCGAGCTGATGGGGCAGTCGCGCCAGACCATTCGCGAGCGCGTCCTTCCGCTGCTGGAGATGACCGGGCTGGCGGACAAGACGAAACAGTATCCGGCGCAGCTGTCCGGCGGTCAGAAACAGCGCGTGGCCATCGCTCGCGCACTCGCCAGCCGTCCCAAGGTGCTGCTGTGCGACGAAGCCACATCGGCACTCGACCCGCAGACGACAGCCTCGATCCTGACGCTGCTGCAGGAAATCAACCAGCAACTGGGGCTGACCATCCTGCTGATCACCCACGAAATGGAAGTGGTGAAAACCATTTGTCATCGCGTGGGGCTGATTTCCGACGGTCGCCTGGTCGAAGACGCCGATGTCGGCGACTTCTTCACTGCGCCGGGTACGCAGCTGGGACGGGAGTTCCTGAACGACTTTCTCAAGCTGGAAGCGCCCCAGGCGCTGATCGAGCGGCTCGAACCCGAGCCCGGCGAAACCACCCACCCCGTGGTGCGGCTGACCTTCTCCGGCGACAGCGTGTCCACTCCGCTGATCTCGCGCCTGGCCCGGGAACATGGCATCGATGTCAGCATTCTTCAGGCCAAGGTCGAATCCATCCAGGGGCGTACGCTCGGCCTGATGATCGCCGAACTGATGGGCAGTGCTTCGCAGACGCAACAAGCGCTGACAACGCTCGAATCCTTTGATCTGCAAGTGGAGGTAATGGGTCATGTCCAGCGCACTGATTGATCTCGTCTGGCAGTCCACGCTGGAAACGCTCTACATGGTCGCCGTTGCCGGCATTCTGTCGGCGCTGGTGGGCGTGCCCCTCGGCGTATTGCTGTATGTGACGCGGCCGCGCCAGATCCTCGCCCAGCCGGTCGTCAACACGATACTCGGCATCGTCACCAACGTCGGGCGTTCGGTACCGTTCATTATCCTGCTGGTGGCGATCATTCCGTTCACCCGCATGATCGTCGGCAGCTCCATCGGCACCAATGCCGCCGCCGTGCCGCTGACGATCGCCGCGATTCCGTTCGTCGCCCGGCTGGTCGAAGGCGCGCTTAACGAAGTCTCTCCCGGCCTGGTCGAAGCCGCCCAGTCGATGGGCGCGACGCCGATGCAGATCATCATGAAGGTCCTGCTGCCGGAAGCGCGTGGCGGCATCATCAATGGCCTGACGATCACCATCGTCGCTCTGGTCAGCTACTCCGCCATGGCGGGCGCGGTGGGCGGTGGCGGGCTTGGCGACCTGGGCATCCGCTACGGCTACAACCGCTTCAACCCGACCGTGATGCTGATCACCGTGGTCGTGCTTGTGGTCATGGTGCAGCTATTCCAGAGTCTGGGGGATTATCTGGTGCGCAAGAGCGATCACAAGTGATTGCGGCCCTCCACTAGACTAATAACCAGAATGAATTACCGCGTCTTCTGTTATTCCGTTATATTACAGCGGACAACGGATGACGATGAATGCGAACGCCGATCTTGGATCGCTCCACCATTCATCGTCCCTACATTGATATGAGCAACATCGTTCAGGGAGAGTCTCGCCAATGCCGATTTCACTCACACGTACGCTAAGCGCCGCCGCATTGAGCCTGGGCCTGGTCGCCGGTGCCGCGCATGCCGCCGACGATACCATCAAGGTCGGCACCATGGCCGGCCCCGAGACCGATGTCATGCAAGTGGCAAAACAGGTCGCCAAGGAGAAGTACGGCCTCGACGTCGAGATCATCGAGTTCACCGATTACGTGACGCCCAATGCCGCGCTCGCCGATGGCAGCCTGGACGCCAATGCGTACCAGCACGAGCCCTACATGCGCTCGATGGTCAACGACCGCGGCTATGATTTCGCCATTGCCGGCAAGACGTTCGTCTATCCGATCGGCGCCTATTCCGCCAAGTACGACAGCATCGACGATCTGCCCGACGGCGCGACCATCGCCGTACCCAACGATCCGACCAACGAAGGCCGCGCGCTGATCCTGATGGACAACCTCGGGCTGATCACGCTCGACGATCCGAAAAACCTGGAAGCGACGCCGATCAACATCACCGAGAATCCGCACGATTATTCGTTCAAGGAGATCGAGGCCGCCCAGATGCCGCGCGTGCTGCAGGACGTCGACATGGCGTTCATCAACAGCACCTTCACGCAGCCCGCCGGCCTGACGCTGGATGATGCGCTGATCAAGGAAGGCCCGGACTCGCCTTACGTCAACCTGATCGTGGTGCGTGGCGGCGATCAGGATCGCGAGGCGATTCAGGAACTGGTCAAGGCGTACCAGTCGGACGCCGTCGCCGACAAGGCCGAAGCGCTGTTCGAGGGTGGCGCCGTTCCCGGCTGGAAGTAAGCCGGGTCGCCAGACACCGGTCGGCGAATCCGCTGGCCGGTTCTCGCTAGCCACCGCAGCGAATCAGAAACCAGCGTCCCAGGGCGCTGGTTTCTGGTTTCGATACCCTCTCCCCGTGACAAGGAAACCCGTGATGACCGACTACGATTCCCTCGAGCGCCAGCTGCAAGCCCTGCTCGATACTCGCGACTGGCTGACCAATGCCGCACAGACCAGCGCCTTCCTGATGCAGACGCTAGGCGAGCTGAACTGGGTCGGCTTCTATCTTCAGCGCCACCCCGAGACGCTGGTTCTGGGTCCTTTCCAGGGCTTGCCGGCCTGCAACCCGATCCCGTTTACCAAGGGCGTCTGCGGCGCCGCGGCCCGTTCACGTCAGACGCAACGAGTCGACGACGTCCATGCGGTGCCGGACCATATCGCTTGCGATGCGGCCTCGCGTTCCGAGTTGGTGATACCGATCGTCGTCGGCGACAAAGTGTGGGGCGTGCTGGATATCGACAGCCCCGTTCCTGCACGTTTCAACGCCGAGGATCAGGCGGGCATCGAACGCCTGTGCAGCGTGTTCACCAAGGCCAGCGACCTGAACACCAACACCTCGGTCGTCTGAGCTCCCCGTCCCACGGCGGTCAAATCCGGCAATTCGGGCTTACTCCAGAAAAATATCCAGTTCGTCATCCGTGCGCATGCTCTGCAGGATCTCCTCGTAAAGCGAGAGCAGATCCAGTGCGAGCGGCCGACGAACGTCCCGCGGCATCTCACCCAGGGCGTGTTCTTCGCGCCGCCCATTGGCGATACCGTGGTAGAGACCAATGGCCAGGTGAACGGCAGCGGCGTACGCCGAAAACGGCACGGATTCCAGCGGTTTACCCTGGTAGGTCAGCGCATTGCAGATGGGCTCGGGGAAGCGCCAGCGACGCCCCAGCTCGGCGCCCACCTCGCTGAAGGTATAACCGAACTGGTTGGCTTCCAGCTCGGCCCGCGGCGCGCCCTCTGCGACCAGCGCGTCGATCCGCTGCATGGTTTCGGGGTGACCGATATGCATCAACGCGGAGCCCACGTGATGCAGAATGCCACAGGTGAAAGCGGTCTCCGGCGCCAGCCCTTGCAAGCGGCTATGTCGCACGATCGTGCGACTGAGATTGGCGACCATGAACGACTCGCGCCAGAACGCCTTGCGATCGAGACCGGGCACTTCCTTGAGCATAGCGACCATGCCCGAGGCAATGACCAGCGTACGCACGCGGTCGAAGCCCAGCAGCAACAAGGCGTCGTCGATCGTCGCTACATTTCGACCCACGCCATAGCGCACGGAATTGGCGGAGCGCAACAATTTCAGACTCAGGTTGGGGTCTTTATGAATCGTGGTCGAGACGCGGTGGATACTGATCTTGTCGTTATCCAGACTGGCGATCAGTTCGGTGACCACGGCGGGCACGCTGGGTAACTGATGAATATGCTCGAACAACGAATTCAGTGACATGTTCTACTCCTGCTGTCCCTCCATGGTAGCTACCGCCCGGTCAAAAGTCGTGAGGCCAGGCGCACAATAGCGCCGCTGCCGGCGAAAACGGGGCAAAAAAATCCCGCCGGACTACCGGCGGGAAGGTCGCCGCCTAGGTGACGCGAAAACCTCGAGTTGTGGCTGCAGTCCGAGAATTCACTCAGCTCTCCTGCCAGGACTTCACCATCTCGTCATACGGAACGGTCTTGCCCTGCGGCTTTTCGTTGTCGAGCTTGGGCTTGGGCGCGCCGGGCTGGTCCAGCCAGTACTGCGCATCGCGCGGCTCGTTGAGTTTCGGCCCACACTGCGGCTGGACGTTGGCGCGCTCCAGGCGCTCCATGATTCGATCCTGCGCGTCCGCCAGACCGTCCAGCGCTTCCTGGGCACTGGTCTCGCCACTGACAGCGCGGGAGATGAACTGCCACCACAGCTGTGCGAGCTTGGGATAGTCCGGCACGTTAGTGCCGGTCGGCGACCACTGCAGCCGCGCCGGGCTGCGATAGAACTCGACCAGCCCGCCCAGCTTGGGCGCGGCTTCGGTCATCGCGTCGGACTGGATGTCGGACTCGCGAATCGGCGTCAGCCCCACCAGCGTTTTCTGGAGAGAGACTGATTTCGACGTCACGAACTGCGCGTAGAGCCAGGCGGCGAGACGGTTCTTCTGGGGCGTCGACTCCATGAAGGTCCAGGAACCCACGTCCTGATAGCCCTTCTTCATGCCGTCTTCCCAGTATGGGCCCACCGGTGACGGCGCCATGCGCCATTTGGGCGTGCCGTCCTCGTTGACCACCGGCAGACCTGGCTGCGTCATGTCGGCGGTGAAGCCGGTGTACCAGAAGATCTGCTGAGCGACATTGCCCTGCGCCGGCACCGGCCCCGCTTCGGAGAACGTCATGCCCTGAGCTTCCGGCGGCGCATAGTCATGCAGCCAATCGATATACTTCTGAGTCGCGAACACCGCCGCCGGCCCATTGGTTGCACCGCCGCGGGTGACGTTCGAACCGACCGGGTGGCACTGCTCGACACGAATACCCCATTCGTCGACCGGCAGGCCGTTGGGAATGCCTTTGTCGCCGGCCCCGGCCATCGAGAACCAGGCATCGGTGAAACGCCAGCCCAGCGAGGGATCCTTCTTGCCGTAGTCCATGTGGCCGTAGACGCGCACGCCATCGATATCGTGGACATCGTTGGTGAAGAAATCGGCGATATCCTCGTAGGCCGACCAGTTCACCGGCACGCCCAGCTCGTAGCCGTACTTCTCCTTGAATTGCTGCTTGATCTCCGGATCATCGAACCAGTCGGCGCGGAACCAGTAGAGATTGGCGAATTGCTGGTCGGGTAACTGGTAGACCTTGCCGTCAGGCCCCGTGGTGAACGACAGGCCGATGAAGTCGTCGAGATCCAGCGTCGGCGACGTGACCTCGGCCCCGTCGCCCTCGATCATGTCGGAAATCGGCACCACCTTGCCGTAGCGCGCGTGGGTGCCGATCAGATCCGAATCGTTGACGTAGGCATCGTAGATATTGCGACCGGACTGCATCTGCGTCTGCAGCTTCTCGATCACGTCCCCTTCCTGAACCAGATCGTGGGTCAGTTGGATACCAGTAATCTCGCTGAACGCCCGGGCCAGCACTTCGGATTCGTATTTATGGGTCGTGAGCGTTTCCGAAACCACATTAATCTGCATGCCGCGATACGGCTTGGCGGCATCGATGAACCACTGCATCTCCGCCATCTGCTGCTCGGGCGTGAGCGTCGAGGTCGAGAACTCGTCGTCCAGCCAGCGTTTGGCGGCGTCCTGGTACTGATCAGCAACTGCGGCTCCCGATATGGCCATCAGCCCCGCGAGACTGACCCCGACGCCAATGCCAAGCGGCGTTCGGCGAGACGATTTGGCGTGCTTGATATCGAACATGGCGTTAATCCTCTTTGTTATCCTTCGTTTGTCCTATCGTGGCGCTACCCGATGAAGAACGATGATCCCAGGTCGATGCGTTACCCCCATTTCATGATGATTGCCATTCCTGCCACGCAGATCGCGGTCGCGACCCATAGCGGCCAGTCGGTCAATGCCAGCACCAGCAGATGTACGTATGCCGAAGCCAGCAGGCCGATGAACAGCCGGTCGCCGCGCGATGTGGCCAGCGGCAGGAACCCTTTGCGCTCGCGCGCCGGGGATACGGTCTGCCACACCGTCATCGCCACCAGCATCAGCGCGATCGCCGAAAAGAACAGTGCCGTCGGTAGTGTCCAGGCCATCCAGCCCATGATGATCTCCTCTCTTTCCGGCGAGCCGATCAGACGCGGCCCAGGGCAAAGCCCTTGGCAACGTGATTGCGCACGAAATAGATCACGGCGATGCCGGGTAGCAGTGCCACCACGCCGGCTGCCGCCAGCACGCCCCAGTCGATGCCGGATGCCGATACCGTGCGGGTCATCTGCGACACGATCGGCTTGGCGTCGACCGAAGTCAGCGTCCGCGCCAGCAGCAGCTCCACCCACGAGAACATGAAGCAGAAAAACGCGGTGACACCGATGCCGGGTCGAATCATCGGCAAGAAGATGCGGACGAAGAACTTGGGAAAGGTATAGCCGTCGATATAAGCCGTTTCGTCGATCTCCTTGGGCACCGACGACATGAAGCCCTCCAGAATCCACACCGCCAGCGGCACGTTGAACAGGCAGTGCGCCAGCGCCACGGCGATCGGCGTATCGAACAGCCCCACCGCCGAATAGAGTTGGAAGAACGGCAGCAGGAAAACCGCCGGTGGCGCCATCCGGTTGGTCAACAGCCAAAAGAACATGTGCTTGTCGCCCAGGAAGCGGTAGCGCGAGAACGCATAGGCGGCCGGCAACGCCACCAGCAGCGAGATCAGCATGTTCATCGACACGTAGCTGAGGGAGTTGAGATAGCTCGTGTACCAGGTCGGCTCGGTGAAGATGACCCGGTAATTGTCCAGCGTCGGCGCCGCCGGCCACAGGGTGAGACCGCCCAGAATTTCCCGGTTCGACTTCAGCGACATGTTGACGAGCCAGTAGATCGGCACCAGCACGAACAGTAGATAGATCAGCATCACCAGGCTTTTACGCAATTTCATGGCGGCGTCATCCCTTGTTGTCGTTATGCGTCATGGCGGTGTAGAACACCCAGGTCACCAGCAGGATGATCAGGAAATAGATCAGCGAGAACGCCGCGGCCCGGCCCAGGTCGAACTGGCCTAGCGCCATCTGGGTCAGCGTCTGGCTAAGGAACGTCGTCGCCGTGCCCGGCCCGCCGCCGGTGAGCACGAACGGCTCGGTGTAGATCATGAAGCTGTCCATGAATCGCAGCATCACCGCGATCAGCAGCACGTTCTTGAGCTTCGGCAGCTGGATGTAGCGGAACACCGCCCAGGACGAGGCGCGATCGATTCGCGCGGCCTGGTAGTAGACGTCCGGAATCGAGCGCAGTCCGGAGTAGCACAGCAGCGCCACCAGCGACGTCCAGTGCCAGACATCCATCACCAGCACCGTCGCCCAGGCGTCCCGCGGGTTGGAGGCGTAGTTGTAGTCGAGCCCGAGACTGTTGAGGGTCCAGCCATAGAGGCCGATGTCCTCTCGGCCGATGATCTGCCAGATCGTGCCCACCACGTTCCACGGCACCAGCAACGGCAGAGACAGCAGAATCAGACTGAACGGCACGCCCAGCCCCCGCCGCGGCATCGACAACGCGACGATGATGCCCAGCGGCACCTCGATGGCCAGCACGCAAAATGAATAGACGAACTGCCGCATCAGCGAATCCAGCAACCTGGGATCCGTGAGAATCTCCCGATACCACTCGGTGCCCACGAAGTAGCGCGTGCTCGGGTCGAAGATGTCCTGTACCGAGTAATTGACCACCGTCATCATCGGAATGATGGCGCTGAACGCCACCAGCACGAAGACGGGCAACACCAGCCACCAGGCCTTGTTGTTATAGGGTTTCATGGCATGATCTCCACCAGCCGGTCATCACGATAGAAACGTTGCCAGGCCGCCGGGAACGTCAGTCCGACACGCCCTTCCGGTACGAGCTGCTCTTCACCCAGACGCGCCTTGATCACGGCCGCCGACGGCGTGTCGAGACGCACATCGACGATCTTGAAGGTGCCCTGGTCTTGGACCAGATCCACCTGGCCGTGCAGCGTCGACGCCTCGGAGGCGACGAGCTGCACGAACTCCGGACGGATGCCGAGCTGCAGACGCCCTTCGCCTCCTCGACGCAGCTGCGCGACGATCGATTCCTCCACTGGCAGCACTCGCCCCTCGAGCTCGACCCCTGACGAGCCCAGCGTGATGTCGAGCAGGTTCATGCCGGGGCTGCCGATGAAGTAGCCGACGAAGGTATGCTGCGGATTCTCGAACAGCTCTCGCGGCGTGCCGAACTGCACGATCTGTCCCTGGTACATCACTGCGATCTTATCGGCGAAGGTGGACGCTTCGAGCTGATCATGGGTGACGTAGACCATTGTCACGTTGAAGCGCTGGTGGATCTCCTTGAGTTTGCGCCGCAGCCGCCACTTCAGCTGCGGATCGATCACCGTCAGCGGCTCGTCGAACAGGATGGCCGCCACATCGTCGCGCACCAGGCCGCGCCCCATCGACACCTTCTGCTTTTCGTCCGCAGTCAGGTTCTGTGCCTTGCGGCTCAATAGAGGTTCGATCTCCAACGCCTCGGCCACCTCGCGCACTCGATGATCGATGCGATCACGGTCATGTCCCTGATTGCGTAGCGGAAACGCCAGATTCTCGAATACGGTCATGGTGTCGTAGACCACCGGAAACTGAAAAACCTGAGCGATGTTGCGCTGCTGCGGGCTGAGATCGTTGACCGACTTGCCGTCGTAAAGCACACGCCCTTCGGAGGGCACCAATAGTCCGGAAATGATATTGAGCAGCGTGCTCTTGCCGCAGCCCGAAGGGCCTAGCAAGGCGTAAGCCCCGCCCTGTTCCCACACGTGCTCCATATGTCGCAAGGCATAGTCGGCAGGTTTCGAAGGGTTGCCGTGATAGCTGTGCGCCAACTGCTCCAGGCGAATTTCCGCCATGTCTGGATCTCCTCAAACGCTCGCAGGCGCTGGCAGCGGCGAAGACGGCGACAACACCAGGTCGCCATCCGGTTCGAACACGAACAGCTGGCGACAGGCCACCTGCATCTCCAGAGCCTGGTCGACGCCGAACTCGTGAATGCCGATCAAATGCGCCACCAGGTCGATCCGGTCATGCGATAGATGCAGGAATGTCTCGGAGCCGCTGATCTCCGCCACACGGACGATGACCGGCAGGCGAAACGCTGGCTCATCGAGCGGCTGCAGCGACCAGTGGTGTGGTCGGATACCCACCTGGTACTCACCGGCCGGCAGCGAACGCCACACGTCCGGCAGCGGCTGATGCAAGCCAGCAATCCGACACTCCTCGCCGCGTATCGTCATCGGCATCAGATTGATGGGCGGCTCGCCGAACAGGCTCGCCGCCTCCCGGTTGCAAGGGTGGCGATAGACCTCGTCGCTGGGGCCGCTCTGGACGATCCGGCCTTGGTGCAGCAGCGTGGTCGTGCCGCCCAGCGCCAGCGCTTCCGCGGGTTCGGTAGTGGCGTAGACGGCGATGGTATGGCGCGACTCGAACAGCTTGCGCATTTCCACCCGCAGAGCTTCGCGCAGCTTGTAGTCGAGGTTGACCAGTGGTTCGTCGAACAGTACCAGGTCGGCGTCCTTGACCAGTGCGCGAGCCATCGCCGTGCGTTGCTGCTGGCCGCCGGAGAGCTCCTGCGGGTATCGTCCCAGCAGGTGCTGGATGCCCAGCATCGCGGCGGTCTCCTCGACTCGTCGGGCGATCTCCTGATGAGATACCTTGGCCTGCTTGAGCGGCGAAGCGATGTTGTCGAAAACCGTCAACGTGGGATAGTTGATGAACTGCTGATAGACCATCGAGACATTGCGCTGGCGTACCGGCACATGGGTCATGTCCCGTCCGCCAAGATGCACCGTTCCCCGATCCGGCATATCCAGGCCGGCCATCAGCCGCATCAACGTCGTCTTTCCCGCCAGCGTATGCCCCAGCAGCACATTGAACGACCCTGGCTCCAGCGTCAGGCAGGCATTATCGATATAGGTCTCGCCCCGCACGGACAGTGTCACGTTGTCGAGTTGTAATGACATGAGTGGCGCCGTTCCTTTTTCTCTTTCGAGCATCCTAGAACAGCCGTTTCATAAAGCTATACGACCAAAAAAGGAATCAGCGTCACTAATAAAAAAAGAATTCTATTTGTTTGATTTGAATGAACTTAAAATATTTAACACCTTAGTCTTAACCACTAATGTCCAACACGTAGCACTCGCTTTACGATAATAACGGCAGTGGAAAGAGGCGGGTTTCCAACACTACTTGTTCGGAAACCAACACGGTCGGCGGAAGCGAATGGCGTTTCGGTGACCGATGACGATTCGTCAGCGGCGGATGGCGGATGGCGGATGGCGGATGGCGGATGGCGGATGGTAAGAATGGAATAACGGACACAAAAAACCCCGAGCCGGAGCTCGGGGTTTCGAAATCTGGTAGGACCAAGCGGATTTGAACCGCTGACCTCCACGATGTCAACGTGGCGCTCTAACCAACTGAGCTATGGTCCTGTAGGTAGTCGTCACAAGCCCAATCTGTATTGGTAGGACCGAGCGGATTTGAACCGCTGACCTCCACGATGTCAACGTGGCGCTCTAACCAACTGAGCTACGGTCCTACTTCGTGTTGCGGCGGGCTCGCCGTGACAACGGATGCGAATTCTACCCGGGCAGCCGCGGAATGCAACCCTCTACACATAAAAAATTTTCGCCAACTGCCTGTCATGTCGAGACAATTCGCTTTCGGCCGGCGAGCGACGCGCCATCTACCGCAATGCCACGTCGCATCGCCTGAATACCGCTGCCCATTGGCACCTGCCATCAAACCGGCAACAGGCGCTGCCACATCAGCGCGGCAACCACCGCGCCCGCCAGCGGCCCGACGATGGGAACCCAGGCATACTGCCAGCCCGAGTCCCCCTTGCCGTGAATGGGCAGCACGGCGTGAGCCAACCTCGGCCCCAGATCCCGTGCGGGATTGATCGCGTATCCGGTAGGCCCGCCCAGCGACAGCCCGATCGCCCAGACCAGCATGCCGACCAGGTAAGGCAGCAGACCGTCGCTGATCGTCCCGGAGCTGGCGATCGCGCCGATGCCGAAGATCAGCACCAGCGTACCAATGAGCTCGCAGAGCAGGTTGCCGGTCCGGTGCGAGACCGCCGGATCGGTACAGAATACCGCCCGCTTGACCGCGCTATCTTCAGTACACCGCCAGTGAGGCAGATAGGCGAGCCAGACACCGATAGCCCCCACGAAGGCGCCCGCCATCTGCGCGGCGATCATCGAGCCTACCAGCTCGACCCCCTGATGGATGCCCAGAATCCATTTGGACAAGGTAACGGCGGGGTTGAGATCGGCCTGCGGCGATCCGGTGGCCATCGCCACGAAGACGCCGATCATGACCGCAAAGCCCCACCCCGTCGCGATGACGATCCACCCCGAACCGTTACCCTTGGTGTTGGTGAGCACGACATTGGCGACGACACCACCGCCGAACACGATCAGGAACATCGTGCCGAGGAATTCGCCGCGCATGACCTCCCAGATCATGCTTCCGCACCTGTCTGGTCACGACACTTCACGCGGGATATGGCATCGAGCCAGCCGCTGTAGAGCCGTTCCCGCTCGGCTTCTGTCATCTGCGGTTCGAAGGTACGCTCGCAGCGCCAGAGCGCGCTGATCTCCTCGAGGTTCGAATACCAGCCGACCTGCAATCCGGCCAGATAGGCCGCGCCCAGCGCGGTGGTCTCCAGAATCGTGGGCCGGTCCACCGGGACGCCCAGCATGTCCGCCAGGAACTGCATGACCCAATTGTTGCTGACCATGCCGCCGTCGACGCGCAGGCGGTCGATGCGAGCCTCGATGTCGTCGTCCATGCAACCCTGCAGATCGCGCGTCTGGTAGCAGACGGCCTGCAACCCGGCCGCCACGATCTCGGCGATACCGGTATCCCGCGTCAAGCCGAAGATCGCCCCCCTGGCCTGCGGATCCCAATGCGGCGCCCCCAGACCGGTGAACGCCGGCACCAGATAGACGCCGTGCCCCATCCGAGTCTTGCGGGCCAGCGCTTCGGTTTCGGAAGCCGTGCCGAAGAGCTTGAGACCGTCCCGCATCCATTGCACGGTGGCACCCGCCACGAAAATGCTGCCTTCCATGGCGTAGGTCGGCTTGCCGTTCAGGCGGTAGGCCACCGTCGTCAGAAGACGGTTTCTGGAAACCTCCGGCGTATCGCCGGTATTCATGATCATGAAACAGCCGGTACCGTAGGTGCTCTTGCACATGCCGGGAGAAAAGCAGGTCTGGCCGATCAGCGCGGCCTGCTGATCGCCGGCAATCCCCGCGATGGGGATCGGGCCGCCCAGCAATTCCGGTGTGGTGATGCCGAACTCGGCGCTGGAGTCTAGCACTTCGGGCATGAGCGACGCCGGAATCTGGAACAGATCGAGCAGCTCCTGATCCCAGGCCTGGGTATGGATGTTGAACAGACAGGTACGGCAAGCGTTGGTCGCATCGGTGGCGTGCACCTTGCCGCCGGTGAGTTTCCACAGCAGGAAACTGTCGACCGTCCCGAAAGCCAGATCGCCACGCTCGGCCCGCTCCCGAGCGCCTTCCACGTTGTCCAGCAGCCAACGAATCTTGGTCGCCGAGAAGTAAGGGTCGATCAGCAGCCCCGTGCGCTCCTGGATGAAGTTCTCGTGGCCCTGCTGGATCAGTTCCCGGCAATAGCTGCTGGTGCGTCGATCCTGCCAGACGATGGCGTTGTGAAGCGTTTCGCCCGTCTTGCGATCCCACAGCACGGTGGTTTCGCGCTGGTTGGTAATTCCGATGCCGGCAACGTCACTGGAGGAAACGCCCAGGTTCTGCATGACCTGACGAGAGGTTCGCAACACCGACTGCCAGATATCGTCGGTATGGTGCTCGACCCAACCATCATGCGGAAAATGCTGAGCGAACTCTTCCTGAGCCACGCCCGCGACCTGACCCTGGCGGTCGAACAGTATCGCCCGGGAGCTCGTCGTCCCCTGATCGATAGACAGAATATATGAAGCCATCGTTTTACTCCTTGATGGTCACGTTCAGCCGGAACGCGACCCATGATCGGAATCGCTACACCGGAAGGTTCGTTTTCAGACTATCAACCCTATTTTTATTTTCGATTGACAACAATATGAATTCGCTTTCCAACACTTAGACCATGGTCGAACTCACAAGGAACGCCGCGGCCTTACCCGAAGCAACGGCAATGCGGTCGGCTTTGGTAAACTGGCGCCAACCCACTCTTTCTAAAAACGCTTTCTAGAAAGACTTTGTAGAGCCAATCAACCCTTTTCCAGAATAGCCATCGGGCCGCGGCAGGGAATCAACATGACACAGCAGGAACGTCACGCAGCCATCGTCGAGCTGGTCAAGCGCCAGGGCTATGCGTCGATCGAACAACTCGCGAGAGACTTCGATGTCACGCCCCAGACGGTGCGCCGGGACCTCAATCAACTGGCGGAAGAAGGTGTCGTCAAGCGCGTCCATGGCGGCGCCGGACTCGAGTCGAGCACCGTCAACACCGCCTATCACACCCGCAAGACGTTGAACCTGGACGCCAAGCGTCGCATCGCCGAGATGCTCGCCAGCCATATTCCCGACTCTTCGTCACTGTTCATCAACATCGGGACCAGCAACGAGTTCATTGCAGAGGCGCTATGCCAGCACAGCGGACTCGAAGTCATCACCAACAACCTCAACGTGGCCGCCATTCTGCAGCACAAGACCGACTTCAACGTCATCGTCGCCGGCGGCCAGGTTCGCTCTCGCGACGGCGGCATCATCGGCGAGGCCACCATCGATTTCATCAACCAGTTCAAGGTGGACTACGGCATCATCGGGATCAGCGGCATCGATGGCGATGGCTCATTGCTGGAGTTCGATTATCAGGAAGTCCGCGTAGCGCAGGCCATCCTGCGCAACTCCCGCCAGGTCTTCCTGGCAGCGGATCACTCGAAGTTCCATCGCAACGCCGTGGTGCGTCAGGGCAATCTCAGCCAGATCAATGCCTTCTTCACCGACCGCCAGCCCCCGGAGATGCTGTGCCGTCTGATGCGCGAACACGACGTCGCACTTTACGTCGCCGACCCGTCGGTCCCTGCCGACAGAGAAGCCGTCACGGCCTACGCCGGCTGAAGTCTCTACCCTTCTCTTTTGACAAAGCCGGCCTCGCGCCGGCTTTGTCGTTTCGCCATATGGCCCCGCTGGCTGCTCTTCCCCTCCCCAATTGGTCTATGAAAACACCCTGCCACTATTGATGTTCGGAAGTGATTAAACTATTTTCGCAATCGAACATATCCAACTCCATCACCTTTTCGGAGGACGGCATGGCCTCAACGACAGGGCACCACGTTTACGATCTCATCGTTGTCGGAGGCGGCATCAACGGTACCGGCATCGCCAACGACGCCGCCGGACGAGGCCTTTCCGTGCTCCTGTGCGAACAGGACGATCTGGCCAGCGCGACCTCCTCCGCCAGCAGCAAGCTGATCCATGGCGGCCTTCGCTATCTCGAGCATCGGGAATTCCGCCTCGTTCGCGAGGCGCTGAGGGAGCGCGAAGTCATGCTGCGCAAGGCGCCTCACATCGTCTGGCCGCTACGCTTCATCCTTCCGCATCAGCCCCACCTTCGTCCGGGCTGGATGATTCGTACCGGGCTGTTCCTCTACGATCACCTGAGCCACCGGGACAGCCTGCCCAACGCCAGGAGCCTGCGCTTCGGCAGCGAGAGCCCACTGGTGCCGACGATCAAGCGCGGGTTCGAATACTCAGACTGCTGGGTGGATGATGCCCGGCTGGTGGTCCTCAATGCGCTGCAGGCGCAGGAAAAAGGCGCGGACATCCGGGTTCGCACCCGCTGCACCGAGGCTCGCGAGGAATCGGGGCACTGGGTGGTCAGCCTCGAAGACCGGGACACCGGCGAACGCCACGAGCATCGGGGCAAGGTGCTGGTCAACGCCGCCGGCCCCTGGGTGGAATCCTTCGTCAAAGGCAATGCCAAGCGTGATTCGCGTTACGGCATCCGCATGATTCAGGGCAGCCACCTGATCGTGCCGCGACTCAACGACGACGATCGGGCCTACATTCTTCAGAACCAGGATGGTCGCATCGTTTTCGTGCTCCCCTACCAGCAGCGTTTCAGCCTGATCGGCACGACCGATCGCCGCTACCAGGGCGACCCGGCCAAGGTCAGCATCAACGACGAAGAGATCGACTACCTGCTCGACGTACTCAATGCGCACTTCGTCAGGAAGCTGAGCCGAGCGGATGTCATTTCGACCTATGCCGGCGTCCGGCCGCTATGCGATGACGAATCGGAAAACCCCTCCGCCATGACGCGCGATTACACGCTCGATCTCGACAAGCACGGCGTGCCGATGCTGTCGATCTTCGGCGGCAAGATCACGACCTACCGCAAGCTCGCCGAAGCGGCCATGCACAAACTGCAACCACTGCTGCCGCACATGGGGCAAGCCTGGACGGCCGACGCTCGACTCCCTGGCGGGGATATCGAATCGCGTCAGGCATTCGTCACACAGTTGCTGCGCGAGTATCCGTTCCTCGGCCGGGAGCGTGCCGAACGCTTTGGCTCCAGTTACGGCACGCTGTGCCTTAATTTCCTGGAAGGCAAACAGAGCCAGGAAGACCTCGGCCAGCATTTCGGCGGCGGCTTGACGCGCGCCGAGGTCGACTACCTGATCGAACACGAATGGGCACATGGCAGAGAGGATATTCTGTGGCGTCGCAGCAAGCTGGGGCTACGTTTGACCCAGGATGAACAACAGGCGCTGACGCACTACCTGGAGCAGCATCCGGCCATCGCCAATCAGGGGGTTCTTTCCAAGGTTTCATGAGCCAGGTTCATGAACGCAGCCCGGGCAAGATGGCTGTGAAGTTCCTGGCCAACCCCTTCTAAAGTCTCACGAATTTCGCTCTGTCGGGAATCGTCGCCAGGCCATACTGGCCGTGGGTGCCGGTCATGTTTCTGTTAACCTTGGCCGAACACGGCGTCCTATCCCGACACAAGGAACCACCAGTTGCTGCAACTTCTTCTTACCGGTCTCGGCTGCCTCGTCCTGCTGATCACCATGGCGCCCTACATGCGGATCCGTCACTGGAGTGTTCGCAGTTTCGATTTCCCGCTGCTCCAGATCGCCATCGTCGCCACCTTACTGGCACTGGTTCAGCTCGCTTTTCATCCCGATGCCTGGTGGCACTGGGCCGGGATCGCCGCCAGCGGGGTCGCTGCCGCCATTCAGTGGGTGCGAATCTACCCATGGACGCCTTTGGCTCGGCGCACCGTGGTCAAGGCCAAGTCGCACGAGCCGGAGGGCGAGCTCAAGCTGCTCATCTCCAACGTGCTGACGCCCAATCGCCAGGCCGACAAACTGATCGCTCTCGTCGAGAAGCACCAGCCCGATATTCTGCTGACCCTGGAATCCGATCAGTGGTGGGGAGATCAGATGGATGCCGCCATTGGCGAAGCGATGCCGGAAGCCGTGCGCATTCCTCTCGACAATCTTTACGGCATGCACCTCTATTCCCGGCTACCGCTGGAAGACGTCGAGGTCCAGTGGCTGATCCAGGACGACATCCCCTCGATTCATGCCTGGGTCAAACTCAGGAGCGGTAAGCGCATTCGCTTCCACGCGCTGCACCCGCGGCCGCCCGCACCCTCGGAAAGCGACGAATCATTATGGCGAGATGCCGAATTGCTGCTGGTCGGCCAGACGATTGCCAAGAACAACTGCCCGACCATCGTTGCTGGCGATCTCAACGACGTGGCGTGGTCACCCACGACCAAACTGTTCTGCAAGATCAGCGGCATGCTCGATCTGCGACGGGGCCGCGGCCGGTATAGCACCTTCCACGCCAAGTATCCCCTGCTGCGCTGGCCACTGGATCATGTGTTCGTGACCGAGCATTTCACGCTCGTTCATATGCAGCGGTTGTCCGAGATCGGGTCGGACCATTTCCCGATTCTGGTCACGCTATGTCACAACCCTTCTCGCGCCGACGAGAACGAGTCCGAAAAGGCCGACACGGAGGAGCGCGAAGAGGCCGCGGACACCATCGAAGAGGCTCAGGAACGGCGTGGCGAAGCGCCGGTTTGAGGCCGTCTCCGCAGCGATAGTCTTACAGACGACAACGCCACCCGAACGGGTGGCGTTGTCGTCTTGCTTTCGGCCGGGAACGTCGGAATAACGACGTTCGGAGAAGGAATCCATTCGAAGTCGTTACTCCGGAATTCCCCCTTCGGTCAGTTTGGCAGGATCGAGCAGACGCTCCAGCTCCTCACGGGAGAGATCGGTCTCTTCCTCGGCGACATCAATGATCGGCCGTCCTGCCTGATAGGCTTTCTTGGCCACCGCCGCTGCCGCGTTGTAACCGATCACCGAATTGAGCGCCGTTACCAGAATCGGGTTGCGGGACAGCGGACTCTCGATGTTGTCGCGACGCACGTTGAACGTGGCGATGGCGCGGTCTGCCAGCAGGCGGCTGACGTTGGTCAGCAGCGTGATCGAACCCAGCAGATTGTGCGCGATCAGCGGCAGCATGACGTTGAGCTGGAAATTGCCGCTTTGCCCGCCGACGGTGATCGCCGCATCGTTACCGATGACCTGTGCCGCAACCTGGGCGGCGGACTCGGGAATCACCGGGTTGACCTTGCCCGGCATGATCGAACTGCCCGGCTGCAGCGCCTCCAGCTCGATCTCCCCCAGACCGGCCAGCGGGCCGGAGTTCATCCAGCGCAGATCGTTGGCGATCTTCATCACCGCGACGGCGTACGTCTTGAGATGTCCCGAAAGCTCCACCGCCGCGTCCTGCGACGCCAGGCTGGCAAAAAAGCTGTCGTTGGGGCGGAAATCGAGATGGGTATCGCTGGCCAGACGCTGCGCCACCTTGTCGGCAAACTCGGGATGCGCATTGACGCCGGTGCCGACCGCCGTACCGCCCAGGGCCAGGCGAGTGATACGCTTCAACCCGTCTTCCAGTCGCGCGATCGCCTGACCGACCTGGCTGGACCAGCCACCCAGTTCCTGGCTCAGGCGCACCGGCATCGCGTCCATCAGATGCGTGCGGCCAGTCTTGACCACGTCGTCGACATCCTTCGCCTTGTCGTCGATGACCGAGCGCAAGTAGCCGAGCGCCGGCAGCAGGCGCTCGCGAACCTGGACCGCCGCCGCCAGATGGATGGCCGTGGGGATCACATCATTGCTCGACTGCCCCATGTTGACATGATCGTTGGGGCCGACTTCGAGCCCATCGCGACTCGCGAGGTGCGAGATGACCTCGTTGACGTTCATGTTGGTCGAGGTGCCCGACCCCGTCTGGAACACATCGACCGGGAACTGGTCGGGATGCTTGCCGTCGATGATCTCGTCGGCTGCGGCCACGATAGCCCTGGCCCGGGCTTCGTCCAGCAGCCCCAGCTCCTGATTGACCTGCGCCGCAGCACGCTTGATACGGGCCACCGCCGCGATGAATGCCGGTGGCAACGGCTGACCACTGACCGGAAAATTGTTCACCGCACGCTGCGTTTGAGCGCCATAGAGCGCGCTCTCCGGGACTTCCAGTTCGCCCATGCTATCGCGCTCGACTCGTGTCTGAGCCATGACCTTCTCCTATCGATGACGGATGAAATGCAAAGGCGCAGCCCGAACGTCGGACTACGCCTTCGAGACTCATTCAAGACTAGCAGCCGGAGCATGCCCCGTCCGGTTCGAGGCTCAATCGAAATCGATGATCTGACGTATCGCCTCGCCACTCGCCAGACGGTCGAAACCGAGGTTGATCTCGTCGAGTTTCAATCGGTGCGTCAGCAGCCGATCCACCGGCAGGCGGCCGGACTGATAGAGCGCGATATATTCGGGCACGTCCAGCGATGGCACGTGACCGCCCAGGTAGGAGCCCTTGAGCGTGCGCTCCTCGGCCACCATGCGCGTCGGGCTGATGGCGAACCGCACGTCAGGATGCGGCAGGCCGGAAGTCACGGTCGTACCGCCGCGGGCGGTGGACTCGTAGGCGAACTCCAGCGCCTTGGCCACACCCGCGAATTCGGCCGCGATGTCCACCCCGCCGCCGCTGATCTCGCGCACCTGCTCTACCGCATCCGGATCGCCGCTGTTGACGATATGCGTGGCGCCCATCGCCTTGGCGGTCTCCAGCTTGTCCGGCGCAATATCCGCCGCGATCACCTGTCGCGCGCCGCCACCGACGGCGCCCATGACCGCCGCTAGCCCGACGCCGCCCAGGCCGACGACCAGCACCGACTGGCCCAATCTCAGGCCCGCCGTATGCACCAGCGCACCGACGCCTGTCAGCACCGCGCATCCGAACAGCGCCGCGATATGGAAAGGCAGGTCCGGATCGATCCGGGTCAGGGAGCGGCGCGACGCCACCGTGTACTCGGCAAAACCGGAAACGCCGATATGGTGATAGATCTTCTGGCCATTCTTGTGCAGACGCATCCCGCCACCCAGCAGATGCCCGGCGGTGTTGGCTGCCGCACCGGGCTGACACAACGCCGCCCGCCCGGAAAGACACGACGAACACGCACCGCAGCTGGGCGCAAAGGAGAACACCACGTGATCGCCGGGGGCGAGATCGGTCACGCCCTCGCCGACTTCGGCGACTTCACCGGCCGCCTCGTGGCCCAACACCATGGGCAACGGGCGCGGACGATCGCCATTGATCGTGGACAGATCCGAATGACACAGACCGGCGGCACGCATCTTGACCAGCACCTCCCCCGGCCCTGGCCCATCCAGCTCGACCTCCTCGACCGACATCGGCAGCGACTCCCGATACGGGCGAGGCCTCTTCATTTCATGAATCACGGCGGCACGAATTTTCATACAAGCTCTCCAGTGATACGCGATCAGTAGCGCCTACCATCGACGCCGGTCGACGGGCACTGTCATGCAATGGATGTATCGATCGGTCGCCTCGCCGATCAAGCGTAGTATTCCGGGGCGTGACGGAAGGTTGGCCATGCCTCGGGATCGTGTCCGGTCACCACCAGCGCACCGGTCTTTTCCGCCAGGGCATGCAGTTTTCGAACGGAGCGCACCGCATCGACGGTCGAGGCCAGAAAGCCCGGCAGAGCCTTTTCGTCCCAATGATCGGTGGTATAGGCAGCATCCACGGCCAGCAGCACCGGCCCGGTTTCCGGCAAGCGAAGCAGGAAACTGGAATGTCCCGGCGCGTGCCCAGGCGTGAAGATGAACCGGATCGTGTCGTCGCCGAAGACATCGTAGCCATCGTCGTGGTCTTCCAGCAGATGCCATTTCACGTCGGGCCGATCGAAATCCGCACGAATGTAGCCACCCGCCGAAAACCAATCCGGCGCCATCGCATACTCGTATTCGCAGCGTCGCACGATATGGATGGCATTCGGGAAGCGCCCGGTGGCACCGGTGTGGTCCAGATGCAGATGGCTGTGCAGAACATAGCGAACGTCGGCGGGTTCGATCCCGAACGCCTTCAAGGCCTGGACGCAGCCCTCTTCTTCCCGCATGACCGGCCAGTAGACAGAAGTGATATCGCCCCAGTATCCCTTCGGATCGCTCGCGCATTCGACCGCGCACCCGCCGTCGATGACCACGTTGCCCTTGGGATGAGTGATCAGATACCAGGGAACGGGGATCTCGTAATCATCCAGTCCCGCGTTCATCTTGATGTTGCACACACGACACTTCAGCGTTCCTGTCTGGAACATATAGAGACGTGGAGCGGCCATGACATCCCTCCTGAAACGGGCAATTTCGGATAGAACCCATCTGGCGTGACGACATCGCCATCCCTTTCAAAGCCACGGCGAACCCTTTACCGTCAAGGGGGAGCGAATGTCTCGTCCGTCGATCTTGCAGCGACGATGGAGCTGCCAACGCAGCCAGTATAGGCACGCCCATTCTCGGCTGACCAGTCAAACTTTGGTCTCACAGATCAGCGCCATTTTTACGAAACGTCGATGAAATGGTCATCGAGCGCATCCACACCAACGTTACCAAGGAGCCAACTCCATGTGGCATCGTCAACAGTTCTCGCTCAAACCCCGTTCGCGCGGCTTTCATCTGGTCACCGACGAGATTCTCGGCGCGCTTTCCGGCATGCACGACATCCGCACCGGGCTTCTGCATCTGCAGCTGATGCATACCTCCGCATCACTGACGCTCAACGAGAATGCCGACCCCGACGTGCGGCACGACATGGCGCTGTTCGCCAGCAAGCTGGCACCGGAAAACCTGCCCGGCATGCGGCATACGCTCGAAGGCCCGGACATGCCCGCCCACGTACTGGCCAGCCTGTTCGGCGCCGAACTGACCCTCGCGGCCGACAAAGGACGCCTGCTCACCGGCACCTGGCAAGGCATCTGGCTGGGCGAACATCGCGAGCATGGCGGTGCCCGGAAGATCACCGCCACATTGATGGGCGAGTAATCAACCGAGTCATTACGCTCCTTTCAAATAATCGTAGTGATATCGTTTGAAAAGCTGGCGAGCGAAGATCAGGCAAGGCAAAAATCGGCGAAGAAGCGGAGTTTACGGGGTGTAAATGAGCATTCTAAGCCGATTTTTAACACAGCCTGATCGAGCGCAGTCGCTTATCAAGCGATATTTCAATGCGAATGGCGCGGCACCTCGGCACCCCGGCAACCGCGCAGGAAGTCGAAATCGCAGCCCTCGTCCGCCTGCAGCACCCGCTCGATATAGAGCTGGCGGTAGCCGCCGGTCGTGGCGATCTGGTTCGATGCCGCCATGGGATCGGCTTCCGCCAGCCGCCGGGCGATCTCGGCGTCGTCGACCTCGAGATTGAGCGCGCCGCTGTCGCAATCCATCGAGATCCAGTCGCCGTTGTGGACCGCGGCCAATGGACCACCGGCGGCGGCTTCCGGCGCCACGTGCAATACCACGGTACCGTAGGCGGTGCCGCTCATGCGGGCGTCGGAGATGCGCACCATGTCGGTAATGCCCTGCTCGAGAATCTTCGGCGGCAGGCCCATGTTGCCGACTTCGGCCATACCGTGATACCCGCGCGGGCCGCAGTGTTTCAGGACCAGAATATCATTGGCCTCGACTTCCAGGTTCGGGTCGTTGATCCGCGCCTTGTAGTCGTCGAAATTCTCGAACACCACCGCCCGGCCGCGATGCTTCATCAGCTCGGGGCTGGCCGCCGAGGGCTTGAGCACCGCGCCATTGGGCGCCAGATTGCCGCGCAGAATGCAGATGCCACCATCTTCACGCAGCGGATTGTCCAGCGGCCGGATCACCTCGTCGTTATAGTGTGGCGCGTCCTGCACGTTTTCCCAGATCGTCTTGCCGTTGACGGTCAACGCATCCTTGTGCGGCAACCGATCGGCTTCGCCCAGTCGACGCAACACGGCGGGTAGGCCACCGGCATAGTAGAACTCTTCCATCAAGAAGCGCCCGGAGGGCTGCAGATCGACGATGGTCGGCGTGCCTCGGCCAACCCGAGTCCAGTCATCCAATGGCAAGTCGACGCCAATGCGTCCGGCTATCGCCTTCAGGTGAATGACCGCGTTGGTCGAGCCGCCGATCGCGGCGTTGGTGCGAATGGCGTTCTCGAAGGCTTGCTTGGTGAGCACCTTGGAGAGCTTGAGGTCCTCGTGGACCATCTCGACGATACGGTTGCCGGAGAGATGCGCCAGGACATAGCGGCGCGAATCGACCGCCGGAATCGCCGCGTTGTGGGGTAACGAGGTGCCCAGCGATTCAGCCATGCAGGCCATGGTCGAGGCGGTTCCCATGGTGTTGCAGGTACCGGCGGAGCGTGACATCCCGGCCTCGGCGGCCATGAAGTCGTGGATCGATATCTTGCCGGCCTTGACCTCTTCCGAGAGCTTCCAGACCACGGTACCGGAGCCGATGTCCTTGCCTTCGTGCTTGCCGTTGAGCATCGGCCCGCCGGTCACCACGATCGTCGGGATGTCACAGCTCGCCGCGCCCATCAACAGCGCCGGTGTGGTCTTGTCACAGCCCACCAGCAGTACCACGGCGTCCATGGGGTTGCCGCGAATGGCCTCCTCGACATCCATGCTGGCCAGGTTGCGGGTGAACATCGCCGTCGGCCGCAAGTTGGACTCGCCGTTGGAGAACACCGGAAACTCCACCGGATAGCCGCCGGCTTCGAGCACGCCTTTCTTGACGTGTTCCGCCAGCTTGCGGAAATGCGCGTTGCACGGCGTCAGCTCCGACCAGGTATTGCAGATGCCGATGATCGGCTTGCCCTGGAACTCATGGTCGGGGATACCCTGGTTCTTCATCCAGCTGCGGTACATGAAGCCGTTCTTGTCGGCGCTGCCGAACCACTGGGCGGAGCGCAGCTGGCGCTTCTTCTGGGACTCTGTCTTTTGGGACGGTTTTTGGGACTTATCCGATGAATCGCTCATTTTTCTCTCCTCGAGCCACCGTCAGTGCAGTGGCGGTCAGGGCCATCATCAAGTGTGTTCATCAACCGGTGCTATCAACGCGTGTCATCAAGAATCACAGCAAGGAAAACACCAACCACGCCAAGCCAAAGGCCATCAGCGAAATACCGATGGAGATCACCGTCCAAGTCTTGAGCATGGTCTTGGTGTCGACACCGAGGAAGCGCCCGACCAGCCAGAATCCGGAGTCGTTGACGTGGGAATAGCCGATGGCACCGGCGACGATCGCGACGGTAATGCAAGCCGCCGGCAATCCGGCAAGCGTGGGATCTCCCAGCACCACCGGCGCCATGATCCCCGCCGCCGTGGTACCGGCCACCGTGGCCGAACCCTGGGCGATCCGGATCACCGACGCGATCACGTAACCGGCCAGAATCACCGGCAGCCCGAACGCCTGGAGGCTGTCCGCCAGCGCGTCGCCGATGCCGCTGGCCGTCAGCACGCCACCGAACATGCCGCCGGCACCAGTGATCAGGATGATGCTGCAGACCGGGGAGAGCGCCTGTTCGACGATCTCGTTGATGGAATCCATTGCCCCGCGTTCACTGGCACGAATGACCAGCAGCCACATGGCAATACAAGTACTGATCAGCAGCGCGATAGGTGTCTCGCCGATCACCATCAGCGCGGAAACCAGCGGGTTGTCGCCATCGATCACGCCGCTCTGACCCAGCGTCGACAGCCCCGTGTTGAGGAAGATCAGGACCAGCGGCAGCAACAGCACCAGCAGTACCGTGCCGAACGCCGGGCGCTTGTCGGGCGGGATCTCCTCGCTCTCCGTCCCCATGAAGTTCGGCACCGGCTGGAACGGCAACCGCTTGGCCAGCATCAGCGACAGTCGATAGCCCATCGCGTACCAGGTCGGCAACCCGACCAGCAGCGCGACGAACAGCACCTGACCGATATCCGCGTGCAGGAACACGGCTGCCGCGACCGGGCCGGGATGCGGTGGCATCAGGGCGTGCATGACCAGGAACGCACCCGCGGCCGGCAACCCGTACAGCAGCAATGACGCCTTGAGCTCACGAGCGACCGAATAGATGACCGGCAGCATGACCACGAAGGCCGCATCCAGAAAGATCGGAAAGCCGAACAGCAGGCAGGCGATCGACAGACCCAGCGGCGCTCGCTTGCTGCCGAACAGACTAATCAGCGTGTCGGCCAGCACCCGCGCCCCGCCGGAAACGGCAACCAGGCGCCCCAGTACCGCCCCGAAACCGATCAGCAGCGCCACATTGCCCAGCGTCTTGCCGAAGCCGCCCAGCAATGTGGGAAGCAGATCGGCCACCGTAATGCCGGTCGCCAGTGCCGTACCGATACTGACGATGACCAGCGCAAAAAAGGGATGCAGACGCACCCGAATGATCAAAACCAACAGAATGGCGATAGCCGCGACGGCGACCCCCATCAGCCCTAATGTGGATAGGCCGGCGGCCGCTTGTGTCGTGTCTTGCATGGCGTTCTCCTGACGACTGTCACGGCTTCGATTGGACATGTCCGCCGTGGGTACGGCCACAGTAGTGCCAAGCATCAATAACCTTGAAATGCCAAAAATAGGCAAAACCAATATCAATATGGTTATTAGATGGGCCGCATCATGCGTAAGAACACGTGATCGTCATACAAGCTCGTGGTTTCGACGCGACCAAAGTTGCAAGTTGCGTGCCGGGACTCGTCAGCCACCGGCTCGGCGAGTCTGCTTCCAGCGATCGAACATGACCGCGAGCGACAGAATCACGCCCCATCAGGTATCTAGTCAGAACGGGGGAAAACGTTTAGCGGCGGTCTGCATGCCCCGTACGCCAGCGACCGATGCTAGCGAGTTACGGCATCGCCTGCGTTGTCGAGAAGCGATAGACAGTCTGCGAGTGATACGTTTCGTCGGGCTTCAGGATCGTCGTGGGGAAGTTCGGCCGATTGGGCGAATCGGGAAAGTGCTGCGTTTCCAGTGCCAGCCCGGAACGCTCGGTATAAGGGCGACCGCTTTTGCCCACGAGGCTGCCATCGAGGGAATTGCCCGAGTAGAACTGCAGACCGGGTTCTGTGGTGGAAACCTCGAGCACCCGGCCGCTGTTCGGCTCGATGACCCTGGCTGCCAGCGCCGGCCGGTCGCCCTGCCCGGGATTCTTGCTCAGCACGAAATTGTGGTCATAGCCTCCGGCGTAGGCGAGCTGGGCATTCTTCCGCCCCAGGCGCGCGCCGATGGCGGTCGGCTGGCGGAAATCGAATGGCGTGCCGCTGACATCGGCGATGTCGCCGGTGGGGATCAAGGTTTCATTTACCGGCGTGTAAGCGCTCGCATTGATCAGCACCTGGTGATCCAGAACGCTGCCGCTTCCCTCGCCTTGTAGATTGAAATAGCTGTGCTGGGTCAGGTTCACCGGCGTCGCGCGGGTTGTCCTTGCCCGGTAATCGATCATCAGTTCGTTATCGTCGGTCAGTGTGTAGCTGACTCTCGTCGAGAGCCGCCCCGGGAACCCCTGCTCGCCGTCGTCGCTCGTGTAGGTGAGCACCAGCCCTCGGCCCTCGGAAGAGGAGAAAGGTTCGGCATGCCACAGGCGCTGATCGAATCCCGTATCGCCACCGTGCAGCGTGTTGGCTCCGTCGTTGGTCGGCAACGTGTAGCTCTCGCCCTCGAGCGCGAAGCGGCCGTTGGCGATACGGTTGCCGTAGCGCCCGATCAAGGCACCAAAGTAGGGGTTGGCCTGGCGATAGGTATCGGAGAGATAATCGTCGAGCGAATCGAAGCCCAGCACGATGTCATTCATCTTCCCGTGCCGATCGGGCGTCTTCAGCGACACGATGATGCCACCGTAGTTGATGACCCGCATCTCGATCCCGTTGTCGTTGGTGATTCGGTAGCAGTCGACCTCGCGACCATCCGGCAACCGACCGAAGACCGAACGCTCGATGCCCGGCGGCAAGGCACTGGAGGATGGCGAATTCGCCGGCATCGTCTGTGCCTGGGCTTGTAAAAAGGCCTGGCCGATCATCAGCCCGAACAGACCGATGCCTACACATCGGGGAAGGGAAAGGACATGGCGTATCATCGCAAGCTCCTGTTTCGTTTCGGCATGATGCTCTGGTTATCATTCGTTGATGCTCGACCGGCCCATTATCGCCGTCGTTCGTTTACACCGTAGACTGGTCGTCATCATCTGACTATGCGAGAACTTCACGCCATGCCTCATGCCAACGTCGAACCCGTCATCGGAAAAGCGCCATGAAATCCCAGCCTCTCGATCTGCTGCCCCCGGACTGGTTCCTGCGCGTGAGGCTCAAATTTCGCCATCTTCAGCTGTTCGTGGCCCTGGACGACTACCGCAATCTCCACCGGGCCGCGGAACGTCTGGGCATGAGTCAGCCGGCGGCCTCCAAGCTGTTGGGGGATCTCGAACACATGCTCGGCGTCTCGCTATTCGATCGGCATTCGCGGGGCGTCACACCCAACTGGTACGGGGAGAGTCTGATCCGGCACGCCCGCGGCATGCTGACCTCGCTGGCCCAGGCCGGTGACGAGATCAACGCGCTCAACGAAGGCAACGCGGGGACGGTGTCGATCGGCACGGTTCTGGCACCGGCGGTGACGCTACTGGCCAGCGCGGTCGAACGCGTCCATCGCGACAGCCCTCATCTCGAGGTCAATATCGACGTGGGCGTCAGCCGTAACCTGGTACCGAGACTGCGCGACGGCGAGTTCGATTTCGCCATCGCCCGCATTCCCGGCGGCATGCCGGCGGGGGATTTCGTGTTCGAGGAGATTGGCGAGGAAGCGTTGTGCTTCGTTTGCCGTGCCGGCCACCCGCTCGCGGCGCAGGAGTCCTTCGACCTGACCTCGATGCTGGACTTCCCGTGGGTACTCCAGCCGCCGGGGGCGCTGATGCGGCAGCGTGTCGAGCATCTGTTTCTGCATCACAAGGTGGCGCCACCCCAGCGCATCATCAACACGCCGGACATCTACATGGCGCTGGCCATGGTCGACAAGTCGGATTCGATCACGGTCACGACACGCGAGGTCGCGGATCTGCTCTGCACCCAGCCGCGCTTCGCGATTCTGCCGTCTACCGATGCGCTCAGCGTGCAGCCTTTCGGCCTGATCAGCCTGCGAGAACGGCGCATGTCGCCCGGCGCCGCCAAGTTGATGAGCACGCTGCATCAGATGATCCGCGAACGTCGGGCGCGCGAGCCCGGCGAACCGAGCGCGACGCTTGCTCACTACAGTGACGTCACGCTCTGAGTCGGCGTCGACGATCTGAGCCGGCGTCGACGATCTGAGCCGGCAAAGGTCAAGGAAGAAGCAACGGTCAGAGCAGGAAACCGATCCGGCTCACCACTCCAGCGCCTGCTTGACGAAGGGAATGGTCAATTTGCGCTTGGCCGACAGCGAGGCGCGATCGAGCCGTGACTTGGTACGGCAGCCGCGACTTGTATCAGGACACGGTGTGGTTGCACTTCACGATGTTTCTATCCGCGCGGCCGTGCGGGCCGCGACGCCGCGCTGCAATTCGGCCTTGATCATCAGCACGTTTCTATCCGCGCGACCCGTGCGGGCCGCGACGCGCTGGTTTCTGTCGCCAGTGCGGTGATGCGCTGCTCGTTTCTATCCGCGCGACCCGTGCGGGCCGCGACTAGAAGTCGACCCGTTGGGCGACCCAGCCGTAGAGGTTTCTATCCGCGCGACCCGTGCGGGCCGCGACCTGCCGCGCCCGGATCGTCCTGACGTCATCAACGAAGTTTCTATCCGCGCGACCCGTGCGGGCCGCGACCAGCCCTAACACTTGTCCGTGTTGAAGATGGTGAAGTTTCTATCCGCGCGACCCGTGCGGGCCGCGACTCGTGAAGCTCGAACGCCAGAGCTACGGCATGGATGTTTCTATCCGCGCGACCCGTGCGGGCCGCGACCCTGGTGCCGATGGCGGCTTAGACGAAAGGAGAGGTTTCTATCCGCGCGACCCGTGCGGGCCGCGACTCTCGAGGACGTGACAGCGACCATCACCGGCTGCGAGTTTCTATCCGCGCGACCCGTGCGGGCCGCGACACTATTGAACCTGCCCGGTACGCCCGGGCCCTTTGGTTTCTATCCGCGCGACCCGTGCGGGCCGCGACTTCAGCCCGCGATTGCGCAGCCGCGAACCCTGTTCGTTTCTATCCGCGCGACCCGTGCGGGCCGCGACCTCGCCAGCGCCGCAGACAGCAGCCGGCGGATACGGTTTCTATCCGCGCGACCCGTGCGGGCCGCGACGTATTTCGTTGGTCTTGAGGCCAGCCTGAGCGAGGTTTCTATCCGCGCGACCCGTGCGGGCCGCGACCCTCGCTGGTATCGCCGCCGATGTCGGCGGTGGGCGTTTCTATCCGCGCGACCCGTGCGGGCCGCGACACGTCCACCGAGTGGTTGCTGAGGATCTCGGCTTCGTTTCTATCCGCGCGACCCGTGCGGGCCGCGACGACGTGGGTATCCGACTCCGTGCCGGGCGAGACGGTGTTTCTATCCGCGCGACCCGTGCGGGCCGCGACGTTGTCGCCCAGGGCACCGTCGTTGCAGCCCTTNTATCCGCGCGACCCGTGCGGGCCGCGACCTTCTACAGCGACGGATACGCGACGCACTTCGGTGAGTTTCTATCCGCGCGACCCGTGCGGGCCGCGACCTGCCATACGGGGTCGTGGCCGTCGACGACCTGTGGTTTCTATCCGCGCGACCCGTGCGGGCCGCGACGGCTTACGACGTGTATGCGCTGCTGGTCGAGTGCCAGTTTCTATCCGCGCGACCCGTGCGGGCCGCGACGCACGACCAAACATGCCCACATCGTGACGCGTGTGTTTCTATCCGCGCGACCCGTGCGGGCCGCGACGTCCGACGATCAGGCGTGGGAACGCCGGCAAAGGAGTTTCTATCCGCGCGACCCGTGCGGGCCGCGACGCCGCCTGGCTCGAGCTGGTCATGGGTCAGACCGTGTTTCTATCCGCGCGACCCGTGCGGGCCGCGACGCCGCCTGGCTCGAGCTGGTCATGGGTCAGACCGTGTTTCTATCCGCGCGACCCGTGCGGGCCGCGACGCCGCCTGGCTCGAGCTGGTCATGGGTCAGACCGTGTTTCTATCCGCGCGACCCGTGCGGGCCGCGACGCCGCCTGGCTCGAGCTGGTCATGGGTCAGACCGTGTTTCTATCCGCGCGACCCGTGCGGGCCGCGACGCCGCCTGGCTCGAGCTGGTCATGGGTCAGACCGTGTTTCTATCCGCGCGACCCGTGCGGGCCGCGACGCCGCCTGGCTCGAGCTGGTCATGGGTCAGACCGTGTTTCTATCCGCGCGACCCGTGCGGGCCGCGACGCCGCCTGGCTCGAGCTGGTCATGGGTCAGACCGTGTTTCTATCCGCGCGACCCGTGCGGGCCGCGACGCCGCCTGGCTCGAGCTGGTCATGGGTCAGACCGTGTTTCTATCCGCGCGACCCGTGCGGGCCGCGACGCCGCCTGGCTCGAGCTGGTCATGGGTCAGACCGTGTTTCTATCCGCGCGACCCGTGCGGGCCGCGACGCCCGAGCGCGAACTCTGTCTCGCGGGGCTCGAATGTTTCTATCCGCGCGACCCGTGCGGGCCGCGACGTCCAGGGGCAGCGAGGTCAGCACCACGGCGTTGTTTCTATCCGCGCGACCCGTGCGGGCCGCGACATCGCCAGCGCCGCAGACAGCAGCCGGCGGATACGGTTTCTATCCGCGCGACCCGTGCGGGCCGCGACTGGCTGAACGAGGAGCTCAACACCCAGGAGTCCCTGTTTCTATCCGCGCGACCCGTGCGGGCCGCGACGGCCCTCGCGCAGGATCAGGGTGGCGGAGACGGTGTTTCTATCCGCGCGACCCGTGCGGGCCGCGACGTATTTCGTTGGTCTTGAGGCCAGCCTGNNNCTATCCGCGCGACCCGTGCGGGCCGCGACCACGTCATGCCGGCGCGACAGGCGATGCTGCATTGTTTCTATCCGCGCGACCCGTGCGGGCCGCGACGAGCGGCAGCTTCCGCCTGGGCGGCGGAACGACTGTGTTTCTATCCGCGCGACCCGTGCGGGCCGCGACGCCCTACAGCGCCGCGCCGCCGGTTGCGGCTGCGGTGTTTCTATCCGCGCGACCCGTGCGGGCCGCGACGTCCGACTATCAGGCGTGGGAACGCCGGCAAAGGAGTTTCTATCCGCGCGACCCGTGCGGGCCGCGACGCCGCCTGGCTCGAGCTGGTCATGGGTCAGACCGTGTTTCTATCCGCGCGACCCGTGCGGGCCGCGACGCCGCGACCAGCTCGAGATGCTCTATCGGGCGAAGTTTCTATCCGCGCGACCCGTGCGGGCCGCGACGCCACTCGGCATAACGGACTCGTGGACGCCATCAATGTTTCTATCCGCGCGACCCGTGCGGGCCGCGACCACCACCTGCACCGAGTGCCAATCCATCCGGGAGTTTCTATCCGCGCGACCCGTGCGGGCCGCGACGTCACGACCAGGTAGGCCATAGGGGCGTCCTCTTAGTTTCTATCCGCGCGACCCGTGCGGGCCGCGACCGCCGCACGATACCTGCGTGAATTCACGTTCCGCTGTTTCTATCCGCGCGACCCGTGCGGGCCGCGACGCCGTACAGCGCCGCGCCGCCGGTTGCGGCTGCGGTGTTTCTATCCGCGCGACCCGTGCGGGCCGCGACGTCCGACTATCAGGCGTGGGAACGCCGGCAAAGGAGTTTCTATCCGCGCGACCCGTGCGGGCCGCGACGCCGCCTGGCTCGAGCTGGTCATGGGTCAGACCGTGTTTCTATCCGCGCGACCCGTGCGGGCCGCGACGCCGCGACCAGCTCGAGATGCTCTATCGGGCGAAGTTTCTATCCGCGCGACCCGTGCGGGCCGCGACGCCACTCGGCATAACGGACTCGTGGACGCCATCAATGTTTCTATCCGCGCGACCCGTGCGGGCCGCGACCGCGGGCTCGCACCAACCGCAGCGCCGCCGCCGAGTTTCTATCCGCGCGACCCGTGCGGGCCGCGACAGCTCCCGCCAAAGGTCATCAATGGCGCAGATTACCGTTTCTATCCGCGCGACCCGTGCGGGCCGCGACCATCGTCGCCTTCAACCCGGCCACGCTGGTCGATGTTTCTATCCGCGCGACCCGTGCGGGCCGCGACGTCACGACCAGGTAGGCCATAGGGGCGTCCTCNTACCGTTTCTATCCGCGCGACCCGTGCGGGCCGCGACCATCGTCGCCTTCAACCCGGCCACGCTGGTCGATGTTTCTATCCGCGCGACCCGTGCGGGCCGCGACGAGGCGCATGAAAGGCGGCAAGCATTCGCTAGAGTTTCTATCCGCGCGACCCGTGCGGGCCGCGACAACCTGCTCTCGCAGATCTTCGCGCTGATCTATCTGTTTCTATCCGCGCGACCCGTGCGGGCCGCGACGACGGGCGCGGTGTACGGCGGCGCCGCGGCATCCGGTGTTTCTATCCGCGCGACCCGTGCGGGCCGCGACAGCCGTCGGTCACCGGGACCGGGTCACCGAAGCTGTTTCTATCCGCGCGACCCGTGCGGGCCGCGACTTCGCAGGAGCGTAGCCGTCGGCATCCGCGTCAGTTTCTATCCGCGCGACCCGTGCGGGCCGCGACGCATTCGAACCATTCCCAATCTGGGGCGACGTCAGTTTCTATCCGCGCGACCCGTGCGGGCCGCGACTGCCGCGATCTAGCCGCCACTTACATGCTGGAGTTTCTATCCGCGCGACCCGTGCGGGCCGCGACAGCCGTCGGTCACCGGGACCGGGTCACCGAAGCTGTTTCTATCCGCGCGACCCGTGCGGGCCGCGACGCAATGGCACCATGACGGTGTCGAGATCCTCGGCGTTTCTATCCGCGCGACCCGTGCGGGCCGCGACAAGGACAGCATCACCGGCATGGCCAGCAGCGTGAAGTTTCTATCCGCGCGACCCGTGCGGGCCGCGACTGCCGCGATCTAGCCGCCACTTACATGCTGGAGTTTCTATCCGCGCGACCCGTGCGGGCCGCGACTCCGAGCCTGGATGGATAGAGGCAAGTCATGAAGTTTCTATCCGCGCGACCCGTGCGGGCCGCGACAAGGACAGCATCACCGGCATGGCCAGCAGCGTGAAGTTTCTATCCGCGCGACCCGTGCGGGCCGCGACCCCGATCGCGAGCGCGCCCTCCAGGTCACCGATATCGTTTCTATCCGCGCGACCCGTGCGGGCCGCGACTCCGAGCCTGGATGGATAGAGGCAAGTCATGAAGTTTCTATCCGCGCGACCCGTGCGGGCCGCGACTTCTGGAAAGAGCAGCAGGGTGACTGCGACAGCTGGGTTTCTATCCGCGCGACCCGTGCGGGCCGCGACCTTCACTGAGCCGGATCCCTCGCTGGGATAAGCGAGGTTTCTATCCGCGCGACCCGTGCGGGCCGCGACCCCGATCGCGAGCGCGCCCTCCAGGTCACCGATANGATGTGGTTGACGGTTTGCTTGTATTCGGTCTGAGGTTTCTATCCGCGCGACCCGTGCGGGCCGCGACTCTGGCGACATAGATTCACCGATCACTCTGAGCACGTTTCTATCCGCGCGACCCGTGCGGGCCGCGACGTCGCCACCAGTGGGTTTGCGCTCGATGTCCTTGAGTTTCTATCCGCGCGACCCGTGCGGGCCGCGACCGGGCCGGCATGACAGGCCGTCAGCGCACGTCGGAGTTTCTATCCGCGCGACCCGTGCGGGCCGCGACCTGGCCATGGATTCGGCGACCCGCTTCGAGCACGAGTTTCTATCCGCGCGACCCGTGCGGGCCGCGACACCCAGACCATCGATAGCCGCACCCAGATGGCCAACGTTTCTATCCGCGCGACCCGTGCGGGCCGCGACTCGTTGCCGCCTTGCGGCTGGCTTCATTCCGCCGCGTTTCTATCCGCGCGACCCGTGCGGGCCGCGACTAGGACTTGCTCCGTCACCGCGCCAGTGCGCCCGTTTCTATCCGCGCGACCCGTGCGGGCCGCGACTCGTTGCCGCCTTGCGGCTGGCTTCATTCCGCCGCGTTTCTATCCGCGCGACCCGTGCGGGCCGCGACTACCAGACGGCCATCGCCTCCGGAGCGGAGAGCGTGTTTCTATCCGCGCGACCCGTGCGGGCCGCGACGTCGCCACCAGTGGGTTTGCGCTCGATGTCCTTGAGTTTCTATCCGCGCGACCCGTGCGGGCCGCGACGCCGCCTGGCTCGAGCTGGTCATGGGTCAGACCACGTTTCTATCCGCGCGACCCGTGCGGGCCGCGACTCGTTGCCGCCTTGCGGCTGGCTTCATTCCGCCGCGTTTCTATCCGCGCGACCCGTGCGGGCCGCGACTACCAGACGGCCATCGCCTCCGGAGCGGAGAGCGTGTTTCTATCCGCGCGACCCGTGCGGGCCGCGACGCCGCCTGGCTCGAGCTGGTCATGGGTCAGACCGTGTTTCTATCCGCGCGACCCGTGCGGGCCGCGACGACCGAGCGCGAACTCTGTCTCGCGGGGCTCGAATGTTTCTATCCGCGCGACCCGTGCGGGCCGCGACATGAGTGGCAGTACCAGGACAAAAACGTCGAAGGTGTTTCTATCCGCGCGACCCGTGCGGGCCGCGACGTTCGTCTTGGTGTTGTTGTTCTCGTTGCCATTGTTGTTTCTATCCGCGCGACCCGTGCGGGCCGCGACTCAGGCTCTTTTTCGTGCCGTGGTTGGCCGGGTTGTTTCTATCCGCGCGACCCGTGCGGGCCGCGACACGAAGAGTTCGAGCGTCTGTTCGAGGTCGCCCCGGTTTCTATCCGCGCGACCCGTGCGGGCCGCGACGAGGACTTGCTCCGTCACCGCGCCAGTGCGCCCGTTTCTATCCGCGCGACCCGTGCGGGCCGCGACTGTCCAGCCGGGACAGTGGGTCAATGGTATCTATCAGGTTTCTATCCGCGCGACCCGTGCGGGCCGCGACTCTGTTCAACAGCTTCATCCGCCATGCGCGTGATGTTTCTATCCGCGCGACCCGTGCGGGCCGCGACCTGCCATGCCTGAACCAGTCGCTGCCAACTTATTGTTTCTATCCGCGCGACCCGTGCGGGCCGCGACGATCCATCAGGGCTTGTATGCTCCATCTGGTTCTTGTTTCTATCCGCGCGACCCGTGCGGGCCGCGACACGCAGCAGCAGCTCGCGGTAGGCGCTTTCCTCGAGGTTTCTATCCGCGCGACCCGTGCGGGCCGCGACTTTCCAGCCGATCGATCTGCTGGGTCAGGTTGTCGTTTCTATCCGCGCGACCCGTGCGGGCCGCGACACCAGACGGGTGCGATGATCGTCGTGGTGCGCGTTGTTTCTATCCGCGCGACCCGTGCGGGCCGCGACGACTGGCCATCGGCAGGCGCCGCACACTCGCGCCAGTTTCTATCCGCGCGACCCGTGCGGGCCGCGACACGAGATCTTCCAGGCCTACTTCGACTGCCGCCAGTTTCTATCCGCGCGACCCGTGCGGGCCGCGACATGAATCGTTCTCCTCGATGCTGAGTTCCCAGCGGATGTTTCTATCCGCGCGACCCGTGCGGGCCGCGACACCTTATCCGCCGTATCCTGAACCACGGGCACCAGTTTCTATCCGCGCGACCCGTGCGGGCCGCGACTCGAGTAGGTTTGACATATCCCAAAATACCATTAGTTTCTATCCGCGCGACCCGTGCGGGCCGCGACCAGCCTGTTTGCTTGCACAGCCGCTGTCTTAGGGGTTTCTATCCGCGCGACCCGTGCGGGCCGCGACAGGCGTTAGGGCGCGTGGTGTCGCGGGTGCAGTCTGTTTCTATCCGCGCGACCCGTGCGGGCCGCGACAACTCCACAATGTCCGTACAAGCACCTTCGTCGGGTTTCTATCCGCGCGACCCGTGCGGGCCGCGACGTGCTGATCGTGAAATATTGGTTGCTGGGCGGCTGGTTTCTATCCGCGCGACCCGTGCGGGCCGCGACTAGTGCGATTGGGCCGGCGGGGTGTCAAGGTCACGTTTCTATCCGCGCGACCCGTGCGGGCCGCGACGATGTGGTTGACGGTTTGCTTGTATTCGGTCTGAGGTTTCTATCCGCGCGACCCGTGCGGGCCGCGACGGCGCTACCTCGCTGCCGCCATGCGCCACGAGCTGTTTCTATCCGCGCGACCCGTGCGGGCCGCGACGCCGCAATGGCGGCAGTCTCACCCTGCCCGGCAAGTTTCTATCCGCGCGACCCGTGCGGGCCGCGACTGCTCGTTTATAACTCATTGAACGATAAAACAAAATCGCTGTACATCAGCGAACCCTTACTTGATATGCAGCCTATGGAGCGCCGTTAACCACGTAAAGCGTTCGATTGCTCTTGAATCAACTTGTTAAAGAGCTGCGAACCTGGCGGGAAAGAGAGGGACACTTGAGGTTCGCAGAGGAAAAATCTTTCAGAACACGAGGGGACCATTCATATCCAGCGCCGGCTTGGCGCCAACATGTTCGATACGCTTCTGCCAGTTACGTCCGAGAAAATAGAAACGCAGACTATCGACCTCTTCATCGATCAAGTCGATCAGGCTCTGTCGCAGTCGAGCCCACTGGTCCGGTTCGACTTCGATTTCAAAGACGGAGAACTGTACACGCTGCCCGAAATCACGGCAGGCTTTCGCCACTCGTCTTAGCCGGCGTGGGCCGCCCTCAGAGGTAACGCTGACATCGTAGCTGACCAGTACCAGCATGAAGAACTCCCGATCTATTTCCAGAGAAAGGGCGGATAGGCATCGAGATCGCCGCGCAGATGACGCGCCAATAGCTGCGCCTGAAGAAAAGGCAACATGCCGATCGGCGCCTTCTCGCCAATGAAGGCGTGATTGAGCTCTTCACGCTTGCGTTCCTGATAGGCGGTCAGCACCGTCTTACGGGCCTCTTCCGTCAAGGTGACGCCACCACTTTCGGCAATGATGAAGTCCTTTTCCCGTAGCTGACGTCGATTGATCAGCGACAGCGCCAGGCGGTCTCCCAGCAGCGGCCGGAACTCCTCGGCGAGATCGAGGGCAAGGCTGGATCGCCCGGGCCGATCGCGATGCAGAAAGCCGACCGCCGGGTCGAGGCCGACGCTCTCCAGCGCCGAGCGGCAGTCGTGAGTCAGCAGCGTATAGAGAAACGAAAGCAGCGCATTGGTGCAGTCACGCGGCGGACGGCGATTACGCCCCGTAAAGCGAAACGCGTCGCTCTCATGACGAATCAATAGATCGAACACGCTGAAATAGCGCTGCGCCGCCTCCCCTTCCAATCCACGCAGCCTGTCTGTGGCGGGTTCGATCAGCAGGTCGCGTGCAATCCGGCTCATGCGCGAGCGCTCCCCTTCAAGCCGCGCCTTTTCCTCTTCCGGCAGCTTGGCACCGTAGTCGCGCAGGCCACGCGATAACACGGCGCGCTGGTTATGCACCTTGCCGATCAGCACGCCACACACGATGGCGGCACAGCCGGTTTCGTCATCGCTCACGCGATATTGCGCGCGGCGCAGCAGCACGTTGCCCGACACGGGCCCCTCGATGCGCGCCAGAAATTTACCGTAAGGTGTGAGATGGGTGATGGTCACGCCCCGCTCGGCACAGAATCCCATCAGCGGCGGTGAGACCAGCACTCGACCGAAACAGACCAGCGATTCGAGCATGTGAATCGGCAGGCGGGCGCGCTCCTTGCCTTCCACTTCCATGACGATGTTGGCGCCGTCCTTCCTGAGCCAGGCACCTTCGGTAGTGATGTAAAGCGTATTGAGCTGACGGCGCATCGGATTCTACTCATCCAGTGATTGCAACTGACGCGCCAACCAGCGGCTCGCCGAGCGCTGCTTGCCCATTATCTGCGGCTGGCAGGCGTCGATCAGCGAGCAACGGTCGCAGCGTTTGGCCTCGTATACCGCGGGCGGCGTGCGGTTGTTATCGAACAGCGCACGGGTGCTGGCGATCACATCCAACGTCAACGCCCGCAACGTCTTGTCGAAAGGCACGTCCTTGCGCCGCCGCGTCTTGCCGTAAAAAAGTGCGCCGTGTTCGATTTCCACGTTCAACATCTCTTCCAGACAAAGCGCCTGGGCGCAGAGCTGCACTTCGTCGGCGCGATGCGCCTTGGGCCGCCCGCGTTTGTACTCGATGGGTCGGACGATGGTCTGCGCTTCTCGCTCATCGAACTCGACCACGTCAGCAATACCGGTCAATCCCCACC
The DNA here is from genome assembly GCF_002179555.1 of Salinicola salarius. Classification (GTDB taxonomy): domain Bacteria; phylum Pseudomonadota; class Gammaproteobacteria; order Pseudomonadales; family Halomonadaceae; genus Salinicola; species Salinicola salarius_A. The sequence goes on along the minus strand of NZ_NHOU01000006.1, from coordinate 64,342 downwards.
GCTCACTGGCCAGCGGTAGCGCCATGGCGGTATGTACGCCGCGCCGACGCTCGTGGCCGAGACGGTCGGCGCGTTCATGCAAGATGCGTCCCTCGGCGGTGTAGCGGTTCTCCGCCCACTGTTGTTCGATATGGATCAACGCACACTGGCGCGGGCAATATAGATAGTGCTGCAACGCCGAGAGCGGGATCAGGCGGACCTCGTCCTCCATTCCCGCTGGCCTACAGGCGCTCTTCGACGCTGACCCCGGCCGGTAGTGCTTCGGCATCGACCGTGACCCGGTAATCGCCGTAATGCCGCGCGGGGGTATCGGCTTCGCCTTCGACCCGCTCGACTTTCACGCTGTCGAACAGCCGATGCGCCGGCGCATTGCCCATCGGGTGGTCGTGCTTGAAGACGATCAGCTTGCGCGCCGACATCTCGCCACGCGCCGCGGAGCGGTCATGCTCGAACATGTTGATCAGGGCGCGCCACAGCAGTTCGAGATCGTCTTCGGAAAAGCCGGTGCGCTCGGAGAGCTTCGCCGACACATAGCCGTGAGCACGATAAAGCCCATAGGGAATGATGTGCTTGCGGCCCATGGTGCGATTATCGCCGTGCTGCTTTTCGGCTTCCGCTCTGGTGGTAACCGCCATCCGCGTGATTGACACCTCCATTGGCACCACCGGATCGATCGAACTGGCAAAGGCCATCTGTACCGGACCACGTACCTGGCCGGAGTTGACCCCGGTAGTCATCACCGCGCCGAAGGTGCGCACATCGAAGAAGTTCTGGCACATCCATGCAGTAAGAGAACGTGCTTTTTCTTCATCCTTCGGCAATTTCCCCTTTTCTACATCAATTTTTAAAGCGTCATAGGCTTTTTGATGTTGATCATTCAGGACCGATTTTTCCTGCATGTAGATGGCATAACCGGCGTCGTCTTCCTTTTCCAACGCGACGTAGTTGCGAATCTTGCGCTTGAGGCAAACATCGGTGACCAGCCCCTGATTGGTTTCCGGATCAAGCCGGGGCAGGTTGCCGGCATCAGGATCACCATTGGGATTGCCATTGGTAACGTCGAACAGCAGCACGAATTCATAACGGTTGGCGATGGCGGTCATGCGTCTTCTCCCTGCGTGGATTCTTCTGGTGTCATTGCACTGTCGCGCTTGGCGAAACGCGCCTGTGACTGATGGTAATAACCGATAGCGAACCGCCCTTGATCTTCGATCTTGAGGTGTCTGGGAAAGGTATCGCCGAGACCATCGATAATGGTGCTGATCTCTTGCTCGATTCTATAGGCCAGCCCGCCCTTGTCCTTCTTGCGCATATTTGACAGATGGTTCTGGGCATTACGCAGCAGCATCGGGAAGACGCTGGCCGGCGTCGCCGACGCCGCGCCGTAGTAGCGGTCACGGATGGTGGCATTGACCTGGTCGCCGAGGGCGCCACGCTGGGCGCTTTCAAGTTCGGCGAACAGTCGTCCAAGCAAATAACCGGGATGGGTGGATTGTCGATCGAGACTCACGGGCACCTCCTGAGCATGGAAATTCGAACGCGCCGCGAGTCGCGCTTCGCGCGCAAGCACGGCCTTGCAGAGCGCCACGCGAATGCCGCTGATATCACCGTCGTTACGCAGACGCATGATGACGTTGCTCAGCAGCGCACGCGGATAGCGGCTACCGGTGAGAATGGCACGAGCCAGCTCACCGGCGAGTTGGGGCGGAATATCCTCGGCCTTCGCTTTACCATCGCGACTGGGCGCGGTGGCATACAAAAGCCGCCACATGGCCGGGCCGATTCCCTTCCAGGGTGCGGGCTCCAGCTGTAGATCACGGTGATGATCGGCATAATGGCGAGCCAGTTGGTCTAGGCGATTGACACACCAGAAGCGGATCGATAATCGCGCAGCATTAGGCGCCAGCCCGAGCACGAAGAAGCGGGTATCATCTTCAAGTGCGGGGTCGAACGAGGCTAGCGGACGGCCCTGGGCGATGCCATCCAGCAACGTCTTGAGTCGCGCGGCTTCCTGTTCGTCATTCGGTGGCTCGTTGAGCATGGCGAAGAAGCCTTCGGCGGCCTCGGCATGCGCCGCATCGCTGGCCTCGGCCCAGAACACTACAGTAGCGTCACCGATCGAGAGGCACTGATGGTTGTCGCTATCGCCACGAAGCAGATAGTTGAGTGCCGTGGAGTAACCAAAGATGGCCGATTTCGAGATCGAGGCATTGTCCTGCCCCTTGTGGCCGTAGGAATTGTAGGCGTCGCTGTTGAAGGAGACGAGCGAGGCACCAGATGACTGAGCACCTCTCACGCCGCGAATGGCCGGATGATCGGTGCCTAGTGGAGCCGTCTCACCGGTAATCAGACACTGACCGGCTGTACCTTCATCGCTGTCCAGCGCATCCCGCCAAAGGCTACATGCCGACAGGTTTTCATGCAGATAGTGCTGCTGCCCATCGAGACGAAACACGATATTGGTATCCAGCACCTCTTCGCTATAGCCGGGAAGCGTGGCCAATCTCTCTGGCAACCATTGGTCGAGCAGTGCCAGGAAAGCCTGTAATTCAGGGTCATCACTGCCAGCGAACAGTGCTACCTGACGCATCTTGAACGCGGCGTGTTCATCCGCCAGCCGCTTTCCTTCACTCGCGGTCACGCCCAGCGCATAGGCGGTCTTGTCCCATAGTGGATAGGCATGAATCCCGGAAGTGCGACGCTTGTCGACCGGTACTTGCTTCGATCTTGGCCTTGGTTTCTTTCCTGACGTATCGCGCAAATCATCAATGGCAACCGGCTCACCGTCACTTGAAAATACCAGCGCATAGCTGACCTTCTCGCTGCTGAAGCCGGGTACCGGCACCTTGTCCTGAGCCGCGAGACGCCGATAGTAGTCGTTGAGTGCGGAGAGAATCATGCCAGCGCCTCCGCAAATGGCGGCACCTCGATCACGCCGTCCTTCATCCTGGCGCGAAAGAAGCGCGGCGTCTTGCCGTTGGCGAAGTCGATGTCATGGAGCATGAAACCAAGATCGCGCTCGCCACTCAGATCATCGTCTGCCGCCGGCACCTGCTCATCGGACTCGACCAACTCGAAGGCGGCCGGAAACTCCCGGGTGCCCAGGCACGGCATGTGAAAGCACTGCCCCTGGCGGGCGCGACGATTGAAGATATCGAGATGCTTGCCGGGTGTGTCGCTGTCGTCGGCGCGGGACGTGAACTCGAAGTGCGCTTCGATCACGTAGCCGACATCACGCAGAATGGTCGCGGCGCGCTGCTGGCGGTTCTGATCGACGAAATAATTGACATCATCGACACGACCCGCTTTCATCGCCTTGGACACCGTGCCTGCCGATAATTTACCGGCTACTTCGTTGCGGCGGATCGATTCGAAGCGAATCGGCTTCAGTACATGAATACGATCGATACACCAGCGAATCGCCGGCTTCCAGTGGATGGCCTCCAGAATGCCACGCGCCGCCGAAGGCGTAATCACGTCATAGGAGACTCTTTCTACCTTCATCTCTGGCCGGGTAAAGCAGGCCCGCTCCCCCCAGATATGTAGCCGAACGCCAAAACTCATGCGCCGCTCCTTGTTGTGTTCTCTAATAAATCATCGGCCGTTTCACCAAATATTTGATTCACTGGCACGAAAAGTCGGTTCGCTCCAATTCAATCCCAGCCGCTTGTCGTAGAGATCTTCATTGATCAGCACTATGAACTGCTCGCCGAACTTGTCCGGTTCGATAGCTGCAATAGCCCCAGCACGCTCCAACGCCGCGAAGCCCTGGTGCGGTACTTGCACCGTGTAAGGCTGGAGCTTACGGGCGATGCCGCCCACACCTTCGGCATAGGACAGCTCCCGGAGCGCATCCCGAGCCGTCTTGTCGAAGGGGATGATTACGGCGCGCTGAGCGTTCTCGATCATGCGGAACTTCTGCTCGAGCGTTTCGAACGGTAACCCGTCGAGGCGGCCGTGTTCGATAAGTTGCAAGAGATCGTGCCGGTCGAGCTGCTGTGGTCCCTGCTGCCAGTAGAGCAGGCGGAAGTAGGCGTCGATGGCATCCAAAGAGAGTGGATCGTCACGATGACTTCTGAGCACTTCACGGCTGACCTGGGCAAATTGCTTGAGCTCCGGCGGCGGCGCCCACTCTTCATTGGCGGTGGCGAAAATGCGCACTTCGCTGTCCGCTTTCGAGCGCTTGCCTTCCCGGTTGCAGCGCCCCGCGGCCTGAGCGATGGCGTCGAGCCCGGCCTCAGCGCGCAGCACGCGGGGAAAGTCGACGTCGACGCCGGCTTCGATCAGCGACGTAGAGACGACGCGGCAGGGCCGGCCATCCTTCAATTGCTGGCGAATCTCGGCCAGCACTTGGCGGCGATGCACGGCACACATCGATGTGGTGAGATGATAGGCACCGGGCTGTTCGGCCATCGCTTCGAACAACGCTCGTGCATGACGGCGGTTATTGACGATGCACAGCGTCTGCTCGGTAGCGAGCAGTTCGTCGCGCAGCGTCTCATCATCCAGCGTGCCAACATGGCGCACGGTGACACGCTCAAGCTGGCGATAGAGCTTCTTCGGGCAGGGCGCCAGCTCGTGCAGGTCGCGCAAGCCGCCAACGAAACTTCGTTCAGGGTCATCGGTCTCGGCCAATGCCGGCTGGGTGGCGGTGCAGAGCACGACACTGGTACGGTAGTTGAGCGCCAGCTCATCCAGCGCCGCCACGCTGGGGCGTAGCAGCGGAAGCGGCATGGTCTGCGCCTCGTCGAGAATCACCACGCTGCCCGCAATGTTATGCAGCTTGCGGCAACGCGATGTCTTGGCGGCGAACAGGCTCTCGAAGAATTGTACCGTGGTGGTGACAATAATCGGTGCGTCCCAGTTCTCGCTGTCACGGCGCAGTTTATCGATGCTGCTTCGCGTGCGTGACTGACCACTGGCGCTTCCATCGACATCGAAAGCACTGTGATGTTCAAGCACGGCGGCTTCGCCATGCTCACCCAGCGCGCGACGAAACACCGCCGCGTTTTGCTCGACGATGCTGGTAAAGGGGATGACATAAATGACACGGTCCATGCCGTGGGCAATGGCATGATCCAGTGCAAATGCCAGCGAGGCCAGCGTCTTGCCACCGCCGGTGGGCACCGTCAGCGTAAAACGGCCGGGGGCTTTTTCGGCCTGATTACGCACATGGGTCAGTATCTCACCGCGTAGCCGATTGACGTCGCTATCGGCCTTGAATGCTGCCAGATGAGCGTTCAGCGCATCACGCAGTACATCGAGCCCAGGACCGCCGCCACGTGAATGGGGCAGACCCTTTTCATGCAGCGCATAGAAATTCTCGGTATCGATGAAGTCGGCATCGACCAGACAGGAAAACAGCATTCGGGTCAGGAAGGCGTATTGAAAGAAACCGCGATCACGGCGCAACGTGAAGTGTGCAGGTGGCCTCAACTGGGCAGGCAAAGTGAGCGCTTGCTGCCAACATGGATCGAGTTCGGGCAGGTCTGCCTTGAGCCGGTTTGTCAGCGGCGTGCGCTCACCCGCGTCGCGGCCATTGGCCAGTCCGGCGTGATGGCCGGCGATGGCATAGGCCAGCAGATGCCCCAGCGGGCCCAATCGCTCTTTGGCAACGGCTGCACCGGCCGTGGCGTGATCGACCCGGAGTGCCGCTCCTTGCAGGCGGCGTTGAAACTCATGACTGTATTTGCCTAGATCGTGCAGCAACCCGGCCGCATAAGCGGCTTCTGGCATTCCAAACCGCTCCGCGCGCTGTGAGGCTAGCTTGGCGACCGTTTCGAGATGATCGCTCAGCGTCTGCCAATCGTGCCGGTCACTAGAAGCAGTTGAGTGGGCATAGAGCATTATGATGGAACGCTTTGTATCTATTGGTAACAATTAAATACATAATGCCGATAAATACAAGCATCCAGATTCTTTTCAGCGTTACCCATCAGTTATCGTTGTGCTTCTTTCCCGCCTCCCACATCGTTCAAATCGTCAACATCAATACTCAAGTCGCTCCCCGTGCTCCAAAACACCGCTTCGGTCATCTCTGCGCAACAGGTGGCGTCCTGCTACACCGCGTCCGCCCATGCTTCGCCCGATCGCCCCGCGCAGCAAGGCGAAACCACGGAATTATCGGTGGTGGATTTACGGGCATCTCCTCGACGCCTGGCACTACCGCACGCGCGCCCCATCGGGCTGCTAGCGGCTCACCACTCCAGCGCCTGCTTGACGAAGGGGATGGTCAACTTGCGCTTGGCCGACAGCGAGGCGCGATCGAGCCGCGACAGGATTTCGAACAGCGGGTCCAGCTGGCGTGGGCCGCGATGGAGAATATAACGCCCCACTTCTGCCGGCAGTTCCATCCCGCGCACCTGCGCACGCAGTTGCAGGGCCGCCAGCCGCTGGGTGTCGTCCAGCGGCTGGGCGTGAAACACCATGCCCCAGTTCAGGCGGGAAGCCAGATCCGGTAGCTTGACCTCGAGTTGACGCGGCGAGCGGTCGGCGGCGATCACCAGTCGCTTGCCGGCATCACGCAGACGATTGAAGCCGTGAAACAGCGCCTCCTCCCAACGCTTGCGCCCGACCACCAATTGCAGGTCGTCGATCGCCAGCAGATCGAGGCGCTCCGGCTCCTCGAGAATATCCGGCGGGAAATGCCCCAGCATATCCAGCGGCAGATAGAGTGCTCGCTTGCCCCGGGCATCGGCGTTGTGGCACGCCGCCTGCAACAGATGGCTACAGCCCACGCCCTCGCTGCCCCAGAGGTAGAGGAAAGATTCCCCGCTCTCGTCGAGCTGCTTCATGAGATGCGCCACCAGTGACGCGTTGTCGCCCGGCAGATAGTTGGCGAAAGTGGCATCATCGCGTAGCCCGACGCCGAGCGGCAGTTGGGACGGCCCCGGACTCATGTCGATCCATCTCCTTGGCTCTGGTCTTGGGAAAGCGCGCCGCTGCGCGAACGATTGTAGAGCTGGCTACCACGATAGCGATGGTAGGCGTAACGGAGCAACACCATGACGACGGCGGCCACCGGCAGCGCCAGCAGAATGCCGGTGAAGCCGAACAGTTGGCCGCCGGCGAGTACCGCGAAGATCACGGCCACCGGATGCAGGCCGATCTTGTCACCCAGCAAAAGCGGCTGAAGGACGGTGCTTTCGGCGATCTGGCCAATGCCGAAAACGACCAGCACGCCAACCAGCGGCAGCCAGGTATCGAATTGGAAGAAGGCCACCACTGCGGCCGTCACGATGCCGACGATCACGCCGAGATACGGCACGATGCTGGCAAGCCCCGCCATTACCCCGATCAACAGCCCGAAGTGCAGCCCGATCACGCTCAGGCCGACCGCATAGATCACGCCCAGGCTCAGCATCACCAGCAGTTGCCCCCGCAGGAACGCCGACAGTACCTCGTCGCACTCGGTGGTCAGCGAGGTCACACGGGGCTCGATGTGCCGGGGCAGCATGTCGCGGATATATCCCTTGATCCGGTCCCAGTCGAGCAGCAGGTAGAAGGTCACCACCGGGATCAGCGCGATGTTGCCGATCCACACCGCAAAGGCGAGGCCGGAGCGAGACGCCTGGGCGAGAAACGCCGCCGCGAAGGTGCCGGTCTCGCGCCAGTTAGCCATCAGCGCATCGCGCAGCTGGTCGAAGTCCGCAGTGAAATCGATGCCGGTCAACGACTGGATCTCCGGCAGAATCGTCGCCTGCACCCAGTTGAAGACGCTGGGCAGCGCCTCGATCAGTTGCGCGATCTGACGCCCCAGCACGGGGACCAGCACCAGCACGCCGCCGATGATGATGACGCCCAGCAGCAGGAACACCACGCTGACGGCCAAGCGCCGCGACAGCCCCCGCGCCTCGAGCCAGTCGGTCACCGGATCGCCCAGATAGGCGAGGATCATGCTGACGAAGAACGGCATCAGGATCGGTTCCAGCAGGATCAGCAGCCAGACCGTCAACGCCGCGCCGATCGCGCCCCAGATTTGCAGTTTTGTCATCGTGCTCTCGTCGTCCTTCGACTGCCCCCTCGATGAAGGCAATGCTACAATGCGCCCCGCTGAACATCATCCTTATTCCTTGGCTCCGCGAGAAGGTCCTCCTATGACGCGCTCCTCTTCCGATACCCCGAACGCGCCCCGTTCGTCCGGCTCCCAGTCTCTGACCTACCGAGACGCCGGTGTCGACATCGATGCGGGCAATGCGCTGGTCGAGAGAATCAAGGGCGTCGCCAAGCGCACCTCGCGGCCGGAAGTCATGGGTGGGCTCGGCGGCTTCGGCGCCCTGTGCGAAATTCCGAGCGGCTACCGCCAGCCGGTGCTGGTCTCCGGCACCGACGGCGTCGGCACCAAGCTGCGCCTGGCCATGGACCTGGGTCGTCACGACACCATCGGCATCGATCTCGTCGCGATGTGCGTCAACGACCTGGTCGTCGCCGGTGCCGAGCCGCTGCAGTTCCTCGACTACTACGCTACCGGCAAGCTGGATGTCGATATCGCCGCCGACGTGGTCACCGGCATCGGCGAAGGCTGCAGCCAGGCGGGTTGCTCGCTGGTCGGCGGCGAAACCGCGGAAATGCCCGGCATGTACGAGGGCAGCGATTACGATCTGGCCGGCTTCTGCGTGGGCGTGGTGGAAAAATCCGAGATTCTCGACGGCAGCAAGGTCGGTGAAGGCGACGTGCTGCTGGGCCTCGCCTCTTCCGGCCCGCACTCCAACGGCTACTCGCTGATCCGCAAGATCCTGGAAGTTGGCGGCGGCAAGCTCGACGACACACTGGAAGGCAAGCCGCTGGCCGACCTGCTGATGGCGCCGACCCGTATCTACGTCAAGCCGCTGCTGTCGCTGATCCGCTCCAGCAGTGTCGATGTTCATGCGCTGTCCCACATCACCGGTGGCGGCCTGCTCGAGAACGTGCCGCGCGTGCTGCCGGCGCATCTGGCCGCGCGGATCGACGTCAGCCGCTGGCAGCGTCCCGCCGTGTTCGACTGGCTCAAGCAGCAGGGCAACGTGGAAGAGCGCGAGATGTATCGCGTGCTCAACTGCGGCATCGGCATGGTCGTGGTGGTTCCCGCCGACCAGTCCGACCAGGCCATCGCCCATCTCGAGACCGCCGGCGAAACCGTCCATCGTCTGGGCGAGATCGTCGGCCGTAGCGCCGATGAAGAAGCCGTGCAACTGGAGAACCTGCCGGCATGAGCGGTGACTATCCTTCACAACAGCACGATACCCTGAACGACTTCGAAGCCGCCGCGGCCGAAAAGCCGCGGGTCGTGGTGCTGATCTCCGGTAACGGCAGCAACCTGCAGGCACTGTTGGACGCTCAGGAACACGACGAGCTGGGCGGCGGCGAGATCGTCGCCGTGGTCTCCAACAAGGCCGATGCCTACGGACTCAAGCGAGCCAAGGATGCCGGCGTCGACGCCGTCGCCCTGCCCCATCGCGAGTATGACTCGCGCGAGGCATTCGATGCCGCGCTGATCAAGGTCATCGACCGCCACGAGCCCCACCTGGTGGTGCTCGCCGGATTCATGCGCATCCTGACGCCCGCTTTCGTCGACCGGTATCGCGGACGCATGCTCAACATTCACCCGTCGCTGCTGCCCGCCTACCAGGGGCTGGACACGCACCGGCGCGCACTGGCCGACGGTGTCGCCGAGCATGGCGTCAGCGTGCATTTCGTCACCGAGGAGCTCGATGGCGGGCCGGTGGTGATCCAGGCCGTGGTCAACGTCGAACCGGATCAGGATGTCGATGCGCTGATCGAAAAGGTTCACGCTCGCGAGCATCTGATCTACCCCATCGCGGTGCGCTGGTTCCTCGAAGGCCGCGTCAAATTGTCGCCCGACGGCAAGGTGACGCTGGATAACGTGCCACTGCCCCCCACGGGGCTGCGCATGTCCCATGCCGACGCCGCCGAAGAGCTGGACGAAGATCTCGACGACTGATCGCCGGTAAGCTGTTTTTCCCCTCGTCGGCGCTCCCAGCGCCGACGATCTCCCCGCCGCGGACGGCTACCCACGCTTGCCCAACCGCCAATCTTTGCCAGACTGAAATCATGCTTTCGTTCGGCACCAACGCCGGATGAATCGTTTCCGTCGACGAATGTTTCGGCAAGCAAGGAGGAAAAGCGATATGGATTATCGTCCGCTAGGCAATTCAGGATTAATGGTATCGACGCTGACGCTGGGCACGGTGCCCTTCGGCGGCGCCAACGGCTTCGAGAAGGCCGCTAGCGTCGATACCAAGGGTGCCAAGAAGCTGCTCGACATCGCCTTCGATGCCGGTGTCAACCTCGTCGACACCGCCGATCTCTACTCGCTCGGGCTGGCCGAGGAAATTACCGGCAAGGCGCTGGGCAGCAAGCGCAACGACATCATCCTCGCCACCAAGGGCCGAAGCCCGCTGGGCGATGACCCCAACGCTACCGGCGCCTCGCGCTACCACCTGATTCGCGCCGTCGAGGCCAGTCTCAAGCGGCTGGGCACCGATCACATCGACCTCTACCAGCTGCACAACTGGGATGGCGTCACTCCCATCGAGGAGACGCTCGAGGCGATGCATCATCTGGTCGCCAGCGGCAAGGTACGCTATTGGGGCACGTCCAACTACACCGGCTGGCAAATGATGAAGACGCTCGGCAAGGCCGAGGCGCATGGCATGATCAAGCCGATCAGCCAGCAGATCTACTACACGCCGGAGTCCCGCGAGGCGGAGTACGAACTGATGCCGCTGGCGCTCGATCAGAACGTCGGCTCGCTGATCTGGGGACCGTTGGGTGAAGGCTTCCTGACCGGCAAGGTCCGCCGGGGCCAGAAGACGCCGCCGGATACCCGTCAGGGCAACGGGTGGCCGGAACCCTATATCCACGACATGGAACGGGCCTACGACATCATCGAGGCGCTGGCCGCCATCGGCGAGGCCCATGGCTGCTCCATACCCCGTGTCTGCCTGGCATGGCTGAAGGATCGCCCCGGCGTCACGTCCCTGATCGTCGGTGCCCGCACCGAAGAACACCTGCGCGATAACCTCGCCGCCGCCGATCTGACGCTATCCCCGGAAGAGCATCAACGTCTGGAGAAACTGACTCGCCCGGCACCGCTCTATCCGTACTGGCATCGCGTGGTTTCCGGCATGGATCGTCTGGATCCGGCGGAAAAGCCGTTTCTGGATGGCTTCAGCGAGACGATCCAGAACCGCAACGACGACCGCTCGGCCTGAGCGTCGAAGCGTAACGCAAGACGGGGCGCCATCAGGCGCCCCGTCTCGTATCAACCGCGTCGCTATCAGAATCTGTTTACGATCTCGCGAGCTAGAGCCACGATTTGGATAATTCGGGGCGAAAACGCTTTAGGGCGCGGAGCTTGGGGCTAAATGAGCATTCCGAAAGTGTTTGACTCGCTTCGCTCGCCCTATGGGCCAGCCTCCGGCTGTTATCTCCGCTGCGCTCCGGCTCAACAATGTTTGGCCGACGCGCAGCAGATCGTAGACGGGTTCTCAGGTGCGCGGCAACGTGACCCCACGCTGCCCCATATACTTGCCACCCCGGTCCTTGTAGGAAACGTCGCAGACCTCGTCGGATTCCAGGAACAGCATCTGCGCCACACCCTCGTTGGCGTAGATACGGGCCGGCAGGTTGGTGGTGTTGGAAAATTCCAGCGTCACGTGACCTTCCCACTCCGGCTCCAGCGGCGTCACGTTGACGATGATGCCGCACCGCGCGTAGGTCGACTTGCCCAGGCAGATCGTCAGCACGCTGCGCGGGATGCGGAAATACTCCACGGTGCGCGCCAGGGCGAAGGAGTTGGGTGGAATCACGCAGGCATCGCCCTTGACGTCGACGAAGCTCTTCTCGTCGAACGCCTTGGGATCGACCACCGCCGAGTGGATATTGGTGAACACCTTGAACTCGTCGGCGCAGCGGACATCGTAGCCGTAGCTGGACGTCCCATAGGAAATGACGCGCTGGTTGTTCACGTGACGGACCTGATCGGCCTCGAACGGCTCGATCATGCCTTCCTGCTCCGCCATACGGCGAATCCACTTGTCGGATTTAATGCTCATGCAGGCGTCCTTGAGACTGAGACTGACGTCGTCACGACGTCATCTATTCGTTGGGCCGAGGAAAACGGGAGCGATCTGATCGGGGCGACATGATAGCGGCCCAATTTCATTAAGGAAAAGAAAAAAGGAAAGGAAACGACGCCCCCCCATGCCGCAAACGTCGCGCGGGGCATGGCGAGTGGTCATGCCCTGCGCGATCGGGAATAGCCTGGGTAAGAACCGAAACCGCCGGAGAAATCGAAAGGCGATTCGATCAGTCGCTGAACGAGATCGTCGGGCCACCGGTATCCTGTCCGGCGACACCACTGGCGACATCACGCGCCATCTGGCGGAACGTGGCAGCCACCTCGCCTTCCGGCTCGGCAACCACGCTCGGCTTGCCACCGTCGGCCTGCTCGCGGATCGACAGTTGCAACGGCAGCTGACCCAGCAACCGCGTCTCGTACTGCTCGGCGATACGCTCGCCGCCGCCAGCGCCGAAGATCGGCTCGCTATGGCCGCAGTTCGAGCAAATGTGCAGGCTCATGTTCTCCACCACGCCCAGCACCGGCACGTTGACCTTGCGGAACATCTCGATGCCCTTGCGCGCGTCCAGCAGCGCGATGTCCTGCGGCGTGGTGACGATCACCGCACCGTCGACCGGCACCTTTTGCGCCAGCGTCAACTGGATATCGCCGGTGCCCGGCGGCATGTCGATGAACAGAAAATCGAGATCGTCCCACAGCGTCTGGTTGAGCAGTTGCTGGAAAGCGCCGGAAACCATCGGGCCACGCCATACCATCGGCTGGTTGATATCGACCATGAATGCCATCGACATCGCCTGGATGCCGTGCGCCATCACCGGCTTCATGTTCTTCTCGTCCACCACCTCGGGGCGGGTGTTCTCCGGCAAGCCCAGCATCCGCGCCTGGCTCGGGCCATAGATATCGGCGTCGAGCAGGCCGACACGATACCCTTCCGCCGCCATCGCCAACGCCAGATTGGCGGTGACGGTGGACTTGCCGACGCCGCCCTTGCCAGAGGCGACCGCCACGATATGTTTGATGCCCTCGATCACGAACCACTCCTTGCAACGTTCAAAGCATGACTTTCTGCCAGTATAACGAGCCCGGCGCCCTATACCCTAGCGTTGTGCTGGGAAATAGCAGCCGAGCCGATCGAATGAGGTAGCACATCGTTACCAACGGGGAACGCTCACCACGGTTCGAATCGATACCAGGGATGACGGCCAGATCGGTCAATCGCGCTCGAACTCGTTCTGCACCGTCAGCTTGGTGCGAATGAAGTCGCTATGGGTCACGTAGAGCAGGTCCGCCAGCCGCCGGATGCGATGCTCCTCGAGGGCGGCAAGTTCATGATCGGCGTAGGCCAGACGCCACATCGCGGCGATCAGCTCGACACGCTGATCGTAGCTGTAGCGTTCATTGAGCAGGGAAACGTACTGGAAATGATCCACCGCCTGTTCGACCTGCGCCTGAGCCTGCTGGATCAACTCATCGGCGGCGGCCTCGTCCATCGAGAACCGGGCCATCAAGATCCGGCGCAGCGTGGCCAACTCCTGAGGATCGACCTCATAATCGGCACGCAGCACCTCGCTGAACAACGCCGCGACCGCCAGTTGCGGTGTCACGGCGTCACGGCCGTCGGATTCCGGCACGGCCAGAACGCGTTGGAAAAACTGTTGAACGGCATCGAGCATGGCTCACTCCTCTGCGATGAACTGCGATAAATGGCGATGAAACAATGCGTTTCGCGCGGCTTCGGGCGCGTGTTGACCGACATTTTGACACCGAAAGCCCGAAAGGTTCGAAAGCCCACCGGCTTCGATCGACGTGCCTCGCCGAACGAAAAAACCCGCAACCGAGGTTGCGGGTCTGGCGCATTAAAGAACGCGCTGCGTGGCATCACGATGGTGCCGATGGTCATGCACCGTGAGCGGCAAGAAACTCTTCGGTCAGCTTGAGCTCGCTGTTGGAGTTGACGCCGATCCCGCGCGTGGTGACGTTGCGGGCGATCTGCTGCGCTTCGTCGAGCGAGTGCATTTCCGCCGTTCCGCACTGATAGATGTTGAGTTCGGGAATCGACTTCTGATCCGTCAGCGCCAGTACGTCTTCCATCGCCGCTTTCCAGGCGGCCCCCACGGTCTGCTCGTCGACATGGCCGATCAGGCTCATGTAGAACCCGGTGCGGCAGCCCATCGGTGAGATATCGATGATCTCGACGCCGTCGCCGTTGAGGTGCTGACGCATGAAGCCGGCGAACAAGTGCTCGAGCGTGTGAATGCCGCGCTCGGACAGGATCTCTTCGTTGGGAACGCAGAAGCGCAGATCGTAGACGGTGATGTTGTCGCCGCTTGGTGTCTTCATCTGCTTGGCGACACGCACCGCCGGTGCATTCATCTTGGTGTGGTCGACCATGAAACTATCGAGTAATGGCATGCTTGCCTCCTTGGTTGGCGTGTCCGGTCAGATGCCTACTTTAGCACGCTAACCGGCGCTGTCAGGTGTCCAGTTCCGGATAGTGGCGGAATATGCCGCTCTCGTTGAAATCGAGCCGCCGGTCCGAGGTCAGATAAGCCGCCAGTTTTGGCCGTTGACTCACGCGGTCGGCCAGCGCCGTCACCTCCGGCACTTCCGGCTCCAGCCGCTCCATCGAGCGGGGAAAGGCGTAGCGCAGCCCGGTGACGACCTGAAATAGCGACAGATCCACGTAGCTGTGTGCCGTACCGACCAGATAGGGCTCGTTGCCGGCGTTGGCCGAGAGCACTCGCTCGAAGTAGTAGAGAAACTTGGGCAATCGCTCCTGGACGAAAACGACGCTGCGTCGCTTGGCTTCCTCCTGCTGGTCCTCGTAGTAGAGCGACGCGCCGATCGGATGATGAGTGTCGTGAATCTCGGCGACAAAGTCCGTCAGCGTCAACTGCAAGCCGTTGGCCCAGAGGCGGCTGGCCTCGCCCTCCGGCACCAACCCCAGCCGAGGGCCGAGGAACTGCAGGATATTGGCGACATGGGACACCACGATGTCGCCGGCTTTCAATACCGGCGGTGCGAAATGCGGCTGTGCCAGCTCCCCGCCGTGGATGAACTCGCTGACGGCACCCGCGCCACCGCCATCAGCGGCGGACTGCTTGCCTACATCAATGTAATTCGCGCCGGCGTCTTCCAGCGCCAGCCGCACGAATTCGCCGCGACCGGGAATCCCGGGCCAATAGTAGAGCTCGTAGGTCATCCTTTTCCCCTCCCGTTCAGGCGCTGTTGGCTGACAGCCTTTCAAAGCGCTGCTGAAATCCTGTTCAAGACATGGAGCCGGATCGCCGTGAGACAACCCCGAGATAGCGGCGGTCGGATCGACCCGACGATCGAATGCGCTCCTCAGCATAGGACAAAAAACGGGCCCGAACCTTGTCTCGGTTCGGGCCCGCCGGATGGACCACGATGCTTCGCCGGTCAGCGACAGAGCAGCGACGAAAAATCTAGCGACACGCCACGGCCTGGCGCAGCGTGCTTTTCACCCACAGCCGCTGGCCGTCGGGAGTCTTGCCCTGATCGTTCCACTGCTGCGTGGTCTGCACGCAGAACGAGCCGAGATCCTCGATCGCCGGCGCGGCAGCATCCGGCCGCTCGCCGCCGATTCTCAGGATGTCGGTATTGTTCGACTGGTAATTGGGCGCAAAGGTATTGGAAGCGCAGCCGGCCATCGCCACGACCAATCCGGACGCCATCAACATACGGCGCAATGCCATCTTGAGTGATTCCTCGAAGAGCGCCTGACGCCGCTCACGGACGTGGTCGGGTCTCGGCGCGAACACCGGCACGATTGCCGGCAGCGGCTTAATAGCACCCCCGAATCCGGCCTGTCAATTGGCGGGCGCTCGCCAGTGTTGTTACCCTACGCCGCCCTCGAGCCGACCGACTCCCCATCATGCGCTATCGCGTCAAGCTGTTTCCGGAAATCACCGTCAAATCCCGCCCGGTGCGCCGGGAAATGGTGAGATATCTGCGTACCAACATTCGCAATACGCTCGCCTCCGTTACCCCGGGCGTGCGGGTACGAGACGAATGGGACGCACTGGAAATCCGCCCGCGCCGCTCTCTCGACGATACCGCGCGGGAGACCTTCGAAGCCCGCCTTCGAGGCGTGGCCGGCATCCACGAGATCCAGATCGTCGAAACCCACGACTGGTCCTCCTTCGAGGATACCGCTGCCAGACTCGTCCCGCTGTGGCGAGAGACGCTGGCGAATCGCCGCTTTCGCGTCAGCGTCAAGCGCCGGGGGCAGCATGATTTCCGCTCGGAGACTCTCGAACGCTTCCTTGGCGCCGCGCTGCTCGAGGCGGTGCCCACGGCGCGGGTCGATCTCAAGCAGCCGGAACACGACGTGCGCCTCGAACTTCACGACGCGCGCCTGACACTGGTCACGCGACGACTACCCGGCCTGGGCGGATACCCGATGGGCACTCAGGGCCAGGCGCTGGCCTTGATCTCGGGCGGCTACGACTCGCCGGTCGCGGCCTGGCAGATGATGCGGCGAGGATTGAAGACCCACTTTCTGTACTTCGATCTCGGCGGACCGGATCAGGAACACGTGGTACATCAGGTCGTGGATCGCTTGTGGCGAGGTTACGGTGCCTCTCACCGCGTCGATTTCATCAGCGTGCCGTTCGTCGAGGTAATGAACGCCATTCAGCGCACCGCGCCGGCCGGTCTCGCCGGGGTGATCCTCAAACGGATGATGGTCCGCGCTGCCAACCGGATCGCCCAGCGCCACCGTCTACCGGCGTTGGTTACCGGGGATGCGCTGGCCCAGGTCTCCAGCCAGAGCCTGACCAATCTCGGCCTGATCGACGCTGCCAGCGAGCGACCGATCCTGCGACCGCTGATCGCCAGCGACAAACAGACGATCATCGAGCAGGCGCGGCGCATCGGCACTGCCGAACTGGCCGAGGGACTCCCGGAAGTGTGCGGGACGATCTCACGCAAGCCCAACACGCGCCCCAAGCCGGAGCGAATACTCGACGCCGAGGCCGGATTCGATCAAAGCGTACTGGACGATGCCATTGCCCGAGCGAGCGTCGTGCGCAGTGACCAATTGCTGAACGAAGACGTGACAGGCAGCGACGACGCGGTGGCGACCGCTTCGCCGTCGGCCACGGCCAGCCGTGACCCGAGACATGACCAGAGCCGTGACCGGGTCAGGGTGATCGACATCCGCCATCCCGACGAGCGCGACCTCGATCCGCTGGTTCTGCCCGAGGGCCAACCGCTGGCCATCCCCTACTTCGAGCTGGGCGAACGCGTCGCGACACTGCCGGATGACTGCCACTATCTACTCTACTGTGCCCAGGGCACCATGAGCCGGATGCAGGCCGCCCACCTGACCGATCAGGGTTACGACAACATCGGCGTCTATCTCCCCGACCTCCCCGACCTCCCCGACTGATGCGAGATGCCAGAAGAGATCAGCGGGTCGTTCAGAACAGCCCCAACTGCTGATCGGTGAGGCTGGCGAAGTCATCCCCCACGAACGGCAGTATGCCGTCGGCGACCGGCGCCAGCTGACGGCTGACATAGTGGTGGTAGTCTATCGCCGAGCGGCGGGCTTCGAGTGGTTCCGGCCCGGAGACGGTGATCACGTAGCGGATCCAGCCGCCGTTCTGGTACTGCTGCGGCCGGCCCAACTGACGGTTAAGCTCGTCGGCCATGCGCGCGGCACGCACGTGCGGCGGCACGTTGCGCTGATAATCGTCGAGCTTGCGCCGCAGACGCTTGCGGTAGATCAGCGCGTCGTCGTGTTCGCCGGCCATCGTCTGGTGGACGATCCCGCGCACGTAGTCACGGTACGGTTCACCCGTGAAGATGCGCCGGTAGAGCTCGCGCTGGAACTGCTGCGCCAGCGGCGACCAGTCGGCCCGTACGGATTCCAGCCCCTTGAATACCAGCCGCTCGCTGCCGTCCTCGCCTCGCACCAGCCCCGCATAGCGCTTCTTGCTGCCCTCCTCCGCGCCGCGAATGGTCGGCATCAGGAAGCGGGCGAAGTGCGTTTCGAACTGCAGTTCCAGCGCGCTTTCCAGATCGAACGTCTCGCGCAGATGCCGACGCCACCAGTCATTGACGAGCGCCACCAGCCGCTGCCCGATCGCATTCGCTGCCTCGGCCTCGTGCGCCCCGCCCAACCACACGAAAGTCGAGTCGGTATCACCATAGATAACGGTATAACCCTCGGCTTCGATCAATTCGCGGGTGCGGCGCATGATCTCGTGACCGCGCATGGTGATCGACGAAGCCAGGCGGGGATCGTAAAAGCGGCAACCTCGCGAGCCGAGCACGCCGTAGAAGGCGTTCATGATGATCTTCAACGCCTGGGCCAGTGGCGCGTTGCCTGCCCGCTTGGCGGCTTCGCGCCCCTCCCAGACCTGCTCGACGATCGCCGGCAAAGCATGGGCCGTGCGAGAGAACCTCGCTCCCAGAAAACCCGGCACGGCGTGCGCGTCGTCCTGCTGACGCAACCCCTCGACCAGGCCCACCGGGTCGATCAGGAACGAACGAATGATCGATGGATACAGGCTCTTGAAATCGAGCACCAGCACCGAGTCGTAGAGCCCGGGGCGGGAATCCATTACGTAGCCGCCGGGGCTATCCTCGCCGTCGCGACTGCCCAGCGTCGGGGCGACGAATCCGAGCCGATGCATGCGTGGCAGATAGAGATGGGAGAAGGCCGCCACCGAGCCGCCGCTGCGATCCGCGGCCAGGCCCGTCACGCTTGCCCGCTCGAGCAGGAAGGCCATGATCCGGGTATGGTCGAAGATTCGCGTGACCAGCTCGCAATCCTTCAGGTTGTAGCGTGCCAACGCCGGCTTGTCTTCGGCGAACATGCGGTTGATGTCCGCCATGCGCTGGTAGGGGTTATCGATCGCCTTGCCCTCGCCGAGCAGGGTCTGCGCCACGTTTTCCAGACTGAACGACGGGAAGCTCCAGGTCGCGGAGCGCAGCGCCTCGATGCCATCGATGGCCAGTCGCCCGGGAATGGTGACGAAATGGTGGCTGGACGATGTGTCGGAACCGCGGCCATGGGCACGCCACTCTATCGCCACGCCGCCTCGGCCCAGCGTCAGCGGTACGTTCAAGCGCTCGGCGTGACGCTGCAACTGACGCAGATCGAACTGGATCACGCTCCAGCCGATGATCGCATCCGGGTCGAAACGAGCGAACCAGGCGTTGAGCGCATGCAGCAGCTCGGCGCGAGAGTCACAGTAGACCAGCTCGAAGTCGCGCTCGCGATCCGCCTTGCCGCCCTCTCCCGCCGGCGGCCCCAGCATGTAGACGATCCGCTGACCGCAGCCGTGCAGACCGATCGAATAGAGTTCGCCGCGCTCGCTGGTCTCGATATCCAGCGAGCAGAGCTTCAGCGCCGGGCGATAGTCCGGCGCCGGTTTCAGCTGTGCGTCCAGGATCGTGCCATCGATTCCCTCGCGGCCGCTGACGGTGACCGGCGCGGTAATGAAACGCTCCATCAGGTAGCGCTCCGGCGGCCGGACATCGGCCTCGAACACGTCGATACCCGCCTCGCCCAGCCGCCGCTCCAGGTTCATCAGCTGTCTGTGAGACCGGCAATAGAGACCGAGAACCGGGCGCTGATCGGAGTCTTTCAGTTCCAGCTCGCGCAGTTCGACATTTCGCTCCTGACGCAACACCCGTTCGGCCGCCGCGCGCTGCTCGACGGGAATGAAAGCGACCGATGTCTGCGGAGGCAGACGCACCAGCCGCGGCCCGGCATCGGTGGCGAGCCACAGCGATATTTCGGTGCCGGCCGGTGCATCCCGCCAGTGACGCGTCAGAATGAAGCCCTGCTGCTCCACGACATCCTCTTGCACGGTCGTCGTCACCAATGGCCTCCACTCAGAAAGAGAGCACCCAGGGCAGCACCACGCCGAGATAGACCGGTATCAGCACCGGGGCGGCCAGCGTGGTGATCAGCACCGCGATGGCGCCCTTCTCCGGCCGAATGTCCAGCTCCATGGCGATGACCACGACGTTGGCGGCCATGGGCACCGCACCGATGAGCAGAAATGCCAATGCCAGCGAGTCGGAAATCCCCACGCTCGCGCGCAGCAGCACCACCATCAGCAGCGTGGCCAACGGCCAGACGAGAAAGCGCACCAGTATGCAGGCGGCCACGAAACGGCCATCGAACGCCCTCCACGTGACGCGCCCCAGCGTCATGCCGATGATCATCATTCCCAGCACCGTGAAGCAGTACTTGAAGTAATCGAGCCCGTCCACGGCCACATCCGGAATATGCCAGCCGAGAGCGCTGACCAGCATGCCGGCCAGAAAGGCGTAGATCAGCGGCAGTTTCGCCAGCCTCGCGAGACTCTCCTTGACCGAGAAACGGCCACGGGCACTGACATAGAAGCCGACCGTGAACTCGTAGAGCGAGATTCCCAGCATGCAGAAGAGATAGAGGGTCACGCCCTCCGGCGGTAGCAGCACCAGCGCGATCGGAAAGCCGAAATAGCCGGTGTTGCCCGTGCCCGCCGAGAAGGCAAGCAGCGCCCGCTCCTGGTCCCCGAAGAAGCGTGCCGCCAGGGCATTGATGACCAGGCAGAGCAGCGCCGCCAGCAGCAGCACACTCCCCGTCAACACGAGTTTGTCGGGGGTCGGATGCCCCTGGGTGAGGCCGTTGAAGAAGGTCAGCGGGGAGATGATGTAGACGAGCAATGTCGCGATCGGCCGCGGATCGACCTTGAGATGCCGCGACGCGACCCACCCCAGAGCCACGAAAAACAGCAGCATCCACAGTGACTGCGAAAGATCGACATCGGCCATCCCGGGCTCCTAAAGCGACAGGCTGTAGAGATTTGGCCGCTAACTGTAACACTCGAATCGATATCCGGGCCGATGATGTGGTCATGACTCGTTCAGACGCATCAGCGCGAATCCAGCCCAGCGATGCTACAATCGTCGACCAAGTTTTCAGCCTATCCATCCCGTGGGGCCATCGATACTGCGCCACCTCGGGTTCCGTTACGGGAATGTTCCAGTCGCCATGTCGAACAACGCCTCGCTTTCGCGCCAGATCCTCGTCACCAGCGCTCTGCCTTATGCCAACGGCTCGATCCACCTGGGTCACCTGCTGGAGTATATCCAGACCGATATCTGGGTGCGCTTCCAGAAAAGTCGCGGCCACGAATGTCATTACGTCTGCGCCGACGACGCCCACGGCACCGCGATCATGCTGCGTGCCGAGCAGGAAGGCATTACGTCGGAGCAGTTGATTGCCAAGGTCAGCGAAGAGCATCAGGCGGATTTCGCCCGTTTCGGCGTCGCGTTCGACAATTACCATTCGACCCATTCGGAAGAGAACCGAATCCACAGCGAGCGGATCTACACCGCGCTGCGCGATGCCGGCCATATCAGCACCCGCGACATCGAGCAGATGTACGATCCGGTCAAGGGATTGTTCCTGGCCGACCGCTTCATCAAGGGCACCTGCCCCAAGTGCGGCAGCGAGGATCAGTACGGCGACAACTGCGAAGCGTGCGGCGGAACCTACACGCCGGCGGAACTGATCAACCCGGTCTCGGCGATCAGCGGCGCCACGCCGGAAGTGCGGACTTCGACCCACTACTTCTTCAAGCTGCCCAATTTTGAGGATTTTCTCAAACAGTGGACACGCTCGGGCCGCGTGCAGCCGCAGATCGCCAACAAGCTGCAGGAGTGGTTCGAGGCCGGTCTCAACGAGTGGGACATCTCCCGCGATGCGCCCTACTTCGGCTTCGAGATTCCCGACGCGCCGGGCAAGTACTTCTATGTCTGGCTGGACGCGCCGATCGGCTATCTGGCGAGCTTCCAGAACCTGTGCGACCGCGAAGGGATCGATTTCGACAGCTACTGGAAAGCCGACTCCACCGCCGAGGTCTACCACTTCATCGGCAAGGACATCGTCTACTTCCACGCCCTGTTCTGGCCGGCGATGCTCGAAGGCGCCAACATGCGCACGCCGACCGGCGTCAACTGCCACGGCTTCGTCACCGTCAACGGCGCCAAGATGTCCAAGTCCCGCGGCACCTTCATCAAGGCGCAGACCTACGCCGAATATCTCAACCCCGAGTATCTGCGCTACTACTTCGCCGCCAAGCTGACTTCTCGCGTCGACGACCTCGATCTCAACCTCGAGGACTTCGCTGCGCGCGTGAATTCGGACCTGGTCGGCAAGGTGGTCAACATCGCCAGCCGCTGTGCAGGCTTCATCAAGAAGCTCGCCGATGGTCAGCTTTCCGCTACCTGTGCCGAGCCGGAGCTGGTCGCCAGGTTCATCCACGCCGGTGATGATATCGCGGCGGACTTCGAGGCGCGCGAGTTCGGCCGCGCCATGCGCAAGGTGATGGAACTCGCCGACGAAGCCAACACCTACATCGCCGACAAGGCGCCGTGGGTGCTGGCGAAGGAAGGTGGTCGCGAGCAGGAAGTGATCGATATCTGCTCGGTGGGCATCAACCTGTTCCGCACCCTGATGGTCTATCTGCAGCCGGTGGTGCCGGCCATGGCCGAGCAGGCGCGTGTCTTCCTGCAGGTCGACAGCCTCGACTGGGAGAGCCGCCAGCACGTACTGGAAGGCCATGTCATCGGCAAGTTCAAGCCGCTGATGACCCGTGTCGAGAGCGACCGGATCGAGTCGATGATCGAGGCCTCGAAGGAAGTGCTCGAGGAAGAGAAGAAACTGACCGGCAAGGCGCCCTCCGCCGACGACCAGCAAAAAACGCCGCTGGCCGATGATCCCATCAGCGACGAGATCGCCTTCGACGATTTCATCAAGGTCGATCTGCGGATCGCCCGGATCGACCAGGCCGAGTACGTCGAGGGCTCCAACAAGCTGCTCAAGCTGACGCTCGATCTCGGCGGCGAGACGCGCACCGTCTTTTCCGGCATCCGCAAGGCCTACGCCCCCGAGGCACTCGAGGGTCGTCTCACGGTCATGGTCGCCAACCTGGCACCGCGCAAGATGCGCTTCGGCGTTTCGGGAGGCATGGTGCTGGCTGCAGGTGACGACGACGGTATTTATCTGCTCTCTCCCGACAGCGGCGCCAAGCCGGGCCAGCGCGTGACCTGACCCACGGAAATCGAGACTCTTACCAACGCGCGGCCTCGCCGCGCGTTTTTTGTTTGAACAGATAAATCATCCCCGAAATACTGCCAGAGCATTTATTCAGGCGAAGAAGCAAGTCAAAACTCGCAGGGACTTTTATTTATCTGTTCAAGACAATACAAGGAGAAGCCGATATTAAGAAAGATTAGCTTTCCCATCCTTGGCGCCAGTGCCATAACCGACGTGCTGAACAGGTCATCTACATTATGAGATCAGCCTTCTTCTCGCTGCGCGGTCGCTTTCTGATCAGCCTCATGGCGCTGCTGGTCGCCGCGATGCTGGCACTCGTATTCATCGGCAGTCTCATCGTCTACCCCGGCATGATCCGGGACGAACGCGAGCAGTCGATCAACGAGCTCGACAGGCTCGAGCATACGATCGAACGCGAAATGCAGACCTTGCTGTTGAGTGCCAAGGATTGGGCTACGTGGGACGACACTTATGCCTTTATCCAGGGAAGCGACGATAATTACGCAGCCTCTAACTTCAGCCGCAACATGTTCGAGGATCTCGATTATCAGTTCATGCTGTTCTTCGACCGGCAAGCCGATCTTCACTGGATCGCCGGCATCGACCCGGCCAGCGATCGATACGACTCCTGTCCCGGCCAAAGCGACGACTGCGCCTGGGCAAAATCTTATGCCGACAAGCTGAGGCCACTGCTCGGATCGGCAAATCAGCCCGCCAGCACGCATCTGGAACGCCAGGGGGACCGGCTGTATTACGCGGCCATTCATCCCATTTTCCGCACGGACGAGAGTGGCCCGATGCAGGGGTGGCTCGTCCAGATCCAGTTTCTCGATGACCAATGGGAGGCGCGAATGGCGGCGCAGACGGGTCGGGAAGTCGATGTCCTGCCCCTACCGCCTGCCGAGGTGCCACCCGAACTGCAAATCACCCCAACCGGGGATGGACGCATCCACGTCGCGAAAACGCTATCACTCAACCCTCGAGACGCGCCCACACTGTTAAGTACCTATTTGCCGCGAGATGCCTTTCTGGAGCGCATGGCTACCGTGCGTTACGCGCAGTGGTGGACGGCCGGCCTGTTACTGACGGTGATTGTCCTGGTGCTGTTGCTGCTCGAGTTGGTGGTACTGCACCCGCTCCGCCAGCTCGCGACCTTTACCCAACAGGCCAAGCAGGACGCCACACAGGCCGAGCTGCCGGAACGGCTTCTGCATCGCCAGGATGAAATCGGCGCGCTGTCGCGTGAGTTTCTGCACCTGATCCAGCATCAGCGACACCGGACGTCTCAACTGCTCAACCTGTCACAGACGGACCATTTGACGGGTCTGGCCAATCGCCGATTGTTCGATGAACGACTGAATGACCTGATGGACGCATCGCAGCCCCCCGTGCCGGTCGCCGGCATTCTGCTCGATATCGACTACTTCAAGAACTACAACGATTTCTACGGTCATCCGGCAGGCGACCGCTGCCTGACCCGCCTGGCCAAGTGTCTCCAGCAAACCGTGCAGCAGTTGGCGATCGATCGGTCGCTTCTCGCCCGCATCGGCGGCGAAGAGTTCGCTGTCATTCTGCCGGGCACCTCGCCCAGCCGCGTCGCGCAACTTGCTGACGCGTTGTGCAGCGCGGTCGCGCAGATGAAATTGCCGAACGACAAGTCCCGCCTGGGTATTGTCACGGTCAGCGTGGGCGTGGCGATCTGCGCCATCGACGAGCTTTCTCCGCCGACGCTGTTGGCACGATGCGATGCCGCGCTCTACCGCGCCAAACAGCGAGGCCGCAACCGGATCGAATGCGATCTCGGAAAGGCTTCTCGAAGCCATGCGGAGGAGCGTTTATAATGCCGGCCTCTTTGAACCGGGAGCCACCGCTTGTCCCGACGTTTCGGAAACAACATGGCCACCACGATTACCGCCGAACGCATCGATGCCGAATTGCCGCAGACCCAGTGCGGCAAGTGTGGCCATGATGGCTGCCGCCCCTACGCAGAAGCGATCGTCGAGGGCGAGGCGATCAACCGTTGCCCGCCCGGCGGCGAGGTCACCCGCGACCGGCTGGCGAAGCTGACCGGCCAACCGCCCCTCGAACTGATCGAGCCCGCGCAGACGCCGCTACTGGCCGTCATCCGCGAAGCCGAATGCATCGGCTGCACCAAGTGCATCCAGGCCTGCCCCGTCGACGCCATACTCGGTGCCGCCAAACAGATGCACACGGTGATCGAATCCGAATGTACCGGCTGCGAGCTCTGCGTTGCACCCTGCCCGGTCGACTGTATCGATCTCGTCGAACACCCGCAGTGGGCTCGGGCCGAAAGCGAGCTCGAGCAGCAGCGCTATCTCGACTGGCGTGCCGAGAACGGCCGTCAACGCTTCGAGGCGCGCAAGCGCCGGCTGGCAGTCAAGGCCGAAGAGAAGCGCCGCAAGCGGGAACGCCGTGCCGCCGCGGCGCGCGCACCGGCCGAAGCCCCGACCGAAGCGCAACCGCAGCCCGCCGCGGTCGACGTCACGGCACTGAAAGCGCAGAGGGCGACGCTCACGGCTCGCCGGAAGCGCCTGCAGCGGCAGCTGGACAAGGCCGACGAAGCCCAGCGCCCCGCCCTCCTCGAGCGTCTGGCCGGATTCGACGACCAGCTCGCTGCCATCGATCGCCAGCTCGACTCGGCGTCATCGCCTCGCGAAAGCGCCACTCCCGCTCATCGGCATATTGCGGTGGCAGCGGCAGAGCAGGCGATGCGCAAGGCGCGTCAGGAACTCGCGCATTTCCGGCGCCGGGGCGATCAGGCAGGCATCGCGCAGGCGCAGGACAAGATTCGCGAGTCGGAGCGGCTTCTTTTCCTTGCCAACCAATCCTCGGCCAATTCGCCTGCCGACAGCGCTGGCGACGATCACGGAACGACGTCATGAACGCCACCAAGCGAGAACAGATTTTTGCCCGCCTCAAGGCCAACAACCCGAATCCGACCACCGAACTGAACTGGTCGACGCCCTTCGAACTGCTGGCAGCGGTATTGCTGTCGGCGCAGGCGACGGATGTGGGCGTCAACAAGGCGACGGCGAAGTTGTTTCCGGTGGCGAATACCCCGCAGGCGATCATCGATCTCGGCATCGACGGTCTGAAAGATCACATCAAGACCATCGGCCTCTACAACACCAAGGCCGAGAACCTGATGAAGACCTGCCATATCCTGGTCGATCAGTACGACGGGGACATTCCACGCACACGGGAAGGGCTGGAGGCGCTCCCCGGCGTCGGCCGCAAGACTGCCAACGTCATTCTGAACACGGCGTTCGGCGAGCTGACCATGGCGGTCGATACGCATATCTTTCGCGTCGCCAACCGGACGCGGATCGCCAAGGGCAAGAACGTGCTGGAAGTCGAGCAGAAACTGATGCGTTTCGTGCCTCGCGACTATCTGAAGGACGCCCATCACTGGCTGATTCTGCACGGGCGCTATACTTGCCTGGCACGCAAGCCACGCTGCGGGAGCTGCGTGATAGAGGATCTCTGTGAATACCCCGACAAGATCGATATCGCCTGACAGGGGTCAGATCAGACGATAACGATCGGGCACTCAGGAAGCAGGAAGTCAGCAGCAGGCAATCAGGGGCTGGATTCGGGCTCCTGCGCGGTCTCTTCATCCGCCCGCTTCCGCGTCGGCACCGCATCTTCACCGCTGGATTCCGGCGCGGCGGGCGCGGTTTCCGGTAAATGGCTACCGTCGCCCCCGTCAGTGCTGTTTGATGCATCGACATGGCTGGATGTCGCTGTTTTCTCTTGCGGTGTCTCGACACGCATTTCCGTCGCGCCGTCGCGACTGTAGACGACTTTACGTGTGCCACCGTCACAGCTTCCCACGACTTCGGCACCGGCAAAGCGTTCGCCTTCCCTGACGATATCGTTTTCCACCTGGGCATTATCGACGATCTCGAGCAGAAAATGCCGCGCGCCATTATCCCGGATCGTCTGATCGATCTGCCCCTTCAGACGCTCGCAGGCCAGGCGAGTCTCCGGCTGCTCATCGAACGGGGAATCCCCCGGCTGGGCCTGCGCCCAGGCGAGAGACGACGCCAGACCGACACTACCCAAACCCGCCACTATAGCCATTTTCCAGCGACAGACCCGCATAGAAACTCCTCAACCCATTGCGTCGCGAGAAATGGCGAGCCGCCTTGCCAATTCTCGCGCGAGCGATACCAAGCCACGCGTGACCCGCCTCGATAATCCGCTACCGAGACACCTCACAACCGGAACTCCCCCCCCTTCTCGATCGCGCGCCGATAGGCCGGGCGATCGCGCATATTCTGTAGCACTTTCCGGATGTTGGGATAATGCGACAAATCGGCACGGCTTTCCGCGGCCAGCAGCGGAAAGCTCATCTGAATGTCCGCCGCGCTGAAGTCGTCCCCCGCGAACCAGGCAGTCTGCCGCAGTTCACTTTCCCAGTAATCGAGATGCAGGCGAAGCTGCGGATCGAGAAATTTTCGATGAACCCCATTAGCCAGCAACTTGCCGACCGGACGAAGGATAGCGGGCATCGGCGACTTCCCGAGTCTCGAGAACACCAGTCTCATCACTAGCAGCGGCATCGCCGAGCCTTCGGCATAGTGAAGCCAATGGATATAGCGCAGATGCTCTAGCGTCCCCGCATCCGGGACCAGGGCTTCGCCATTGTAGCGAGCGACGAGATATTCGATGATCGCGCCGGATTCCGCCACCGTATGGGCATCGTCGGTGATCACCGGCGACTTGCCCAACGGATGGACCTTCTTCAGCGCATCGGGCGCCAACAGGGTTTCGGGATCCCGGCGATACGTTCGAATTTCATACTCGATTCCCAGTTCTTCGAGCAGCCAGAGAATTCGCTGCGAGCGGGAGTTTTCGAGATGATGCACGGTGATCATGGACTGGCTTCCTTGCCGACGATTCGAACACTTCCAATCCCCCGCTTTTCAATCCGGGGTCCACTAACCATAGGAAGTTATCGTTGACATCGCCATTCGCAAAAACGGCGCCGTGATGGCGCCGTCGTCGAGAACGTTTCGATCGCTCTCAATGCTGCTGGTCGAACATCTCGTCGCCGACATCATCGATGTAACGCTGACTCTTGGCGATCGTCAGTTCGACGCAGGCGTCTTCGCCGGGCACCACATCGGAACGCTCGAAGCGACGCTCCCGTGTTTCCCCGCCTTCGACGGGCTTGCGAATCCAGCCGCTGACCCGATGCTGACCCCCGGCGTCCTGGGGATCGGGAACGATCAGGAACCCTTTGTACTCAACCGGTTCCCGCTCTTTCTGCGGCGCAGCGGGCTTGGCATCGCCGCCGCCCAGCAATCCGGAAAACAACTTCTTCAGCATGCGTTCCTCCCGCGGCCGCGCTCTGATAGAGGGTGACTCTCCAAGAGCTGCGGCCGCTGATGCTCAGTTGGCGGAGCGGCCCTTGCCCGCCGCAATGCGCAGGCGCAGTGCGTTGAGCTTGATGAAGCCTTCGGCATCTTTCTGGTCGTAGGCGCCGGCGTCGTCTTCGAACGTGGCGATCGACTCGTCGAACAGCGACTGCTCGGATTGACGACCCACGACCACGGCGCTGCCCTTGTAGAGCTTCATGCGCACGACACCGTTGACGAACGTCTGCGTCTCGTCGATCGCGGCCTGCAGCATGCGACGCTCCGGACTCCACCAGTAGCCGTTGTAGATCGTCTTGGCGTACTTCGGCATCAGCTCGTCTTTCAGGTGTGCCGCTTCGCGGTCCAGCGTGATCGACTCGATCGCCCGATGGGCGCGCAGCATGATGGTGCCTCCCGGTGTCTCGTAACAGCCGCGCGACTTCATGCCGACGTAGCGGTTCTCGACGATATCGAGACGGCCGATGCCGTTGTCGCCGCCCAGCTTGTTGAGCTTGGCCAGCACTTCGTGAGGCTTCAGGGATTCGCCATCGATCGCGACGATATCGCCCTTCTCGTAGGTGAGCTCGATATAGGTCGGCTCGTCCGGCGCGGCCTCCGGAGAAACGCTCCAGCGCCACATGTCCTCTTCGGCTTCGGCCCACGGATCCTCGAGAATGCCGCCCTCATAGGAGATGTGCAGCAGGTTGGCATCCATCGAGTACGGCGACTTCTTCTTGCTCTTGGAGAAGTCGACCGGGATATCGTTCTCCTCGCAGTAGGCCATCAGCTTCTCGCGGGAGTTGAGATCCCACTCCCGCCACGGGGCGATGACCTTGACGCCCGGCTTCAGCGCGTAGGCGCCCAGTTCGAAGCGAACCTGATCGTTGCCCTTGCCGGTGGCACCGTGGGAAATGGCATCGGCGCCGGTTTCGTTGGCGATCTCGATCAGGCGCTTGGCGATCAACGGCCGGGCGATGGAAGTACCGAGCAGATACTCGCCCTCGTAGATCGTGTTGGCGCGAAACATCGGATAGACGTAGTCACGCACGAACTCTTCTCGCAGGTCCTCGATGTAGATCTCCTTGACCCCGAGTGCCTGCGCCTTGGCTCGCGCCGGTTCGACCTCTTCGCCCTGGCCGATATCGGCGGTGAAGGTAACCACTTCGCAAGCATAGGTTTCCTGCAGCCACTTCACGATCACGGAAGTGTCAAGGCCGCCGGAATAGGCGAGGACGACCTTTTTGACATCGGACATGCGACAGCTCCTTAGCAAAATTGCCTTGATGGACAAGGTTTCGTTGGCATACGGCGGTCTTCGACCGGGCACAGTCTATGACCAAACATAAAGTGGATTATAACGCCCCGGGCCGGCGGGTAACACCAAGCGGCGGGACGCCAATGACCGAAACTGCTAGACTCTACGCGGTCGCCAGCCCCGGAGCGGTATCCGATCACGACACGGGTCGCCGCGTGTATCCGCTCCTGTCGAGCCGGCGCCAATCATCACGAGTTCATCATCCTTACATCAAGGAAACGGGAGTCATTGCATGTCGGACGCCAGCACGAAGGAGCTGATGGCGCAGCGTTTTCGCGGGTATCTCCCGGTGGTGATAGATATCGAGACCGGCGGATTCAATTCAGCCACGGACGCTTTGCTGGAAATCGCCGCCGTGCCGTTGACGATGGACGAACAGGGCAACCTGCTGCCGCTCGATACGATTGCCTTCCATGTCGAGCCCTTCGAAGGCGCCAACATCGAACAGTCGGCCCTGGACTTTACCGGCATCGACCCATCCAGCGCCTTCCGCAAGCAGATTGCGGTGAGCGAGCGCGAAGCCCTGGACGGCATCTTCAAGCCGATTCGCAAGACCATCAAGTCCCATGACTGCACGCGCGCGATCCTGGTCGGTCACAATGCCTCCTTCGACCAGGGCTTTCTCAACGCCGCCATCAATCGCTGCAACATCAAGCGCAACCCCTTCCACCCGTTTTCCAGTTTCGACACCGCCACGCTCTCGGCACTGGCGTATGGGCAGACCGTGCTGGCGCGGGCCTGCCAGGCCGCCGGGATCGACTTCGACAACTCCTCGGCGCACTCGGCGAGCTACGACACCGAGCGCACGGCCGAGCTCTTCTGCGCCATTATCAACCGCTTCAAGGATCTCGGTGGCTGGAACCTCGCCATGAAGGAGCAGGGACTCGACGACCTCTGAACGCCGGAACGAAAAACGCCCCGTCTATGACGGGGCGTTTCATTGACGATGCTGCAATCCGGCTCAGCTGTCGCTGGAAGTCTCGGCCGCCTTGGCTGCAGCCGCCTTGACCATGGGCTCCAGCTCACCATTCTGATACATCTCGACGATGATATCGCAGCCGCCGACCAGCTCGCCTTCGATCCATAGCTGGGGGAAGGTCGGCCAGCTGGCGTACTTCGGCAGCTCGGCGCGAATATCCGGGTTATCCAGAATATTGACGAATGCAAACTTCTCGCCGCAGGCCATCAGCGCCTGAACCGCTTGCGCCGAGAAACCGCACTGCGGCAACTGGGGCGATCCTTTCATGTAGAGCAGAATGGCATTGTCACTGATCTGCTGCTTGATCGCTTCGATGGTATCGCTCATGAGACGTCCTATAGCGGGAAGAGAAGACCGATGTCGACTCTTCGCGTGTACGCGAGTGTGAATGACCGTGCCTCCATTCTACTGATGACACCGGCTGAAAACACCCCCGTTGCCTTGTGAAGCTGCTCTCATGCCGTTGCGCCGCCCGCGGGGGCTGGTTAGGATGATTGGCTTTCGCACGGATCGGCCACGACGGTAGCAAACGCATAACGGGCCGATCACGGCGCCGTCTCGCCAGACGCCTTCGCAGGCGTTTGGGACGCGGCGCTTTTTTCGTTGTTTTCCGAGTCGACCGCGTGGATAGCCTGCGATTGCGGCCGACGATCTCGATTTCGCCGTGCGGCGCGCCTGGATATTGCCGCATGCCTTGAAGCCCACGTCTCAACGTCAAGCCACGACAGGAACTCGCTCATGAGCGCACGCCATTTTCTGACCCTGCTGGATCTCTCCGCCGACGAGCTCGACTACCTGATCCAGCGCGGTATCACGATCAAGAACCGTCTGAAGACGAACGGCCCGACCTATACGCCGTTCAGCAATCGCACGCTGGCGATGATCTTCGAGAAGTCTTCGACGCGAACACGTGTATCGTTCGAGACCGCGATGGCACAGTTCGGCGGCCATGCGCTGTTTCTGTCATCGCGAGATACCCAGCTCGGGCGCGGCGAGCCGATCGGCGACACGGCCCGGGTGCTGTCGGAAATGGTCGATGCAGTAATGATCCGGACCTTCTCCCACGCCGGCCTCGAGGAGTTCGCCGCTGCCAGCTCGGTACCGGTGATCAACGCCCTCACCGACGACTACCACCCCTGCCAGCTGCTGGCCGACGTGATGACCTGGACCGAGTGCCGCGGGCCGGTCAAGGGCAAGACCGCCGTGTGGGTGGGTGACGGCAACAACATGTGCCATTCGTGGATCAACGCCGCGCGCCAGTTCGATTTCCAGCTGCGCATCTGCTGCCCCGCGGGTTACGAGCCGCGTCAGGACATTCTCGACGCCGCTGGCGAGCACGCCGTCATCGTACGCGACCCGGCCGAGGCGGTTCGCGGTGCCGATCTGGTGACCACGGACGTCTGGGCTTCGATGGGGCAGGAGGAAGAACAGGCCAAGCGGGAGCGGGATTTCGCCGGCTTCCAGGTCACCGAAGCGCTGCTGGATCAGGCCTCGGACGAGGCGATCTTCCTGCATTGCCTGCCGGCGCATCGTGGCGAGGAGATCAGCACGACGCTGCTCGACGATCCCCGCGCCGTGGTCTGGCAGGAAGCCGGCAACCGGCTCCACGCACAGAAGGCACTGATCGAATTTCTGCTGCTGGGTCAGGTCGACTGACGGTTGCCGGGCGAAGCGCAATGGGCCGCGATCCGAGACAGGTTCGCGGCCTTCTTCTTTCCACTTTACTCGAACCCCGCCTCGAGACTCGGCTCCCTGCGCGACTGGCGCCGTGCCCGGCGACCTAGCCCGATGTTCACCGCCGTCACGATGAGCGCCAGTAGCCCGGCCGCGATCAGCGCCTGACCGATATCCCCGGTCAGCGCGGATTGCCCCAGCACCACGAAGGCTACGCCGTAAGGGCCGGTGGTCAACAAGGCAACGCTCAGGTAGATCGACAGCGGGACGCCGGCAATTCCCAGCGCATAGTGCTTGAGAAACATCGGGACACCGGGAACGAGCTTGATCAGGAACGTGACGCGCCAGGCATCCTGGCGCGCATCGTTCAGCCCTGCCAGCGCCGGAAAACGCCGCTCGATGGAGGCGCGGAGAACCGGCCGCAGCTGGCCCCTGGCGATCGCGTAGCAGAGCAGCAGGTTGAGCAGCGTTGCCGCCGCCGAGAACATCAGCCCGCCCGGCACGCCGAAACGCAACCCGGCAAGAATGTAGAAAGGCGTCATCGGAATTCCCAGCGCCGGCAAGCCCGCCATGGCGATCAACAGCGCCAGTGGATGCAGCGTCTCGAGCGCTTCCCGCGGAACACCGCCCCAGCCAACGAAACCTGCAACGAGCAACCCCAGGGTGAGGAACACGATCCACCGCCGCCGCAGGCGAGCGCGCCTCG
This sequence comes from Salinicola salarius, assembly GCF_002179555.1. Taxonomy (GTDB): domain Bacteria; phylum Pseudomonadota; class Gammaproteobacteria; order Pseudomonadales; family Halomonadaceae; genus Salinicola; species Salinicola salarius_A. Next base: position 31,113 of record NZ_NHOU01000006.1, on the reverse strand, counting down.
GCAGTAGGATAGAGTCGGCATGAAATCGATCGGGGGCAGCGTGTCGCATGCCCCCGATCTAAACCGATCATCGTGACCGGGCGATGACAGCCCGGCCGAACCGATGCCTATTCCAGGTTATCGAGCCCTTTCTCGGCCATGGCGACGGCGCGGAACAGCGCGCGGCGCTTGTTGAGCGTCTCGTGCCATTCGTCGTCGGGGTTGGAGTCGGCGACGATACCGCCACCGGCCTGCACGTGGAGCTCGCCATCCTTCAGCACGGCGGTACGAATCGCGATCGCCATGTCCATGTTGCCGTGCCAGGAGAGATACCCGACGGCACCGGAATAGACGCCGCGCTTGACCGGTTCGAGTTCGTCGATGATCTCCATCGCCCGGATCTTGGGCGCGCCGGAGAGCGTCCCCGCCGGGAAGGTGGCGCGCAGTACGTCCATCGCCGACATTCCCTCGCGCAGCTTGCCGGTCACGTTGGAGACGATGTGCATGACATGGGAGTAGCGCTCGATCGCCATTTTGTCGGTGAGTTCGACGGTACCGACCTGGCTGATCCGGCCGATGTCGTTGCGCCCCAGGTCGATCAGCATCAGATGCTCGGCGATCTCCTTGGGATCGGCCAGCAGCTCCTCCTCCAGCGCCTTGTCCTGCTCCGGCGTCGCACCACGCGGCCGCGTGCCGGCGATCGGCCGCACGGTCACCTCGCCACCCTCCAGCCGCGTCAGAATCTCCGGGGAGGAGCCGATCACGTGATGATCCTCGAGATTGAGGAAGAACATGTAGGGCGACGGGTTGAGACTGCGCAGCGCACGATAGAGATCCAGCGGCGGCGCCTGATACGGGATCGACATGCGCTGGGAAGGCACGCACTGCATGACATCCCCCGACAGCACGTACTCCTTGATCTTGGCGACCGCGTCCTTGTAGCCCTGCTCACTGAAACTGGCATGAAAATCGTCTTCGGCGACATCCGCCCGCCCGGTTCCCGGACTCAGCGTATTGAAAGTCGCGCTGCGCAGTTTCAGTTCCAGCGTCTCGAGCCGCTCGACGGCATTATCGTAGGCGTGAGGCGTTTCCGGATCGGCGTGGGTCCACAGCTGCAGACGGCCGGAGAGGTTGTCGAAGACGACCAGATCGTCGCACACCATCAGCAGGATGTCCGGCACGCCGATGGGATCGGGTTTCTCGGCGGCCAGCGCGGTGCGCAGCTTGGGCTCGATATAGCGAATGGTGTCGTAGCCGAAGTAGCCTACGAGACCGCCATCGAAGCGCGGCTGGTCGTCGAGATCCGGCACCTTGAATCGAGACTGGAACCGCTCGATCCACGCCAGCGGGTCCTCGACTTCGCTGGCGCCCTGCTGCTCGCCATCGACGATATGGCGCACGGTGAAGCCGCGCACTTCGATGCGTTCCCGGCTTGGCAGGCCGATGATCGAGTAGCGACCCCACTTCTCTCCGCCCTGTACCGACTCGAGCAGAAAGGTCCAGGGGGCGTCAGCGAGCTTGAGATAGGTGGAGAGCGGCGTATCGAGATCGGCCAGCACCTCGCGGGTGACCGGAATACGGTTGTAGCCGGCTTGCGCCAGCTCGGCAAAGCGATCGGGGGTCATCATGGGACCGGGCTCCAGCAGTGAAAATCAGCAATCGTGAGGGCGGCTGCGTAGATAACGACTGATAATCACCATCGCCATCGCTTGACCGGGCGTATCGAGACGCAGGGGCTGAAAAGGCGTTGGGTATCCGGTTGCATGTCAAAGCTCGGTCGAAAGGGGTAACGGGAAAACAGGGAGAGCTGAAACCGGCGCCATAACCGCCCTGGCGCCGTCCCGGAAACCCTAAACGAGTTCCCTCAGCGATTCAACCACGCCATCCGGTTCGCTCGAGACCACCGGCTCGCCGTGATTGTAGCCGTAGGGAACGGCCAGCGTGCGGAAGCCGGCGCGCTTTCCGGCTTCCACGTCATGCCGCGAATCCCCCACCATCAGGCACCGCGAGGGATCGATGTCGTAACGCGCGGCCAGATGCAGCAGCGGCGCCGGATGAGGCTTCTTCTCCGACAGCGAATCGCCGCCCAGCGTCGCGCGGAAATAGTGGCGCAGTTCCAGCGCTTCGAGAATCGGATCGATGAACGCCGCCGGCTTGTTGGTGATCAGTGTCAGAATGATCGAGCGGCTTTCCAGCGCGTCGAGCGCCTCCCGGACGCCGGGATACACGCGGGTCCGCTCGCAGGGTGCGGCATGGTAATGACGCAGGAAGTTTTCGTGAGCCGCTTCCAGCAGCGCCGCTTCGGGCATTCGCTCGAGGACGCTCTCCAGCGCCCGCTCGACCAGCTTGCGGGAACCGTTCCCGACCCAGTCGCGAACCTTCGCTTCGCCCACCGCCACCATGCCCAGCTCGATGAGCATGGCGTCCACCGCTGCCGCGAGGTCGGGGACGGAGTCGATCAATGTGCCATCGAGATCGAAGGCCACCAGGCGAATGTCCTGAAGCAGAGCGTGCATGAATGCGTCCTTGTCTGTAGCGCCGGAGCGTCGGGATTACGATCTTTAGCTTACCCAAAAGCCGGTAAGTTTACGCAACCCGCGGATGCCAAGCGCCGGTGATCGGCGTATCCTTGACTCCATCTTTCGTCGAATCGACGGGTACCGACTTCCGTGAATGCGCAGTTCCACAGCCCGATATCCTCACCGCTCGGCTATCGCTGCGTCTGTTTCATGTCGCTCATGTCGGTCACTGGCCTGGCGATCGTTCAGGCCCCCGCCTTGCCTTACCGTGACTCGCTTCGACACCCCCGATTTTTCTCGTTTCTTTCTCGCCATTCCCCTTCTGATTCTCACATTGGAGCTTCCCATGACCACACCACGCATCGTCGTGGTCGGTGGCGGCGCGGGCGGACTCGAGCTGGCAACCCGACTGGGTCGCAAGCTCGGCAAGCGTCAGCGTGCCGACATCATCCTCGTGGATCGCAACCCGACCCACATCTGGAAACCGCTGCTGCACGAGATCGCCACCGGCACCCTCGACTCCGGGCTCGATGAGGTCTCCTATCAGGGGCACTCGAAGAGCCACGGCTATCGCTTTCAGCGCGGCACCCTCAGCGCTATCGACCGCGACAACCGGACCATTACCCTCGAGCCGATCCACGATCAGGACGATGCGGTCGTACTGCCCGCACGCCAGATCGAGTACGACTATCTGGTGCTTTCCGTCGGCAGCGTCTCCAACGACTTCGGCACGCCCGGCGTCGCCAGGCACTGCCACTTCATCGACAGCCCGCAGCAGGCGGAGAGCTTCCGGCGCAACATGCTCAATACCTTCCTGCGCTACAGTGACCCGGAGCGCCGGACGCATCCCAAGCTGACCGTCGGCCTGGTCGGGGCGGGCGCCACCGGCGTCGAACTGGCCGCCGAACTCTTCGGCGCGTCACGCATGCTGCACAGCTACGGCTTCACGGCCATGGACAGCGGCAAGCTCGAGGTGCACCTGATCGAGGCCGCGCCGCGCATTCTGCCCGCCCTGCCCGAGCGCATCAGCCGCGCCGTGCACGGCGAGCTCGAACGGCTCGGCGTCAAGATCCATGTCGATACGCGCGTGACAGAAGCCAACGCCAACGGCTTCATCACCGCCGACGGCGAACCGCTGGAGACGGACCTGAGCGTCTGGGCAGCGGGCATCCGGGCGCCCGAATTCCTGTCGGAACTGGGGCTCGCCACCGAGCGCAATCATCAGATCAAGGTCAACCAGACACTGCAGAGCCTGGACGACGAGCGCATCTTCGCGTTCGGCGACTGCGCCTCCTGCCCTCAGCCCGACGACAAGCGCGTTCCTCCTCGCGCCCAGGCCGCGCATCAGCAGGCGACCCATTGCTACCATAACCTGCGTGCAGCCATGGATGGCAAACCGCTGAAGCCCTTCGTCTATCATGATCGAGGCTCGCTGATCTCGCTGGCGCACTTCGAGGCGGTCGGCAGCCTCATGCGCGGCGCGTCGGCGCGAAGCCTGTTCATCGAGGGCAGGCTGGCCAAGCTGTTCTACGCTTCCCTCTACCGTATGCATCAGATGGCCATTCACGGCATCTTCAAGACCGGCATGACTGTCGTCGTCGACGGCCTCAACCGCTACCTGCGGCCGAAGATGAAGTTGCACTGAACACCAGTCGCACTGAACGCCGTGAACGCCGTGAACGCCGTGAACGCCGTGAACGCCGTGAACGCCGTGAACGCGAAGTTCCATCAAGCAAGCGTGAAGTGCCATCAACTGCGATAGCCAGCGAACTCGAAACGTCAGCGGAGAGATCATATGGAACGTTTCTACAATGCCCCCGGCGATGTCGTCGACGAGATTCTGCGGACGACGGCGGCGACCGCCCCGCTGCGTATCGCCGAACCGGACAGCGGCCTGCGCATACTGATCCGTCGGGACTGGGACAAAACGGAACAGGGGCGCCGCCAAGTCGCGGTGCTCTCCGGCGGTGGCGCCGGTCACGAGCCGGCCCACGCCGGTTATATCGGTGACGGCATGCTGACCGGTGCCATCTCCGGCAGCCTGTTTGCCTCCCCCAGCGTGGAGGCGGTACTGGCCGCCATTCGCGAGGTCTGCGGCGAGGCCGGGTGTCTACTGGTGGTCAAGAACTACACCGGCGACCGACTCAATTTCGGCCTTGCCGCCGAGCGTGCCCGCAGCGAGGGCCTGAATGTCGCCATGGTGATCGTCGCCGACGATATCGCCATCGAGAACGCGCCGCAGCCGCGCGGCATCGCCGGCACCGTGCTGATCCACAAGCTGGCGGGTTACCTGGCGAGCCAGGAGACCCCCCTCGATGCCATCCGCGAACGTGCCGAAGTACTGTGTCGGCGCATGGGATCACTGGGCATGGCGCTGAGTGCAGCGGCACAGCCGGGCCAGCCCGCCGCCGACCGCTCGCCGGAACTGGGCCTGGGCATTCATAACGAGACCGGCACGCGCCAGGTCGATCCGAAGAGTGCCGACGAGGCCATGACCCTGGTTCTGGATCCCCTGCACAACACGCTGTCCGACCGCAAGCTCACCGACCCCTGGATCGCGATGCTCAACAATCTGGGCAGTTGCTCCACCCAGGAAATGGGCGTGCTGGCCGCCAGCCTGCTGCGCCAGTTGGGCGTCGAGCAGATCGCGCACCTGATTGGCCCGGCGCCGCTGATGACCTCACTGGACATGCACGGCTTTTCGCTCACCCTGCTGCCGGCGGATGACGATATCGTCACGGCGCTGTCGGCACCGACGACAGCGCCAGGCTGGCCCGGGCTGCGCGCAACTCAGGCGCCCCCGCACTTCTCGCCGGACACCCATCAGGATCACGGAGCGCTGGCCGAGGACGCGCCGCAGGATGCCGACACCGTCGCGACGCTCGAGCGGATCATCGATACCCTGCGCCAGGCACGTGAAGAACTCGATGCCCTGGATGCCAGGAGCGGCGATGGCGACGCCGGCGCCAGCATGCAAAGCGGCGCTGATTCGATCGCCAGGGCGCTCGAAGCCAAACGCCTGAACACCGCCGCCCTACCGCTACTGTTCGCGGGCATCGGCCAGTTGCTGTCGCGGGACATGGGCGGCTCCAGCGGCGTGCTGCTGTCGATCCTGTTCACCGCTGCCGCCGGCTCGCTGGATCGCCGCGGCAAACTCGACGAGGCACTGGCTGACGGCGTGGAGAAAATGCAGGCCTACGGCGGTGCCAGGCCCGGCGATCGCACCATGCTCGACGCCCTGATCCCCGCCATCGAATCGTTGCAGCGTGGCGAGTCGCTTACCCAGGCTGCGCAGGCCGCTCGCGACGGCGCCCAGGCCACCGCCAGCCTGACCCGCGCCAACGCCGGCCGCTCCGCCTACGTGCCGGAAAGCGCGCTCAAGGGTGTCGTCGATCCTGGTGCCGAGGCTGTCGCGCGGGTATTCGAGGCACTAAGCCATTCGGTCTCGTAGATCGTAGGACAGCGCTACCGAAAAGACCTACGCCATGTCCACTTGAATCGGCCACCTCGACGCCTCCGGGGCCGCGCTGAAAGACGAGGGGCAAGCCGGGTCTTGTGACATGGATGTCACAAGAGGCGCGCCCGGACAGGGATGTCCTTGCGCGCCGACCCGAAGCGCAGGCCATCGTCTTTCAGGGTTTCGCGGACCAGCGGCGTCAATCAAGAGGGGGAGCGCGAGGGGGCGAGCGTTAAGCCCCCTCGCAATCACGAGCGGAACGGTCGTCGATGCTCGAACAGTCGTAAGCTGAAAAAGCCGGAATGTGGCACTTTGCCAAATAGAGAGGCGGCCCTTCAGCTCCTCTCCCCTTTTCGCACCTAGTCCGTGATCGGCTTGGGCCACCACGCCGGCAGCAGCGCCTGCGTTTCCCGCTTCGCGAAGCGATCGTCCAGCAGATGAATGACGCCTTCATCTGTGCCGGATCGAATCACCCGTCCCGCTGCCTGCACTACCTTCTGCATGCCGGGGAAGAAGTAGGCGTAATCGTAGCCGTGGCCGTATAGCGCCTGCAGCCGCGCTCGCATCTGCTCGTTGACGGAGTTGACCTGCGGCAATCCCAGTGTCGCCACGAAGGCGCCGATCAGGCGGTCGCCGGGCAGATCGATGCCCTCGCCGAAAATGCCGCCCAGCACGGCAAACCCCACCCCTTCCCCGTTCGCCTCGAAACGCCCCAGAAACGCCTCGCGAGCCTCATCGTCCATGCGCGATGCCTGACGCCAGATCGGAACCTCCGGGTGACGCTCGGCCAGCCGGTCGGCGACCCGCTCCAGATAGGCGAAGCTGGAAAAGAACGCCAGATAGTTGCCGCGCCGGGCGTGGAATCGAGCGGCGATGCGATCCGCCAGCGGCGTCAGGGATGATTCACGGTCGGCATACCGCGTCGACAGCCGCGCGGCAATGCGAACCTCGAGCTGCGAATCCCGAAACGGCGAGGCCAGCGACATCCAGGGCGCATCGTCGGGTACGCCCAGCAGATCACGGTAGTAGGCTTCCGGCGCCAGCGTGGCGGAAAACAGCGTGCCGCCATGGGCCGCGGCAAAACGCGGCGTCAGGAACGGCGCCGGCACCACGTTGCGCAGCGTCACCCGGGCGCCGGCATTGCGCTGGCGGCCACGTGGAGACTGTCGCGTCACGTCGCAGATCGAGTGATCGCCGAAGACATCGGCGACCCGACAGAAGTGCTGGGCATCGAAAGCGAAGCGCTGCAACTCGCTATCGAGCGCGACCGGCTGTTCGCTCTGATACTCGACCACTTGTGAAACGGCCTGCTGTAGCGCGCCGATCAGCTTGCCCGGCAGTGTCTCCAGAACCCGATAGTCCGATTCGCTGTCGTCCGCCAGCGCGCGCCACGCGGACGCCACCCGCGAGAATGGCCGCTTGAGCGGAGCAGGCAGGGTCGGCTTCAGGCGCCGAAACGCCGCGTGATCGAGCTTCGCGCTGTACATGCCGCGCCCTCGTTCGACTAGATTGTGGGCCTCGTCGACGAGCAGACCGACCCGCCATTGCTGCTGCTGGCTCAGCGCGTAGAGCATGGCGTGGAAATCGAACCAGTAGTTGACGTCGCCGATGACGACATCGGCCCAGCGCGCCATTTCCTGGCCCAGATAGTAAGGGCAGATCTCGTGGGCGAGCGCGGTCTCCCGCAGGGCGGCGCGATCGAGCCAGCCGCGTTCGACCGCCGCCTTGCGCGCGGCGGGCAGGCGATCGTAGAAACCCGCCGCCAGCGGGCAGGATTCGCCGTGACACGCCTTGTCGGGATGCTCGCAACTCTTGTCGCGGGACGTGAGCGTCAGCACGCGCAGCGGGACGGCCTGGACGTCACCCAACCGGCTATCGCCCGACCTGGAATCGTCCGGTTCGAGGTGATCCGGTTCCGGAGTCTCGCAGTGCCGCTGCCCGACGCCCAGGGTGCGCAGCGCGTCGAGAGCCAGGCGCTGGCCGGTGTTGCGCGCCGTCAGAAAGAAGATCTTGTCCAGCGGCTCGCCCGGCATCGCCTTGAGCATCGGAAACAATGTGCCCAGCGTCTTGCCGATGCCGGTAGGCGCCTGCAGCATCAGCCAGCGCCGGGTATGAATCGCCTTGTAGACGGACTCCGCCAGCGGACGCTGACCCTCGCGAAACCCGGCATAAGGAAACCGCAGCGCCTGCAATGCACGATCGCGCCGTCGCCGATGGGCCAGTTCCTGCTGTGCCCAGGCCAGAAACGCCTGACAGTGAGCGTCGAACTCGGCGCGCAATGCCTCGGCCGAGCAGCGCTCGCTCAAGGGCGTTTCGCGCTGACTGACGATATCGAAATAGACGAGCGTCACCGTCAACTGATCCAGCCCGCGTTCGGTGCACAGCAGGTGGCCGTAGACCTTGGCCTGCGCCCAGTGCAGCGCCCGCTGGTTGGCCGGCTGCCGGGAAAGATCGCCACGATGCGTCTTTATCTCTTCCAGCCGATTGGCGTCGGGGTCGTAGCCATCGGCACGGCCGCGTACCTCGAGGTGGCGATAGGCGCCACTCAAGGCGATCTCCCGTTCGTAGCGCTCGCCCCGCCGCTCTCCGACGAGTTGATGACCGGCGATACCTTCCTGTGCCGAAGGCGACGGCGTGAAGCGCAGATCGAGATCGCCGCGCTTGGCCGCGAATTCGCACAGCGCGCGGACGGCGATCCGATAGCTCAAGAAAGCGCTCCCGCCGTGGTGCCGGCGTCGCCCGCATCTACCGTCTCGCCGTCGCAGGCCGCCCAGGTGACGTAGCAGACGCTGACCGGCATGTCGTGACGGGCACAGAACTGCAGCCAGCGTTTCTGATTGTCCTGCAGGCGGTCTCCGGGCCCTTTCACTTCGATCATGCGATAAGCCGGCTCGGCGGAGCCGCGCCCACCTTGCGAAGCATGATCGCCTTCCGGCCAGAACTGGATCAGATCCGGCATCCCGGCACGATTGGCGCGAACATCGTCGAGCAGACGCTCGAACCAGAGCCGGAGATGCCGCGCAGGAATGCAGTGCAGCGCCAGTTCCAGCACCCGCTCGTCCAGCGCTTCCCAGAACACGAACGGTGACTGGATGCCCCACTTGTCGCGGTATCGATGACGAATGATCTCGGCATGGTCACCCCGCTCGAGCGCCGCCAGGCTCGTGTCGATGAGCTCGCGACGCCGGGTCCGGAAATCTGCCTCGAACAGATCCACCGGCCCGCTATGGAATGGATGGAAGAACGCGCCGGGCAGCGGCGCGAAGATCGCGTCCCAGCACAGCAGGCCGAACAGCCCGTTGACGAGCACGTTCTCGACATAGCAGACCGGCGCCTCGGCGCGGGAGAGATGCCGGACCACCGCCAGTTCGACGCTGGCCGAGCGCGGCAGCACCAGATCGATACGTGGTGGATCCGAAGCCTTCATTCGCTTTTCCGCGGCCTGCCCGAGCTTGCGACGGAGACGCGGTATCACGCGTTCCAGCGCCTGGCTTTCCGCAGCACTGGCAGGCGCGGCTTCCGCCCGTTCGGCCAGCGCCAGCGCATCCGCTGTTGCCTGCTGCGCTTCGAGCACGCGAATCCGTCGCAGCCGCGCTTCCGGTGCCGAGCAATCCCCGTAGAGATCCAGCGCCCGGTCGAGTTCGCCCTGGCGTTCGAGACGATAGGCGAGCTTGTAGATCAGCCGGCCTCTGCGACGCTCGAGCCAGTCGTTGTCGAACGCCACGCGAGGCACGTCGGGCAGCAGCGATTCCAGCGACTCGTCGGCCTCGAAACGCTCCCGGCAGCGGTGCAGATGATGATAGGCCTCCAGCTCCTCGCGACGCGAGAAGGCGCGGGAAGAAGCGTCCAGTTCGACGTGCTCGAAGCGGTAGACACCCAGCTCCGAGAGCACGAATTCGGACCAGTGCTGGCGCAGGTTGCCGAAGAACATCAGCCGGAAGCGTTCGCACATCGCGTCGACGGTCAGCCGATAGTGACGATCCCCGAGCGTCGGCAACCACTCGGCCAGCGGGCGGGGTTCGGGCGACGCCGCCTGCAGCGCCGCCAGCCAGACACCCTTGCCCGCGCTCCTGCCGACGCCGAGCGCCAACAGGCAGTCGCCCATGTCGGCGCCGATCTCCGCTCGGGTCGTCAGCGAAAACAGCGCTTCCAGCGACAGCGGCGCATCTTCCTCGATCCAGCCGCACTCGATCAGCGGCCCGGCAGCATCGACGCTATCGCCGATCTCGGCGTAGACCAGGCGACTGGCTCGGAAATCGATGCCCTTGCGCATGACCATCCGCACCAGCAACGCCTGGGAAGGCTCCGGCACGCGCTCGAAGTCGGCGATGAAGGCGCTTTCGTCGGGACTCAGCAGGTCCGCGTAGCGGGACGTCAGCCAGTCGAGCACTCGGCGGAAGTTGGCGAGGTAGTAGAGCGGGTCTTCGAGCGTCGGCAGCGCCATGGCGTCCCCAGCGTAGGACTCAAAAATACTGGGTAAGTATACAGATGCCGCAACGGCGTTCGAAGCCCCGTAACGGGTCGAGGCACTACTCGCCCAGTTCGGCCTTGAGCTCCTGCCACAGACGGCGGTAGGCGTGGGTCGCCCGGCTGCGGGGCGCCAGGTCCGCCAGCGGTTGATTTTCGAGACTCATTCGCTCGACGTCGCTGGAATAGGGAATCCAGCTGTGCAGCGTGCGTCCCATCGCTTCCGGGGGTGATTCGATCCACTCCCGGTGCAGACGACGCCGTCGATCCACCAGATTGAAAAAGGGGCAGATACGCTCTCTCTGGCGCTTCTTGAGATCGAGATGCGCCAGCATGCGCGAGAATGCCTGTATCGACAGCGGGCTGGGAATGGTCGGCACCAGGATGCGATCGGCGGCGCGGATCAGCTGTTCGGCCAGCGTGGAAAGCCCCGGCGGGCAGTCCAGAATCATCAGCGCGTACTCTTCGCTGAACGGCGCGACCAGGCGCTTGAGATGCTTGCCGCCCTCTGCCTTGTCTTCCAGGATACGATCGAGTTCGCGCAGGCCCATGTCCGCCGGCAGCAGATCGAATCGTTCCCAAGGCGTGCGCTGGACCTGCTCTCCCAGCGGCGACTTGCCCGACAGCAGCTTGCCGACCTTGCGGCTCAAGCCGTTCTCGCCTCCCAGTATCCAGGTCGAGGCGCCCTGTGCATCGAGATCCCACAGCAGCACCGGCAAACCATCGCGATTGGCTTCGCGGGCCAGGTTGACGGCCGCCGAGCTCTTGCCGACGCCGCCTTTGAGATTGTGCAGTGCCACCACTTTCATGATCGAAGTGTTCCCGGTCGATATCGAATGATGCCCGAGATTCTACGGCCCTGCGGATCCCCGAGAGATGACAATCTGGTGACAAAACGGTGACGACCGCTGCCGTTCGATCCAGCGCCGCTTGGCATCGGCGCTCAGCCGCTTGATCGCCGCTTCGAGCTTTAGCGCGTCGCTGCGAGTGCCGACCGCCTGCGCGTGGCGCAAGGTCAACGGCCCCTTGCCGCGCAGCGCTCGCGCACCTCGGCCGCGAGCGTGCTGCTCGAATCGTCGGGCCACATCAGTGGTGATACCGGTGTAGAGCGCCCCGTTCGCCATCTCGATGAGATAGAGGTACCACTGGCGCGGCTCGCTATCGTCCGCTACCGCCTCGTTTTTCGACGACACGCCGGCTCAGTTTCCGGCAAGCGCCGAGCGCATTTTTCCGATCACGCTGTCGTAGCGATGGGGGTCGTCGAGGCTGCGCGCCTTGAAGATGGCCGAGCCGGCGACGAAGGTATCCGCCCCCGCTTCGGCGATCTCGGCGATGTTGTCCGGGCCGACGCCGCCGTCGACCTCCAGCCGAATCGGTAACCCGCTGGCGTCGATGCGCCGGCGCGCCTCGCGGAGCTTGTCCAGCGCCGCCGGAATGAAGGACTGGCCGCCAAAGCCGGGGTTGACGCTCATGATCAGGATCATGTCGACCTTGTCCATGACGTAGTCCAGGTAGGAAAGCGGCGTCGCCGGATTGAAGACGAGCCCGGCCTTGCAGCCATGGCTGCGAATGAGCTGCAGCGAGCGGTCGACATGCTCCGAAGCTTCCGGATGAAACGTCACGTAGCTGGCGCCGGCGTCGATGAAATCGCCGATCAGGCGATCCACCGGCTTGACCATCAGGTGACAGTCGATCGGCGCAGTGATGCCGTGCTTGCGCAGCGCCTCGCACACCATCGGCCCCATCGTCAGGTTGGGCACGTAATGGTTGTCCATGACATCGAAATGGATGATGTCGGCCCCCGACGCCAGCACGTCCTCGACCTCCTGCCCCAGACAGGCGAAGTTGGCGGAAAGAATGGAGGGTGCGATCTTGAAGTCGTGCATGAAAGAATCCTTATGCAGGCTGGCCGTTGGCGCTCATTCTAGCGCACGCATCGCTACCTTTGGCGGGTCCGGACGCAAAACCGCCTCGCCGGTATGGCCGGCGAGACGATTGGAAGCGACTATTTCTATACTGCTTCAGGTCTTGGCCACGCATCTCGATTCGCTCACTGACAACAACATTCATTGGAAGGACTTTCCATGCCTCGCTTCATTCCTGCCACGCCATCCACTCGCCGTGGAGTCGCCCTGTCCCTCGTCTGCCTGACGACGGTGTTATCGACTCTCGTCCCGACACCGACGCATGCCCAGTCGGCGATCCTTGAAGGGGAGCGATTCCACCCCCAGCTCGGCGAGCACGGCATGGTCGCCACCAGCCATTATCTGGCCTCGCAGATCGCCCACGACGTGCTGGCCGATGGCGGCAATGCCGTCGATGCCGCCGTGACCGCCGGCTTCGCGCTGGCGGTGACCCAGCCCCGATCGGGCAACATCGGCGGTGGCGGCTTCATGCTGATTTCCGACGAGAATAGCGGTGACGTCATCGCCATCGATTACCGCGAGAAGGCACCAGCCGCCGCTTACGAGACCATGTTCCAGAACGAACAGGGCGAGGCCGTTTCCGAGCTTTCCCGCTATACCCACAACGCGTCCGGCGTGCCCGGCACCGTGGCCGGCCTGGCATTGGCGCTGGATAAGTACGGCACCATGAGTCTCGCCGAGGCGCTGGCGCCCGCGATCAGGCTGGCGGATAAAGGCTTCATCATTCCGCCGCGATTCGCCGAAGGTCTCGAACAGTCCCAGCAGCGGCTCAAGCAGTGGGATTCGACGCGCAAGGTGTTCTTCAAGCCGGACGGCTCGCTCTATCGCGCCGGCGAGCGGTTCCGCCAGCCGGACCTGGCCGCGACGCTCGAGCGAATTGCCGCGAACGGCCCGCGCGAATTCTACGAAGGCGAGACAGCGCGCCTGATCGCGGCCGAGATGCAGAACCATGATGGCCTGATGACGGCGCAGGATCTCGCCGACTACCAACCAACGATTCGCGAGCCGGTGCATGGCCAATATCGTGGCTACGACGTCTACGCCATGAGCCCGCCCTCTTCCGGTGGCGCCCACATCGTGCAGATGCTCAACATGCTCGAGGGCTACGACATTCACGCCATGGGCTTCAATTCGGCACGCACGATCCACGTCATGAGCGAAGCGATGAAACGCGCCTACGCCGATCGCGCCGAGTATCTCGGTGACACCGACTTCGTTGATGTGCCACTTTCAGGCATCACCTCGAAAGCCTACGCCGAGGAATTGCGCCAGCAGATCGATATCGACCGCGCCACGCCTAGCAGCGAAATCGCCGCCGGCAATCCGCTGCCGTACGAGTCCAACGAGACCACCCACTTCTCGATCGCCGACGACGGCGGACTGGCGGTTTCCAATACCTACACCATCAACTTCAGCTACGGCTCGGGCATCGTCGTCGATGGCGCCGGCTTTTTGCTCAACAACGAGATGGACGACTTCTCCGCCAAGCCGGGCACGCCCAATGCCTACGGCCTGATCGGCGGCGAAGCCAACAGGATCGAACCGGAGAAGCGCATGCTCTCCTCGATGACGCCGACCATCGTCAAGAAGGATGGCAGGAACTTCCTCGTGACCGGGAGCCCCGGTGGTTCGCGCATCATCACCACCACGCTGCAGGTGGTGATGAACGTGATCGACCACGGCATGAATATCCAGAGTGCCGTCAGCGCGCCGCGCATTCACGATCAGTGGCTGCCGGACGAGATCCGCATCGAGGATGGCATCAGCCCGGACACAATCGCCCTGCTCGAAGCGATGGGCCACACCGTCAGCCAGCAGGAGGCGATGGGCGCTGCGCAGTCGATCCTGATCGAGGACGATGGTACCTTCACCGGCGGTGCCGATCCGCGGCGATCGACTTCCTCGGCGATGGGTCTCTGAGCCGCTACCCGCGATCCGAAGGCGACAGACATGCCATCGCCCGGCGGCGATGATCCGAATGATAGATGCGGGGAAATCGATGTCGATTGTCATCATTGCCATCGCCGAGTGGTTCGGCACCGCGCTGTGGTTCACGCCCAACGCCGTGATCGATGATCTCCAGCGGACGTGGGGGCTCGCCACCGGCGATCTGGGCTGGCTCACCGGTGCGGTGCAGTTCGGGTTCCTGCTGGGGACGCTCGGCTTGGGCCTCAGCGGCCTTGCCGATCGCACTCGAGCCAGCCGACTGTTCTCCCTGGCATGTCTGGTCGGCGCGCTTTCCAACGCCCTGCTGCCTTATGCCGGTGGCCTGTGGCCAGCGGTCGGGTTGCGCCTGATCACTGGGCTGTCGCTGGCCGGCATCTACCCCATCGGCATGAAACTGATGGTGGGCTGGGCGCCCGGGCGCGCCGGACTGGGACTGGCATGGCTCGTCGGGATGCTGGTGCTGGGCACGGCGATGCCCCACCTGCTGGCCGGCATCGATTGGGGAGGCGACTGGAAGTTGACGCTATGGATCGCGTCACTGCTCGCCCTGCTGGCCGGCGTCGCCGTATGGCGGCTGGGCGACGCACCCTCCCTTGCTCGGGCTTCCACTCCGACGCCATCGCGCCTGGCCGGGCTGGCGGCCTTTCGCATCGCCGACTTTCGCCGCGCTGCCAGCGCCTACTTCGGCCACATGTGGGAACTCTACACGCTCTGGACGCTGATCCCGTTGCTGCTGATCGCGGCCAACCCTTCCCTTTCTCCCCAAGCGCTATCGATGCTGTCGTTCGCCCTGATCGCGGTCGGCGCCCCGGGCTGTTGGCTCGGCGGCTGGCTGAGCCAGCATCTGGGCAGTCGCCGGGTCGCGATCCTGGGGCTGGCCGGCTCGGTGATAGGCTGCCTGCTCTATCCCTGGATTGCACCGCATGTCGGTTTCGCTGCCCTGGTGGTGTATCTGGCAGCGTGGAGCCTGCTCGCGGTGATCGATTCGCCGCAATTTTCGGCGCTCTCCGCCAACGCTTGCCCCGCCACGCTGGTCGGCAGTGCCCTGACGCTGCAGAACGCCATCGGGTTCGCAATCTCCGCGGTCTCGATCGGTCTGCTGGTGCCTTGGCTACCCACTCTCGAGGCAACGATCGCCTGGTGGTTACTTCCCGGCCCGCTGCTGGGGCTGCTTGCTCTCCGCCGACTCGGCAGACCCGCTCGCGTCGAACCGTAGGCACAGCGTCTGCCGCGCCGGAGTGCCAAACTCATGCACGTCTGGGCTTATAGAGTTACCGAGCAAATTTATAATTAAAAGTTCTATTGAAACGAATTGTCATTCCATTCTGGTTTATTTAGCCTTGCCGCCATTGCCAATAAATCCTAGGGGACTGACTCATGACCTGGTTTTCCAAGCCTCGCTCGCTGTTCACCGCGTCCGCCGTCGGGCTGGCGCTGACTTTCGGCGCCCTGTCGCCCGTGCAGGCCCAGGACGAACCGCGTGAGCTGCTCAACTCCTCCTATGACATCGCTCGCGAACTGTTCGCCGCGGTGAATCCGAAGTTCATCGACTGGTGGCAGGCCCAGCACGACGAGACCGTCAGCGTGAAGCAGTCCCACGGCGGTTCCTCGACGCAGGCCCGCTCGATCATGCAAGGGCTGCGTGCCGACGTGGTGACCTTCAACCAGGTGACCGACGTCAACGTACTGGCCGACGCCGGCCTGGTCGCCGAGGATTGGCAGGATCGCTACCCGAATCAGGCGTCGCCCTACTACTCCACGACCGCCTTCCTGGTGCGCAAGGGCAACCCCAAGCAGATCGAGAACTGGGACGACCTGGCGCGGGATGATGTCTCTCTCGTCTTCCCCAATCCCAAGACTTCGGGTAACGGGCGCTATACCTATCTGGCAGCATGGGGTTACGCCGACCAGGCCTTCGACGGCGACGAGGCGAAGATCGAGGATTACATGAGCACGTTCCTCGGCAACGTCGAGGTGTTCGACACCGGCGGCCGCGGCGCCACCACGACGTTCGTGGAGCGCGGTATCGGCGACGTGCTGATCACCTTCGAGTCCGAGGTCAACAACATCCGTAACGAATACGGCAAGGACGACTACGAAGTCGTGGTACCGCCGGTCAGCATTCTCGCCGAGTTCCCGGTCGCCGTGGTCGACGAGTATGCCGAGCGCAACGGCAACGAGGATCTGGCCAAGGGCTATCTCGACTACCTCTACACCGAGGAAGCACAGCGCCTGCTGGCCGGGTTCAACTATCGCGTCAACGACGAGAAGGTGGCCGAGGAGTTCAGCGACCAGTTCCCGAAAACCGAACTGCTGCGTGTCGAGGACGTCTTCGGCAGTTGGCCCGAGGCGATGGAAACGCACTTCGCCAGCGGCGGTGAACTGGATCAGCTTCAGCGCCGATGATCGCACACGCTCTGACCTGGCGCCGCGAACGCCGAGTGCTGCCGGGCTTCGGTCTCTCGCTCGGCATCTCGCTGACCTTCGTCTCGCTGATTCTGCTGCTGCCCCTGACCAGTCTGGTGGGGCAGCTCTCGCAGTTGAGCTGGTCGCAGTACTGGTTTTTGATCACGGACCCGCGCCTGCTGGCAAGCTATGGCGTGACGCTCTTCGGCGCCGCCGTGGCAGCTATCTTCAACGCCGCGTTCGGGCTGCTGATGGCGTGGGTGCTGGTGCGCTACGAGTTCCCCGGCAAGCGCCTGGTCGATGCGCTGATGGACCTGCCGTTCGCCCTGCCGACGGCGGTGGCGGGGATCACGCTGGCGACGCTTTACTCCAGTAACGGCTGGATCGGACGACTGCTGGAGCCGCTGGGCATTTCGATCTCCTACACCTGGATCGGGATCGCCCTGGCGATGGCCTTTACCAGCATCCCGTTCGTGGTTCGCACCGTGCAGCCGGTACTGGAAGATCTCCCCGCCGAAGTGGACGAAGCCGCGATGACGCTCGGCGCCAGCGATAGCCTCGCGTTCCGCCGGGTGATCCTGCCCTACCTGTGGCCGGCGCTGGTCACCGGTACCGGGCTCGCCTTCGTGCGTTCGCTCGGCGAGTTCGGCGCCGTGATCTTCATTGCCGGCGGCAAGCCCTACGAAACCGAGATCACCTCGCTGATGATCTTCGTCAAGCTGCAGGAGTACGACTACGCCGGTGCCTCGGCGGTCGCTTCGATCGTTCTCGCCACCTCGCTTGCGCTGCTGCTGGCGATCAATCTGTGGCAAGGCCGCTTCATCAAACGACTGCACGGAGGGCGCGGCTGATGATACGGATCGGTGACGCACCGCGTGTCCGCCGTCTGCTGATCGGGGCCGCCCTGGTGTTGACGGCGCTGTTCCTGCTGCTGCCGCTGGTGGCGATCTTCGCCCAGGCGTTGATGAACGGCATCGATGTCTACTGGCAGAACCTGAGCGATGCCTACACCCTCTCCGCCATCGGCCTGACGCTGCTGGTCGCCGTGATCACCGTGCCGGTCAATCTGGTCTTCGGGGTGTTTCTGGCCTGGCTGGTGACACGCTTCGATTTCCCCGGCCGGCGCCTGCTGCAGACGCTGATCGATATTCCGTTTGCCGTCTCGCCGGTGGTCGCCGGCCTGGTCTACCTGCTGCTCTACGGGCGAAACGGCTGGCTCGGCGGCTGGCTTGATGCTCACGATATCCAGATCATGTTCGCCTGGCCGGGCATCGTGCTGGTCACGCTGTTCGTCACCTGCCCGTTCGTCGCCCGCGAGCTGATTCCGCTGATGCAGGCGCAAGGCTCCCGCGAGGAAGAAGCAGCCGTGACGCTGGGCGCTTCCGGCTGGACGATTTTCCGGCGCGTGACGCTGCCGAACATTCGTCACGCCCTGCTCTACGGCGTGATCCTGACCAACGCCCGCGCAGTCGGCGAGTTCGGCGCGGTCTCGGTGGTCGCCGGGGCGATTCGCGGCGAAACCAACACCCTGCCGCTTCAGGTCGAACAGCTCTATCAGGACTACAACACTGTGGGCGCCTTCACCAGTGCATCGCTGCTGGCACTGCTGGCGCTAATGACGCTGGCCGCCAAGGCCGTACTCGAATGGCGCGCCACGCGCCGGGAGACCGCGACATGAGTATCCGCATCTCGCAGATCGACAAGACCTATGGTTACAAGGGACATGGTTCCAAGGGGCATGGTCGCAAGGGCCATGGCCACACCCGCGCCCTCGAGCCTATCGATCTCGATATTCACGATGGCGAACTGATCGGCCTGCTCGGCCCCTCCGGTTCCGGCAAGACCACGCTGTTGCGCATCGTGGCCGGGCTGGAACAGGCCGACAGCGGCTCGATCCATTTCGGCGAACGCGACGTGACGCGAGTTCACGTGCGCGATCGGCGCATCGGGTTCGTGTTTCAGCACTACGCTCTGTTCCGCCACATGAGCGTGTTCGACAACGTCGCTTTCGGACTGACCGCCATGCCGCGCTCGCAGCGACCTTCGAGCGGCGAGATTCGTTCGCGGGTAATGCAGCTGCTGGAGATGGTCCGACTCCAGGATTTCGCCGAGCGCTTCCCGGCCCAGCTCTCCGGCGGGCAACAGCAGCGCGTATCGCTGGCGCGGGCGCTGGCGCTGAAGCCCGATGTGCTGCTGCTCGACGAGCCGTTCGGCGCGCTGGATGCCAAGGTACGCCAGGAGCTGCGCCGTTGGCTGCGCCATCTTCACGAGGAGCTTCACTTCACCAGCCTATTCGTGACCCACGACCAGGAAGAGGCGCTGGAACTGTCGGATCGCGTGGTGGTGATGAGCAACGGCCGGATCGAACAGATCGCGACGCCGGATACGCTCTATCGCCAACCCGCCAATCGCTTCGTGTTCGAGTTCCTCGGTGACGTCAACCGGATCGAGGGCGATATCGAGAAGGAAATCCTCACCTGCGGCAACGCGTGGGTGGCGGCACCCGGCGTCGAGAATGGTCGTCAGGAACTGCTGCTGCGGCCCCACGAAGTCCGCCTGGACGAGCAGCCCAGCCCCCGCGCGCACTTGCCGGTCAGCGTCACGGCCGTCGTGCCGGTAGGCGCCGAAGTTCGCCTCGAGCTGGAGGCGGACTGGCTGGGCGAACCGTGGCTGGCCACGATCAGCCATGCGGATTTCGAGCGCCTGGCGATCACCCGTGGCAAACGGCTCTTCGCCCAGCCCAGCCGTCTGCATCGCTTCGATACCTCACGACCACAGACATTGGCGCCGCTGTCGGTCTCCTGAGGCGGCAGTCTAGGTCACGGCCTCAGGAGGCTTCGTCGCATTCCGGAAACTTGTGGCCAACGTCTATAATGGTCGCGCCGTTTCCACGACTCGAGAGGTTCACTGTTATGCGTCAATGGTTTGTGCTCAAAGGCCTGGCCGTACTGCTGTTGCTCGGCCTGCTGGCGGCCTGTGCCCAGAGCCCCCAGATTCTGTCCGTGAGTCCCAAGGTCAGCGGCGGTTTTTCGCATACCGGCAGCGGCCAGTCGGTCTCGCTGGAAGTGGTCGATGGACGCGACAGCAGCGTCATCGGCACGCGCTCGGGCAGCCCGTCGGCAACCTCGACGATTACCGTCGAGGCCAATGATGTCATTCCCAAGATCCGTGTCCAGGCGGAAAACGCCCTGCGCAGCATGGGATTCAACCCGACCAGCAGCAACGCCGGCGGCCCTTCGCTGACCCTGACGCTGACCGACCTGGCCTACGCCCGCAGTACTGCCGAGCAGCCGCTGCTGGACGCCTCCCAGCTCCAGGCGATCATCCAGGCGGAAGTGGTCAATGGCGGCAACACCTACACCGGTCGCTATACCGCCAAGCGCTCCCAGAGCTACGCCGTGAAGCCGGACTGGGATACCAACAACCGCATGGTGAGCGAACTGTTGGGTAATGCCCTGGACCGTACCTTCCGCGATCAGCAACTGGCCAGTCTGCTGGCCCGCTGATCCCGCCCGGAAGTCTCCGCCGAATGCGAAGAACCGCCTGCCACATCACCGTGGCAGGCGGTTCTCTCGTTTCGGGCTTCGGCTTTGGGCAGCCCGGGACGACGCCACACGGGACCACGACCGGACGACACCTCGGTGACAACTAGAGCGACGGGCCCCGTCTCACCAACTGCCACACGCTTTCGGTCAGGCCATCTTCGGCCTCCGATACCTCGCACAGCGTCAACTCGAAATTGGGGGCCATCAGCGCCCGGACTTCCTCGTGGGAGACGCTGAACGGCGGGCCGCGCTCCGGGTCGTCATGGGTCAGGGTGACCAGCAGGCCGCGCTTGCCCGGCAACAGCAGTTGCGCCAGATGGTGAGCGTAGCGTTGACGCGTCGCCGGTGGTAGTGCAATGAGGGCGGCGCGGTCGTAGAAGCCCGCCAGCTCGGCCGCTTCATCCACCTGAAAGTGGAAGAAGTCGCCACACCACAGCTCGACGCTCCCCTGCCGCGTGCACTCGAACCCGGATCGGCGGTAGCGAAGCGCGGGCTGATCGCCTTCCGCCACGAACTGCTCGATCGCCAGGGGCGACAGCTCGACTCCCAGTACCGGATTACCGCGCTGGACCAGCCAGCGCATGTCCCGACTCTTGCCGCACAACGGCACCAGGATCTTGGCGCCGGCGTCCAGCCCGAGTCGCGGCCAGTGCCTTTCCAGCGCCGGGTGCGGCATCTCGCGATGAAACCCGATGCGTCCTTCCTGCCAGCGCTGCAACCAATCCGCGGCGGTCATCACGACTCCTCAGGCAGGCTCAGAACCAGCGGTCGCGCTTGCGCCGGCGGCGCGGCAGATGCGGCACGATCAGGCCGACGATCAGCCCCGCGCCAGCCACCCCGCCGCCATACATGAAGTAGCGCATCAGCAGATCTTCTTCCTGGGTATCCAGACGCGCCTGCATCTCGCGCATCTTGCTCTCCGCCTGAGAATAGGCCTGATTGAGCTGATTATTGGTGGCCTGCAGCTCGTCGACCTGCGCCTGACGGCCTTCCAGTTCGTTGCGCATGTCGGCCACCCGCTGATTCCACTCGTCATCGATGCCATCGAGCCGCGTGGTCAGTTCGTCCACCTTCTTCTGGAGCGCCGGCAGTTGCTGCTGGGCGCTGGGTTGGTCCTGGATGAACTGGGACTGGACCCATACCTCGTCGCCGTCGGGGCCGCGCACCTGCGTATAGTCGCCCTGGGTCTGCAGCACGGTAACGGGATCACCACTGGTGAGCGTTCCCACGATGCGGTAGCCGTCGGTGGGGCCACTGCGCACGAACGTGGTCAATGAATCACTGACCCAGTGGCCATCCTGAGCCACGGCGGAGGCGGAAAACAGGGCCGCGCCCAAGGCGCAACCCATGACTGCATTTCGAATTTTCAACATATCGTCGTGATCTTAAATGGCTAGTCGGTAACGGTTGGGCATTTCGTGCTCATGTGACGATGAACTGGGCGACGATGAGACCGCGCATCGCTTCCTGCGAGGGCGGTGATTCAATCATCCACACTTTCTGTGGATAACCATTTGGACAACCTGCGCAGCGATCATGCCATTCACCGGCTGCTTCGGCATTGACGACAAATTGGTGAAAATCTGACCAATCCGTCATTTTCTAACCTCGTTCCACCCATCGGCCGGTCGGTATCGGCCACTCTAACCGGCTCGTTTCAGCCATCGTCCCGCGGTGGCCAGGCCATCGGCCGCGGGAACTCGGTGACATTGCCCTCGGCCTTCACGGCCTTGGCTACGCCGCCGCGCTCGACTTCGTCGATCCGCACGATGGCGCTGTAGGGAATATAACTGCGATTGACCCCATCGAACGTGCGCCGAAGCTTCTCCGCACCGGGGTCGACGACCACCTTGGTCTGATCCTCGAACACGAAGGCCTCGACTTCGATAAACCCCCACAGGTCGCTTTGAAAGATCTCTCTGGCGTAGAGTTCCCAAACTTCACCTTGGTTGTGGAACACGACCCGATAGATCGGCTTGCTGGGCATAAATGAACGGCTCTCTCGATATCATTGCCACGCAGCCGGTTCGTCCTGTCCGCGAACGCGGCATCATGGCGTCTCAAATAGGCGCAAGGGTACCACAGCCATGGCGCCGTGCGAGCGGCACGGGTTGGCTGTATGGCCTCATCCCCCGTATAATGCCGCGTTCTCGAGAAGGCCTGAACGGCGCGCACACTGGCTGGGCGCCGTCTTTCCTGTCTCTCCTCTTCAGTTTTTCCACGGGGCATCGGTGACGCGCGCATGGCCGCAGCAACGCAACCTATGACGAAGAAGCTCTTCATCAAGACTCACGGCTGTCAGATGAACGAGTACGACTCCGCCCGTATCGCGGATCTGCTCGGCGAATCTCATCGTCTGGAAATGACCGATGACGAAAGTGAAGCCGACGTCATTCTGCTCAACACCTGTTCGATTCGCGAAAAGGCGCAGGAAAAGGTCTTCCACCAGCTCGGTCGCTGGAAGAAGCTGAAAGCCGCGAACCCGGATCTGGTCATCGGTGTCGGCGGCTGCGTCGCCAGCCAGGAAGGCGAGAAAATTCGCAAGCGCGCGCCTCATGTCGACATGGTGTTCGGCCCGCAGACGCTGCATCGGCTTCCCACCATGCTGGATGCCCGCAGCAAGAGCGCGACACCGATCCAGACCGTGGACGTGACCTTTCCCGAGATCGAGAAGTTCGATCATCTGCCCAAGCCGAAATCCGACGGCGCGACTGCGTTCGTCTCGGTGATGGAAGGCTGCTCCAAGTACTGCACCTTCTGTGTCGTGCCCTACACTCGCGGCGAAGAGGTATCGCGCCCCTTCGAGTCGGTAATGGAAGAAGTCGTTCACCTGGCCGAACAGGGCGTGCGCGAAATCAACCTGCTGGGCCAGAACGTCAACGCGTATCGCGGCCTGGACGAGAGCGGCGACGAAATCGATCTGGCGGAACTGATCGCCTGCGTGGCGGCGGTGGACGGCATCGATCGCATTCGCTTCACCACTTCGCACCCGGTCGAGTTCACCGACAGCCTGATCGAGGCCTACGGCGAGATTCCGGAGCTGGTCAGCCACCTGCACCTGCCGGTGCAGTCGGGCTCGGATCGCATTCTTGCTGCCATGAAGCGCGGCCACGGCCGGGACATGTATATCGACAAGCTCGAGCGCATCCGGGCGCTGCGTCCGGACATCAGCTTCTCCTCGGACTTCATCATCGGCTTCCCCGGCGAGACCGACGAGGACTTCGAAGACACCATGGACCTGATCCATCGCATCGGCTTCGATGCCTCGTTCAGCTTCATCTATTCCAAGCGTCCCGGCACGCCGGCGTCCAGCCTGCCGGACGACACTCCCGTGGAGACGAAAAAGCAGCGCCTGGCGATCCTGCAGGATCGGCTCAACCAGCAGACGCAGCAGATCAGTCGCCGCATGGTGGGGAACCGGGAGCGGATTCTGGTCACCGGCTTCTCGCCCAAGGATCCGGGGCAGCTTTCCGGGCGTACCGAAAACAACCGTGTCGTCAACTTCCGGGCCGAAGATCCGACGTCGCTGATCGGCTATTTCGTCGACGTCACCATCACCGAAGCCCTGCCCAATTCACTGCGTGGCGAGCTGGTATCCGCCGACCGCTATTGAGTTAGCGCCAATCGCCCTCATCTAGCCTGACGCAAGGCGAGGCGCTCCGTGCCTCGCCTTGCTCCGCCAGACTGATTCGCATTCGATACGCGGGAGAGCCTGTCGGAACCAGGTGCAGGTTAATCCCGGTCATTGCCTCGACAGGAAGCGGCGCAGTAAGCTGGCGATAAGTTTTCAAGTTGCACCTTTTTCCAAGCCAACTTTTTCAAACCAACGGATCTCTTTGCGTTGACCCAAGACCAACAGTCTGACAGCCGCGTCGTGTCCCTGACACTCGAACCCAACGATCCCATGCGCCTGGCCAATCTCTGCGGCCAGCGCGACGAACACCTGAAGCTGGTCGAGGCCCGCCTCGGCGTGACGCTGCGCAATCGCGGCAACGTCTTCCAGCTTGCGGGCCCGGATGCCAGCGTCAAGGCAGCGGCCAACGTGCTCGAACACCTCTACCGCGAGACCGAAGCCGACGAGCTGACGCCGGATACAGTGCATCTCTATCTTCAGGAGTCCGGCGTCGAGGCGCTGGAAGAGGAAACCGGCGACATCGAAGCCGGCGGCCTGCTCATCCGGACGCCGCGAACGCTGATCAAGCCCCGCGGCTTCAACCAGCAGGGTTATGTCGCCAGCATCCGCCGCCACGACATCAATTTCGGTATCGGCCCGGCGGGCACCGGCAAGACCTATCTGGCGGTCGCGGCGGCGGTCGAGGCGCTCAATCGTCAGGAGGTCAGACGCATCCTGCTGGTACGTCCGGCCGTCGAGGCCGGCGAGAAGCTCGGCTTCCTGCCGGGCGATCTGGCGCAGAAGATCGATCCTTACCTGCGCCCACTCTACGACGCGCTCTACGAGATGCTGGGCTTCGAGCACGTCAACAAGCTGATCGAACGCCAGATCATCGAGATCGCCCCGCTGGCTTACATGCGCGGGCGGACGCTCAACAATGCCTTCATCATTCTCGACGAGAGCCAGAACACCACGCGCGAGCAGATGAAGATGTTCCTGACCCGTATCGGCTTCGGCTCGACGGCGGTGATCACCGGCGATGCGACCCAGGTCGACCTGCCCCGTGGCTCGAGCTCCGGCCTGATTCACGTGCTCGAAGTGCTGCGCGACACGGCCGGCATCGGGATTACCCAGTTTGCACCCAAGGACGTCGTTCGCCATCCGCTGGTGCAGCGCATCATCGAAGCCTACGACATCCACGAGGCAACCGAGGAAGCGGCCCAGCGCCAGCGCCGGGAAGACCGTCGTCAGGCACGCCTCGACGCGGAATCCCAGCGGGATCAAGGCGAATCATGAGTCCCGAGATCGACCGTCAGATTGCCGTCGGCACCGAGGCCGAAGCCGCCCTGCCGACACAGGCGGAGCTGGAAGCCTGGGTCGGTGCCGTGCTGGACCAGGAAGGCGATGGCCGCCACGAGTTGACGATCCGCTTCGTCGAACGGGACGAGAGCCAGCAGCTCAATCGCGACTATCGCGGCAAGGACAAGCCGACCAACGTGCTCTCCTTTCCCTTCGAGACGCCGCCCGGAATCGAGCTTCCCCTGCTCGGCGATCTGGTGATCTGCCACGACATCGTGGTGCGCGAAGCGCAGGAACAGCACAAGTCGACCCAGGCGCACTACGCCCATCTGGTAATACACGGTTGCTTGCATTTGCTCGGCCATGACCATATAGATGATCAGGAAGCCGAGCAGATGGAAGCGCTGGAAAGAACGCTGCTCACCCAGTTTGGCATCACGGACCCCTATCGTGTCATCGATCCGGAACCCGATGTCTAGACGCCGACCCACGACGCTAACATTCATCGCCATGCCGACACCGACGAGACCTTCCTGCCCTGCCTGGAACGAGGGCCGGGAAGGATCAAGCGAGACCCCGAGCTTGCCGGCCGAACAGCCTGACGAGCCTCCGCCTAGCCGCTCCCGGATTGCGGACGGGCCCCTTCGGACATCGACCATCGATTCAACACACGCTGTTATCGAGCCCCCGTCTAGTGCGGTGCGGCCACGCGCGCTGGTGTCATGCCGGCGTGCCATCGTTTTCCCCTTCCGTGCGTCATCCGAGGACAAGAGACCACAGTCATGAGCGAAGACCGATCGAGTAGCCAGAACAGTCGATCCTGGCTGGATAAACTCATCAGTACCTTCTCTAGCGATTTCGATGAACCCAGCTCCCGCGAAGAGCTTCTCACCTTCCTGCGCGAAGCCGGCCCGCGGCTGAACCTCGACCAGGATGCGCTGACCATCATCGAAGGTGCCTTCCAGATCAGCGACCAGCAGGTGCGCGAGGTAATGATCCCGCGCTCTCAGGTCACCGCGATCAACGTGACCCAGCGACCGGAAGACTGCCTGCCGATCATTCTGGAAACCGCACACTCCCGCTATCCGGTCATTGACGACAACCTCGATGACGTCATCGGCATTCTGCTGGTCAAGGATCTGCTGCCGCTGCTGAAGGGCAGCCCTCAGGAGCGCGAGGCGTTCGAGCTGCGCGATGTGCTGCGCCCGGCGATGTTCGTTCCCGAGTCCAAACGCCTCAACGGCCTGCTCAAGGAGTTCCGCGATACCCACAATCACATGGCGGTCGTGGTCGACGAGTACGGCGGTACTGCCGGTATCGTTACCATCGAGGACATCCTCGAGCAGATCGTCGGCGATATCGAGGACGAGCATGACACCGACGAGGAAGAGGACATTCGCGACATGGGCGACGGTACCTACGCCGTCCGCGCACTGACGCCGATCGAGGACTTCAACGAACACTTCGATACCGAATTTTCCGACGACGAGTTCGACACCGTCGGCGGCTTGATCATGCAGCGTTTCGGCCACCTGCCCGGTCGCAACGAACATACCGATCTCGGCGAGTGGCGATTCACCGTTCTCAATGCCGATAACCGGCGTATTCGCCTGCTGCAGGCCAGGCCGGTACCGGCCGAGGTCGAAAGCGAATCTCCACGCCGTATCGAAAGCTGATCGATCCCGCCCTTCGGGTTGCAGACACTTAACGCATTCGATCGGCAACTTTGATATAAGGGGCACTTTTCGCGAGGAGTGCCCCGACATGCCGCAAACCAAGCCTTTGATTTCCGCCCGCCGACCCTGGCCGGGCTATCTCGCTGCGCTGGTCGCCGGCGGGTTCTCCACGCTCACCTTCGCCCCCTTTCATCTCTGGTGGCTGGGCCCGGTCGCCGTGGCCCTGATGTATCTCGACCATCATCGTCTGAGCGTGGGCCAGGCCGCCCTGCGCGGCTGGCTGTTCGGCGTCGGGCTGTTCGGGACCGGCACCTCCTGGGTCTACGTCTCGATCCACGACTACGGCTATACCGGCGTGCCATTGGCGCTGTTTTTGACCGCCCTGTTCGTCGCCACGCTGGCGCTGTTCCACGCGTTCATCTTCGGTCTCTACCGGCGTTTCACCTCGCCTCGGCTCGCCTTTCTCAGCTTTGCGGGGGTCTGGGTGCTGGGCGAGGCCTTTCGTAGCTGGGCGTTCACCGGCTTCCCGTGGCTGTTGCTGGGCAGTGCCCATGTCGATTCGCCGCTGGCGCCCTGGGCGCCGATCGGCGGCGTCTACCTGCTGTCGCTGATCGTCGCGCTCAGCGGCACGTTACTGGTCGAGTTCTGCCGCCGGCGCTGGTGGGCGGTCGCGCCTGTCGCCCTGCTCTGGCTGGTGCCGTTGGCCTTGCCCACCCACTGGACGTCGCAGGCCGCCGATCCGCTGCGCGTGGCACTGCTGCAAGGCAACCTGCCCCAGCTTTCCAAATGGAGCGCCGAGGGCCAGCGCAACGCCGTCAACACCTATACCCGCATGACGCGCCAGCAGCCCGACGATGTCGACATCATCGTGTGGCCGGAAACGGCACTGCCCATGTTCGAGCAGCAGGCTCGCCCGTTCATGGCTCGACTGCAGTCGACGCTCCCCCCGGAGACGTCGCTGCTGACCGGCATCGTTCAGCGCGACGAGGCCGGGCGTTACTACAATGCCATCACGGGTGTGGGAGACGTCCGTGGCGAGTACCGCAAGAGCCACCTGGTGCCGTTCGGCGAATTCCTGCCGCTGGATTTCCTGCTGCGCGGCATCATCGACTTCTTCAATCTGCCGATGTCCGACTTTGCTGCCGGCGCCGATTCCCAGCCGCCGATCCTCACTCACCGCGTCGCCATCGGCAGCGCGATCTGCTACGAGATCGTCTATCCCGATCTGGTCGCGGAACGAGCGCGCGATGCCAATGTGCTGCTGACGGTCTCCAACGACACCTGGTTCGGTCGCTCGATCGGCCCCCTCCAGCATTTGCAGATGGCGCAGCTGCGCGCGCTGGAGAACGGCCGCTACGTCATCCGGGCCACCAGCAACGGAGTGACCGCGATCATCGACGACCGGGGCCAGCTGCGGGAGCAGGCGCCGCAGTTCGAGGCTGCCAGCGTGGTCGGCGACGTCGTCCCGATGACGGGTCTGACACCCTTCACGCGCACCGGTAGCTGGCCGACCTGGCTGCTGTCGTTGCTGCTGATGGCCCCGGCGCTGGTGTGGAAGTTCCGCCAGCCGGCGTAGGAAGATAGAACACAGGAAAATAGATAGACGGCACCGCCACTCTGCCAGGATTCGACTTCGAATCTCGCGGAGCGGCGGTGCCGTCGTCGTCTTCGGAACACCCTGACCGGCGCTCTCACGCGCTTCCGCCTCCCTTCCTGTTTCCCCTCTTCCACTTTCCGGATATGCGACGCCGGTTTATCGATTGGTTCCCGCTCGCGAGCAGACACTTGCCTCGAGAGTAACGATAGCGTTGGATGGAAGTCTTCATTTCCAGTCATCGAGTTCGCCATGACACTGTCCCTGGTCTCTCCCGACGATATTCGAAACGCCTTCTCGCAAGCCATGTCCGACATGTATCGCCAGGAGGTGCCGCAGTATGGCGACCTGCTCGAACTGGTCGCCGACATCAACCGCAAGACGCTCAAGGCGGATCCGGCGCTAGCCGCCCGGCTCGACGCACAGGACGAAATATCACGCCTGAATGTCGAACGCCACGGGGCGATCCGCGTCGGCACCGCCGACGAGCTGTCGACGCTGAGGCGGGTCTTCGCGTTGATGGGAATGTTCCCGGTGAGCTACTACGACCTATCGGAAGCGGGCGTACCGGTTCACTCCACCGCCTTCCGCCCCATCGACGAGGATTCGCTCCGGCGCAATCCTTTCCGCGTCTTCACCTCGCTGTTGCGCCTGGAGTTGATCGAGGACGACGACCTGCGCCGCCAGGCCGCCTCGATCCTTGCCGAACGCGACATCTTCACGTCGGCGGCCCGCGAGTTGATCGAACTCGGCGAGCGCCAGGGCGGCTTCGACCGCGACCAGGCCGAGCGCTTCGTGACCGAGATTCTCGAAACCTTCCGCTGGCACCGCGACGCGACCGTCGATCACGAGACCTACCAGGCGCTACACGACGCCCATCGCCTGATCGCCGACGTGGTCTGCTTTCGCGGTCCGCATATCAATCATCTCACCCCGCGCACGCTGGATATCGATGCCGCCCAGGCTGCCATGCCCGACTACGGGATCACGCCCAAGGCCGTCATCGAAGGCCCACCCAAGCGCGAGTGGCCCATTCTGCTACGCCAGACCAGTTTCAAGGCACTGGAAGAGCCGGTGCGCTTCGCCGGCAGCGACGGCGGCACCCATACCGCCCGCTTTGGCGAGATCGAGCAGCGCGGCATGGCGCTGACACCCAAGGGGCGCGCGCTGTACGACGAGTTGCTGGCACGGTCCCGCCAGGCACCAGCCGCCGCCGACAATCTCGCCCACCAGCGGCAATTGAGCGAGTACTTCACGGCTTTTCCGGATGACCTGGATACGCTGCAGCGTGACGCGCTGGCCTACTTCCGCTACGCGATCAGCGAGAGCGGTCGTCAACGTCTGGCCGGTGGCGAGCCCGCCCCGACCTCGCTGGACGAGGCCATGGCAGCGGACTGGATCGACGCCACGCCGATCACCTACGAGGATTTCCTGCCGGTCAGCGCCGCCGGCATCTTCCAGTCGAATCTCGGCGACGCCCGGCACCAGGCGTATGCCAATGAGTCCAACCAGGGCGCCTTCGAGCTTGCCCTCGGCCGGCCGGTTCACGACGAGTTCGAACTCTACGGTCGGCTGCAGGAGGACTCTCTGGCTCGCGTGCGGCAGCAGCTGGGTATCGAGGCATGAAAGGCGGGTGTCCCTAGCGCCGCAGAGAGATCTGCTCGGGCACGGGAACATTCAGAGACTGGAAGTACGAACAAAGACGGAAAGCACGAATGCAGCAAACGGATCGACAAAATAGCGACAAGACGCCCCCCATCGTCATCGTTACCGGCGGTTCTCGCGGCATCGGCGCCAGTCTGGTCGAGCGCCTGCATCGCGAAGGCTTTGGTGTGCTCTTTACACATGCCCAGTCTCCACAGGAAGCGCAAGCCCTGGAGCGAACCTTCTCTGATGGCGGCCCGGTGGTTCGCGGCTTGCAGTGCGACGTTGCGAACCCCGACGCATCAACGTGTATCTTCGATGCCGCCGAAGCGCTCGGCGAGCCCGTGGCACTGGTCAACAACGCGGGGATCACGGGCGGCCTGGGTCCTCTGGCCAAACTCGGAGACAACGAACTGGACCGGGTCATTGCGGTCAATCTCGCGGCGCCAGCCAGGCTATGTCGCGAGGCAGCACGACGCTGGCAAGATCACGACAGTCGCAAATCCATCGTCAACATATCGTCGGTCGCCGCCCGGACAGGATCGCCCAACGAGTATGTTGTCTACGCGGCAACCAAGGCGGGTCTGGAAGCTCTCACACGGGGTCTGGCCAAAGAGCTGGCGGGAGCGAACATCCTCGTCAATGCAGTTTCGCCCGGCACAACGGATACCACGCTTCATGCCCGCTCGGGTGAGCCGGGCCGGGCCAAACGCGTCGCCGAGAAGATACCGCTTGGCCGTCCGGGACAACCTGACGAGATCGCCAACGCCATCGCATGGCTGCTTTCGGCGGAGACGAGCTATATCACGGGCTCGGTGATCGAGGTGACTGGAGGCCTCTAGGGAAACGCTGCACAAATCCCGCCGCAGCTGCCTGGCAGCCACCAACGGGGTAAAATCGGGCTATACCGCCCTCGTCTGACAGAGCCATCCGAATGAAGCAGATCTCGTTCGCCCAGGCTGAGCACCAGACCAAGAAGAAAGTCACCCGCCGCGAGCGGTTCCTGGCCCCAATGGATGCCGTGGTGCCATGGCAACGACTG
>NZ_NHOU01000059.1 GCF_002179555.1 Salinicola salarius | reverse complement strand
AGACGGCTGGAAGATGCGCTGCACTGGTCCCGTTGGCGAAGGCTTCACCAACGTGTCGCCCAGTACTATCACTGGGTAAGGCGCCAGCGGACAAGGGGAAGCATCATCACCTTGTCTCTCGATGATTATTTGCAACTGTAGTACTACGGCGAGGTGGCGCCGACCGGCGACGATACCCTCGCGCTGGTGCTGCGCGAGCCGCTGGGTGTCGTCGCCGCCATCGTGCCGTGGAATTTCCCGCTGATGATGACGGCCTGGAAGATCGGCCCGGCGCTCGCCGCCGGCAACAGCGTCATCCTCAAGCCCTCCGAGAAGTCGCCGCTCTCCGCGCTCTATCTGGCCTCGCTGGTGCGCGAGGCGGGCCTGCCGCGCGGGGTTTTCCAGGTGCTGCCGGGCTTCGGCCATACTGTCGGCAAGGCCCTGGCGTTGTCCATGGAGGTCAACTGCCTCGCCTTCACCGGCTCGACCGGCGTCGGCAAACAGCTGCTGCAGTACGCCGGGCAATCCAACCTGAAGCGGGTGTACCTCGAGTGCGGCGGCAAGAGCCCCAACATCGTCTTCGCCGACTGCAAGGATCTGGACCGGGTGGCCCGCCACGCCGCCGAGGCGATCTTCTACAACCAGGGCGAGGTCTGCATCGCCGGGTCACGCCTGCTGGTGGAAAACAGCGTGCGCGAGTCTTTCATCGACAGGCTGCTCGCCGCCGCCGAATCGATGCAGCCGGGCGATCCGCTGGATCCCGACAGCTTCATGGGCGCCATCGTCGACCGCACCCAGTACGAGCGGGTGCTGGACTACATCCGCCAGGGCGTGGAGGAAGGGGCGCGGCTGCGCATGGGCGGCAAGGCGCTCGACGGGCCGGGGCTGTTCATCGGCCCAACCGTGTTCGACGGCGTCACCGACGACATGGTCATCGGCCGGTAGGAGATCTTCGGCCCCGTGCTGTCAGTGTTCGGCTTCGATACCGAGGAGGAGGCGATCGCGCTGGCCAACGACAGCGACTACGGGCTGGCGGCCGGCTTCTGGAGCCAGGACATCGATCGCATCATGCGGGTCACTCGGCGTCTGCAATCAGGCCAGGTCTTCGTCAACAACTGGGCCGGCGGCGACCAGACCGTTCCGTTCGGCGGCGTCAAGCAGTCCGGCAACGGGCGCGACAAGTCGCACCACTCGCTGGAAGAGTACTCCGAACTCAAGAGCGTCTGGATGTCGCTGTCGCCGTGAAACCGGCGTCATGAACCCGTCGTCATGAATCCGGCGTCATGAACCCGTCGTCATGAAACGATACCGCTCGTGGCAGGCCGCCACGAGCGATCAGAACGTCTTGGCGGGGGTGGCGCAGCTGACGAGCCGGCAGGCCGACTTGCCGGGGTTGCGGAAGCGGTGCGGGATGTTGGTGTTGAAGTAGTACGCCTCGCCCGGCGACAGTGTCCGCGTCTGGGCGCCGATCGTGATCTCGATCTCCCCCTCGAGCACGACCCCGGCTTCCTCGCCCTGATGGGCGATCATCTCGCGCCCGGTATCGCTGCCGGCCGGATAGGTCTCGATCATGAACGACAGCGCCCGCGACTCCCGGTTGGCCCCCACCAGCTTGTAGATCACGTCGCCAGTGCCGACGTCGGTCAGCTCGTCGGCGCCGAAGAAGACCTGGTTCCGGTTCTCCAGATCCATGGTGAAGAAATCCCCCACGCTCATCGGAATGGCGTCGAGGATCTTCTTCAGCGAGCTGACGGAGGGGCTGACCTTGCCCTGCTCGATCAGCGACAGGCTGGAGTGGGTCACGCCACAACGCTTGGCCAGCTCTCGCTGGGAGATGCCGCGAAAGGTTCTCAGGGCTCGCAGGCGGGCGCCGACATCATCAGACATCCATTCTCTTCCTCAAGCGATGGTCACCGTACGTCGGGGATACCGGACGGAAGCGACTCGCGGTTGAACCAGCTTTCCAGAATCAACTGCGCGGCGATGCCATCCACGCCGCGATCGCGATAGTTGCCCTTGTGGCCCTGACCCTGGGCGATCAGCTTGGCGGCGCGGGTGGTGCCGCGCTCGTCGAACATCTCAACCGGCTTGCCGAAGCGCCCGTGCAGGCGGTTGCCGAACTTGCGCGCACGCACGCTCATGTCGGATTCGCTGCCGTCGTCGTGGATCGGCAGCCCCACCACCAGCAGATCCGGCTGCCACTCCTTCAACAGTTTCTCGACCTTGATCCAGTCCGGAATCCCGTCGCGGGCGGTCAGCGGTTCCAGCCCGCTGGCGGAGCACAGCATCTCGTTGCCGACCGCCACGCCGATACGCCGCGTACCGTAGTCGAACGCCATGACGAGACGCCGGCCCAGCTTGTCATCCATCGCCACTGCCATCAGGCGTGCCCGGCGTCGCGGGTCATCAGGTTGAGATCGACCCCGAGGATGCCGGCGGCCGCGCTCAGACGCTGCTCCGGCGGGCGGTCGAACAGGATCGCGGCGTCACCCTCGGCGATCAGCCAGGTGTTCTGCTTGAGCTCGTCCTCGAGCTGGCCGGATTTCCAGCCCGCGCAGCCCAGTGTCACCAGGTACTGCTCCGGGCCGCGACGCTGGGCGATCGCCTGCAGCATGTCCATGGACGTGGTCAGCGCCAGACCATCGGCGACCTGAATGCTGGAATCCCAGTCGCTGGCGTTGCCGCGATGCAGGATGAAACCGCGATCGCGGTAGGTCGGCCCGCCGTTGTAGACCAGCACGTCGTTGTGCGGGCCGGGCTCGGATTCGATATCGAGCTGCTCGAACAGCCCGTCCAGCGACAGCTCCGAGGGGCGGTTGACGATGACGCCCAAGGTGCCGTCATCGTCATGATCGCAGAGATAGGTCAGCGTCCCCGCGAAGTTGGGATCTTCCAGGTGCGGCATCGCCATCAGGAAATAGTGCTTGAGGCTCTGCATCGGCGTGGGCATGGATGTTGGCCTGATCGTTGACATAGGGCTCCGTCGGGCATCGCGCAGCGGCCCGGCAATCAGGCCGCGAGCCGCCAGTAGAGGAAATGGGTCCAGTGTACCACCTGTGCCAGGCTTGACCGGATCAGCCCCGGCTTTCCAGGCGTCTGACGATCGCCGCCATCAGCTGCGCGGCGATATCGGTGCCGCGCTGATCGTCGATCTCGCGCACGCAGGTCGGGCTGGTCACGTTGATCTCGGTGATGTAATCGCCGATTACGTCGAGCCCCACGAACAGCAGCCCTTTCTCGCGGATCATCGGCTGCACCTGCTCGACCAGCCAGTAGTCGCGATCGGTCAGCTCGCGGGAGACGCCACGACCGCCGGCGGCCAGGTTGCCACGGGTTTCGCCGGCACTGGGAATGCGCGCCAGCCCGTAGGGCACCGGCTCGCCGTCGACCAGCAGGATGCGCGTATCGCCATCCTTGATCTCCGGCAGGTAGCGCTGGGCCATGATCTGGCGCTGGCCGCGTTCGGTGAGCTGCTCGATCACCGCGCCGAGATTGCGGCCGTCGGGGCCAATGTGGAAGATGCCGGTGCCGCCCATGCCATCCAGCGGCTTGAAGATGGTGTCGCCATGCTCGGCCTGGAAGGCGCGCAGCACCGCATCACGGCAGGAGACCACCGTCGGCGGAATGCAGTGGGCGAACTGCTGGGCGAACAGCTTCTCGTTGCACTCGAACAGCGCCCGGGTCGGGTTGACCACCAGCGTGCCCTCCCGCTCGGCAAACGCCAGCAGATGGACGGCATTGAGGAAGTGGCTGTCCACCGGCGGATCCTTGCGCATCAGGATCACGTCGAGCTCGCCGAGCGGCATCGCCTCGCGCTCGCCCAGGTCATACCAGTGCTGCGGATCGCGATGCACCTTCAGCGGGCGCACGCTGCCCATGGCGCGACCCTCGTAGAGATAGAGATCTTCCTGCTCGAGATAGTAGAGCGACCAGCCCATCGCTTCCGCCGCCCACAAAAGCGTCAGGGTGGTGTCCTTCTTGTAGGTAATATCGGCGATGGGGTCCATCACCACGCCGAGCTTGATAGCGTTCTGGCTCATCGATTGGGTCTTCCAGAAGAGGTATTGAATGGGCCGCAGTATGACGCAGCTCTCGCCGCGTCACCAAAAGAGATCGCGTTCGACTCTCCCGCCCCGGCCTCAAATGCCTCACTCGGCGCCACTCAGCTCGTTCCACAGAAAGCGCCACGCCAGCGCGCTCAGTTTCGCCCGCTGGGCGTTGTCCGCCGCGCCGCCGTGGCCGCCTTCGGTGTTTTCGTAGTAGTAGACGTCACCTGCATCCATCGCCGCCATCTTCGCCATCATCTTGCGGGCGTGGCCGGGGTGGACGCGGTCGTCCCGGGTCGAGGTGGTGAACAACACCGCGGGATAGCCCACGCCCTCGCGCAAGTTGTGGTAGGGGGAATAGTCCTGGAGGAAATCGTCCCAGTCGGCGCTGTCCGGGTCGCCGTACTCCGCCATCCACGAGGCGCCCGCCAGCAGCAGGTGGTAGCGCTGCATGTCGAGCAGCGGCACTTCGCAGACCGCCGCGGCGAAGTGATCCGGGTAGCGGGTGATCATGTTGCCCACCAGCAGGCCACCGTTGGAACCGCCCTGGATGCCGAGCTTGTCCGGCGTGGTGACGCCGGTGGCGACCATATCCTCGGCGACGGCGGCGAAATCCTCGAACGCCTTGTGCCGTTCGCCCTTGAGCGCAGCGCGGTGCCAGCGCGGCCCGTACTCGCCGCCGCCGCGAATGTTGGCCACCACGTAGGCCCCGCCGCGCGAAAGCCAGCTGCGCCCGGCGCCGGCGATGTAGTGCGGTGTCAACGAAATTTCGAAGCCACCGTAGCCGTAGAGCAGCGTCGGCAGCGGCGCGGCCGGCCTGTCATTGCCATTCGTTGGATCTCCCGCGCCGGCCGGCAGCACCAGAAAGTAGGGAATCGACGTGCCGTCCAGGCTGGTGGCGAAGCGCTGCGTCACCTGCATGCCGTCGGTGTCGAAGAAGCTCGGCGCGCGCTTGATCGTCTCCAGCCGCTCGTCCGACGACGCCGGATCGCGTTGCGCCAGATCCATCCGCGAGAGCGTGGTGGGCGTGAGATAGTCGGTGGTAATGACGAAGAGCTCATCGCTCTCCTCGTCGTCCACGGCCGCAACTCCGATTTCACCGGCGTCCGGCAAGCCGGGGATCGGCTGTGGCGACCAGTCGTCGCCCTGGCCCGGCGTCAGCACCTGAAGGCGATGCTTGACGTCCTCGAGGATATCCAGCACCAGGTAGTGCCGCGTCCATTCGAAACCTTCCAGCGAGCGGTGCGCATCCGGCACGAACAGCGTGGTGAAGTTCCGCTCGCCGCGCTTGAACGCCGGATAGTCGATCGCCAGCAGCGCGCCGCTGGGATACGCCACGGCGGCCTCGTTCTCGCCCAGGGTCCAGTCGTCGCGCAGATGGACCAGCAGCCAGTCGCGATGCACCACTGCCTGGGCCGAGAGCGGCACTTCGATGGGGAACGCCTGACCGTCGGGCAGGAGTTCGATCAGACGCTGCTCGTAGAACGCCAGCGCGTGATGGATGAAGTCGCGCTGGAAACCGCGGGTATGGTCGCGAAAGGCGACGGCCATCAGCTCCCGGGTGCCGGCCTCGAAGACGGTTTCCGCCTCGCGCAGCGGCTCACCCCGGCGCCAGCGCTTGACGCGCCGCGGGTAGCCGGAACTGGTCAGCGAATCGTTTTCCGAGCCCGAGTCGGCGCCGCCGAAGTCGGTATAGACGAACACCGTGTCGCGGTCGATCCAGCTCATGCCGCCCTTGGCTTCCGGGCGTTCGAAGCCGTTTTCATCATCGGTCCCGATCCAGCGCTTGCCGATCAGGTCGAACTCGCGGGTGACATCGGCATCCGCGCCGCCGCGGGAGAGTGAGATCAGGGCGCGCTCCCACGGCTCGCCGGGGTGCTTCGGCTCCAGGCAGCTCGCGCCGTGCCAGACCCAGTTTTCCTCCTCGGCGGCGTTCAGTGCGTCGACGTCGATCAGCACCTCCCACTCCGGCCGCGCCTGCCGATAGGAATCCCACGTGGTGCGGCGCCACAGCCCGCGCGGATGCTCGGCATCCTGCCAGAAGTTGTAGTAATGCTCGCCGCGTTTCACCACGAACGGGATGCGGTCGTCGGCGTCGAGAATCTCGCGCAGGCCGGTCTCCAGCACCGCGAATTCGGCATCCGCAAAGCGCGCCAGCGTCCGGCGGTTCTGGTCCTCGACCCAGGCCAGCGACTCGGCGCCATCCACCGCCTCCAGCCAGCGGTACGGGTCGTCGTTCGGGGTGCCGGCCGTCTCGGGATCGGCCGACTGATAGCGACTAGGCGGAAAGTGAAGCACGGGCATCTCCAGAAGCGGTCCAGAAAGCGATAAAGGCTGCCGTCGAGCCTAGCATGTGCCACGACTCAATGGCCGATGGCCGCGTCTATCGCGGCCATCGGCAGATAAAAAATTGGCGATACGTGACCAGCTGTCCGACGCTGAGGGTGATCCAGCTAGTGTTGGCCGTATCTGACCATCGTTCAAACCGTTCCCGCGGCCGGCCACCAACGTCGTATTGGTCGTGCCCCGGCTTCGTGCAACGGTGGAATCGCAATGACCACTTCCGGGAGAGTCTCATGGAGGACTGGACGCAAACCCTGACGGCAGGACCGCTGTTGGGTATCGCCGCGGCAGCGATCGCGCTGCTGCTGATCCTGATCATTCGCTTTCATCTGCACGCCTTTCCGACGCTGGTGCTGGTCAGCCTGCTGACCGCGTTCGCCACCGGCATCCCCGCCGGGGCCGTCGTCGATACCATGACCGACAGTTTCGCTGGCACGCTGGGCTCGGTGGCGCTGCTGGTCGGCTTCGGCGCGATGCTGGGCAAGCTGGTGGAGCACTCCGGCGGCGCCCAGGTGCTGGCCGAGCGGATGGTCTCGCTGTTCGGCGAGGCCCGCGCCCCCTTTGCGCTGGGCATCGCCTCGCTGATCATGGGCTTCCCGATCTTCTTCGATGCCGGCCTGATCGTGATGCTGCCGATCATCTTCGCTGTCGCCAAGCGCCTCGGCGGCCCGGTGCTGCTCTACGCACTACCGGCGGCAGCCGCGTTTTCGGTGATGCACGTTGATGCACGTGTTCGTGCCGCCGCACCCCGGCCCGGTCACCGCCACCGAGCTCTACGGCGCTAACCTCGGCCTGGTGCTGCTGGTGGGCATCATCATCGCCTTCCCGATGTGGTATCTCTCGGGTTACCTGTGGGGGCGATTCGCCGCCAACCGCTTCGATTTCCGGCTGGAAGTGAGCCTGTTCGGCGGCCAGGACAACGACGAGATCCACAACCCGCCCGGCGTGGGCACGGTCATCGCGCTGCTGTTGCTGCCGCTGGCGCTGATCTTTCTCAACACCGGGCTCGACTTCGCCCGCGCCGCCGGCATGGCCGACAGCGATGCCACCTGGTTCCAGTTCCTCTCCTCGCTGGGCGAGACGCCGATCGCGCTGCTGATTTCGGTGCTGGTAGCGATCTACGTGCTGGGCAGCCGTCGCGGCGAAGGCGGCAGCGCGCTGGAGAAGATCGTCGACTCCTCGCTGGGGCCGATCTGCTCGGTGATCCTGATCACCGGCGCCGGCGGCATGTTCGGCGGCGTGCTGCAGGCTTCCGGCATCGGCGATGCGCTGTCCGATTCGATGAGCGACCTGGGCCTGCCGGTCATCGCCGCCGCCTATCTCGTCGCCGTGGTGATGCGTCTGGCGCAGGGTTCCGCCACCGTGGCACTGGTCACCGCCGCCGGGCTGATGGCGCCGGCCGTGGCCAACGGCGACTTCTCCGCCATGCAGGTCGTCGCGATCACGCTGGCCACCGCCGCCGGCTCGGTCTTCGCCGGCCACGTCAACGACTCCGGCTTCTGGCTGGTGGGCCGCCTGCTGGGGATGGACGTCAAGACCACGCTGATGACCTGGACCGTGCAGCAGGCGCTGGAGTCCGTGGTCGGGTTCGTGCTGGCCTGCGCGGTCTATCTGATCTTCTAGGGCCTGTTGACGTTNCTTGAGGGATAGCATTGGCAGGATAGGGGCAAACTCGCAGAATACAGGTTCCGACACCAACAAACTGCGAGCTTGCCATGCCCCGACTGATGCTCACGGATGAACACTGGTCGAAGCTAAAACCTATCCTGCTTCAACAACGTATCTATGACAAGGCTGACCTGCGGATGACGGTAGAAGGCATACTTTACCGAATCCGTACCGGCTGCCAGTGGCGTGATTTACCCGACGACTTTGGGCACTGGAATACGGTCTATAAGCGCTTTAACGCTTGGTCGGCCGCAGGCAAATTGATGACTGTTTTTAATCGGTTAGTGGAAGATCCAGATACGGAATGGCTCTTCATTGATGGCTCCTATATCAAGGCGCATCAAGACTGCACAGGGGCTGCCACAGAGGAAGTAGAAGCCATTGGCAAAAGCCGTGCGGGCAACACAAGCAAGATACACCTAGCTGTTGAC
>NZ_NHOU01000058.1 GCF_002179555.1 Salinicola salarius | reverse complement strand
TCGGGCCGGCCTCATGAATAAGCCGGGGTTATCAGAACGCTAATTGGGCTCCATGCCACTCCCTCGACCAATTCGTCTCCCAATCGTTTGTGCTATTCACACCTCGATCAACGCCAACTGGTCCAGCTCCATGCCACTCACCATTGCCGAAGCGGTGGTGCAGGAATCCGCCGGGCCAGTACAGCTTGTGCCATCGCTGGCGGTCGGCTGATGCGTGTCGTTCGTCTTGACGTACGTACCTAAAGGCGTACATTGATATCAGTTGAACAAGCAGGAGATGCGTCATGACCGGAATCACAGCCACTGAGGCGCGTAGCAATCTCTATCGGTTGATCGATGAAACCGCCGAATCCCATCAACCCATCGTCATCATGGGTAAGCGGAACAAAGCGGTTCTGGTCTCCGAAGAAGACTGGTCGGCCATTCAGGAAACGCTTTATCTGCTCTCCGTGCCAGGTATGCGCGAGTCTATTCGTGAGGGAATGGAAACTTCCGTGGATGAATGCGATGAGGAGCTGGACTGGTGACATGGAGGTTGGTTTACACCAAGCAAGCCCAGAAAGACGCGAAGAAACTGGCCTCCAGCGGTCTCAAGCCAAAAGCCCAGGAATTGCTGGCGCTGATTGCGGAAGACCCTTACCGCAAGCCACCTCCGTTTGAGAAGCTCATTGGTGATCTCACCGGGGCCTATTCACGCCGCATCAATATCCAACATCGTCTGGTCTATCAAGTGATCGAAGACGAGCGGGTGGTGAAGGTTCTCAGGCTCTGGAGCCACTACGAATAATTCATGACCAGTCGCGGTTGTCTGGCAATTTCTCCACCGCTTGGGTGCCAATCTCGCGTCTGAGCACGGCTTCGTAGATACACGAGCCAAGCT
This sequence comes from Salinicola salarius, assembly GCF_002179555.1. Classification (GTDB taxonomy): domain Bacteria; phylum Pseudomonadota; class Gammaproteobacteria; order Pseudomonadales; family Halomonadaceae; genus Salinicola; species Salinicola salarius_A. Next base: position 7,635 of record NZ_NHOU01000058.1, on the reverse strand, counting down.
AATGCGATGAGCTGTTTGCCGCCAACGCCACACCCACCTTCGACCGATTCGGCTTGCCGATGGTTTGTGTTATCCACACCCCTGTCTCTGCCAGCTTATCCAGATCCACGCCGGTCTCGATACCCAGGCCGTTGAGCAGGTAGACAACGTCTTCCGTGGCGACGTTGCCGGTGGCGCCCTTGGCATAGGGGCAGCCGCCGAGGCCGGCGACGGCGCTGTCGATCACGCCGATGCCTTCCTCGAGCACGGCGTAAAGATTGGCCAGTGCCTGGCCGTAAGTGTCGTGGAAGTGGGCGGCGAGCTTGTTCATCGGAATGTCGTGCGCGACGGCTTCGAGCAGGCGTTTCGCTTTTAGCGGGGTGCCGACGCCGATGGTGTCGCCTAGCGAAACCTCGTAGCAGCCCATCTCATATAGCGCTGTGGAGACTTCGGCGACCCGAGCTGGGGCGACCTCTCCTTCATACGGGCAGCCAAGCACGCAGGAGACATAGCCGCGCACGCGCACGTTCGCTTCACGGGCGCGTTCGATCACCGGAGCGAAGCGATCCAGCGACTCGACGATGGAGCAGTTGATGTTCTTTTGCGAGAACGCTTCGCTGGCCGCCGCGAAGACGGCGACCTCCTCGACGCCGCACTCGAGCGCGGCTTCCAGCCCTTTCAGATTGGGCGTGAGCGCGGAGTAGACTACGCCCGGCCGGCGGCGAATGCCGGTCATCACCTCGCGGTGATCCGCCATCTGCGGCACCCACTTGGGCGAGACGAAACTCGCCGCTTCGATCCGTTTGAGTCCCGCCGCGCCGAGCCGGTCGATCAGTTCCAGCTTGGCGGCGGTGGTGATGGGTTCGGCTTCGTTCTGTAGTCCGTCTCGTGGGCCGACTTCGACGATACTCACCCGTTTCGGCATACCCATCTCACACCCCCTCAGTCGCTTCGGCACTGGCGAACGCCAATAGCTCATCCCCCTGCGCCACGGCGTCGCCCACCTTGAAGTGAAACGCTTCCACCGCGCCGGCGGCGGGGGCGCTCAGGGTGTGTTCCATCTTCATCGCTTCCACCACCACCAGCGGCGTGCCTTTCTCGACCGGTTGGCCGGGTTCGACCAGCAGCGCCACCACGGTGCCGTGCATGGGGGCGCTCAGTTTGGCCGCGACCTCATGCGATAGATGATCGACCCGATCCGAGCGCCGCCAGATCAGGCGGGACTCGAAGCCGGCGGCGGTGAGGATGATCGTTTCGCCCCCGGCCGATAGTTCGGTGCGCGCCAGCAGGCGACGGCGATGGCCATCCAGCGTGATCGCCACGGCGTCGCCGTCGAGCCGCTGCAACTTCCCCTCGTAGTGATTCGACTCTTCTCCATTCCGATTCACGCTCAGTTGCCAAGTTGAGTGCGATGCAGAGCGTGTTGCGACCACGGGGATCGGTGGCGTGCCTTCGGCTTCGGCAAACGCCAGTCGAACATGCTGCGGGGCGTTGAGTCGCCAGCCGTCACTGCGCTCCCACGGAGAACGTTCATCGCTGGCTCGATCCAGCCGGTCGAGCGCCACCAGCGCGGCGCGGGCAATGTCCGCGTCGGTGACCGGTTCATTCGCGAACAGATCATCGTGGTGGTGTTCGATAAAGCGGGTGTCGAGCCGGGCGGCGATGAAATCCGGATGCGTCACCAGGCGCTGCAGAAAGCGCCGGTTGGTGGTCACGCCGGAGACATCCAGCGCTGCCAGCGCGCGATCCATCTCCGCCAGGGCCTGGCCGCGATCCTCGCCGTGGACGATCAGCTTGGCCAGCATCGGGTCATAGTGCATCGAGACGTCATCACCGGCTTCGACGCCGCTATCCAGACGCACGCGTTCGGGCGCAAGGCCGCCGGCGTTCGGGTCGAGCCCGAAACGTTCGAGCGTGCCGGTGGCGGGCAGAAAGTCGTTGTCCGGGTCTTCGGCGTAGAGCCGCGCTTCGATGGCGTGGCCGGTCAGCGTCAGCTCATCCTGGGCTTTGGGTAGCGGCAGCCCGGCGGCCACTCGCAGCTGCCATTCGACCAGATCCTCGCCGGTGATCATCTCGGTCACCGGATGCTCGACCTGCAGGCGAGTGTTCATCTCCATGAAGTAGAAATGCACCGCTTCGCTCGAAGAGGTTTCAGAGGCGGCATCCAGCAGAAACTCCACCGTCCCGGCGCCGACGTAGCCGATCTCCTGGGCGGCGCGCACGGCGGCCTCGCCCATCGCCTGACGCAGCGCGGGGGATAGATTCGGCGCCGGGGCTTCTTCCAGCACTTTCTGATGGCGGCGCTGCACGCTGCAGTCGCGCTCGAACAGGTAGACGCCGTTGCCTTGGCTATCGCAGAACACCTGAACCTCGACGTGGCGCGGCTGGGTCAGGTACTTCTCGATCAGCATGCGTTCGTCACCGAACGCGGCGCGGGACTCCCGGCGGCAGCCGTCGAGCGCGGCCTGGAACTCGCGGTCGGATTCGACCACGCGCATGCCCTTGCCACCGCCGCCAGCGCTGGCTTTCAGCAGCACCGGGTAGCCGATCTTTCCGGCTTCCTCCCTCAACAGGGCATCGTCCTGGGCCTCGCCATGGTAGCCGGGCACCAGCGGCACGCCGGCGTTGGCCATGCGCGCCTTGGCCGACGCCTTGTCACCCATTGCGGCGATGGCGCTGGCCGGCGGGCCGACGAAAACGATCTCGGCGGCCTCGCAGGCGGCGACGAATTCGGCATTCTCGGAGAGAAACCCGTAACCCGGATGAATGGCGTCGGCGCCGCTGAGCTTGGCGGCGGCAATGACCTTGTCGATATCGAGATAGCTCTCCCGCGCGGGTGCAGGGCCGAGACGCACGGCCTCGTCGGCTTCGCGCACGTGGCGCGCGTTGGCGTCGGCATCGGAATAGACGGCGATGGTGCGAAGCCCCAGGCGGCGGGCGGTGCGCATCACGCGGCAGGCGATCTCGCCGCGGTTGGCGATCAGCACCGATCGTAGCGGGCGAGGCGCATTTGTCAGGCTCATGAGCGCGATTCCTTGTTATCCGTGTTGCCGTCCTGATCCCCGTTGGCACCACCCATGCGTTGCCAGGCGGGCGGGCGCTTGTCGAAGAAGGCGGCGAGCCCTTCCTGGCCTTCGGCGCTGACGCGCAGCTCGCTGATGGTGCGGCAGGTGGTCTCGCGGGTGGCGTCGCTGTCGGGCTCGCGGGCCACCTCGGCGAGCAGGGCCTTGGTGGCGCGCTGGGCCTGGGGCGAGGCGGCGAGCAGTTGGTCGATCATCTGGTCGATGCGGCCATCCAGTGCGTCGGGATTCGCGTCGGCACCGACGATCTCGTGAACCAGCCCCAGCGCCTGCGCGGTGGCGGCGTCGATCACCTCGGCGGTGAGCGCGTAGCGCCGCATCTGACGCGGGCCGATGGCGCGCTGGACATAGGGGCTGATCACTGCCGGCGACAGGCCGATACGCACTTCCGACAGGCAGAACCTCGCCTTGTCGGACGCGATCACCACATCGCAGCAGGCGGCGAGCCCCACCGCGCCGCCGTAGGCCGCGCCCTGCACGCGGCACAGGGTCGGGCAGGGCAGCGCGTCCAGCTTCTGCATCAGCCGTGCCAGCTCGCGGGCGTCTTTGAGGTTATCGTCGAAGCTGAAGTCGACCATGCGCTTCATGCCGTTGAGATCCGCCCCGGCGGAGAAGTGCTTGCCGTCGGAGCCCAGCACCACCACCCGCACCTCGCTACGTTCGGCCAGCGCGTGCAGGCGTTCGAGATGGGCGTTGAGCTCTTTGATCAACGCATCGTCGAAGGCGTTGTGCACCTCGGGGCGGTCCAACGTCAGCCGTGCGACGCCGCGGGCATCGATGGTCAAATGGGTGAAGCTATCGGATATGGCTGCCATGGCGACCTCTCATGATCATGTTTGCTTCGAGCTTCGAGCTTCGAGCTTCGAGCTTCGAACTGCTCGTGGCTCGCTGCCCGTCGCTCGTGGCCGGGCGCGAAGCGCCTACATCCTAAACACGCCGAATCTTGTCTCTTCGATCTCCGCATTCATCGCGGCTGACAGCGCCAATCCGATCACGTCGCGAGTCTGCAGCGGGTCGATCAAGCCGTCGTCCCACAGTCGGGCGCTGGCGTAGTACGGGTGGCCCTGGCGTTCGTACTGGTCGCGAATCGGTGCCTTGAACGCCGCTTCCTCGTCTTCCGGCCAGTCGCTGCCGTCGCGTTCGAGCTGCTCGCGTTTCACCTGGGCCAGCACGTTGGCGGCCTGCTCGCCGCCCATCACCGAGATGCGCGCGTTGGGCCACATGAACAGCAGGTTCGGGTCATAGGCGCGGCCGCACATGCCGTAGTTGCCAGCGCCGAAGCTGCCGCCGATCAGCACGGTGAACTTGGGCACCTTGGCGCAGGCCACGGCGGTGACCAGCTTGGCGCCGTGCTTGGCGATGCCTTCCTGCTCGTACTTGGAGCCGACCATGAAGCCGGTGATGTTCTGCAGAAAGATCAGCGGGATCTGTCTCTGGGCGCAGAGTTCGATGAAGTGCGCGCCTTTCTGGGCGGATTCCGAGAACAGCACGCCGTTGTTGGCGACGATGCCTACCGGATGGCCGCACCAGTGGGCAAAGCCGGTGACCAGGGTGTCGCCGTAGTAGCGCTTGAATTCGTCGAAGTCGGAATCGTCCACCAGCCGCCCGATCACCTCGCGCACGCCATACGGCTTGCGCAGGTCGGTGCCGACGATGCCGTAGAGCTCCGACGGATCGAGCCGCGGCGGGCGGGATTCGCGCATCGCCAGCTGACCGCGCTTGTGCCAATTCAGCCGCGATACGGCGCGGCGGGCGAGCTGCAGCGCATGGGCGTCGTTCTCGGCGTAATGGTCGACCACACCGCTGATCTTGGCGTGAACGTCGGCGCCGCCCAGATCCTCGGCACTGATCGTCTCGCCGGTGGCGGCCTTCACCAGCGGCGGGCCGCCGAGGAAGATCGTCCCCTGATTGCGGACGATGATCGATTCGTCCGCCATCGCCGGCACGTAGGCGCCGCCGGCGGTGCAGGAGCCCATCACTACGGCGATCTGCGGAATGCCGGCGGCGGAAAGCGTGGCCTGGTTGTAGAAGATGCGGCCGAAGTCGTCGACGTCGGGGAAGACCTCGTCCTGCTCGGGCAGATAGGCACCGCCGGAGTCGACCAGATAGACGCAGGGCAGCCGGTGCTTGCGCGCGATCTCCTGAGCGCGAAGATGCTTCTTCACCGTTAGCGGGAAGTAGGTGCCGCCCTTGACCGTGGCGTCGTTGGCGACGATCACGCACTCCACGCTGCTGATGCGCCCGATTCCCGCGACGACTCCAGCCGCAGGCACGGGGGAATCGTAGACCTCGTGCGCCGCCAGCGCGCCGATCTCCAGAAATGGCGAGCCCTCGTCGAGCAGATGGTCGATCCGGTCGCGCACGAACAGCTTGCCGCGAGATTCATGCCGCTCGCGGGCCTTGTCGCCGCCGCCCTGGGCGATCGACGCGGTCAGCTCGCGCAGCTTGTCGACTTCGCCACGCAGCGCCGCCTCGTTGGCCTGGAAGGTGTCCGTGCGGGGGTTGATCTGGGTGGTTAGCACTGCCATGGAATATCCTCTGACGAGCTTCGAGCTTCGAGCTTCGAGCTTCGAGCTTCGAGCTTCGAGCTTCGAGCTTCGAGCTTCGAGCTTCGAGCTTCGAGCCGCTCGTGGCCCGGAGCCCGTGGCTCGTGGCTCGTGGCTGGGGTCAAGCCGATTCGTTGAACAGTTCACGCCCAATCAACATCCGCCGGATCTCGCTGGTCCCGGCGCCGATCTCGTAGAGCTTGGCGTCGCGCAGCAGCCGTCCGGTGGGGTATTCGTTGATATAGCCGTTGCCGCCGAGCAACTGGATCGCGTCGAGCGCCATCTGGGTCGCTTTTTCGGCGCAGTAGAGAATCACGCCGGCGGCGTCCTTGCGGCTGACCCGACCCCGGTCGCAGGCACCAGCGACGGCATACAGATAGGCACGACAGGCATTGAGGGTGGTGTACATGTCGGCGAGCTTGCCCTGCACCAGCTGGAACTCGCCGATCGACTGGCCGAACTGCTTGCGCTCGTGAACGTAAGGCACCACCACGTCCAGGCACGCCTGCATGATGCCAACCGGGCCGGCGGCGAGCACGGTGCGCTCGTAATCGAGCCCGCTCATCAGCACGCGAACGCCGCGGTTCTCCTCGCCCAGCACGTTTTCCGCCGGCACTTCACAATCCCGGAACACCAGCTCGCAGGTGTTGGAGCCGCGCATGCCCAGCTTGTCGAGCTTCTGCGCGGTGGAAAAGCCGGCGAAATCCTTCTCGATCAGAAACGCGGTGATGCCCTTGGCGCCGGCGTCCGGGTCGGTCTTGGCGTAGACCACCAGTACGTCGGCATCCGGGCCGTTGGTGATCCACATCTTGTTGCCGTTGAGCACGTATCTGTCGCCGCGCTTCTCGGCGCGCAGGTTCATCGAGACCACGTCCGACCCCGCGCCGGGCTCGGACATCGCCAAGGCGCCGACATGCTCGCCGCTGATCAGCCGGGGCAGATATTTGGCTTTCTGCTCCGCGCTGCCGTTGAGCTTGATCTGGTTGACGCAGAGGTTGGCGTGGGCGCCGTAGGAAAGACCCACCGACGCGCTGGCCCGGGAGATCTCCTCCATCGCGATGCAGTGGGCGAGATAGCCCATGCCGCTGCCGCCGTCTTCTTCGCTGACGGTGATACCCAGCAGGCCCATGTCGCCGAACTTCTGCCACAGCTCATTGGGAAAGGCGTTGTCGTGGTCGATCTGGGCCGCGCGCGGGGCGATCTCGTCGCGGGCAAAGGCGTTGACCTGCTCGCGCAGCATGTTGAGCGTGTCGTCGAGGCCGAAATCGAGCTCGGTGTAGGGGGCGTGCATGGTGGCATCCTCGCTGTCGGGTACAGCTTCTCTGTCTTAGTACGTTGACGTTAACGTCAATTTACAGGGGCGGCTAGAGCCCCTCGACCATGGTCTAGGGTGGAATGGCGAACCGAATTCGCTCGTTCTGGAGGCCAACAATTCGAGTGGACTGACGTTAGCGTCAATGTGGTAAGACAGGCGTCTGGAAACGTTCACTTCTACTTGGGAAAACCGGGGCCCCTATGTCGATCTGGAAACGCGAGTCACCCTTGAACGCGCTCACCGCCGAGTGCCGGAACACGTTGGTCAGCCATGTCGGCATCGAATTCACCGAGCTGGGCGAAGACTGCCTGCGCGGGCGAATGCCGGTGGATGATCGAACCCGCCAACCCTACGGGCTGCTCCACGGCGGCGGTTCGGTGGTGCTGGCGGAAACGCTGGGCAGTATCGCCGCCAATCTTTGCTTGGCGGACCCGAACAAGATGGCGGTGGGGCTCGAGATCAACGCCAACCACGTTCGCGCGATGCGCGAGGGCTGGGTCGAAGGCTGCGCCCGACCGCTGCATCTCGGCGCCACCACTCAGCTATGGGAAATCCGCATCGAAGACGAACGCGGCCGGCTGGTGTGCATGTCGCGGTTGACCATGGCGGTGGTCAACCGTGGATGAGTTCAGCGTCTGGCTTCGCTTCACTGAAGCTTCGACGTGCCGGCTTTACTAAAATACGTAGGTGTAGGGTTCCGGATGATCAAATGAGC
>NZ_NHOU01000057.1 GCF_002179555.1 Salinicola salarius | reverse complement strand
TCAGTGTGTCTTGAATCCGGCTTGGCAGCCGAATATCTCGGCTACCAGGTAAAACAGGCCACTTGAAGGTGGTCATGTAATGGTCACCGAGACGATGATCTGACCACGCTGAAGGTTTCAGCCGGCCAGAACCGAATTATTCAGTGGTTCCCTAGCGGCTGATGTCCGCATTGGCGTCGGCGTTCGTGCTCGCCGCCGCTCGCATGCCCCTCGAATCGTCTCGGCGTGTGGCGGAGGAGCGGCTCGTGGCGGCCGGTCTGCGCTTGCCGTAGCCCCAGCGCTCGGCTTCCGACGGGGCATCCGGGGCGCTGTCGTCATGCAGCCATTCCCGCCAGCTGGCGACCAGCAGCGCCATCAGCACCGGGCCGACGAACAGGCCGACGATCCCCATGGTTTTCACGCCCCCCACGAGACCGAAGAAGGTCGGCAGAAACGGGAGCTTGATCGGGCCGCCTACCAGGCGCGGGCGCAATGTCTTGTCGACGACGAAGAGTTCGAAAGCGCCCCAGATGAACAGTCCGATGCCGTTGGCCATGTGTCCGGTTGCCAGCAGATAGAGCGAGACCAGCGTGAACGTCAGCGGCGCGCCACCGGGCACCAGCGCCATGAACGCGGTGATGACGCCGAGCACGACCGGGGACTGAATGCCGGCGATCCAGTAGGCGGTACCGAGCACCAGGCCTTCGCCGAGGGCAATCAGGCCCATGCCCATCACGGTCGAACTGATCGTCGCCGGCACCACGCGCGAGAAGCGCTGCCAGCGCGCCGGCAGTACCCGTTCGCCGACGATGTCCAGCTGGCGCGCCATGCCGGCGCCATCCCGGTAGAGAAAGAACAGCGTGATCAGCATGAACAGCAGGGTCAGCGCCAGATGCAGCGCATTGCTGCCAAGAGCGAGCACCCAGCGGGAAATGTTGCCGATATGCTCGCCGCCTACCAGTTGAATCAGAGACTCCGGCGCGTGGGGTTCGGCCAGGGACGCTTGCCACTGCTCGGCCAGCCAGGTTCCGATGCCCGGAAGAGATGCAACCCAGGGGGGCGTCGGAATGCCGCGCTCGTTGGCGACCATCAGCCAGCCGACCCAGCCCTTCAGTTCCTGGAAGGCGTAGGAGCAGGCAAGCACCATGGGGATCACCAGGCAGAGAATGATCAGGCTCAGCGCGATGCTGGCGGCCAGGGCCCGGCGCTGGCCGCAACTCGCCAACAGCCGCTGATAGAGCGGCCAACTGGCGACGCAGATGATCAGCGCGGCCAGCACGGGAATCAGAAAGTCGATGAAGAAGTAGACGCCGGCGATCATCACCAGCACGAGAAGCCAGCGGGCGACGCTGCTGTCGGCAAAGATGGGGGCCATGAAAGACTCGTGAACGTGACGGATGGAACCGGTTATCCGGGCGAAATCGAACGGCATGCCAGTCGGCAGCGAATCATCATACCTCACGGGATTCGTTCCACGCTCGTCGCCGTGCAGGTAACGGGGCCGTTAATGAAAACGGTACTGAAACCGGGGTAAATGTGGGCCTCGCGTCGCGATCAGGTCGAGGTCTCTATCGAAAAGGCACGCATCAAAAAACCCCTCCGAAGAGGGGCTTTCGAGATAGACCGAGTCGCCGAGTAAGGTGCTAGTCCTGAATGTCTGAATCAGGGCAGCTCTTCTTCGACCTCTTCCTTCTTCACCGGGATCAGGTCCTGGCGTTCCAGCTTGAACACGATCAGCAGCGCCGCGGCGACATAGACCGAGGAGAACGTGCCGGCCACGATCCCCAGGATCAGCGAGATCGCGAAGTTGTGGATCATGTCGCCGCCGAGGAAGAACAGCGCGAACAGGACCAGCAAGGTGGTGCCGGATGTCGCCAGGGTGCGCGACAGCGTCTGGTTGATGGCTTCGTTGAAGATCTGGGCCAGATTGTCGCTACGGGACAGGCGGATGTTCTCGCGGATCCGGTCGTAGACGATGATGGTGTCGTTCAGCGAATAGCCAATGACCGCCATGATCCCCGCGAGCACTGTGAGATCGAACTCCCACTGGAACAGCGCGAACAGACCCAGCACGATCAGCACGTCGTGTCCCAGCGAGATGATCGCGCACAGGGCGAACTTGTACTGGAAGCGGAAGGCGACGTAGACCGCGACGCCGGCCAGTGCTACCAGCATGCCCAGGCCGCTCTGATCGCGGAGCTGGTCGCCGACCTGGGCGCCGACGAACTCGGCGCGGACCAGATCGATCTGGGCGCCGCTACTGCTCAGCGCGGAGACGACCTGGCTGCCCACGTCGTTGCTGAAGGTCTGCTGCAGACGCACCAGAATTTCATCGGCGGCACCAAAGGTCTGTACCGAGAAGTTCTCGAAACCACTGTTGGCCAGCAGGGCGCGGATCTCGTCGAGCGAGGGCACCGTGGCGTAGTGGAGCTCGACGACCGTACCGCCGGTGAAGTCGAGACCGAGATTGAGATGCAGGAGGGCGAGGGCCGCTATCGATACGATCGTCAGTACGATCGAGACGATGAAAGCGATGCGGCGCTTGCCCATGAAATCGAATTGGCGCATTGCTCGCGTCTCCTAGATCCACAGTTTCTTCACCGGCTTGCCGCCGATGGAGAGGTTGACGAGGGCACGCGACACCAGAATGCCGGTGAACATCGAGGTCAGGATGCCGAGTGACAGCGTCACGGCGAAGCCCTTCACCGGGCCGGTGCCGATCGAGAACAGCACCACCGCGACCAGCAGCGTGGTCAAGTTGGCGTCGACGATCGAGGTGAAGGCCCGGCCATAACCGGCATGGATCGCCTGCTGCGCCGGTGTCTTGCGCCTGAGCTCCTCCCTGATGCGCTCGTAGATCAGCACGTTGGCGTCCACCGCCATGCCGAGCGTCAACACGATGCCGGCAATGCCGGGCAGTGTCAGCGTGGCGCCAAGCAGCGACATGGCCGCGATCAGCAGCACCAGGTTGACCGCCAGCGCGGCGTTGGCGATGACGCCGAAGGCCTTGTAGCGGATCAACATGAACGCTACGACCAGCAGGCCGCCGACGATCACCGAGAAGATGCCACGCTCGATGTTCTGGGCGCCAAGGCTGGGGCCGATGGTGCGTTCCTGAACGAAGTAGATCGGGGCGGCGAGCGAGCCGGAGCGCAGCAGCAGCGCCAGTTCGCTGGCCTCGGTCGGAGAGTCCAGCCCGGTGATGCGGAACCGGTTGCTGAGCGCACTCTGTACCGTCGCCAGGCTGATGATGCTGCGGCTCGTCGTCGGAATACGCTCCTGAACCTGCTGCCCATCCTGGGTAACGGTGCGCATTTCGGTGCTGTGGTCGATATACAGCACCGCCATGTTGCGACCGATGTTGGTGCGGGTCGCCTGGTTCATCAGCGAGCCGCCGGTGCCGTCGAGGTTGATGTTGACCTGCGGGCGGCCGTTCTGGTCGAAGCCCTGGCTGGCGCTGGATACGCGGTCGCCGGTGATGATCACGTCACGCGACAGCGTCGCGGTGCGCTGCGGGCTGTTACGGAACGGGAACGTCTCGGTTTCGGCGTCCGGCGTGTCCGGGCGTGCCTCGAGCCGGAACTCGAGGTTGGCGGTGGCGCCGACGATGCGCTTGGCCTCGGCGGTATCCTGCACGCCGGGCAGTTCCACCACGATGCGACTCGGGCCCTGGCGCTGGACCAGCGGTTCGGAAACCCCGAGCTCGTTGACGCGATTGCGGATCGTGGTCAGGTTCTGCTGGACCGCGTAATCCTGAATGTCCTGGATCGACTGCTCCGTCAGCGTCATGTCGAGGAACGCGCGGCGGCCCTCCTCGCGATTCTCCAGCTGGAACTCGTTGAACGTCTGGCTGATCTGCTCGCGGGCGGCATCGCGGTCTTCGCTGTTGGCGAATTCGAGATGCAGGGCGTTGTCGTCGATGTCGGTGGACCGGTAGCGGATGCGCTCGTCACGAAGATCGGCACGAATGGCGCTGGCGGTTGCTTCGAGACGCTGTTCGACGGCGGCGTCCATGTCGACTTCGAGCAGGAAGTGCACCCCGCCACGAAGATCGAGACCGAGTTTCATCGGTGCCGCGGAGAGGCTGGTCAGCCAGGACGGCGTGGAATCGGCGAGGTTGAGCGCCACGGTGTAGTCGTCGTCGAGTATTTCGTCGACCACATCGCGGGCGGGAAGCTGCTGTTCGGCGTCGACGAGCCGAATCAGGGCGGTGTTGTTACCGGTCATCGCTGCCGATTTGACCTGGATATCGTCCTCGGCCAGCGCCCGGGTGACACGGTCGAGCTGCTGATCGCCGAGAGAACCGTTGGTCGTGCTGATCTGGACGGCGGGGTCCTGTGGGTAAAGATTGGGTAACGCGTAGATGACGCCGACAACACAGACGATGAGTATCAGCAGATACTTCCACAGGGGGTAACGATTGAGCATGGAAGCCCTGTCCTTTCAATCAATGACGATCTGGCGACGATCGTCGTGCGAAGAGTGTCGCAAAAAGAGATGGCTGCCGATGGGAAGCATCGGCAGCCAGGAGCATTACAGCGACTTCAACGTGCCTTTGGGGAGGACGGAGGCCACGGCGCTCTTCTGAACGCTGACGATGGTGCCTTCGGCAATCTCCATGCTGATGAAATCGTCGGTCACGTTGGTGATGCGGCCGAGCAGCCCGCCACCGATCACGATTTCGTCACCCTTGGACAGGTTGGTGATCAACTTCTTGTGCTCCTTGGCGCGCTTGGACTGCGGACGCCACAGCAGGAAGTAGAAGATCAGCACGAAGCCGACCAGCATGATGATCTGGGCAATACCACCGCCGGCAGGGCCGCCCGCATCCTGGGCGTGAGCCGCAGGGATGAAAAAGTCCAGCATGGATGTATCTCCGAAGGTTGTGTAGGGAAATGGTCGTGTAATGAAACCGTTACCTGGATGAGACTGACGAAACGGTACACCGGCCGACGGCCGGTTTGAATCCTGTCAATCGGCCCCGGGCGGCACGGGCAGTCCGCGTCGCCGATAGAATTGTGCTACGAAGTCGGCCAATGTACCCGCTTCGATAGCCCCGCGCAAACCCGCCATCAGGCGCTGATAGTAGCGAAGATTGTGAACCGTATTGAGCATCGAACCGAGCATTTCGCCACACCGATCCAGATGGTGTAGATAGCCGCGAGAAAAGTGCTGGCAGGTGTAACAGTCGCAGTCCGCTTCCAGCGGGTTGGTATCGTGGCGATGAATCGCGTTACGAATCTTGACGGTGCCATCGGCGGTGAACAGGTGGCCGTTGCGGGCGTTGCGGGTCGGCATGACGCAGTCGAACATGTCGATACCGCGACGTACGCCCTCGACCAGATCCTCCGGCTTGCCGACGCCCATCAGGTAGCGCGGCTTGTCTTCCGGCATCCAGGTCGGCAGATAATCCAGCACGCCGATCATCTCTTCCTTGGGCTCGCCGACCGACAGACCGCCGATCGCCAGGCCGTCGAAGCCGATCTCCAGCAGCCCTTCGAGCGAGCGCTTGCGCAGGTCGGGGTACATGCCGCCCTGAACGATGCCGAACAGCGCCGAGGGGGAATCTCCGTGCGCCACGCGAGAGCGGGCCGCCCAGCGCAGCGACAGCTCCATCGACTTTCGCGCCTCGTCTTCGGTGGCCGGGTAGGGCGTGCATTCGTCGAAGATCATCACCACGTCGGAACCCAGCGAGCGCTGCACTGCCATCGACTCTTCCGGCCCCATGAAGACCTTGGCGCCGTCCACCGGCGAGCGAAAATGCACGCCCTGCTCGGTGATCTTGCGCATTGCCCCGAGCGAGAACACCTGGAAGCCGCCGGAGTCGGTCAGGATCGGCTTTTGCCACTGGGAGAAGCCATGCAGGTCGCCGTGGGCCTCGATCACCTCGGTGCCCGGCCGTAGCCACAGGTGGAAAGTGTTACCGAGGATGATCTCGGCGCCGATCGCCTCGACATCCTTGGGCGTCATGCCCTTGACCGTACCGTAGGTACCTACCGGCATGAAGGCCGGCGTTTCCACCGTGCCGCGCGGGAAGGTCAGCCGGCCGCGACGGGCGCGACCTTCCTGGCCCAGTCGCTCGAATTTCATGAAGCATTCGTCTCGCATGGTGTCTCTCTTGATTTAACGCGCCCGAAGCCGCGCGATTTAACGCGCCCGAATCCGCGCGCAAAGCCTGTGATATGGACGCGCCCGAGGCCGCGCGCAAAGCCTGTGACATCGGCGCGCCTGACATCGCGCGCAAAACGTGTATGGTTCAGTTGCGTCTTATGACAACGCGCCCGAAGCCGCGTGCAAAGCGTTTGTGGATCAGTTGGGCTGGCGAGTCAAAAACATCGCATCGCCATAGCTGAAGAAGCGGTACTGCTCGGCGACGGCTTCCTGATAGGCGCGCATCACGGTCTCGTAGCCGGCGAACGAGGAGACCAGCATCAACAGCGTCGATTCCGGCAGGTGGAAGTTGGTGACCAGTGCATCCACGCAGCGCCAGCGATAGCCGGGGTAGATGAAGATATCGGTCTCGCCACGGTACGGCGCCAGCTCGCCATCGCCGCCCTGGCTGGCGGTTTCCAGGCAACGCACGCTGGTGGTGCCGATGGCGACGACCTTGTTGCCGGCGGCATGGGCGCGATTGACCTGTTCGCAGACCGATTCATCGACTTCCAGCCACTCGCTGTGCATGTGATGTTCGCGAATGTCGTCGACGCGCACCGGCTGAAAGGTGCCGGCGCCGACATGAAGCGTGACGAAGGCCGTCTCGACACCTTTGGCGCGCAGGGCTTCCATCATCGTCTCGTCGAAGTGCAGCCCGGCGGTGGGGGCGGCCACGGCGCCTTCGCGGCGGGCATAGACGGTCTGGTAGCGCTCGCGGTCCGCCAGTTCGTCCTCGCGGGTGATGTATGGCGGCAACGGCATGTGGCCGTGCTGCTCGAGCAGGGCGATCAATGGTGTCTCGCCCAGGAAACGCAGTTCGAACAAGGCGTCTCGGCGGCCCTCGACGACGGCATGTATATCGCCTTCGAAGATCAGCTCCGTGCCTGGCTTGGGCGATTTGCTCGAACGCAGATGAGCCAGCCCGCGATGGGCGTCCAGCGGGCGTTCCAGCAGCATCTCGACCTTGCCGCCGCTCGCCTTCTGGCCGAACAGGCGTGCTGGAATCACGCGGGTATCATTGAATACCACCACATCGCCGGGTTCGAGCCTCGGCAACAGATCGGGGAAGCGAGCATGTTCCAGCGCACCGGATTCACCGTCGACGCACAGCAGGCGACAGTCGGTTCGCTGTTCGGAAGGGTAACGAGCGATCAGCTCGTCGGGCAGATCAAAATGAAAATCGGCGCGCTGCATGGCGTAGGTCGCGTATCGGCTCGAATCAGGATGGTCGGGTAGCGTTCGAAAGGGCGCCATCATAAAGCACCCGACCGATTAAGTCAGCGTGGTGATTGACGCCGGGCCGAGTGTCCGTATAATGCCTCTCCGCTGCCGGCGTGGCGGAATTGGTAGACGCAGCGGATTCAAAATCCGCCGCTGGAGACAGTGTGTCGGTTCGAGTCCGACCGCCGGCACCATTTCCCAATCAATAACTTAGCTTCACTTTCCTCCCTCTCGTGTTCGTCTCGTTTAATGCTTGGTCGCAATTTGGTCGCAGAAGGCCGCATTCAAGCTTGGCAATCGGGCACCGATATCATCTAGCCCACCATCGAACATATGAGCGTAGCGGCTCGTCACGATCAGGCTCGAATGGCCTAGCAGATCTCGAACTGTCGTCATACTTTCCCCGGCTTGAGCCAGAAGGCTCGCGTAGCTATGCCGCAGGTCATGAAAGCGGAGTTCTGGCCGGCCGATATCGCGTCTTGCATTCTCCCAAGCACACCGTAGCTTGGCATACGTGGTATCGAACGGAAGCTCTTCAAGCCAAGGTCTGGCGTCCTTGGGCACCGGTACCACCCTGGCTTTTCCCGACTTTGTCTGGTCTGGTCGCAGTAGTATGCGGCCACCGTGAACATTCATCGGCTCAAGCGAGAGCAGCCACTGACCCAGGCGGCCTGACGCCTGATGATGATCCGGTCAGAGCTTAAATCGTCTGTCAGGTGGTCCAAAGGATGGGGTCCACTTCAATCTTGCCCGGGCGGCGTTACCCCGGCTTATTCATGAGGCCGGCCCGAAAACGAAGATAGCGGATGGTATTCTCTTGAAAATTCAGTGTGTTCCGCCAAGAATCTGAACCAAGAGAGCCATCCGCTATGGGTGAAAGCCTATCCACCTGGACGCCCTCATGCAACGGCGCTGTCCGTGTTGAGCTGAGCGGCCAGCGCACTACCAGCGACAGCGGCGCTCTGCTGTTGCGTGAGGCCCTCGACAACAGCGGCGTGATTGAGGCGCTGGAAGACAATCTGGTCGATCGACGCCACCCGCTGCGCATCCTTCATTCGCTGGCCAGTCAGTTGCGGACTTTGGTGCTGCAACGGGCGATGGGCTGGATCGATCTTAGCGATACCGACACGCTGCGCCGCGACCCGCTCTGGCAGTTGGCCTGCAGTGATGCGCGAGGGATGACGCCCCTGGCCCAGGACCGGCCGTCTCAAGCCACGCTGTCGCGGCTGCTGAGCTGCCTTGGCCGCAACGACAATATCGATGCCGTGCATGAAGGCCTGTTGCGGCTGGTGGTCTGGCGCCTGACCTCGCTGCAGAACGGTGAATGGCCCAAGCAGCTGACGCTGGACATCGACGGCCTGCCGATCGAGGTCCATGGCCACCAGGGCGGCTCGGCATTTCATGGGCTTTACGGTGCCCGCATCTACTCGCCGCTGGTTGCCTCGCTGGCAGAAACCGGCGACATGGTGGGCGGCCTGCTGCGCGAGGGCAACGCTGGCCCGGCCGAGAACGCTGATACCTGGATCCCGCATCTGGTGCGGCGACTCA
>NZ_NHOU01000056.1 GCF_002179555.1 Salinicola salarius | reverse complement strand
ATGCCATCCGCAGCCACCTGAATAGTTACAAAGGATATAGGCGGCTGAGAACCTTATTTCACCACTAACATCAATCCAGCGGGGCGGGCTCGGCCGCTCTGCCGGTTTTTTTAGGGGACAATATTCACGCCTATTCGGTCAGCCAGCATCAGCACGGACGGGAACAACCTGCGACCAGTGAGATCAAGCGATTCCTCCACCTGGCGGATTGCCTCTGGCGCCACGCGGTCCCCGAACAGAATCAAAGCCCGATCGGTATCGTCTTGGCGCGAGACCCAGAACAATCCCTGAACATCGAGATGCTGAGCATGAATCGCGCGAGCCCATTCCCTGGTGGCCGGATACTGATCCGCTTCCGTGTCGATGAGTTCGTTCCGCTTTATACCCATGGCACGTAGAGACTTGCTGGTCAGATCCGCCAACACCAACCGTTGCGTGACTTCTATGCGCGAGCACTGGCGCTTCAGGAGCCGAGATCGGGGAAACGACTTGGGACCAGGGGCAAAGGGTACGTCATGAAATACTGTCTCCATTGCTGCCCCATCGAAGGTATAGGCGGCGTAAAGGGTAGGAATCACGTCTCCGTCGTCATCGAGCAGCGGACTGAAGCGAGCACTGCCCCGTAAGCTGGGGTTGAAGGCAGTACCGGCATATTCAGCTTGATGCACCCGATGCAGGATCGTCCCCGGCTTGATCGTCACCGTGTAAAGCAGAATCTTCTCTGGAGGCGTGGGGGTCGACAAAGCACCAGACGCGGCCGACGTTTCGCGTCTAGCCATGCTCAACACCGACCCGTTCCTGGTCGGCTGCCGCGAGCACGCGCTCCGGATCGGTATCCAACACGTCCTGTGGCCTCTGCCCACCGAGATAGCTGTTGACGGAGGAGAACCAATAGGCCAGCCCCCAACCATCCTTGCTATTGCCAAACAGCTCGAGGATCGGTTTCAGCCCTTTCAGGGGCCGGTACCCGTTCGTCTTGTCCAGAGCGTAGGCAGGGAAGAGATCGACATTACGATGCTGGATAGCAAAGATCCTATGCTGCCGTTTCCACTTGCTCGTCTGGGCGCTCGGGTTGTCGGATGCCAGCCCTGCCATCTGGCCAATTTCGCGGGCTGTGAGCCAGCTCGTGCTTTCCAAAGCTGCCTTCCGGGCACGCCCCTCCATTTCGGCCTCGAGGAGGGCGGTCTTGTCCAGACTGACGAACTCCACATAGGAATCGATCACTCTGGACATGGCTTGGCGTTTGCGTTGGTGCAGCTTGCGTTCAAAATCAATGGTCACGTGACGGACCAGCTCGGTCAGCACGGTGGCTTGCTCATCATCCCCACTGTCTCGGAACAAGGCGATGACATCAGTTTCCAGTGGGCGGCCCAGCCTTGCCTGGATCTCTTTAGCCGAGCCGATCAGCACATAACCTTCGTTTTCAAGGATGTTTTCTTTCATGACACCCTCCTTTTTTGAGGGTAATGGAAGTAAGCACCAATGCAACATAGCATACTTTACCACCATGCGGGGACAGCGTCAGTCAGGCGCTGCGCGCCAGGCCTGGCGCACAACAACAAAAAGGGCCGGTCATCGAGACCGACCCTTCCAGTAAACAGTGAAATATTCCACTCGCGGCACGTCAGGTTGCTGTCAGCGCTCCCGCGGTTGCATGCCCGAGGCCAGATGAGCCTCGCGGTGCCTCAATAGCCCCCATAGCAGGACCAGCCAGAACGGGTACACCATCACCCCGCTGTTATGGGCCAGAAAGACCTGCGACAGCCCGAAATCCATGTAGGTCACCGGCAACAGTATTCCGGCCATGGCAATGGACTTGAGCGCAAGATCATCGCTCGACAACCGCTTGCCGAAGAGCCGCATCGGCACGAGATAGAGCGCCAGCAAGGCCAGCAGCCCAAAGACACCCCGTTTCAGCCAGGCATCCAGGTACTCGTTATGAACGTGGCCCCAATTCTTGATAATGGGAGCAGCCCGCCCTTCGGCGATCAATCGATCCCGAGCCTGTTCGTAGCCCCGATCCCCCCAACCGAAGATGAGCTTCTCGGGGATCAACTCCACCGCGGCATGCCACATGGCGAAACGCGCCCCCAAAGAAGTACGCGTATTCCCCTCTTCGAGATACTGCTGAACGTTGGAAAACGCCTCGTTGACGCGGCTTTGCACCCCGAGTTGCGGCACGGCATACACGGTTACACCGATAGCGACTACCAGCACACTCAAGCCGACCAGCCAGCGCCGAGCAAAATAGCGGGCATAGCCGCGATACAGCACCAATAACACGAAGGGGAAGCCTACCCAGCCGCCGCGGCTGCCGGACATCAGGGACCCCAATATCCCCATCAGCGCGCCCAGCGCAAGAAGAGGCACCCAATATTTGGCATTGCGCTGCGTAAAGGCCCAGCCAAGGCCGGCCAGGCACAGCACGCCAAACAACATGTTGAGGTCGCCATACTGAATGACATGGGTATAGCCACCCGCCCGCATCGCCCCTTCGACGAGCTTCTGCCACATCGCCCAACCGCCCGAAGCGATAGCCCCTATCGCGATACCGGACCACATGAAAGATAGCCACGGCGGGTAGGCGACGAGCCAAAACAGCACCGGCACCGCCAACAGGAAGCGACTGGGCTTATCCAGACCGCTCGAGCCCTGTCCATCGACCAGCGCCCGGGACGCAGCGACCACGAAATACGCCAGTAGAATGGCGATGATCGCCTTGTCCTGACGGTTCAGACCGAACCCGGGCCGCAAGGCCAGCAATACCGGCGATGCCAGCAACAGCAAGGCCGGCCCCAGCGAATAGCCGGTAGGCACGACCAGGGCAATGGCGCCCATCAGAAACACGGCGATATGGGTGTAGGCCGAAGCCACGGCGCCTACCCCTTTATGACGATCCAATACGTTGATCACGAGACTCTTCCGCTAACCAGAAACAACAAGCCGATAATGCCAGGCGGAAGTATACGGGCCGGGCGCCCCGATCTCGAACGGCTACCTCTCGTTAGGATCTGCCTGAAAAGTCAGCGAGCGATGCTCAGGCTGGATTCAGAGCGGCAATGCCTTTCCAGGGCCAAAGCAGCAATGTACTTCATATCCCCGAGCATCAGCAGCGCCAAATGTGGCAAATCACCTTGCCCCGTGCCGGTAACGGGCGAAAAGCCTTATCTCAAAGCACTGTCACAAGGCGTTCGGATCGCAAAAGCCTCTGACGATGGTCAGTGCAATGATCCGCAGATCCAGCCATAGCGACCAGTTGTCGATGTACCAGAGATCGTGTTCTACACGCAGCCGCATCTTTTCGATATCCTCCGTCCCGCCCCGCAGGCCATTGACCTGCGCCCAGCCAGTGATCCCCGGCTTCACCTTGTGGCGTTTCATGTAGGACTCGACGACGTCCTTGTAATACTCGTTGTGCGCCAGCGCATGGGGCCGCGGCCCGACGATGGACATGCGACCCTGCAATACGTTGTAGAACTGCGGCAGCTCGTCCAGCGATGTACGCCGGAGAAAGGCGCCGAATTTGGTCACGCGAGGATCGCCCTGCCTGGCCTGGGTCACGACACCATCGGCCTCCGTATGGACTTCCATCGAACGGAACTTGTAGACCTTGAAGCGACGGCCGTTGCTGCCCATGCGGTACTGCTTGAACAGCACCGGCCCCGGCGATTGCAGCTTGAGAACCACCGCGATAATGGCGCAGACAGGCAGCGACAAGAGCAGGAACAAGCTACCCAGTACCAGGTCCTCTACCCGTTTCAGGAAGCGCGGCGTTTCCCCCATGGACGTCACGCTCAAATCGAGCGCGAAGTGCCCCGCCACCTCACTGATGCGATGATTGAGAAGCCGCATGTCCTGAAACTCGGGAATGAAGCGCACCTCCGCTGTCTGGTGGCGCAGCGCATGCATGATCTCGCGCACCGCCCCTCCCATTTCCAGCGGCAGGCAGAGCCATACCTCGCGGGCGCCGGAATCCTGCACCCGGCGGGCAAGACAGCTGAGGAAAGCCGGATCCGGCGCCTCCTTCAAGCGCTGCACGCCGGAAATCGCGAAGCCCTCCCCCGGCGTCTTGCGCATGCTTCTGGCCACCTTGAGCAGGTTCGGGGCAGGCCCCACGAGAAAGACCCCCCGAAGGTTCTTGCCCGATAGCCTCGCGCTTTTGAGCAGCAGCATCACGAGTACGCGAAAACCGGCCGCCAGCCCCAGCGAGAACAGCAGTGTCATTCCCAGCCACAAGCGCGAATAGCGAACCGAGGCTTCGGCCAGGTAGATGATCGACGTCGCCATCAACGCAACGATGCCCCAAACGGCCACCAGTCGAAACAGGATGTTGGAGAGCCGGGTGGTGCGCCAACGCACGTAAGCGCCAGCGATGAAGTTGGCCATCACGACGAAGATGGCCATGATCATCATGGCCAGCAGAAACCGATCATGTACAGCCAGCGTACCGAACCGGATACAGTGGGCCAGGAAACCCGACAACAGCACAGCGCCGGCATCGATCAAGGGTACGAATATCTGAGCCGGATATCGCTCGGTAATACTTCTCTGTTGTCTCGAAACGCTCATCGGTTGGCCGGGTAACTCAAGAACGGAAAGATTTCAGCATATCTATAACGATGCAATGTGCTGCCAGGCGGCGTGACACTCAGGCCAGGCAACCGTATCCATACTATTTTTTGGCTAAACGGGAACGGAAAACTTTTGGCTAAACGGGAACAAAAAACATGGCGTAGCAGCCTGTTCATTGACCTGCCCAGCAATTCCATCGTATCGCTGGCCATGCTTCACCATCCTGTTCTGCCGTGTCGGCTCGTGAATTATCC
This sequence comes from Salinicola salarius, assembly GCF_002179555.1. Classification (GTDB taxonomy): domain Bacteria; phylum Pseudomonadota; class Gammaproteobacteria; order Pseudomonadales; family Halomonadaceae; genus Salinicola; species Salinicola salarius_A. Next base: position 4,112 of record NZ_NHOU01000056.1, on the reverse strand, counting down.
ACATCGGCGGATCGCTGGCTTCAACGAATCGCGTGCCGCTGCCGCCGAGTCGCAAGCTGAGAAGGTTCGCACACCGGCCCATTCCAGCACGATCTCCGCCAGCTCTTCCGGGCGCTCATTAGGCTTTGTCTGAAAACTGCCTGCGCTCGGCCATACGGCGTTAAAAATCGGCTCAAAGTACTCATTTACACCGCGTAAACTCCGCCTTTTCGCCGATTTTTGCCTTGTCTGACCTTCGCTCGACGACTTTTCAGACAAAACCTAGCTCACCTGCTGTCTGATGACACCAACCAGAACCGGCGTATCGCCGAAGATGCCAATGATCCGACCAAAAGCCGCCCGAGCCTACTGTTGACCATCTTTCATATACTGGAGGCAACTTCTCAGCGCATCACGCCAGTCAGGCATGGCAAGACCGAAAGCCTGCTCCAGACGCGCAAGATCCATGCGCGAATTCTTTGGCCGTGGCGCTTTCTGTGGATAATCGGCCGAAGAAATCGGTGCGACGCGAGGCATCTCCGCACGGTCGATCAATTGCAGCGCCAGAGCCTCCTCGAACACTGCCTCAGCGAAGCCATGCCAGCTCGTTGCACCAGAGGCAGTCAGGTGATAGACACCCGCCAGCGAAGGCGACCACTGCTCACGTTGCCATGCGTACAGCGCCAGCGCAGTCACATCGGCAATGGTCGCTGCCCATGTCGGCGCCCCGATCTGATCGTCGATGACACTCAAGTCATCCCGTTCACGCCCCAGACGCAGCATGGTCCTGACGAAATTACTGCCATGCGACGCATAGACCCAACTGGTACGAAAGACCAGCGCCCTGGCACCGGCACGAGCTATCGCCTGCTCACCGGCCAGCTTGCTCTTGCCATAAACCGAAAGGGGGCCGGTCGCATCATCCTCCTGAAAAGGCTTATCGCCCTGCCCCGAGTAAACGTAGTCCGTCGAGTAATGCACCAGCGACACGTTCCGCTCGGCACAAGCCCTGGCAAGCTCCTCGACCGCATCCGCGTTGACCCGGTAGGCCGACTGCGGCTCGTCCTCGGCGCGATCGACAGCGGTATAAGCAGCAGCATTGATGACGACATCCGGCTCATGGCGAGCGATCGCCTCGGCCACCTCGCCCGCGACAGCCAGATCGCACTGCTGACGCGACAATGCCGCGCCACGCCCCAAAGACTGCAAGGACCGGCTCAATTCCCGACCAACCTGCCCGGAGCTTCCTAGAACCAACCACTTCATGATGCCCCCGGTGTCAGTCGAATACGTCCGCGTCGCGGAACGAACTGCCTTCGAGATCCTTGTCGGACAAGGAAAGCGCCTCGAGTTGCGGCCACTCGATGCCCAGATCGGGATCATCGTATCGAATGCTGCGCTCCGACGCCGGGTGATAATAGTCAGTCGTCTTGTAGAGGAAATCCGCGCTGTCCGACAGCACCACGAAACCATGCCCGAAGCCTTCCGGCACCCAAAGCTGGCGGTTGTTGTCGGCCGACAGCTCCACACCGACCCAGCGGCCGAAATTCGGCGAGCTGCGTCGCAGGTCGACGGCAACGTCGAACACGCGGCCATGCGTTACCCGTACCAGCTTGCCCTGTGGCTGCTCCAACTGATAATGCAGGCCGCGAAGCACGCCGCAGCGCGAACGGGAATGGTTATCCTGGACGAATGCACGACGGCAACCGGTCGCCTCCTCGAAAGCGTGCTGATTGAAGCTTTCCATGAAAAAGCCGCGCTCATCACCGAATACCCTCGGCTCGAGTATCCAGACCTCGGGCAACTGTGTCTCGATCACCTTCATTTGTGCGTCCTCTTCTCGCGAACCAGACGCTGCAAATACTGCCCATAACCGCTCTTGGCCAAGGGTGCAGCCAACGCCATCAACTGTTCGTCACCGATCAAACCGCGTCGCCAGGCGACCTCTTCAGGGCAACACGCCTTCAGTCCCTGACGATGCTCGATGGTGGCGATGAAATTGGACGCCTCGTTCAATGAATCGTGCGTCCCGGTATCCAGCCAGGCAAAGCCGCGGCCCATGATCTCGACATTGAGATCGCCCCGCTCCAGATAGGCGCGATTGATATCGGTGATTTCCAGCTCGCCACGATGGGAAGGCTCCAGCTTCTCGGCCATCTCGACCACATCGCCATCGTAAAAATAGAGACCGGTGACGGCATAGTTCGACTTCGGCACGGCGGGCTTTTCCTCGAGCGAAGTGGCTCGACCGTCGCCATCGAAATCCACGACACCATAGCGCTCCGGGTCGTGTACATGGTAGGCAAAAACGCTGGCGCCGCTATCCCGCGACATGGCGCTGTCGAGCAGCGGCTGCAGATCATGCCCATAGAAGACATTGTCGCCGAGAATCAGACAACTAGGCGCGCCATTCAGAAATTCCTTGCCGATGATGAAGGCCTGGGCCAGCCCGTCCGGCGATGGCTGCACGGCGTACTCCACCGAAATGCCCCACTGGCTGCCGTCGCCCAGCAACTGCTCGAAACGCGGCGTATCCTGAGGCGTGGAGATGATTAGGATCTCGTCGATACCCGCCAGCATCAGGGTCGCCAGCGGATAATAGATCATCGGTTTGTCGTAGACTGGCAACAACTGCTTGGATATCGCCATGGTTGCCGGATGCAGGCGCGTGCCGGACCCACCGGCGAGAATGATACCTTTACGTTTCATGAGACTCGATCCTTGTCCTATCCGTGCTTTCCATACTGCTTCGCGGTCCAGTCACGATAGGTACCGCTAGTGACGCCTTCGATCCAGGCGTGATTGTCCAGATACCACTGCACCGTCTTGCGCAAGCCACTTTCGAAGGTCTCGCGGGGGCGCCAGCCCAACTCACGCTCCACCTTGCCCGCATCGATGGCATAGCGCACATCGTGCCCCGGGCGATCCTTCACGTAGGTGATCAGGTCCGCATAGCGCGTCACCCCCTCGGGGTGCCGGGGCGCCAGCTCTTCCAGTAACGCGCAGATGCGCTCGACCACCTCGAGATTGCGATGTTCGTTGTGGCCGCCAATATTGTAGGTTTCCCCCACCCGGCCCGACTCGATCACCGTGACCAGCGCCCGAGCATGATCCTCGACATACAGCCAGTCGCGTACCTGACTCCCGTCACCGTAGACCGGCAACGGCTTGCCGGCGCGGGCGTTGAGAATCATCAGCGGAATCAGCTTTTCGGGAAAGTGATATGGCCCATAGTTGTTCGAACAGTTGGTGACCAGCACCGGCAGCCCGAAGGTACGATGCCACGCCCGCACCAGATGATCCGACCCGGCCTTGCTGGCCGAATAGGGCGAACTCGGCGCATAAGGCGTCTGCTCGGTAAACAGTCCCTCCGGCCCGTCAAGGTCACCGTAGACCTCGTCGGTAGAGACATGGTGGAATCGAAAGCCCTCGCGACGCGTGCCGGAAAGGCTCTCGAAATATGCGCGGGCGGCTTCGAGCAGTACACCCGTGCCCACCAGATTGGTCTGGATGAAGTCCGCCGGCCCGTGGATGGAACGGTCGACATGGGATTCAGCCGCCAGATGCATGACCGCATCGGGCTGATGACGTTCGAACACGCCGCGCAACGCATCGGCATCACAGATATCCACCTGCTCGAACGCATAGCGCTCACTCTCGATAGCCGCGCCGAGGGAAGCAAGGTTGCCGGCATAGGTAAGCTTGTCCACGTTGACTACCGCATGCCCGGTATCAGAAACCAGGTGGCGTATCACCGCCGAGCCGATGAAACCGGCCCCTCCCGTTACCAAAATTTTCATGCCTGCATCCGATACTGTGAGAACCTTTACAGTTTACGTGCTGGGGTCTCTCGGGAAAAGGCATCAGAGCGACCATCATTGTCAGGCATATCGACAAATAATTGCCTGCTTCAGCGGCTGCTATATATTGAAAACCAGACCATACTACACATTAAAATCCAGACCTCGCTATATATTAAAAACCAGACCACACCATATATTGAAACCCAGGCCGCACTATATATTAAAACCCAGACCGTGTAGTGCGCTGACAAGCCTCGAAGTCATAGAGCGAGTAAATTCGTCCTGGGTCGAAAACAGCATGAACCCGCCTCATTCACGAGGGTGCTGATT
>NZ_NHOU01000055.1 GCF_002179555.1 Salinicola salarius | reverse complement strand
GGATCAGGCAGCGTGACCTGAATAGTTACATAGCTTTTAACTGTCATCATCAACTTGCCCGATGATTGTAGACGACCGGTCTAGTTTCAGGGTAAGATACAAACCATGACTAATGCCACGAACGACGTCCGCCAACATATCCTCGATACCGCCCGGATCATTATCGCGGGAAAGGGCTTCAGCGCCGTGGGCCTGAACGAGGTTCTCCAGGCTTCCGGCGTGCCGAAGGGTTCCTTCTACCATTACTTCGGCTCCAAGGAGGTCTTTGGCGAAGCGCTGCTGGAGGATTACTTCGCCGATTACCTGGCTTCGCTCGATAATCTGCTGAGTCGTCCTGATCTTTCCGCAGCACAGCGACTGATCGCCTATTTCGAGTACTGGCTGGAGACCCAGGCAGCCTGTGACCCGAAGGGCAAGTGTCTGGCGGTCAAGCTGGCTGCGGAGGTCAGCGACCTCTCCGAGGCGATGCGTTTAGTTCTTGAACAGGGCACCACGCGAGTGATCGCGCGTTTGGCCAGCGCCATCGAGGATGGCGCCAGCGACGGCTCGCTTCCGGTTGAGCTGGATGCCAGCACAACGGCGAACACGTTGTACCAGTTGTGGCTGGGCGCGAGCCTGCGCGCCAAGCTCACGCGCGACCGTGTACCCATGGAGGCCGCGCTGGCTGCTACGCAGGGCCTGCTAGGCCTGTCTTCTCATCTTCGACGCTGCGCCTGACAGACAGAAAAAAGTCCTCGTAGCTTTTTTTTTTGCCCAAACTGTATACGACCGGTCTAATTCAATCAGATGACAAACTTTGCTTCCACGCACGCACATGAGTCCGTTTCGGCCGTCCTTTTCAGGAGTCAGCGATGACCACTGCGATCCTGCAAACCCGCATCGTACTTGCCTCACGCCCCTCGGGTGAGCCGACGCCAGACGACTTCCGGCTGGAACAGGAATCGCTGCCTGAGCCAGGCAAGGGCCAGCTCCTGCTGCGCACGCTGTACCTCTCGCTCGACCCGTATATGCGGGGGCGAATGAGCGATGCTCCGTCCTATGCTCCACCCGTAGCGCTAGGCGAGGTGATGACCGGCGGCGCGGTGAGCCGGGTGGAGGTTTCGCACGACCCGGCATTCAAGGTTGGCGACCTGGTCGTCGGCGACACGGGTTGGCAGAGCCATACGCTTTCCGACGGTCGTGGACTGGTCGTGCTCGATTCCCGGACCACGAATCCTTCGCTGGCGCTGAGCGTGCTCGGCATGCCCGGCTTCACCGCCTACCACGGCCTGCTGAACATCGGCCGGCCGCAGCCGGGCGAGACTGTGGTCGTCGCCTCCGCCATCGGCGCGGTCGGCTCGGTAGTTGGGCAGCTTGCCCGGCTAAAGGGCGCGCGCGCCATCGGCATCGCCGGCGGGCCGGAAAAATGCCGCTACGCGCGCGAAGCGTTCGGCTTCGATGTCTGCCTCGACCACCGCGCGCCCGACTTTGCCGAACAACTGGCTACCGCGACGCCGCAGGGTATCGACGTCTACTACGAGAACGTCGGCGGCACGGTGCTCGACACCGTGCTGCCGCGACTGAACGTCGGCGCCCGCGTGCCGGTGTGCGGGCTGATCGCCCACTACAACGACACCGACCTGCCACCTGGCCCGGACCGCATGCCGATGATGCTGGGGCTGGTTCTGCGCAAGCGCCTGCTGCTGCAGGGTTTCATCATCGGCGACCACTACGCCGACGGTTTCGCGGCGTTTCAGCGCGACATGGGCGCATGGGTCGCCGAGGGCAAGGTCTCGGTCCGCGAAGACTTCGTCGAGGGCCTGGAACATGCGCCCCAGGCGCTGATCGACCTGCTCGCCGGCAGGCACTTCGGCAAGGTCGTGGTACGAGTCGGCACCCCCTGAGTCTTTCACTTCGAACCTCCAAAGGAGAGCCGCTATGGCCAATATTCTCGTCATCCTCACTTCGCACGACCAACTCGGCAACACTGGCAGGAAAACCGGCTTCTGGCTGGAGGAACTGGCTGCCCCCTACTATGCCTTCCTCGATGCCGGCGCGAAGCTGACCCTGGCCTCGCCCAAGGGCGGCCAGCCGCCGCTCGACCCCAAGAGCGACGAACCCGACGCCCAGACCGAGGCGACCCGTCGCTTCCTGGCCGACGCTGACGCGGTCAAGGCCCTGGCCAACACCCGCAAGCTGGCCGAGGTCGCCATCGGCGACTTCGATGCAGTGTTCTATCCCGGCGGCCACGGCCCGCTATGGGACCTGGCTGAAGACCCGGTCTCGATCGGTCTGATCGAAGCGGCGGTCAAGGCGAACAAGCCGGTCGGAACGGTCTGCCACGCACCTGGCGTGCTGCGCCACGTCAAGGATGCCGACGGCAAGCCGCTGGTCGCCGGCAAGCAGGTGACCGGTTTCAGCAACAGCGAGGAGGCTGCGGTTGGCCTGACCGATGTGGTGCCGTTTCTGGTCGAGGACATGCTCAAGGCCAATGGCGGTCATTACAGCAAGGGCGGCGACTGGCAGTCCCACGTGCTGACCGACGGCCTTCTGGTCACCGGCCAGAACCCTGCCTCGTCCGCCGACGCCGCCAAGGCGCTGCTCGCCCTTCTGTGAGGAGATTGAACATGTCCGCTTACGTGGTTTTCCTGCGCGAACGCACCCTCGACGCCACCGAACTTGACATCTATGCGAGGCAGGCTCCAGCCGCGCGCGAAGGACACGATCTGACGCCGCTGGCGTTCTATGGCGATTTCGAGGTGCTGGAGGGACCGGCGATCGAGGGCGGCGTGATCCTGCGCTTTTCCGACATGCAGGCCGCACGCGCCTGGTATCACAGCCCCGCTTACCAGGCAGCACGGGTGCACCGGTTCAAGGGCGCGGACTACCGCGTGCTGTTGCTTGACGGCATCGGCGCGACACCTGCGGCCTGAGTCCCCTAACACGCACAGGATTCTGGAATGACTTCCCATCAGATCGACCCAGCCTCCGCATGGCAGGCCCGCTATGGCGAGGCCGCCGCCCTGCCGCTGCCCCCTGTTCCCGCCGCGCTGGCCGCGCTGCTGGAGCACCGATCAGTGCGCGCCTACACCGATCAACCGGTCGACGACGAGGCACTTCAACTCGCCATCGCTGCCGCGCAATCAGCCTCCAGTTCGTCCAACCTGCAGCCATGGAGCGTGATCGCCGTGCGCGACCCCGCGCGGCGCGCCCGCCTGGCCGCGTTGGCCGGCGGTCAGCGCCACGTGGCCGAGGCACCGCTGTTTCTGGCCTGGGTCGCCGACTGGTCGCGGCTGCGCCGACTCGGTGCCGCGCAGGGTGCCGCGACCGACGGTATCGATTACCTGGAGAGCTACACCGTCGGAGCGGTCGACACCGCGTTAGCCGCGCAGAACGCGGCGAACGCCTTCGAAGCCCTGGGGCTGGGTATCGTCTACATCGGCGGCATGCGCAACCATCCAGAGCAGGTCGCCGCTGAACTGGGGCTGCCGCAGGACAGTTTCGTGGTGTTCGGCATGTGCGTGGGCCATCCCGATCCGGCCCGCCCGGCCGAAGTCAAGCCGCGCCTGGCACAGCCGGCGGTGCTGCATCACGAACGCTACGACGCTGCCGGCGAGGCCGCCGCGGTGGCGCACTACGACCCGCTGATGCGCCGCTTCCAGCAGGAGCAGCAGCGTGACGACCGGCCCTGGTCGCAAGTGTCGGTGCAACGCATCGGCAGCCCCGGCGCGCTGATGGGCCGCCATCGCCTGCGCGAAGCCCTGAACGCGCTCGGCTTCACCCTGCGCTGAATTCCTCGTCCGCGCTCCGGCTCTGCAGGCCGTGACGCCTTCCTCCATCCACTGTCACAAGGAATCATCGAACATGGCATACGCCACCATCAACCCCTACACCGGCGAGACCCTGAAGACCTTCCCGGACGCCACCGACGCCGAGGTGGAACAGGCCATCGCCGCTGCGCACGAAGCCTTCCTGTCCTGGCGCGAGCGCTCGTTCACCGAGCGCGGTGCCATCCTGCAGCGTGCCGCAGACCTGCTGCGCGCCAAGGCTGGCGACTACGCGAAACTGCTGACCCTGGAGATGGGCAAGATCACCGCCGAGGCACTGGCCGAGGTCGAACTTTCCGCGCGCATCTTCGAGTATTACGTGAAGAACGCCGAGGCCCTGCTGGCACCGGAGAAACTGACCGTGGCCGATCCCGCCGAGGGCGACGCGTTGCTGGTACACGAGCCGCTGGGTGTGATCCTGGCGATCGAGCCGTGGAATTTCCCCTACTACCAGATCGCCCGCATCCTGGCCCCGCAACTGGCCGCGGGCAACACGCTGCTGCTCAAGCACGCCTCCAACGTGCCGCAGAGCGCGGATGCCTTCGAGAAGCTGATGCTCGAAGCAGGCCTGCCCGCGGGCGCCTTCAAGAACCTCTATGCGGCGCGGCACCACATCGAGATCATCCTCAACGACCCGCGCGTGCACGGCGTGGCGCTGACCGGCTCGGAAGGCGCAGGCGCGGTGGTCGCCGCCCAGGCTGGCAAGGCGCTGAAGAAGTCCACGCTGGAACTCGGTGGCGCCGACGCCTTCGTGGTGCTGGCCGACGCCGAGCTGGACAAGACCGTGAAGTGGGCGGTGTTCGGCCGCCACTGGAACGCCGGCCAGGTCTGCGTGTCCTCCAAGCGCATCATCCTGGTCGAGGCCATCTACGATGAGTTCCTGCGCCGCTACACCGAGGGCGTGGCCGGGCTCAAGGCGGGCGATCCGTTCGACCCCGCTACCACCCTGGCGCCGCTGTCCTCGCAGAAGGCCGCCGACGACGTCAAGGAACAGATCCGCCAGGCCGTCGCCCACGGCGCGACCGCGACCGAGGTGGGGCCCAAGGTGCCGGCGCAAGGTGCCTTCGTGCAGCCGACGATCCTCACCGGCCTGACTCCGGACAACCCGGCCTACTACTGGGAATTCTTCGGGCCGGTATCGCTGGTCTACCGCGCCCACGACGAGGAAGAAGCGATCGCCATCGCCAACGACTCGCCGTTCGGCCTGGGCGGCTCGGTGTTCACCGCCGACGCCAAACATGGCGCCGAAGTCGCCAAGCGCATCTCCACCGGCATGGTGTTCGTCAACCACCCGACCATGGCCAAGGCCGACCTGCCGTTCGGCGGCGTACGCCGCTCTGGCTACGGCCGAGAGTTGCTCGGCCTGGGCCTCAAGGAGTTCGTCAACCACAAGCTGATCGACGTGGTCGACATCGACGCGCCGTTCTGATGCAAGCGGGCCGGCGGCACGGTACCGCCGGCCGCCGTTTCGCGTCCACGGGCGACGTTCAACGTTAACCGAACTTAGGAAACCCTCATGAGTACATCCGATCTGATCACGCGCCTGCCTGGCGTCGTCGCGGCGATGAAGCAGGCGCACCTGAGCGATGGCCCGGCGGACGCCGAACAGCGGCGGGATCGGCTCGCTCGCGCCGAACGCCTGTTGTCCGATAACCGCGCGCAGCTGGAATCGGCCATTCGCGCCGATTATGGCCACCGCAGCCCCTATCAGACACTGGCCACCGATGTGCTTGCGCCCATCAAGAGCATGCGCCACGCGCGCGAGCAACTCGAACATTGGATGCGACCCGAAGCGCAAGACGCCGGTATGCCGGGCGTGCAGGCACGCGTGGAATACCAGCCACTCGGTGTAGTAGGCATCATCAGCCCCTGGAACTTCCCGATCAACCTCTCGTTCGGGCCACTCGCAGGCGTGTTCGCCGCCGGCAACCGCGCGCTGCTCAAGCCGTCCGAACTGACGCCCCGCACCTCCGATCTGCTGGCCGAGCAGATTCCGCGCTATTTCGATGCGCTCGAATTCGGCGTCGTGCTCGGAGACGCCGAAGTCGGCGCCGCCTTCACCGCGCAACCGTTCGACCATCTCATTTACACGGGCAGCACGGCAGTGGGGCGTCTTGTGATGCGCGCCGCGTCCGAGAACCTTGTACCGGTAACGCTGGAACTTGGCGGCAAATCGCCCGTGCTCGTCGACGTGGACGCCGACATCAAGATAGTGGCCGAGCGGGTGCTCACATCCAAGACATTCAACGCCGGGCAGATCTGCATCGCCCCCGATTATGTGCTTCTGCCGCCGTCCGCACGCGAGGCGTTCATCGAGCACGCCCGCGCGTTCGTTGCGGCCACTTATCCAGATTTGGGAAGCAACACCGATTACACCGCCGTTGTCAACGATCGGCACTTCCAGCGCCTGCAGGTGTTGCTCGATGACGCCCAGGCCAAGGGAGCAACCGTCATCAGTCTTGCACCGGACGGCGAAGCAGATGCCGATCCTGCGACCCGCCTGCTGGCACCGACGCTTGTACTGGATCCCGACGATACGATGCGCGTGATGCAGGAAGAAATCTTCGGGCCGGTCCTGCCGCTGGTGAACTGCCCGGATCTTGACCATGCCATCGACTACGTCAATGCCCATCCGCGTCCGCTGGCCGCGTACTACTTCGGCAGCGACGCAACGCGTCAAAAGCGCTTCACCGAACGCACCACCTCGGGTGCAGCAGTGATCAACGACACGCTGATCCACGCTTTTATCGAGGATCTGCCGTTTGGCGGTATCGGCCCTTCCGGCATCGGCGCCTACCACGGCATCCATGGGTTCCGGCGTTTCAGCCACGCCAAGGCCGTGGTGATGCAGAGCCCGGACGGGACCTCCAGCCTGGCGCTGCGCGCGCCCTATGCCGACAAGCAGAAAGCGGTCGAGGCACAGCTGAGCGAATGATTTTTTCCTGGGCGGAGCACACCGCCCTTCGTAAACCTACGGAGCTGAATACCATGAAGATTTTCTACAAGACCCGCGCCACCGCCGTCGGCGGCCGTTCCGGCCGCACCACGCTGGACGATGGCAGCCTCGCGCTGGATATGGCCATGCCGGGGTCCGGCAAGGCTGGCGTCAACCCCGAGCAACTGTTTGCCATGGGTTACGCCGCCTGCTTCGACAACGCGCTGCCGGTGGCGGCCAAGCAACTGAAGCTGGCACCTACTGCCACCAAGACCTCGGTCGAGGTCGGCATCGGCCAGAACGCCGAGGGCGGCTACAGCCTGGACATCGACCTGTATGTGGAAGTCCAGGGCCTGAGCGAAGCCGACGCGCAGAAGCTGGTGGAAACCACCCACCAAGTCTGCCCGTACTCGAACGCCACCCGCGGCAACGTCGACGTGCGCCTGCACACCAGCGTCGCCTAAGCGACGGTAGGCCTACGAGGAGAAACACCATGACAGTAAAAGCCTATGGCACCCATGCCGCTGACACGCCGCTGGCGGCGCTCGACATTGTTCGCCGCGAGCCGGGGCCGCACGACGTCAAGATCGACATCGCCTACTGCGGCGTCTGCCATTCCGACCTGCACCAGGCCCGCAACGAGTGGGCCAACACGCTGTACCCCTGCGTGCCCGGGCACGAAATCGTCGGCCACGTTTCGGCCATCGGCAGTGCAGTGACCAAGTTCAAGATCGGCGACACGGTCGGCGTCGGCTGCCTGGTCGACAGTTGCCATCATTGCCCGGCCTGCGACGCGGGCCTGGAGCAGTATTGCGAGCACGGCCAGGTCTTCACCTACAATGGCCCGACGCATGATGCGCCCGGCCACACCCTGGGCGGCTATTCGCAGCAGATCGTAGTTAAGGACGACTTCGTCCTGAAGGTTTCGCACCCCGAGGCGCAACTGGCCGCCGTGGCGCCGCTGTTGTGCGCCGGCGTCACCACCTGGTCACCGTTGCGCCACTGGAAGGTCGGTCCTGGCCAGAAAGTGGGCATCGTGGGTATCGGCGGGCTTGGCCACATGGGCATCAAGCTGGCACATGCCCTGGGCGCACACACCGTGGCCTTCACCACCAGCGAGAGCAAGCGCGCCGCTGCGCTGGAACTGGGCGCCGACGAAGTCATTGTCTCGCGTAACGCTGAAGAGATGGCGGCGCACGCCAACAGTTTCGACTTCATCCTCAACACGGTCGCAGCCAGCCACGACCTCGACGCCTTCACTGGCCTGCTCAAACTCGACGGCACCATGACCCTGGTCGGCGTACCCGAGCACCCGCACCCGTCGCCGAGCATCGCCAATCTCATCTTCAAGCGCCGCAGCATCGCCGGCTCGCTGATCGGCGGCATCGCCGAGACCCAGGAGATGCTCGACTTCTGCGCCGAGAAAGGCATCGTCGCCGAGATCGAGATGATCGCCATCCAGCAGATCAACGACGCCTACGAGCGCATGCTCAAGAGCGACGTGAAGTACCGCTTCGTGATCGACAGCGCGAGCCTGGCCGCCGCCTGAGGCGAAACAGCCTAACCGTTGCGGGCCGCTTCCCGGCGAGGCGGCCCGCGCGAAGCAACAGGAGATTCCAGATGAAAGCCATCGTGACACGCAGCCCCGGCGGCCTGGACTGCCTCGAACTACGCGAACTCCCCGACCCCGGCCAGCCTGGTCCAGGTCAGGTCCGTGTGAAGCTGCACGCCAGCTCGCTCAACTTCCACGATCTGCTGGTCGCCAACGGCGGCATCCCCGCCGCCGACGGACGGGTACTACTATCCGACGCCGCCGGCGTCGTCGAAGAGGTGGGCGAAGGCGTGAATGAGTTCAAGCCCGGCGACCACGTCGTCTCCGGCTTCTTTCCGCAATGGACCGACGGCCTGCCGTTCGCCGCGGTCGGCAACTTTCAGGGCACGCCGGGCGACGGCATCGACGGCTACGCCACCGAAGTCGCGGTGCGCGCAGCCGCCGACTTCACCCTGGCGCCGCGCGGCTGGAGCCACGCCGAGGCGGCGACCATCACCACCGCCGGGCTGACCGCCTGGCGCGCCCTGGTGGCCGACGGCCCGCTCAAGGCCGGCGAGAGCGTGCTGGTTCTGGGTAGCGGCGGGGTTTCGGTGGCGGCGCTGCAAATCGCAAAAGCGATGGGCGCGAGCGTGATTGCCACCTCCTCGTCGGATGAAAAGCTCGAACGTCTGCGCTCGCTCGGCGCCGACCACCTCATCAATTACCGCCGCACGCCGCAATGGGGCAAGCGGGTGCTGGAGATCACCGGCGGGCGCGGCGTCGATCACGTCGTGGAAGTCGGCGGCCCGGGCACGCTGGCACAGTCCATTCATGCGGTGCGCGTGGGCGGTCATATCGCGCTGATCGGCGTATTGACCGGCCGAGGCGGCGAGGTGCCGACTGCCGTATTGATGGCCAGGCAGGCACGCCTGCAGGGCCTGATCGTCGGCAGCCGGCGCCTGCAGCAGGAGTACGTGGCGGCGCTGGAGCAGACCGGCATCCACCCGGTGATCGACCGCAGCTTCCCGTTGGAGCAGCTTGCTGAGGCTTTCCGCTACCAGGAGAGCGGCCGCCATTTCGGCAAGGTCGTGGTGGATATCTGATCACCCAAGCCCTGTCCGTCCAGCTGCGCTGGCGGACGCGGCGCCCGGGACGCGCCCGGCTGCATACCGGACCCGGGCGTGGATATTTGGTAACTATTCAGGTGGCTGCGGATGGCATG
>NZ_NHOU01000054.1 GCF_002179555.1 Salinicola salarius | reverse complement strand
GGAGCAGATGCCGCAACCGATGTCCCAACGTGGCAATGTTGCCCCGGATGACGATCCACTATCTATCTTCAGTGGCCCGCTGGGCGATCAGGTCAGTGAGCTCAACGAGGCCATGCGGCAATACGGCCTGCGCTTCGAGCTGAGCGAGTTCGACAGCCGTGTCATCACGAAGGTGGTAGACAAGGAGACCGGCGAAGTCATCCGGCAGATTCCGGCGGAGGAGATGTTGCGGATTGCCGAGGCTTTTGCCAGCGACAACGGCGGACGGCTGCTCGACGCTTCGGCATGACCGCGCAGCCCTGCCTTAACCGCCTGCCGGCCAGGCTTTTCAATTGTACTGACGTGTCGATGCCGGGGTAGCGTTTCATGCGCGGTGCGTCAGAAGCGCTCAAGTTTTCGCGGGACAGACCGATATTCGCTGGGGTACGGCGCCGTTATCTTGCAGCGCCTGACCTGCCCTGACCCAAACGGCCATTTCAAGTATGCCTACTTCGCGAGACTGCTCCACACTGAACACTGACGGCAATCTATTTGCCAGAGACCTCGTTCACGATCTGATTCCCAAGCTCAAGATTACGGAAAATCTCGTGAACAATACGCTTCTCGTTAGAGCTGAAAAGGCTGGCAATGACGACGAACGTGGCCACTACCAGCTTCTGCGGCAGGAATTCGAGCTGGAAATCATGATGATCAAAATGAACCTGGAACATCTGCTGAAACGCTACGCTCGGGAGATTCAGGACGTCGCCGACTCTGACGGGAACCTGACCGGCCCGGTGCTGGAACTTGATCAACATGAGCGCTTTGCCATCGATAGCGCCAGGAAACTCTATGAGCGGGCGCGGGCCATCCAGACCGCTTGACGGGGCGTGGAGGGCTTTTGAATCAAAGCGAATGTCAGCAACTCGATACCGTCATTGACGATACCACGAGATGATGAAGCGCTTCGAGGTGGCGGGCATGATCAGTTCACCGGCTCATGCTTGCGCTGCATGTCGAGGAACACCTCGACATAGCGCTGTCCGCGTCGTGAGGCCTGCAAATCCATACCGCGATGGGTTCTTACCCATGTTATGTTGATAATCGTCAGCAATATCGGCAAAGAGGAGCCTCATGTTCAGTACACGTTTTGGCCTTAGGGTGCATGTTACTCGCCACGCCCGCGAGCGAATGGCGCAGCGCAACATTAACGAGGCATTACTGGGTGAGCTTCTCGAAACGGGTCAAGTGCGATACAAAGATGACATCCGGTTATGGATTGCCAAGGAGGCCCCAGGGCGGCAGGATAATCTAATCTGTGCTGCCGTCATCCTTGAGGAGATGCTGGTAGTCAAAACGGTGATGCATCATTTTCAGTGGGAAAGCTAGCCATGCGTACGACTTATGATGAAGCGGACGATATTCTGGTAGTTCACCTCTCGGAGAAGCCAATCATCAAGGAAGGTTCTCAGGACTGGAATACCCATGTCAGCTATGCCGAGGACGGCACGATTGTCGAAATCGTCATACTCGAAGCTTCTAAACAAGGAGCATGGCCACTACTGCGTAGCCATGCAGCCTGATTCTCGAAAACACGGCAACCCCGCCAAGAGCCTGTATCGCTTGCCATCGATAGCGCCAGGAAACTCTATGAGCGGGCGCGGGCCATCCAGACCGCCTGACGGCGCGTGGAGCGCGGGCGGCCGGCTTCCCTTTTGCGGCTTGATGCGTCTGGCTTGCATGCGCCAGCCTTGAGGCGCACCATTTATCGTTTCGAACGATAAGCTTATGCAAGGGAGCTACATAGCACGATGAGCCTTTGGCGCCGACTGAGGGGAACCGACACGCGAGAGCAGATCCACTTCCGTGCCCGTCTGGCACGTTATTTTCCGATCATCAGTTGGGCGCCCTATTACAACCGGCACCTCCTCAACGAGGATCTGGTAGCCGCTATCATCGTCACGCTGATGGTGATCCCTCAGGCGCTGGCCTATGCCATTCTCGCCGGGCTGCCGGCGATCACCGGCCTCTACGCCAGCATGCTGCCGCTGATTCTCTATTCGATCTTCGGGACCAGCCGGACGTTGGCCGTCGGGCCGATGGCGATCGTCTCGCTGATGACGGCCGCCGCCCTCTCGCCATTGTTCGCCAGCGGTACGGCGGCTTACAGTCAGGCCGCGACGACGCTTGCCATGCTTTCGGGTCTGGTCCTGGCCGTCATGGGTCTGCTGAAGCTCGGCTTCTTCGCCAATTTCCTCAGTCACCCGGTGGTCTCCGGCCTGCTCACGGCCTCCGGCGTGCTGATTGCCGCCAGCCAGTTCGCGAGCCTGATCGGCGTCGGCGGTTCGGGCTTCACGCTGATCGATCAGTTGGCCCACTTGCTGACCCACCTGAACGACATCCATTGGCCGACCTTGATACTGGGCGCCTCGGCACTGGTGTTCCTGCTGCTCATGCGCCGCGCCGGCCCGGTGTTGCGGAAGATGGGGCTGCGGACCGGCGTCGCGACGTTCTTCGTGCGCCTGGGGCCGGTCATGGCCGTCGCGATCACGACGCTGGTTTCCTGGTCGCTGGACCTGCCGGCGCTCGGGGTGGATGTGGTCGGCCATATCCCCGCTCACCTGCCGCCGCTGAGCCTGCCGTCGTTCGATCCGGGCCTGCTGCGCGACCTGCTGCTGCCTGCGTTCCTGATCAGCGTGGTGGGGTTCATCGAGTCGGTCTCGCTGGCGCAGATGCTGGCGGCACGCCGGCGCGAGCGCATCTCGCCGGATCAGGAGCTGGTGGGCCTCGGCACCGCCAATCTCGCGGCGGCCTTCACCTCCGGCATGCCGGTGACGGGCAGCCTGTCGCGCACGGTGATCAACTTCGATTCGGGCGCCCGCACGCCGGCCGCCGGGGCGTTCGCGGCGCTGGGCGTCGGGCTGGTGATCCTGTTTCTGACCTCGCTGATCGCCTACCTGCCTATCGCGACTCTGGCGGCCAGCATCATCGTTTCGGCGATGACGCTGGTCGACCTGCCCGGCCTGAAGCGGACCTGGCACTATTCCCGCAGCGACTTCGCCGCGATGCTGATCACGATCGTGCTGACGTTCGTCGAGGGCGTGGAAGCCGGCGTCATGGCCGGTGTCGGCGTGTCGCTGGCGCTCTATCTCTATCGCACCAGCCGGCCGCACACGGCGGAAGTCGGCCGTCTGCCGGGCACGGAGCATTTCCGCAACATCCAGCGCCACGAGGCGGAAGTCGACGACGAGATCGCCCTGCTGCGCGTCGACGAAAGCCTCTACTTCGCCAACGCCCGCTATCTCGAGGATACCGTCTACGGCCTGCTGGCCGATCGCGCCAACCTGAAGCATCTGGTGCTGATCTGCTCGGCGGTGAACCTGATCGATGCCTCGGCACTGGAAAGCCTGGAGGCGATCAATGCCCGCCTGAAGGATTCGCAGGTCACGCTGCATCTGGCGGAGGTGAAAGGGCCGGTCATGGATAGACTCAGCAAGAGCGACTTCCTGGAGCACCTGACCGGGGAGTCCTACCTCAGCACCTTTTCGGCCTGGACCAACATCCGCCATCGGCTCGACGATGAACGGGCCGCGCTGCTGGCGTCGAAAGCGTCGTCGACCGGGACGGCTTCCGAAACCTCAGGCCGATGACGCTGCCTGCCGCTCGCCGTGCTGGCGCCGCATGATCGGCAGAATGTCGCAACAGGCGCCGAGAGTCTGGCAGTCGGTCTTGGGGGCCGGGCTCTTCTCTCTGGAATAGCGGCGGTTGTCCGGCGTCAGAATCCGATACCAGGCGCCGTACTCGTGATCGATCATGTGCTGCCAGCAGTAATTGGCGATCTTGTCGTACCAGCGCCAGTAGCGGGCTTCGCCCGTCAGGTCGCCAAGCATCGCGGCGGCGGCGAGGCTTTCGGCCTGCACCCAGTACACCTTGTCGCGATTGAGAAACTGGCGGTTGAAATCCACGCCGTAGACCAGTCCGCCGTATCGGCTATCCCACCCTTTCTCGACCGCTTCGATGAACAGACGCTTGGCCGTGGGGATCAACCAGGTCTCTCTCGGGCAATGTCGCGAAAGCACTACCATCAGCCTGGCCCAGGTGGTCTGATGCCCGATCTGGAACCCCCAGGGGCGAAACAGGTCGTCGGGCTGGTCGCGGTGGTAATCGAAATCGGGGTACCAATCGCGGTCGTAATGCTCCCAGAGCCAGCCATCGCCCATCGGCGCGAGCTTGTGCCACAGCGTCCGCGCGATGGTCAGCGCCCGTTCCAGAAAGGCGGCATCGCCGGTCGCGTCGAAGGCGCCGATCAACGCTTCGCAGCTGCGCAGGTTGGCGCTCTGACCCCGGTAGCCGGTCAGCTGCCAATGGTCGTCCGCTTCGGCGGCGTACAACTGCCGATGGGGCTCGAAAAACCGCCGGGTCTGTAACGCATGCACGCGGTCGAGCCCGGCTCGGGCTTCGGCAACGCCTGCCTTCAGGGCCGTGGCGTAGGCCAGCATGACCGAGGCCAGCCCATAGCAGTGCTGGGTGGTGTCGTCGGGCCTGCCGTCGTCCAGCGTCCAGGCGTAGCCCTGGGTTCGGGTCTGGTAATGGCTCTCTTCCAGAGATTTCAGCCCGTGCCGCGCCCACGCCAGGTATTCCGGGTCGCCAGTGTGCATGGCGTAGCGGGCATAGAGGATCACGTAGCCGGCACTGGAGACGAGATGCCGATGGTGGCGGTTGTAGAGATGCCCGTCGTCGGTGAGGTAATGATAAAAACCCGCCTGAGGGTCGATACAGCGAGGGTGATAGAACGCCATGATTCTGGCGATGTGCTGCTCGATCTGGTGCGGTGTGGTCAGCGGCATGACGGGGCTCTCTTCTATCGCAAACGCTTCATCGCAAACGCTTCTATCGCAAACGCTTCTATCGCAAACGCTTCATCGCAAACGCTTCATCACGAACGTTCCTTGACCGGGCCTATCTCGTGATCGAGAACGACGCTTCGCCGCGAACGTCTCTCACGACGAACCATGCGCCTGAATGCGCCTGACCTTGGCGACGTCGAAGTCTTCCTTGCCAGTCTGGTCGTCGGCCAGGTCCATCACAATGCGCCTCTCGTCGAGTGCCTTTTGGCTCGACACAGGCGTCGATATTTTTATTCAATATCGACAGACCCGAATAACACACTGATCGATTCCGACATGGCCCGAGACATGACCGCGATTTCCGACCGTTCTCCCACCGCGCTCGATGTCTATCATCGCCTGAAGGCGGACATCATTCGTGGCTTCTACGCGCCGCAGGAAAAGCTGCTGATGAGCCGGCTCAAGGCCCGCTACGACACCGGTGTCGGCCCCCTGCGCGAAGCGCTGACACGGCTGATCGGCGAGCGCCTGGTCACAGGCATCAGCCAACGGGGCTACCGGGTGGCGCCAATGTCGATCGCCGAGCTGGAAGCGATTTACGACGCGCGGGCGCAGCTGGAAGGGTTACTGATTCGGCTCGCCATCGAGCGCGGCGACGACGAATGGGAGGCGACGGTGCTGGCACGTACCCATACCCTGGCCAAGGTCACACGGGTACAGGACGCCGACGAGATGCTCGAACGCTGGGATACCCGCCATCAGGCGCTGCACGATGCGATGGTGGCGGGTTGCGGCTGCCTGCCGCTACTGCAGTCCCGTGCGGCGCTGTTCGATCAGGCCCAGCGCTATCGCCACCTGTGGCTGCGCCAGACCGTCTTTTCCGAGCAGGCGCTCGCCGAGAAGCAGCGCGAGCATCAGGCACTGCTCGATACGATTCTGGCCCGCGACGCCTCCGCCGCCAGTTTACTGATGCGGGAACACCTGATGACGCCGGTGCCGATCATCCGGGAGCGGTTGCAGGAACAGGGCTGGGTTTAAACGTCTCCGGGTTTAAACGTCTGTTTCTGGTTCAAACGTCTCTGGATTCAAGCGGCCCGGGCCTTCCCCGCTCAGGAAATCGCGCCGGTGCGACGCAGATCCGCCAAAACCTCGGTATCCAGCGCCAGCCAATCACTCAGTACGCTTTCGGTGTGCTCGCCCAGGCGCGGCGGCGAATGCGGTGAGGTCATCCGCTGACCATCCAGCGTGATCGGGTTGGCGACCAGCCGCGCACGGTGGCCGTCGCTCATGGTGCGCTCCACCACCATCTCCCGGTGGCGTACCTGCGGATCGTCGAACACCTGATCCAGCGTGTTGATAGGGCCGCAAGGCACGCCGTGGACTTCCAGCAGCGCAAGCCATTCGTCCCTCGGCCTGGCGATCAGGCGTTCGCTCAAGCGCGCGACGAGAAGCTCCCGGTGGGCGACCCGCTGGGCGTTGGTGGCAAAGCGCGGGTCCGTCGCCCATTCGCTCTCGCCCAGCGCCTCGCAGAGATGCCGGAACTGGGTGTCGTTGCCCACGGTGACAATGAGGTGACCATCCGACGCGGCGAAGGCCTGATACGGCACGATGTTCGGATGCGCGTTGCCCATGCGCTGCGGCGTCTGCCCGCTGGTCAGGTAGTTGAGCGCCTGATTGGCGAGCACGCCGACCTGA
Source organism: Salinicola salarius (assembly GCF_002179555.1). Taxonomy (GTDB): domain Bacteria; phylum Pseudomonadota; class Gammaproteobacteria; order Pseudomonadales; family Halomonadaceae; genus Salinicola; species Salinicola salarius_A. Next base: position 3,477 of record NZ_NHOU01000054.1, on the reverse strand, counting down.
ACGTCCAGCAGCGCCATGTCGATATAGCCGCCCTCGCCGGTGGCATCCCGTCGGCGCAGCGCGGCGAGAATGGCATTGGCGGCGTAGAGCCCGGTGAAGATATCGGTGATCGCGACGCCCACCTTCATCGGTTCGCCGCCACGGTCGTCGGGTTCGCCGGTCAGGCTCATCAATCCGCCCATGCCCTGGATCAGGAAGTCGTAACCGGCGCGGCCGGCGTAGGGGCCGTCCTGCCCGAAGCCGGTGATCGAACAGTAGACCAGCTCCGGCTTGAGCCTTTTGAGGCTGGCGTAATCGAGCCCGTAGGCGGCCAGCCCGCCGACCTTGAAGTTCTCGATCACCACGTCAGCCTTGGTTGCCAGCCGGCGGACCAGAGCCTGCCCCTCGGCCGTCGAGAGGTCGATGGCGACCGAGCGCTTGCCGCGATTGGCGCTGAGAAAATAGGCGGAGGCTTTCGTCTGCTGCCCCGTGCCCACCGTCGATTCCGGCTCTGTGCCTTCCAGCCACGGCGGCCCCCAGGCGCGGGTATCGTCGCCCTGCCCTGGCCTTTCGATCTTGACCACTTCGGCGCCGAGATCCGCCAGCTGCTGCGTACACCACGGTCCGGCCAGCACTCGCGAGAGATCCAGCACCTTGAGCCCGGCCAGTGGCTGGGTGACGTCGCTCATCGCGCTCACCCGAACGCCTGGATGCCGGTCTGGGCGCGGCCCAGGATCAGGGCATGGACATCGTGCGTGCCCTCGTAGGTGTTGACCGTCTCCAGGTTGATCATGTGGCGGATCACGCCGAACTCCAGCGAGATGCCGTTGCCGCCGTGCATGTCCCGCGCGACGCGGGCGATGTCGAGCGCCTTGCCGCAGTGATTGCGCTTGATCAGCGAGATCATTTCCGGCGTGGCCTGGCCATCGTCCAGCAGGCGGCCGACTCGCAGACAGGCCTGCAGGCCCAAGGCGATTTCGGTCTGCATGTCCGCCAGCTTGAGCTGGACCAGCTGAGTCGCTGCCAGCGGACGCCCGAACTGCTGGCGATCCAGCGTGTACTGACGGGCAGCGTGCCAGCAGAATTCCGCCGCGCCCATGGTGCCCCAGCTGATGCCGTAGCGGGCCTTGTTGAGGCAACCGAACGGCCCGCCGAGCCCGGAGGCGCCGGGCAACAGCGCCTCTTCCGGCACGAAGACGTCATCCAGCACGATCTCGCCGGTCACCGAGGCCCGCAACGACGCCTTGGCGTGAATGGTCGGCGTCGAGAAGCCCTCGGCACCGCGCTCGACCACGAAGCCCTTGATCTTGCCTTCGTGGGCATCGGATTTGGCCCAGACCACGGCGATATCGGCGATGGGGCTGTTGGTGATCCACATCTTCTGGCCGCTGAGGCGGTAGCCGCCTTCGACCTTCTTCGCCCGGGTCTGCATGCTGCCGGGATCGGAACCCGCGTTGGGCTCGGTCAGACCGAAGCAGCCCACCATTTCGCCGCTGGCCAGTTCGGGCAGATAGCGCTGCTTCTGCGCCTCGGTGCCGTAGGCCTCGATCGGATACATCACCAGCGAGGATTGCACGCTCATGGCGGAACGGTAGCCGGAGTCGACCCGCTCGACCTCTCGCGCGATCAGCCCGTAAGCGACGTGATTGGCGCCGGCGCCGCCATAGCTCTCGGCCACCGTCGCGCCCAGCAGGCCGAGCCCGCCCATCTCGCGCAGGATCTCGCGATCGAAGTGATCCTTCTCGAAGGCCTCGAGCACGCGTGGTTGCAGGCGCTCCTGACAATAGTCGCGCGCCAGTTGCTGAATCTGGCGCTCTTCGTCGCTGAGCTGCTGGTCGAACAGGAAAGGGTCGTCCCATTGGAAGGCGGACATGTCTTTGGCTCCTGGCACCGTCGATGCCGTTCGGTGAGAAGCCACCACGATAGCGCCATTCACAATGTCGACACTATTGGCAAAATGTCTACGTTTTAAAGCATTGCTAAGAGATAAGTGGACGCATAATCTATACAAAACCAGATTTGGTGTTCACTTATGAACCTCAATACCGCCCGTGATCGACTGGATCGCTGGGATCGACAAGGGCGATGTGTCTACACGCTAGCCGGTCTGGCCAAGGTATTCCCCGAGGATAGCCCCAAGACATTGCAGGAGAGTATCGGTCGGTTACGCCGATTCGGCGTACTCGAAGGCGTCCACAGGGGCATCTACGTTTATGCTCGATCAAGGCGGACAAAAGCCGATCGGCTCGAGGAAATCGCCAAAACCATGCGACGTGGCGAGTACAGCTACGTGAGCCTGGAGTCGGCTTTATCGGCTTATGGTGCGATATCGCAGATACCGGTCGACCGGCTGACGATCATGACTACCGGGCGAAAAGGCCTCTATCGGACGCCTTACGGAACGCTCGAATTCACTCATACCAAGCGCCCGGTACAGGAATTGCTGCAGCGGATGCGAGATGTCGGACGTCCGTTGAAAGTTGCGACGCCGGAGGCGGCCTGGGCCGACCTCAAACGCGTCGGTCGCAATACCCATCTGGTAGATACCGCAGCGCTGGTGCCCGATGAGCATCAGTCGCTCGACAGGGAGCAAGATATGTCATGAAGCGCATCGAACCTGCGGATTTTGCCGCGCTTGTCGACTTGGCCATGGAAGATCCCGCGCGTCGTGCAATGCGGCCGGTCGTCGAAAAGGAGCTGCTCCATTTCGATATTCTGTTCGCGCTCGACCGCGAGCGGTTACTCGAAGGACTGACATTTCAAGGCGGGACCTCGTTGAGACTTTGCTATGGCGCTCCGCGATTCAGCGAATATCTCGACTTCGTGGGCGGGACGGCATTCAACAGCCGGGACGTCTCGCGCATCAAAACATGCATCGAGGATTACGTCAGCCAACGCTATCAATTGGGGGTATACGGATTTAATGGTTGATGGGGCACCTTCACCCCATCAATCTGATACCACCCTCAGATGGTTGATAGATCGACTCCGTAGTTGAGTTCCTCTGCGAAGTCCGGCAGTCCGTAACCGATGGTTTTCTTGTAGAAAGGAGAGACCTTCGCAGTCGGTGCCTTCTTCTTGTGCTTCGTGGTGTAGAGCATTCGTGCCCGCATCACCTCGAAGGAGTAACCGCGCCCTTCACGGTTCTTGTCCTTGGCCAGTCGGTTGATGGACTCCGTGTAAGCGTTGGTGACGGGCATGTCCGTCTCGAAGTAGGTCATGGTCTCTTCGCGCCAGTTTCCCACTGCCCTGACCAGATCGCTCCAGACTTCCTTTTGGCCCTTCGGGATGGTGGCTATCCACTCGTCCAGGGCGGCTTCTGCCTGGAGCCGTGTGGTGGCGTCCCAGATGCCGTAGAAGCGCTCCTTGTGCTCGTAGGCGGCCAGCAGTTGCGGGAACGCGCCTGTCCAGGTCTCCATGATGAGGCGCTCCCGGTCTGAGACTTCGTGAGCGCGTTTCAGCAGGATTTTCCGGTCTCCCTTGAGAGTCCGGCTCTGG
>NZ_NHOU01000053.1 GCF_002179555.1 Salinicola salarius | reverse complement strand
AGGCGCCGATCTTCCAGGTCGCGGACTATGGCTTAGTGGGCGACCTGTTCGAGGCCGTGCCCGAGCTCGAGGGCAAGCTGTAAGCGGACGATGATGTTGACCACCGGCGCTTCGAGGACGTTGGCTAAGGGCTCCTTTCGCCAAGTCCCGGCGGTTCAACCGTAGGCCGGGGGCTGCGTACCTTGCCCGCGGGGGCCATCTTGGTCCGGTGGGTTTCGCTTCCCTCAACCCGCCCTACTTGGTTCCTTCCGGTTGTCGATGGACCACGGCGGCGCCGGGCCCTCGGGCCTGGCGGCCGCCTGATGCAGCAGGCGGCCGAGGGCGAGCGGATCGACTACCCCAAGCCCGACCTTCAACAATCCCTCCTCGGTGTTCCTGTCCAACACCAATCACGAGGAAGACCAGCCCTGCCACCTCAGGCTCAGCGATCCCAAGCTGCCGATCCGCGACAACCTGCCCAACTATGACGAACCGGCAAACTCTTGAGTTCCTACTCTTCCCCCTTCTCTTTTGGCATAACTTCGACCAACCCTAATGCCACCGCCATCCTGACCAGTTCGGCAAGGTTTTCGGCACCTAAGGCGCGCATGGTCCGAAGCCGGTAGACCTCCACGGTCTTGGCACTGATGTCCAGGTGCTCTGCAATCTCACGGCTGGTCATGCCCTCGGCAACGTGGCGCAGAATCTGTTGTTCCTTCGGCCGCAGCTCGGCGAAACGGGCGACAAGTTCGTCGTGCCGCCGTTGTGCCAGGCGTTGATGCTGGTTCAAGGCCAAGGCCTGTTGTATGCAGTCGATCAACTGCTGGTGGTTGAAGGGTTTCTCGATAAAGTCGAAGGCGCCGGCCTTGAGCGCTTGCACCGCCATGGGGACGTCACCGTGACCCGTCATGAAGATCACCGGGGCGACATCACCACGCTCTCGTAACTGCTGCTGCACCTGTAGGCCGCTCAAGCCGGGCATACGTACGTCCAGCAGGATCGCCGCGTGATGGACATCATTGGCCTCGAGCAGGGCTTCGCCGGTGGGGTAAGCAGCGGTCTCGAGTCCCACGGATCGGAGTAGCCAGATCAGCGAATCACGTAACGCTTCGTCGTCATCCACTACTGCGACCAACGACCGGTCGGCTGCGTCCGGGGTCAGGTTCGCTTCCACCAACGTTCTCTCCTCGGTCGCTGCCTCAAGATCCCCCAAGTGTACCGTTAATGCCGTCGCGGCAGGAAGTTGAAGCCTTGGGCAGAGCCACAACGAAGCGTGCCCCCGCCTGGTAGCTGTCGTCGATAAACAGCTTGCCCCCCATGGTCTCGATCAGTGAACGGCTGATGGCGAGTCCCATTCCCAGCCCTTCCGGCTTGGTGGAGTAGAAGGTAGTGAAGGCGGCGGCGGCGGCTTCCGGTGTGAGACCGGGCCCCTGATCGGTAACCGAGAAGGCGAGCTCACCTGGCCCCGACTGCCAGCTTTCCAAGCGCACATGGCGCGCATCAGGGGTGTCGCAGCTGGCATCCAGGGCATTGAGCAGTAGGTTGACGACCACCTGTTCGAGTGCCGTCGCATCGGCCATCACGGGGGGGAGCCCAGGAGAGCTCACGATATCGATCTCGATCCGCTTCGCCCTGAACTGCCATTCGCAGAGATGGCAGGCGCTGTCTAGCACCTCTTCGAGCGCAACCGGCCCTGGACGAATTTGTCCTTTGCGCACGAAGTTGCGAATGTGCCGCAGTCGCTCGGCGAGTCGCTGCACCTGATCGTTGAGACGGCTGAGGGGCTCCTCCAGCGCCAAGGCGGGTAAGCCCGGGCGGGCACGAAGCTGCATCAGCACGCCACTCGCATAATTGGCAATGGCGCCCAACGGTTGATTGAGTTCATGTGCGATGTTGGAGGCCAGCTCACCGGTGGCGGCCAGCCGATTGGCATGGGCGATCTGCTGCTGGTGGATGCGAGCCTGGTCTTCCGCCTTCTTGCGTAGGCCGATGTCGCGGTTGAGTAGTGATAGATGGTCCTGCGCTGACCCTGGCCCTGGCCCTCGGTGGGAGATAACCACGGTCAGCACTGGCACCGGCCCTCTGGGAGAGCGCATCTCCAACTCACCACTCCAGGCCCCCTGACGAGAAGCGGCGGTAAACGCTGTCTGGCGCAGCCGTCGTAATGACTCTTCCTGATAAGCCTGGTTGAGCTGAATTTCGCTTTCCTGGCTGGAAAGCTGCAACAGATAGCGTGCCGCCTCATTGGAATAAAACACTTTTTCGCTGTCGTCGACGAACAGCACATAATCGGTCGTGGATTCCACCACGCGTGCCAGGCGCTCACGGGTCGCCTCAGCATGGATGCGCCGACTCACATCCCGCGAGACGCAGAGAATATCGATCAGCTCACCCGTCAGCGGATCGCGGTGGGTGCGGCTGGTGGTCTCAAACCATACATAGTGGCCATCCTTTGCCCGGAATCGGTAGGTCTGCTGATAGAAACCGCTGTCGTGGTAGATGCGTGGCGACTTGTTGAGCATGGCGGTCAAGTCGTCGGGATGGAACATGTCGTAGGCCGAGGCACCGATGAGTTCCTCGGGCTCGTAGCCCAGCAGCGTTTTCGCCGCCCTGGAGGCATACAAGAAGGTCCCGTCCTTGGCATGACGCGAAATCAGGTCGGTCGTACTTTCGGCCAGCTCTCGGTACCGATCCCTGTCTTTGGTCAGACGAACGATGATGGCATGTTCCTCGCTCAGCACTTCAGCGATCCATAGGCAGTGTCGTGGATCGAGTGGCGTCGGTCGCCAGCGGAGAGCGTGCATCCCACGGATCCATTCCAGGCCATGGCTCAGGCGGGCTGTAGAGAGTGGCTTGAAGGCACCGGAGGGGAGCAGATCCTCGGTCGTCAAGCCGAGTTCGGCGGATAGTCGTTCGGCCTGAGGATTAGCAAAGCTTACCTGTCCCTTGTGTTTCCCGGCGATGGCGACCACGACCACGACCACGGGAAGCGGGATGTCGACATAGGGGCGGTAATCCATGGGACTCCTGGCGCGTATTGCAGGGGGAGCCTGCAAGAGCAGGCGCGTTGATTGACGTACCGACCAAGCAGTCGAAGGGCTGCCTCTCATCTGCCCCAGGCCGGGTAAAGGGGATATGACAGCTCATTCTCAGGTCCTCGTGCCGTGGAGCGCAACACCCGCGCCGTCTCCACACCTTCCTGGGCTTTCCCCTTTAGTCTAGCTACGACCTTTGAGGCATTGCCAATAAAAAGTAGTGAAAACACTATAGGTGTTGGTAAATACATATCTCAAGGTAGTGCCATGACGGTTTACAACCCCCCTATCCGAGACACGCGTTTCGTGCTCGAAGAATTGCTGGAAAGCCGGTCTTTGACGTTGCCGGCCTTCACAGAGACCACGCCCGACCTGGTGGAAGCGGTGCTGGAAGAGGCGGGGCGACTGGCCAGCCAGGTCTGGGCGCCGCTCAATCAGATCGGTGATAGGCAAGGTTGCCGGCTCGAGGGCTGTGAGGTGCAAACCCCTCAAGGCTTTGCCGAGGCCTATCAAGCCTTCGTCGCTGGCGGTTGGAATGGCATCGGCTGCAGCGCCGAGCTGGGGGGGCAGGGGTTGCCAGAGGTGGTAGCCAGCGCGGTACAGGAGTATTGGCACGCTGCCAACATGGCCCTCGCCTTGTGCCCCATGCTAACCGCCGGTGCCATCGAAGCTCTCTCCCATCATGGCGACGATGCCCTGCGATCACGCTACCTGGAGAAGCTGGTAGAGGGGGGCTGGACCGGCACCATGAACCTGACCGAGCCACAGGCCGGCTCCGATCTATCGCAGGTCCGTACCAAGGCAGTGGCCGAGGGTGATCATTTCCGGCTCACTGGCCAGAAGATCTTCATCACCTGGGGCGAGCATGACTGCGCCGAGAACATTCTCCACTTGGTGCTGGCTCGCACCCCCGATGCCGCGGAAGGCAACAAGGGGATCTCGTTGTTTCTGGTGCCCAAGTTTCTGGTCGACGAAGACGGCAACCTCGGCGAGCGTAATGACGTGGTGTGTACGTCGTTGGAGCACAAGCTGGGTATCCACGGTTCTCCCACCTGCACGCTGAGCTTCGGTGACCGGGAAGGGGCCATCGGCTATCTGGTCGGCGAGCCAGGGCGCGGGTTGAACCATATGTTCACCATGATGAACGAGGCGCGCCACAAGGTGGGCATTCAAGCCATTGGCGTGGCTGAACGCGCCTATCAACAGGCCGTCGCCTATGCTGCCGAGCGTGTCCAGGGGCGGGTACCTCAAGCCCGGGGGGGAGGTCCGGCAACCCTGGTCCAGCACCTCGAGGTGCGTCGCACCTTGCTGTCGATGCGCTCGCGCATAGAAGCCCTGCGTGCCCTGGCGCTGTTCACGGCGGGCGAAACAGATCGTGCTCGCCAGGCAGAGGATGGTATTGCTCGCGAGCAAGCCGAGATGCGAGTCGATCTGCTGACACCGATTGTCAAGGGCTTCTCGACCGAGCAAGTCGTGGAGATCGCCTCGCTGGGCATTCAGGTGCATGGCGGCATGGGCTATGTGGAGGAGACCGGTGCCGCGCAACTGCTGCGCGATGCCCGGATAACCACGATCTACGAAGGTACGACCGGCATGCAGGCGCTGGATCTGGCCGGGCGAAAACTGTTGCGTGACAGTGGCACTGCTCTAGCGGAGATCATCGATGAGGTCGAGGCGACATCCAGTGAACTGGAGGCTTCTACTACATTGGCGACGCTTGGGCAGGCTCTCCGGGCAGGCGCGGCGGATCTACGCCGAGGCATGGCGCTGGTGCTCGAGCAAGGTAGGCATCCCGACCAAGGGCCGGATGCCATTCAGGCGTTCGCCACCCCCTTTCTGTATCTCACGGGGCACGTGCTGTGTGCGTGGCTGATGGGACGTTCAGCACTCAAGGCGCAGATGGCGCTGCACGATACCCCCCCTGATAGTGCCTTCTATCGCATGAAGCTCTCCAGTGCCGACTTCGCCTTACGCCACTGGCTGCCACTGGGGCGTGCCCAGCTGGCAGTGATCGAGGCGGGGGTATCGACACTCGGTGAGCTGGATAGCGAAGCGCTGTAGTCGAAGTCAGCGTCGATAAGACGTGTCTTCACAATCACAATCACAATCAGCCATCTAGAGATGGATGGCAGGAGACTTCCATGCAACTCAACAAGCGCCGGCATGGTGAAGAGCAGCCTTACTGGCCCGCAGGTCCCTTCAAGATTCGTTTGCCCTTTATCCATTACCGCTGGGAAGCGGCTGAGATGATCCAGGGGCTGATCATGTTTGTGGTCAGCCTGGCAATGATTCCGCTACTCGAGCAGTATTTGGGGCTACCCTATGATGTTGCACTGGGCTTCGTGGTGGTCTGCGGTATCGGTTTCATGCTGCCGGCCCTGATGGGAGTGCCACTGGTGCCAGGCTGGATCACTCCGGCGGTGCCCATCGTGCTGGTGTTTCTCGGCAACTTCGAGCCGGGCCCTGAAGCCATTCGGGCCCTATTCGCGCTGCAGTTCCTGGTGTTTCTGATTTTCTTTCTGCTAGGGGTGACGGGCTTGGGCGCTAAGCTGGTTCATCTGGTGCCAAACTCTCTGCAGGCAGGAATTATCGTGGGAGCCGGTATCGCAGCGATTACCGGCGAGATCCAGGAGGGCGGTAGGCTTTCCAACACTCCGATCTCTCTCACTTTAGGTTCGCTATTGGCTATATTCTTACTATTTTCTCTAGCCTTTAGAGGCTGGGTAGAGCGCCATGCCATCGCTAAAAGAATCGCCAATTATGGCATCGTGCCGGGGATGATAGCTGCTATCGTGATCGCCTGGTCGATCGGCGAATATCCTCTTCCAGCTATCGAATGGGGCATCACTCAGCCGAACTTCGCTGAAATGTGGCACTACCTCCCCTTCGTGGTGGGGTTCCCCAGTCTGGATGTTTTCATGCTGGCCGTGCCCACGGCAGTGATCGCCTACGTCATTGCCTTTGGTGATATCGTCGTCGGCCGCACCTTGATGTCTCGGGTGGACCACCTTCGTCCCGATGAGAAGATCGACTACAGTACCGACCGGGTACACCATGTAACCGCCCTGCGTAACCTGATCCATGCCTTTCTTGCTCCTTATCCGGGTCTGGCCGGACCGATCTGGACGGCAGTCACCGCTACTATGGCCGAGCGCTACAAATATGGACGCACGGCGATGGATTCCATCTTCAGCGGTGGAGGAACTTTCTGGATCACCGGCTTTGTTGCCCTCTTCACCCTGCCCCTGGTCAGCCTGTTCCAGCCGGTACTCCCCATCGCGCTGTCGCTGACCCTGATCCTGACCGGCTATATCTGCCTGATGGTGGGAATGGAGCAGGCCCATAGCACGGCCGAGCGGGGTGTGGCCGGCACCATGGCGGTAGTGCTGGCGGTCTATGGTGCCGGCTGGGGGCTGGCCGCTGGCTGCATCCTCTATTATCTGGTGGAAAAACAGAACCTTTTTGGGTTCGAAGCCAAAGCGCCTCTCCATAATGAGGCTGATGATGAGCCGGTCAAGGCCACGAGTCACCAATAGCCTGCTGGTAACGTAACGAGACCACGCCAGGCCATAATACGCATAACTGACTAATTGCTGCGGACAGCAATGAGTGGAGTCGAGCATGAAAGATCAAGCGGATAATATATTCGAGCAGGGTTTGCCCAGAACCCAGGCCAACCATGTGGCACTATCGCCGTTGACCTTTATCGAGCGAAGTGCCCAGATTTATCCCGATTATCCGGCAGTCGTGTATGGTGAGCTGCGTCGCAACTGGGGAGAGACATGGGAGCGTTGCCGGCGACTGGCCTCGGCACTGGAAGCACGTGGTGTTCGTCACGGCGATACGGTAGCGACAATGTTGCCCAATGTGCCGGCAATGTTCGAGGCCCACTTCGGCGTGCCGCTGGCAGGCTGTGTACTCAACACCTTGAACATCCGTCTCGATGCCGAGGCTATCGCCTTCATGCTCGAGCATGGTGAGGCGAAAGCGATCCTGGTGGATCCAGAATTCGCTTCAGTCATCGAGGAAGCTGTTTCAAGGCTCGATGATAAGCCGCTGGTGATCGATGTGGCCGATGCATCGTTCGAGGGAGAGGCGAGTTCAGTCGGTGTCGTTGAGTATGAAGCACTGCTTGCTGAGGGCGACCCGGACTATGACTATCGTCTTCCCGATGACGAATGGCAGGCGATTTCGCTCAACTACACTTCGGGCACCACAGGCAACCCCAAGGGTGTAGTCTATCACCACCGGGGGGCCTACCTGAATGCGATCAGCAACATCCTCGAATGGCACATGCGGCCGCACCCGGTCTATCTTTGGACCTTGCCGATGTTTCACTGTAATGGCTGGTGCTTCCCGTGGACGATAGCGGCCAACACCGGTGTCAATGTTTGTCTTCGTCGAGTAGAGCCGGCCAAGGTAATGGCCTTGTTGCATGATGAGAAGGTCAGCCACTTCAGCGGCGCTCCCATCGTGTTGAATGGCTTGGTCAACCTACCTGAGTCACAACGTCGTGCCTTGAAACATCCGGTCAAGGCCACCACCGCCGGGGCTGCACCGCCGGCATCCGTTATCGCCGGGGTCGAGGCCCTGGGTATCGAAGTCACGCATGTCTATGGCCTCACGGAGGTGTATGGCCCGGTGACGGTCTGTGCCTGGCGCAAGGCCTGGGACGAGCTTCCTCTGGAGGAGCGGGCCAGACTCAAGTCTCGTCAGGGGGTGCGTGGTCATATGCTTGAGACTTTGTGTGTGGCAGACAGTGAGACACTGGCTCCCGTTCCCAAGGACGGTGAGACCATCGGCGAGATCCTGATGCGTGGCAACAATGTCATGAAAGGATATCTCAAGAATCCCGAGGCCACCCAGGAAGCACTGTCCGGTGGCTGGTACCATACCGGCGACCTCGCGGTATGGCACGCCGATGGCTATATCGAGATCAAGGATCGCCTGCAGGACATCATTATCTCAGGAGGAGAGAACATCTCCACCGTGGAAGTGGAAGATGTTCTTTATGCCCATCCTGCCGTGGAAGAAGCCGCCGTGGTGGCCAGGCCTCACGAGAAATGGGGAGAGACCCCATGCGCCTTCATCAAGCTCAAGGCGGGTCATGACGAGGTAAGCGAACAAGCCATCATCGACCATTGCCGAGCGCGGCTGGCCCATTTCAAGGCTCCCAAGACAGTCATTTTCACTGACTTGCCCAAGACCTCGACCGGTAAGGTTCAGAAGTTCGTATTGCGCGAGCTGGCCCGTCAGGAGTCGGGTTGCTGACGCTGAGATAGCCTTCGTATCCGACATCGCATGCATAGCATCGGCCCATGACTTCACGACAGAGGAGATCCAACACATGAGCAAGCAGGCCATCGGCGTCGTCGGCGCCGGCACCATGGGCCAGGGCATCGCCCAGGTGGCGCTGACCGCCGGTCGCGAGGTGCGCCTCTACGACGTCGCCGAGGCGCCGCTGGCGCGGGCCCAGGCGGAGATAGAGAAGGGCCTGACCAAGCTGGTGGACAAGGGCAAACTGACCGCCGAGGCAGGTGATGCCGCCCTGGCGCGGCTCGCGCCGACCACCTCGCTGGAGGCGCTGGCCGACTGCGAGGTGATCCTCGAGGCGGCGCCCGAGCGGCCCGATCTCAAGGAGTCGCTGTTCCGCGACCTGTCGCGGCTGTCCCCCGAGGCAATCCTCGCCTCCAACACCTCCTCGCTGTCGCTGACCCGGCTGGCCGCGGTCAGCGAACGTCCCGAACGCGTGGTGGGCATGCACTTCTTCAACCCGGTGCCGGTGCTGGGGCTGGTGGAGGTGATCCGCGCCGAGCAGACCGCGGATGCCACCGTGGCCAAGATCGAGGCGCTGGCCGAGGAACTGGGCAAGACGGCGGTGGCGATCGCCGACTCGCCGGGGTTCGCGGTCAATCGCCTGCTGGTGCCGATGATCAACGAGGCGGCCTTCCTGCTGCAGGAGGGGGCGGCTAGCGCCGAGGACATCGACCGCGCCATGCAACTGGGCGCCGCCCATCCCATGGGCCCGCTGGCCCTGGCCGACCTGATTGGCCTGGACGTCTGCCTGGCGATCATGGAGGTGCTGCAGGATGGCTTCGGCGATCCCAAGTACCGGCCTTGCCCGCTGCTCAAGCGGTTGGTGGCGGCCGGTCACCTGGGCCGCAAGAGCGGGCGCGGCTTCCACGTCTATGCCTGAGCGCTACCGTTCGCGACATGAAATCTCGTAACTTGCCTATTCGTTGTTTTTTCTATCAAACGAGTATTAGGGGGAATTTATGAAAATCCTCGTCGCGGTCAAACGCGTCATCGACTACAACGTCAAGATCCGGGTCAAGCCGGATCACTCCGACGTCGATCTCAGCAACGTCAAGATGGCCATGAACCCCTTCTGCGAGATCGCCGTGGAAGAGGCGGTGCGGCTCAAGGAAAAAGGCGTGGCCACCGAGGTGGTCGCGGTCACCGTCGGCCCCAAGGCCGCCCAGGAGCAGCTGCGCACCGCCCTGGCCTTGGGCGCCGACCGTGCCATCCATGTTGATACGTCAGCCGAGACCGACGCGCGCGTCGAGTCGCTGGGCGCGGCCAAGGCGCTGGCCAAGGTGGTCGAGGCCGAGCAGCCGGACCTGGTGATCCTCGGCAAGCAGGCCATCGACAGCGACAACAACCAGACCGGCCAGATGCTCGCCGCCCTGACCGGCCGCCCCCAGGGCACCTTCGCCTCCGACATCAGCGTCGAGGCTGAAGGTGATGAGAAGCGCCTCAAGGTGACCCGCGAGATCGACGGCGGCCTGCAGACCCTGTCGCTCGCGCTGCCGGCCATCGTCACCACCGACCTGCGCCTGAACGAGCCGCGCTACGCCAAGCTGCCCGACATCATGAAGGCCAAGAAGAAGCCGCTGGACGTCAAGACCCCGGAGGAGCTCGGCGTCGAGGTTGCCACGCGCTTCACCCTGGTCAAGATCGAGCCGCCGGCCGAGCGCCAGGGCGGCGTCAAGGTGGGCTCCGTCGATGAGCTGGTGGACAAACTCAAGAACGAAGCCAAAGTGCTTTGAAAGGAGCTGATCGCATGAGCATTCTGGTCCTTGCCGAATATCACGATGGAGAACTGGGCTCGGCCACCGCCCACGTGGTCGCCGCGGCGCAACATATTGTCGAGGAGAGCGGCGGCGATATCGAGGTGCTGGT
>NZ_NHOU01000052.1 GCF_002179555.1 Salinicola salarius | reverse complement strand
GGGCCGGCCTCATGAATAAGCCGGGTTGACGGAAATGACGACGCTCTGGCAAGCGCGCGGCTGCCGACCATCGGCAACATACCATCCCCTGACGACGCCCTGGCTGACTTCATCCACGAAACCTGGCATGCACGCTCCTTGGCCGCGTAGCGACGCGAAGGCCTTGTTGTCGTTCAGCGCCGCTCCCTGATCCTGCCGTCGTTCGAACGCCGCTATTCACGAGCGACCGTTCGAAGGCGATACGCTGGTCAAAACGATACGCTGGCCAAAACGATGGTACGACAACCGCCCCGCTGGCTTCGTAACGTGTTACTGCGGAAGGAAAACGACTCGGCAACATTTCGAAGGCGAGGAAGCCTCTCATGAGCGGGTCATGCCTTGAACGAGAAGCGGGCCACGCCTCTACCGAGGAATGGCCCGCCCTGGTTCTCGAGTTCCGCTCGATCGCCGATAGCGCTCAACCAAACTGATTCATGGTGTTGAGCCCGCCGCCGGCCTTGAGCGCGGCCGCGCCGGAGAAGTACTCCTTGTGGTCGTCGCCGATATTGGAGCCGGCCATGTCCTGGTGCTTGACCGTGGCCAGCCCGCGCCGAATTTCGCGGCGCTGCACGCCGGCAACGTAGGCCAGCATGCCGGCATCACCGAAGTAGCCCTCGGCGAGCTCGTCGGTGGAGAGCGCCGCCGTATGGTAAGTCGGCAGGGTGATCAGGTGGTGGAACACCCCGGCTTCGCGGGCGGCGTCGCGCTGGAATGTCTGGATCCGGCGGTCTGCTTCCTGCGCCAGTTCGGAGTCGTCGTACGCCGCGCTCATCAACTGGCCGCGTTCGATACCGGAGAGATCCCGCCCTTCCTCTATCCAGCGATCGTAGACCTGCTGGCGGAAGTTGAGCGTCCAGTTGAACGAGGGCGAGTTGTTGTAGACCAGCTTGGCATTCGGCACGACTTCGCGAATACGCTCGACCATGCCGGCAATCTGGCCGATGTGGGGCTTCTCGGTCTCGATCCACAGCAGATCCGCGCCATTCTGCAGGGCATTGATGCAGTCCAGCACGACCCGGTCCTCGCCGGTGTCCGGGCGGAAGCGGTAGAGACCGTTGGCGAGCCGTAGCGGCTTGCGCAGGTCGCCATCGAGCTTGATGAGGGTGTCGCCCTCGTTGATGTCCTTCACCGCGCAGATCGGCACGGTACAGAGGAAGCTGTTGTACCGGGAGGCGAGATCGCCCGGCTCCTTGCTGACCGGCAGCTTCTGCGTCAGACCGGCGCCCAGCGAATCAGTACGCGCGACGATCACCCCCTCGTCCACGCCGAGTTCCAGGAATGCGTGACGGACGGCGTTGATCTTCGCCACGAAATCCTCGTGAGGAACGGTGACCTTGCCATCCTGGTGACCGCACTGCTTGGCGTCCGATACCTGATTCTCCAGCTGGATACAGCAGGCGCCGGCCTCGATCATCTTCTTCGCCAGCAGGTAGGTGGCTTCTTCGTTGCCGAATCCGGCATCGATATCGGCAATGATCGGCACGATATGCGTCTCGAAGTTGTCGATCCTGTCGATCACGCCGCGTGTCATCACTTCGTTGCCCTGCTTTCTGGCGCTATCTAGTTCGCGAAACAGGGTCGTCAGCTCCCTGGCATCCGCCTGACGCAGAAAAGTGTAAAGCTCTTCGATCAGGGTCGGAACGGCGGTCTTTTCGTGCATCGACTGATCGGGAAGCGGGCCGAACTCGGAGCGCATGGCAGCGATCATCCAGCCGGAAAGGTACAGATACCGCCCCTGTGTCGTGCCGTGGTGCTTCTTGATCGAGATCAGCTTCTGCTGGCCGATGAAGCCATGCCAGCAGCCTAGCGACTGGGTGTAACGTGACGGATCCTCATCGTATGCCTGCATGTCGCGGCGCATGATGGATGCCGTGTAACGGGCGATATCGAGTCCGGTTCGGAAGCGATTCTGCGCTCGCATCCGGGCCACGTTCTCCGGATTGATATTGCCCCATCTGCCGTTCTGTTCCAGGCACAATCGGTTTATCGATTCGATATCGCGCTGATAAAGAGACATGACGATCTCCACAGGTCGGGATTGAGAAATGTCCGGAAGCCACGGTGTCTCGTGTTTCGATTTCACGGGCCAAAACGAGCGTTTTAACGCCATCGACGAGAAGACATGACCTCCTTGGCGAATCCACTATGTGAGAAATCGAGGCATGGCAACAATCAGCACTTAGCCGCCAGCACGGTAAGGCTTCTACCCGAAATCATGCTTTTCGACGCGTCCTGTAGTCATGTATGACGTATGACGGTAACGGTTCCAGCGCGCGTTAATCGTTCGCCGGAAAATCAGTCATCCTGCAGCGTAATCGACCGGACCACGAAAACACTTACCAATTCATCATCTTGAGAATGACGGAGTCTGGTACTGGCATCGATGCGAGGCTGGCCGGACACCGACTGGCAGCCCTTCCTCTATTCGACTTTCGTTGACAGGAAGATAGCGGAATTTCACATTTTTAATCGGCCGTTGCCTGCTCCAGCCCTTCCCGCGTCACCGTTGCGACCCGCTCCAGTTCTCCCGGGGTGATCACGTAAGGCGGCATCCAGTAGATCACGTTGCCCAGCGGCCGCAGCATCACCCCGCGCGAGAGTGCGTGCCGGTAGACGCGCAGGCCGCGACGCTCGCGGAAGTCGTAAGGCGTCAGGCTGGCCTTGTCGGCGACCATCTCGATCGCGAGCACCATGCCGGTCTGGCGCACGTCACCGACATGAGGGTGCGCTCGCAGCGGCTCGGCGAGACGCCCCATCAGCGCCGCCTTGTCGCGATTGGCGGCGATCACGTCGTCCTGCTCGAAGATATCCAGCGTTGCCAAGGCGGCGGCGCAGGCCAGCGGATTGCCTGTGTAGCTGTGGGAGTGCAGAAAGGCTCTCAGCGTCGAGTAGTCGTCGTAGAACGCGGCGTAGATCTCGTCGGTCGTCATCACCACCGACAGCGGCAGGTAGCCACCGGTCAGCGCCTTGGAGAGACACAGGAAATCCGGGCGCACGCCGGCCTGCTCGCTGGCGAACAGTGTCCCGGTGCGGCCGAATCCGACGGCGATCTCGTCGAAGATCAACTGGACGCCGTGACGATCGCAGGCCTCGCGCAGCCAGGTCAGGTATTCCGGCGGGTACATGCGCATGCCGCCGGCACACTGGATCAGCGGTTCGACGATGACCGCCGCCAGCTCGTGGGCATGACGCGCCAGCGCCGCTTCCATGTGCGCGAAGGC
Organism: Salinicola salarius; assembly: GCF_002179555.1. Lineage (GTDB taxonomy): Bacteria > Pseudomonadota > Gammaproteobacteria > Pseudomonadales > Halomonadaceae > Salinicola > Salinicola salarius_A. The sequence continues at coordinate 7,019 of NZ_NHOU01000052.1, read as the reverse complement.
CCCCCTCGCCTGCTCGACCCACTGCTCTCGCGGCAGGCCGAAGCCGTCCGGTGCCGGCACCTTGATCACGTCCAGCAGCAACGAGCGGTAGGTGTCGGTATAGAGCGCCACGTCGCCGACCGATAGCGCGCCCAGCGTCTCGCCGTGGTAGCCGTTGGTGATGGTCAGGAAGCGCCGCTTTTCGGGGCGACCGACGTTGCGCCAGTAGTGGTAGCTCATCTTGAGCGCGATCTCGACGGCGGAGGAGCCGTTGTCGGCGTAGAAGCAGTGCCCCAGCCCGGCGGGCGCCAGCTGCCCCAGCCGTTCGGAGAGCTCGATCACCGGCTGGTGGGTGAACCCCGACAGAATCACGTGCTCGAGTTCATCGAGTTGCTGCTTGATGCGCGCGTTGATGCGCTCGTTGGCGTGGCCGAACACGTTGACCCACCAGGAACTGACGATATCGAGATAGCGCTGGCCTTCGAAATCCTCCAGCCACACGCCCTTGCCGCGGCGGATCGGTACGACGGGAAGCGTTTCGTGGTCCTTCATCTGGGTACACGGGTGCCACAGGCTGGCCAGGTCACGCTGCATCCATTGACTATTGCGGGTCATTCGACGGGTTCCCTTGGAGGGTGTTTATAACGGCTTTTGCAAAGGCCTTTACAACGGCTTTTGGCGTTTACAAAAGAGGATCGATATCCAGAAAGTCCGCCACGCGTTCGGCGGATGGCGACGGCAGCCAGGGCACGACGCCGAGGCATGGAACGCCGCCCTGCTCGCCCAGCCATCCGGCGAGGGTATCCAGGTTCTGCCGGCAACGTGGCAGATCGGGGTCGATGCCGTTGGCGACCCACCCCGCCACCGTCAGGCCGTCGCCACGAATCGCCTCCAGCGTCAGCCGGGCATGATTGATGGCGCCGAGCTGCACGCCGACCACCAGTACCACGGGCAGGGCGAGCGCGATCGCGAGGTCCGACAGCGACTCCCGCTCGTTGATCGGCACGCGCCAGCCGCCGGCCCCCTCGATCAGAGTGAGATCGGCATTCCGCGCCAGCAGGCTCCGCATGGGGCGCTCGAGTGATGCCAACGTCAGCGGGAGGCCCGCTTCGCCAGCGGCGATGTGCGGGGCGATGGCCGGCTCGAAGGCGAACGGGTTGATCGCATCGTAGGGCAGCGCCGGGTGGCACTGGGCCTGAATGGCCAGCGCATCGGCGTTGCGCAACTCGAGCGGCGTTCGCTCGCAGCCGGAGGCCACCGGCTTGCCGCCCGCCACGGTCAGTCCGCGGCGCCTGGCCGCGAGCATCAGCCCTGCGGTAATCACGGTCTTGCCGGCATCGGTGTCGGTGCCGGTCACGAAGCAGGCCGTCATCTCTCCTCCCTCTCACTACGCTGCAGCAATACCGTGGCGACGCGATAGCGGGTCGGAATGCCCTCGGCTTCCCGCCAGGTTTCCAGCCTCCGGCCCAGCTCGACGATCCGGCGTCGCCCCGCCAGCCCGCCATGTCCGGCAGCCGGGTCGGTCAGCGTGCTGGCGCCGATCCGCTTCAACGCCCGCAGCGCGTCGATCGGCGTGGCGTGATGTATCTTGCGCGTCGTCAGATCCAGCTCGTGCAACTGCCAGCCAGGTGCCTCGAGGATCTTCGCCAGGCGCGCTTCGGGCAGGAAGGCATTACCGTGGGGCTTGCCATCGAGGCGCTGTCCCGCCGCACGCAGCTCCGCCAGCGTTCCCTCGCACAGCGTGGTGAAGGCGAGCCAGCCGCCGGGGCGCAGCACGCGGCCGGCCTCGGCCAGGAATGCTTCCAGCGACTCGCACCACTGCACCGCCAGACTGGAAACCAGTAGGTCGGCGCTGTCGGTGGTCAACGGCAGCCGCTCCGCGCTGCCGACGAGCCACTGGATTGGCTGCGCGGCGTGGCGACGGCGCGCTGCCTGCAACATGCCGGGCGCGATATCCAGCCCGATCGCGAGCCCGGCGTGACGCCCGACCAGGCGGGAAATCAGATACCCCGTACCGCAACCGATATCGACGACGGTCCGCAAGCGCCCGAGCGCCGGCAGCCGCGCCAACAGACGGTCGGCCACCTCGCGCTGCAACTCGGCGCCGTCGTCGTAGGCGTGCGCGGCACGGGAAAAGCCGTCGGCGATCCTTCGCAGCCGGCACCGCGACGCCGGCGCCTCCGCGACCACGCCGGCTGGCGCGGCGTGCCGTTCGACGCGATCCAGGCCTTTCATGGCGCCGCCTCTTGTCGCGAGTCATCGGAAGAAAGCAGGAAGTCCGCCATGAGCGCGGCGGTCCGTTCGGCCTGCTCCAGCGGGAAGGCGTGGCCGGCATCCGCGATCGACGCCGTACGCCCGCCCCCGGGCAGCCGTTCGGCGATGGCCTGGCATGCCGCCGCCGGCACCAGGGCATCGCTATCGCCGAAGAGATGCAGTTGCGGGATCTTCAGCGTGCCCGGCACGTCGCGCAGATCCAGCGCGGATAACACTTCCAGCCCGGCCAGGGCGTGATCCAGCGGCGTCGACGCCAGCGCCGCCACCAGCTCGCGCCCCAGCCGGCGGGTATCCTGCCCGCCCTGCGCGCTCAACTGCGCGAATCGCCGAAGCGTACGCGTGGGGGAAGCCTGCAACCCGCGCTGAAAGTCCTTCAGGGCTGCCCCGCTCAACGCCGTCGGCCAGCCCGGGCGGGCAACGAAACTGGCGTTGGCCCCCAGCGTGATCAACCCTCGTGCGCGATGCCCGCGCCACTGCGCCAGCGACGTGGCGAGCATGCCGCCGAGTGACCAGCCGGCCAGCCAGGCATCCTGGGGCAGTTCATGATCGAGCGCCGCGACCCAGCTTTCGGGGCGGTGCGAGGTCAATTCGGGATAGGTCACGCATACGACCTGGTAACTCGATGGCAACAATCGACGCAAGGCTTGGGCCAAAGGCGCCAGCGGTGCGGGACCGAGCGCCCATCCCGGCAGCAACAGCAGTGTCTGCTCGTTCATGTCGACGCCTCCCTGGTCGACGTTCCCCCCGTCAATGTTTCCCTTGCCGACCGCAGACGACGGGCGGCATCGAACAGGACGCCGATCAACCGGTCGACCTCCTCGAGTGTATGAGCCGCCGAGAGCGTGAAGCGCAGTCGCGATGTGCCGGCCGGTACGGTGGGCGGGCGGATGGCGCTGCACCAGATTGCGGCGCGCTCGAGTGCCGCCGCCAGGGCGAGCGCCGCGGCTTCGTTGCCGCCCTGCCCGCCCTGCCCGCCGCTGCCCGGCACGCTCCAGCTCGGCCCGACGATCAGTGGCTGAATGGGCGTGATGGAAGGCGCCAGATGCAGATCCAGTTCGGCGAGGCCGGCCGCCTGGAGGCGGAAGCGTTCGATCAACGTGGAAAGATGAGCCCGCCGCTCAGGCTCGTCGCGGACGATATCCAGACTGGTCAGCGTGGCCCACGCCAGCGCCGGGGAGAGACTGGTGGTGTAGATGTAGGGGCGGGCGAACTGGATCAGCGCCTCGATCAAGGTCTCGCTGCCGGCGACGAACGCGCCCTGGGTGCCGAGCGCCTTGCCCAGCGTGCCGACGCTGGCGGCAATCCTGCCCGGCTCGAGACTCTGCGCCTGCCAGGTGCCGCCGCCATCCGTGCCCAGCACGCCGAGGCCGTGGGCATCGTCGACCATCAACCAGGCTCGATGGCGCTCGCATCTTGCCGCCAGGGCGGGCAGGTCAGCGACATCGCCGTCCATGCTGAAGACGCCATCGGTAACGACCAGAGTTCGCCGCGCAGTGGCGAGGGAAGACAGCCGCTCGCCGCAGTCGACGGCATCCCGATGGGCGAATCGCACCAGGCTGGCACCGGCCAGCCGGGTCGCGTCCAGCAGCGAGGCGTGATTGAGCCGGTCGTGGAGCGCGACATCCCCCCGCCCGAGCAGCGTCGAGATGACGCCGAGGTTGGCCTGGTAGCCGCTGGAGAACAGCAGCGCCCGAGGCTGCCCCGTCAGCGCGGCCAGTCGCGCTTCCAGAATTTCATGGGCCTCGCTGTGGCCGCAGACCAGGTGCGATGCCCCGCCGCCGGTGCCGAAACGCCGCGCGCCTTCGGCCAGCGCCTCCGCCAACCGAGGATCGCCGGCCAGCCCCAGATAGTCGTTGCTGCAGAACGTCAGGTAGCCCTGCCCTTGGCGCAGGAAATGCGGCCCTTTCCCGGCCGTCGTGTGTCTGCGGCGATAACGCTGGAGCGCGTGCTGACGTGCCAGGCGCGCCGCCAGCACGCACTCCAGCGAATCCTTCCGCGTATCGCCCTGCATAACGCTCTTCACAACGTACTCTGACGCTGCCGTCATACGCGGACCCGGGCCGTGGACGAGGCGGTAGCATCCGTGACCATCGCATCCAGCCGAGCCCTTGTCATGCGCTCCTGAATGGCCGCTTCGTGGGCGGCGTCATCGACGTCTTCGCGCTGCTCGGGGTGCAGGCCGAGGCGCTCGAAAAGCCGTTGATCACGGGTCGCCTGGGGGTTCTGCGCGGTCAGCAGGCGCTCGCCGTAGAAGATCGAGTTGGCCCCGGCGAAGAATGCCAGCGCCTGGGTTTCGTCGCTCATCAGCTCGCGCCCGGCGGCCAGGCGCACGTGGGAGCGCGGCATCAAAATGCGCGCCACGGCAATGGTGCGGATGAACTCGATCGGGTCGAGATCCTCGACATGCTCGAGCGGCGTGCCCTGGATCCGGATCAGCATGTTGATCGGCACGCTCTCGGGATGCTCCGGCAGGTTGGCCAATTGCTGCAGCAGCCCCGCCCGGTCGCCGACACTCTCGCCCATGCCGAGGATGCCGCCGCTGCAGATCTTCATGCCGGATTCGCGCACGTGGTCGAGCGTCTCCAGACGATCGGCGTAGGTGCGGGTGGTGATGATCTTGCCGTAGTACTCCGGCGAGGTATCCAGGTTGTGGTTGTAGTAATCGAGCCCGGCTTCCTTCAGCTGCTCGGCCTGCTCCCGGTTCAGCATACCCAGCGTCATGCAGGTTTCGAGCCCCATCGCCCGCACGCCGCGCACCATTTCCAGCACCAGCGGCATGTCTTTCGCGCTCGGGTGCTTCCACGCCGCGCCCATGCAGAAACGGCTGGCGCCCACCGCCCTGGCCTTGCGCGCCTCTTCCAGCACGGCTTCGAGCTGCAACAGCTTCTCGCGCTCCAACCCGGTGTTGTAGTGGCCGGATTGCGGACAGTACTTGCAGTCTTCCGGGCAGGCGCCGGTCTTGATCGAGAGCAGCGTGGAGATCTGTACCGCGTTGGGATCGAAATGCTGGCGATGCACGCCTTGCGCCTGGAACAGCAGATCGTTGAACGGGCGTTCCAGCAGCGCCTGGATCTCTTCGCGCTGCCAGTCATGACGCAGGGAGACATTCCCGGTTCGAGAGGAGGTCATTGTCATGCCAGTGGTCAACCTTTTCTATTAATAAAGTTGACTGAATGGTGCCACGACAACCTGTTAACTTCAAACAATCAGAAATGTTAACTAAAGCCGCCATGCCGATGACGACATGGCGGCGGGAACGTCTCAATCTTCCGGATTGCGAGACAGCGGGTGTTCAGAACGCCCCTGGCTAGGGGGCGGTCGTTCGAACCGGGGGAGCGCTTTCGCCGTCTTTGCCGCCTTCGATGCTGTCGGATGAATGGGATGGCTCGGATGAATCAGGCGAATCGGGCTGATCCGTGTCATCGAGATCAAGGGATTGCCTGAAACCGTCATCGAACTGGCCGGGGTCGAGCCGCTGCGACCATCCGATGATCGGAATCATGTCGCCATCAGGCCCGCCACGCGTCGGTACGAGATACTCCCAGGCAATTTCCCCCTCGCGTGTCACTTCGACCAGGCGGCCGCCATCCGATTCGCTGACCAAGGTGTTGCCGTTGTCCAGCCGGTGCTGGTCGCCGCGGATCTCGCTCTCCAGCGGATGCTCCGCGGTGCCGGCATATTGCCAGGTGATCTGCAGGTTACGCGGGTCGAATTCCAGAATTCGGGATTCGCCCTCCGGCGTGTGGTAATGGCCGCGATTGTCGAACATCACGATATCGCCGTTGGGCAGCACGTCCGGATCGTGCTGCCGAATCCACGGCCCCCGCGTCGCCCAGGTGACCTGGCCCGAGCGCGGGTCGAAGACCGCGATCGAGCTGGTCTCGCGGAAGGAGAGCAGCAGATCGCCCTCGTTACCGAACGGGAAGTTGCGGGCTTTGTCGGCCGTCAGGTAGTCGACGGCATTGGCGTGGATAGGATCGTTGAGCATGATGCCCGGCACGTTGTCCAGCAGCTCGCTGAACGGCGAGTCATTCAGGGCCGGCAACAACCGGGTGCGCTGGAGCTCCTCGCCCTCCGGCGACAGCACCACCAGCGAATCCTCGAGCCGCGGCGGTTCGAGGTAGTCCAGCCCTTCGATCTCGTCGTCGAAGATGCCATGGATCAGCGCGTATATCTTGCCGTCCGGCGCGACGGCAAACTGATGGTGAGCGCGGCCGGCATAGCGCCAGATCACGTTGGAGTCCTTGTCCAGCTTGACCAGCCCGTAGCCGTAAGGCGTGTCGCCGTTGCCTTCGTAGAGCGCGATCAGGTCGCCGTTGGGCTGCACCTGGGCGTTGCGGAAGTGAATGAACTCGTCGGGACGCGGATTGGGCACGCCCTCTCCGTCCGGCCACGCCTCGCTGTATGGCTTGCGCCATTCGTGAACCACCTTGCCGTTCATGTCGATGAGATAGGCGGCCGGCTCGGTGCCGGTGGTGTAGAGCGCCAACCCGTTGCGGGCGAGCCGGGGATCATACTGGGTGACGCCCTTGGCTTCGGTGCGCTGCGTGCGCCAGATATCGCCCTTGTAGACGTCGCTGTAATCGGTGGCCTGATGGTAGAGCGCCTGCCCGGCCTGATAGGCATGCTGTATCTGCGGCCCGGGGAAGATTTCGGTGACGACCGAAAAGGCGCCGATCACGAACACCAGCACCAGCGCGGCGAGTATCGACAGCGTCTTGAAGACCTTGTCGGTAACCCGGCTTATTCATGAGGCCGGCCCGAAA
>NZ_NHOU01000051.1 GCF_002179555.1 Salinicola salarius | reverse complement strand
GGATCAGGCAGCGTGACCTGAATAGTTACTTTCGCCTTTAGCTTTCTACCGCTGAATCTCCTGCGCGACTTCCGGCGCTGCCTGGTGGCGCAAGCCTGCTAACGCTAGCGATTTTTCACGTCTTTTGCTGACTTCATGAATTCAATTCTTCTGCGACAGCCTGCCGCAGCGAATTCTTCATTCGACTCGCTTGAAAAGTCCAAACATACCGCCATCTTATAGTCAACCAACGAAAACGACGAGCCGCCAAGACCCCTTGTGCCGGCTTCTGGAGGTGACGATATGCGTATGGATCGCATGACAACCAAGCTACAAAATGCGCTGGCCGAGGCGCAATCTCTGGCGGTAGGACGCGGACACAATCAACTCGATCCCGGCCATCTGTTGATGGCCTTGCTCGACATGCGCGACAGCGGCATCAAGGGATTGGTGCAAAAAGCGGGTGGCGACGTTAGCCGGCTGCGCGAAGGGCTGGCCAGCTATCTCGGCAATCTCCCCGAGGTGGGCCAGTTCGATGGCAACGTCAGCATGAGCCAGGACCTGGCACGGCTGTTCAACCTGGCCGATCGCGAAGCCCAGACCCGTGGCGATCAGTACATCGCCATCGAGCTGGTGCTGCTTGCCGCGCTGGACATGAAGAACGGGCTCACCAAGGTGCTGACGCAGGCGGGGCTGGATCGCAAGCGTCTCGCGACCGCGATTGGCGAACTGCGCGGTGGCGCCAATGTCGATGACGCCAACGCCGAAGAGAAGCGCGAGGCGCTGGAAAAGTACACCCTCGACCTGACTGCCCGGGCCACCGAAGGCAAGCTCGACCCGGTGATCGGCCGCGACGACGAGATTCGCCGCACGATTCAGGTCTTGCAGCGCCGCACCAAGAACAACCCGGTCTTGATCGGTGAGCCCGGTGTGGGCAAGACGGCCATCGTCGAAGGGTTGGCGCAGCGCATCGTCAACGGCGAGGTGCCCGAGGGGCTGAAAGAGAAGCGCGTACTCTCTCTCGACATGGGCTCGCTGCTGGCGGGCGCCAAGTTCCGTGGCGAGTTCGAGGAGCGGTTGAAATCCGTGCTCAACGAGCTGTCGAAGGAAGAAGGGCGCGTCATTCTGTTCATCGACGAGCTGCATACCATGGTCGGCGCCGGCAAGGCCGAAGGGGCTATGGATGCCGGCAACATGCTCAAGCCGGCGCTGGCCCGGGGCGAGTTGCACTGCGTCGGCGCGACCACGCTCGACGAGTATCGCCAGTACATCGAGAAGGATGCGGCGCTGGAACGCCGCTTCCAGAAGGTGCTGGTGGACGAGCCGTCCGAGGAGGACACCATCGCCATTCTGCGCGGCCTCAAGGAGCGCTACGAGGTTCACCACGGTGTCGATATCACCGACTCGGCGATCATCGCCGCGGCCAAGCTGTCGACCCGCTACATCACTGACCGTCAGCTACCCGACAAGGCGATCGATCTGATCGACGAAGCCGCTTCGCGGATCCGCATGGAGCTCGACTCCAAGCCGGAAGAGATGGATCGCCTCGACCGGCGTCTCATTCAGCTCAAGATGGAGCGCGAGGCGCTGAAGAAAGAGACCGACGAGGCGTCCAAGAAGCGCCTCGACAATCTCGAGACCCAGATCGGCGAACTCGAGCGCGAATACGCCGACCTCGAGGAGGTGTGGAAGGCCGAGAAAGCGAGTATCCAGGGGGCGGCGCAGTACAAGGCCGATCTCGAGCAGGCGCGCATCGACCTCGAAGCGGCCCGGCGTCAGGGTGATCTGGGACGGATGTCGGAACTGCAGTACGGTGTGATTCCCAGGCTCGAGCAGCAGATCACCGATAGCAGCGATAGCGCCAGCGCCGATACTGCCCAACACCAGCTGTTGCGCTCCAACGTGACCGAGGAGGAGATTGCCGAGGTCGTCTCGCGCTGGACCGGGATCCCGGTGGCCAAGATGCTCGAAGGCGAGCGCGACAAGCTGCTGCGCATGGAAGAGGCGCTGCACGAGCGGGTCATCGGCCAGGACGAAGCGGTCAGGGCGGTGGCCAACGCGGTACGCCGTTCCCGCGCCGGGCTGTCGGACCCGAATCGGCCCAACGGTTCGTTTCTGTTCCTGGGCCCGACCGGGGTGGGGAAGACCGAGCTGTGCAAGTCGCTGGCCAACTTCCTGTTCGACACCGAGGAGTCGATGGTGCGCATCGACATGTCCGAGTTCATGGAGAAGCACTCCGTGGCCCGGCTGATCGGCGCGCCTCCCGGCTACGTCGGTTACGAGGAGGGCGGTTATCTGACCGAGGCCGTCCGTCGCAAGCCCTATTCGGTACTGCTGCTCGACGAGGTCGAGAAGGCGCATCCGGATGTGTTCAACATCCTGCTGCAGGTGCTGGAAGATGGTCGCCTGACCGATGGACAGGGGCGCACGGTAGATTTCCGCAATACCGTGATCGTGATGACCTCCAACCTGGGCTCCGACGTGATCCAGCGCATGGGTGGCGATGATAGCGATTACTCCGCCATGCGCGACGCGGTGATGACGGTAGTGGGCAACCACTTCCGGCCCGAGTTGATCAACCGTATCGACGAGGTCGTGGTATTCCACGCGCTGGGCCAGGAGCAGATTCAGGCAATTGCCTCGATCCAGCTCGACCGCCTGCGCAGTCGTCTCGCCGAGCGCGACCTCAAGCTCGCTGTCACCGACGAGGCAATGGCTCAGTTGGCGGTGGTCGGCTTCGATCCGGTGTTCGGCGCGCGTCCGCTCAAGCGGGCGATCCAGAGCCGCATCGAGAACCCGCTGGCGCAGGATCTGCTGTCGGGCCGATTCCTGCCGGGCGACACCATCCGCGTTCGCGCCGAGGGCGATCATCTGGTCTTCGACAAGTAACAGTTGTTCGGCCCGGCGGTGTGCCGGGCCGAGCGGTTCTGTCTTGCCGAGACAAACGGTCTTTCCAAGATAAACGGTCGCGTCCTGACCGTCTTCCCGCCCGTGGCGCTCGATGTCACGGGCTTTTTTACGTTTGGGATTCCCCTCTCGGCGATAGCTTCTGCTGCAGTTTCTCCAGCGAGACGCCTTTAGTCTCCGGCATCAGGAAGGCGACAAAGGCAATCTGCAACACCATCATGAAGGCGAAGAAGGCGAACACCGGCCCGCCGTTGAACACGCTCAGCACCCACGGCGTGACCAGGGTAATGACGGCGGCGAAGAACCAGTGCGTGAAACTGCCGAGCGACTGCCCGCGGGCCCGTTCGCGGTTGGGGAATATCTCCGAGATGAAGACCCAGATCACCGTGCCCTGGCTGATACCGTGGGCGGCGACGAACAGGCATAGCTGCAGCGGGATCAGCGCGCCGCCCAGGTTATCGGTGAAAAAGGCGTGGGAGATGATAGATAGCGAAATGATATAGCCCACCGAGCCGATGTACATCAGCGTTCGCCGGCCGAATCGATCGATCAGCGCCATGCCGATCATGGTGAAGATCACCATGATTAGGCCGATCCCCGCCGTCGAGAGCAGGGCGGCGTTGTCACCCAACTGGGCGGACTCGAGGATACGAGGCGCGTAGTAGAGCACGAAGTTGATGCCGGTGAACTGGTTGAAGAAGGCGATCAGAAAGGCGAGCACGATGGGCAGGCGATAGCGGCGCGAGAAGAATCGCGAATGCACCTTGCTGTCCTCGCGATCTGCCGCCTGGATCTCCTCGATCTGGGCCTGGTTGTCGCGATGCGGATCGATCTGGTCCAGTACCTTGGCGGCGGCGCGGGTGTCGTTGCGGTTGAGGATCAGCCAGCGCGGGCTCTCCGGCACCTTGAGCAGCGCCAACGTGTAGACCAGCGCAGGGATCGCCTCGATCCCGACCATCCAGCGCCAGGCATCGTCGCCGAGCAGGCTGCCTAGAATGGCGTTGGAGACATAGGCCATGAAGATCCCGAACACCACGTTGAACTGGTAGAGCGCGACCAGATTGCCACGCCGTTCGGCGGGCGCGATCTCGGAGATGTAGGCCGGCGCGGCGACCGAGGACATGCCCACCCCGAAGCCACCGATCAGGCGGAAGAACGAGAACCAGAACGGGTCGGTGGCGAGCGCCGAACCCACGGCGGAAACGAAGTAGAGGACGCCGATGATGAAGAGCGTGGTACGGCGGCCCAGGCGATCGGTCGGCCAGTTGCCGAAGATCGCCCCGAGAACGGTGCCCCACAGCGCCATCGACATGATGAACAGTCCATGCTGGAGATCGCTCAGCCCCCACAGCTCCTGGATGGGTTTGTCGGCTCCGGATATCACGGCGGTATCGAAGCCGAACAGAAAGCCTGCCATGGCCACGAACGCGGACCATTTCACGATGGGGGACATGCGCGTTACTCCCATGGGTCGGTTTTGCCTGCAAGTCATCGACCGATATCCGAGCCGGCAAGGCAGGGATTCGATACGGTCTTCGATTCAGTACAGCAGCGATGTCTCGATGGTGCTGCGAAAAGCGAACCGACTTTAGTCGGCGTCATGGGCATATATTGCGGGCATTCCCCTCGCCAGGCGCCAGGTTGTCGGCGCCGGAGGTTGACAGCCTCGGGGCGCTGGTGGAATCTAGGCGATTCCTGATTGCGGGCGCAGCCAAACTACGGGTGATCCCCGGCCGCTGCGTGAAGGGTAGGTTCCGAGCGACCTCTACCCGCCTGTCGAAGGACAGGTTTCTCGGCTTTTGCCGGGAAACCAAAGGGCGCGGGCCAAACGCCTGTTCCCGCCAACCCCGATACGGCGATCTGCCGTGTCTGGAGCTGTCGGCGCCGAGGCGCAGGCGGTTCCTATGAGTGCGGGTCCCCACCCCGGGCCCAGGACGCCAGGATATGGCATCAGGCGTCGACCGCAGGTCGACAGCGGCGTACCGCCGTGATTGAGCTTCGTTTCCGTGGATCGCGCCAATCGTTCACGGATCGGTTTTGTGCCCAGAACCGCGAAGCGGCACTCGAACTTCCAGGGGAGACTCACCAGTGGAATTACTTTCCGGCGCCGATATGATCGCCCGCTTTCTGAAAGACGAAGGCGTCGAGCGTATCTATGGCTATCCGGGCGGCGCGGCATTGCACATCTACGATGCCCTGTTCCGCCAGGATAGCGTTCAACACATTCTCGTTCGGCACGAGCAGGCCGCGACCCACGCTGCCGATGGCTACGCCCGCGCTTCCGGCAAGCCCGGTGTGGTGCTGGTCACCTCCGGCCCCGGCGCGACCAATGCCGTCACCGGCATTGCCACCGCCTACATGGATTCGATTCCGATGGTGGTGCTGTGCGGTCAGGTCGCCAGTCACCTGATCGGGGAAGACGCCTTTCAGGAAACCGATATCGTCGGTGTCACCCGGCCGGTAGTGAAGCACAGCTTCTCGATCCGCCATCCCAGCGAGATTCCTGAAGTCCTGAAAAAGGCGTTCTATCTGGCATCGACCGGCCGCCCCGGCCCGGTGGTAGTGGATATTCCCAAGGACATGACCGCGCCCACCGAGCGTTACGAATACGTCTACCCGAAGAAGGTCAAGATTCGGTCCTACAACCCGGTGACGCGCGGACATAGCGGCCAGATCAAGAAGGCCGTCGACATGATGCTCAAGGCGCGCCGGCCGGTGTTCTATACCGGCGGCGGCATCGTCACTGGACGGGCTTCGGAGGCGTTGACCGATCTGGTCCAGCGGCTCGGTTTCCCGATCACCACCACGCTGATGGGCATCGGCGGCTATCCGCAGGGGGACCGCCAGTCGCTGGGGTGGCTCGGGATGCACGGCAGCTATGAAGCTAACATGGCGATGCATAACGCTGATCTGATCATCGCCATCGGCGCGCGCTTCGACGACCGCGTCACCAACAACACGTCGAAGTTCTGCCCCACGGCCAAGATCGTCCATGTCGACATCGACCCCAGCTCGATCTCCAAGACCGTGCGGGCGGACGTGCCGATCGTCGGTGCGGCGGGCAGCGTCATCAACGAGATGATCAGCCTGGTCCAGGATCGCGAGCCGGCCAATCCCGAGGCGCTGGGCGAATGGTGGAAAAGCATCGATGGCTGGCGGGCCGAGCGCAAGAACAGGCTCTACGAACCTTCGAAGCCGGGCGAAGCGCTCAAGCCGCAAGAGGTGATCGAGGCGGTCTACCGTGCCACCCGCGGCGAGGCGTTCGTGACCACCGATGTGGGCCAGCATCAGATGTTCGCGGCGCAGTACTACAAGTTCGCCAAGCCCAACCGTTTCATCACCTCCGGCGGTCTCGGCACCATGGGCTTCGGTTTTCCGGCGGCGATGGGCGTCAAGCTCAGCTATCCGCAGGACGACGTGGTCTGCTTCACTGGTGAAGGCAGCTTCCAGATGATGATGCAGGAGCTGTCGACCTGTAAGCAGTTCGATGTCGGCGTCAAGATCGTCAATCTCAACAACCAGTCGCTGGGCATGGTGCGCCAGTGGCAGGACTTGAACTACAAGTCCCGTCACGCTCACTCCTACATGGAGTCGCTGCCGGATTTCGCCAAGCTGATCGAGGCCTATGGCTTCACCGCGATCAAGGTAACGACGCACGAAGAGCTGGCTCCGGCGCTGGAGCGTGCCTTCGCCGATACCAACGAGCTCGTGTTCCTCGATATCTACGTCGATCCATTCGAACACGTCTATCCGATGCAGGTGCCGTTGGGCTCCATGCGTGACATGCTGCTTTCGAAGACGGAGCGGACCTGATGCGCCATATCATCTCGATTCTGCTGGAAAACGAACCGGGCGCTCTGTCCCGCGTGGTGGGGCTGTTCTCCCAGCGCAACTTCAACATCGAAACCCTCAACGTGGCGCCGACGGAAGATCCGTCGCTGTCGCGGCTGACCGTGACCACGGTGGGCGACGACCGGGTGATCGAGCAGATCACCAAGCACCTCAACAAGCTGATCGACGTGGTCAAGCTGGTCGATCTGACCGAGGGCAACCACATCGAGCGCGAGCTGATGCTGGTCAAGGTCAAGGCGCTGGGGGCGGCCCGCGACGAGGTCAAGCGCACGGCGGACATCTTCCGGGCGCAGATCGTCGACGTCACGCCGAGCGTCTATACCGTGCAGATCACCGGCGACGCCGGCAAGCTGGATGCTTTCATCCAGGCGATGGCGCCGATCGGCATTCTGGAAGTGGCACGGACCGGCGTGTCGGGCATTGCCCGTGGAGACAAGCTGCTCACGTTGTAAGTGACCAGCGGTAGTTCGACGCCCGGCAGGAGTAATCCTGTCGGGCGTTTTGCGTCTTGTATTTTTAGCCTCTCCGGCGGGTCGGATCAGTTCGGCAACTGCGCCCACAGCGCCTCGATCAGCGCGCTCTTCAGGCGCCGCTTGAGCACGCACAGGCCGACATCGTAGTGAGGGAGTTCCGGCTTGACCGGCAGGATCGTGATCCGGTCCAGCAAGGGGCTGTTGTCGAGCACGATGCGCGGCACGATGCCGACCCCGAATCCCAGTCCGACCATGCTGACGATCGCTTCGTTACCCGCCACCTGCGCATAGATTCGCGGGCTGATGCCCATCGCCCGAAACCAGGTATCGGCGTGATCCCGCGACAGGCCGGACTCGGACAGGATCATCGGCACGCCTTTCCACTGCGAGGGTGTCGGCGTTTCCGGTGTGGCGGGCAGCCAGTCGGCGCCGTCGCGGGGCGCGATGAAGACCAGCGGCGAGGTCGCCAGCGGCTTGAATGCCAGGGCATCCGGCAGGCTACGCGGGCGCGCGGTGATGGCGATGTCCTCGTTCTCGGCCTGTACGCGGGCGATGGCGTCCGCGGGATCGCCGGTATGCAGCTTGATCTCGATGCGCGGATGGCGCTGGCGGAACTCGCTCAGCAGGCGGTAGAGAAAGCTGTAGCTGGCGGTGACCGAGCAGTAGATGCTGATCTCGCCGGCCAGCTCGCGGGTTTCCGCCATCAGCGTGGCCTGCATCGCCTGCCACTGCTCCAGCGTTTCCCTGGCGTAGGAGTGGAACAGCTGACCCTCCCGCGTCAGCGTGACATGGCGATTGTCGCGTTCGAACAGGGTGACGCCGAGCGTCTCCTCGAGCTGGCGGATCGAGCGGCTCAGTGTCGATGGGCTGACATGGCAGGCATCGCTGGCCCGGCCGAAGTGCAGATGGTCGGCCAGGGCCAGAAACTGGGTGAGCGGGCGGTAATCCATGGTCTTGTCGCTGATTCGTTTCAGAAAATGAAATGTCGCATTGCAAATATAGCGTTTTACGCAACAAGTTGTCTGGCTTATCGTGGCTCCAGGCTAAAACGAACAGCGCCGCGCGAGACGACGCCAGTGGCCATCAACGCTGACAGACATTGAGTGACGACAGTTCCGGGCCAACGGCCCATCGATTTCCGGAGTACGACATGCACGTTTATTACGACAAGGATTGTGACCTTTCCCTGATCCAGGCCAAGCAGGTCACGATCGTCGGCTATGGCTCACAGGGCCACGCTCACGCCAACAACCTGAAAGAGTCCGGTGTCGACGTGACCGTCGGTCTGCGCAAGGGCTCTTCTTCGGCTGCCAAGGCCGAAAGCGCCGGTCTCAAGGTGGCCAGCGTCGCCGAAGCGTGCAAGACCGCCGATGTCGTCATGATCCTCGCGCCGGACGAGAACCAGAAGGTCATCTACGAGCAGGATATCGAGCCGAACCTGAAAGAGGGCGCCACCATCGCCTTCGCTCACGGCTTCAACATCCACTACAGTCAGGTCGAGCCGCGCGCCGATCTCGATGTCATCATGATCGCGCCCAAGGCGCCGGGTCACACCGTGCGTTCCGAGTTCGTCCGCGGCGGCGGCATCCCGGACCTGATCGCCATTCATCAGAATGCGTCCGGTCAGGCCAAGGAGATCGCGCTCTCCTACGCGGCGGCCATCGGCGGCGGTCGTAGCGGGATCATCGAAACCACCTTCAAGGACGAGACCGAAACCGACCTGTTCGGCGAGCAGGCTGTTCTCTGCGGCGGCGCGGTCGAACTGGTCAAGGCCGGCTTCGAAACGCTGACCGAGGCCGGTTACGCGCCGGAGATGGCCTACTTCGAGTGTCTGCACGAGCTCAAGCTGATCGTCGACCTGATGTACGAAGGCGGCATCGCCAACATGAACTACTCGATCTCCAACAATGCCGAGTACGGCGAGTACGTCACCGGCCGCGAAATCATCAACGACGAATCGCGTGCCGCCATGCGCAAGGCGCTGCAGCGCATCCAGGACGGTGAGTACGCCAAGATGTTCATCGCCGAAGGCGCCTGCAACTACGCTTCGCTGAACGCTCGTCGTCGCCAGACCGCTGAGCACCCGGTCGAGCAGGTCGGGGCCAAGCTGCGCGCGATGATGCCGTGGATCACCGCCAACCAGCTGGTCGACAAGAGCAAGAACTAAGACTCGACCCGCGGGTTTCGACAGGGGCGCGACGATTGTCGCGCCCCTGTTCGTTTGGCCGAACCCATGACGTTTGCCAGGCGCTTTGCGCGAGCATCTGTCGAGATTCCCGCTAGGCTGTAGAATGGGCTGGCTATACATGCCCGAGCGCACTCGCCACTATAGGACTCGCTTCATGACGCAGGATGACCGCCACCACGAGCAAGAGCCCGAGACCATTACCATCGGTGCCACCTCTCCATTGTTCGACGACGAGGATGAAGTCATCGAGGAGACGGTGGAGAACGGCAAGCGGATACGCCGCCGAGGCATCTATCTGCTGCCCAACCTGTTCACGCTCTCGGCGCTGTTCGCTGGCTTCTATTCCATCGTGGCTGCCATTAACGGCGACTACGCCAAGGCCGCCATCGCGATCTTCGTTGCCATGGTGCTCGATGGGCTGGATGGGCGCGTGGCGCGGTTGACCAATACGCAAAGTGCCTTCGGTGCCGAGTTCGACAGCCTGGCCGACATGGTCTCGTTCGGTATGGCCCCGGCGCTGGTCGCGTTTACCTGGATATTGCAGGACGTCGGCAAGATCGGCTGGATCGCGGCGTTCATCTTCGTTGCCGGCGCCGCGCTGCGTCTGGCTCGTTTCAACGTCCAGATCGGCAGTATCGACAAGAAGTGGTTCGTCGGTTTGCCCAGCCCTTCCGCGGCGGCCATCGTGGCTGCCTGCGTATGGGTCTTCCATACCTTCGACGCCGAGTCGCTGGGCTTCAAGGTGTTGATGACCGTCGTGGTTGCCGCTGCCGGTGTGCTGATGGTCAGCAACGTGCGCTATCACAGCTTCAAGGAGATCGATTTCAAGGGACCGGTACCGTTCGTGTTCCTGTTGGCGATCGTGCTGTTGTTCGTGCTGATCTCCATCGAGCCTTCGGTCATGCTGCTGGCTCTGTTTGGCTGCTACGTGATTTCCGGCCCGATTTTGGCGCTGGGGCGATTGAACAAGGGGCGCAGAGAGAAGCGCCGTAGCGAAGCCGGTGGCCAGAACTCGCAGGATGACTGAAAGCTGAATGTGGCCTCATGCTGCTGAAACGCCCGCCCCGCGCGGGCGTCGTCGTTTTTGCCGGGCACGGTTTTGACCGAATGCGCAAAAAGTGACAAACAACACTTGCCAAGCGG
>NZ_NHOU01000050.1 GCF_002179555.1 Salinicola salarius | reverse complement strand
TTCAGACCGACCTCATGAATAAGCCGGGGTAACCGCTATTGGCATTGTCGCCAAGCGGCAGGTAAACACGCTGATCCTCACTCACAGTCGTCAGTTACTGGATCAATGGAAGGAGCGCCTGGAGACCTTTATTGAGGGTGCCTCCGTAGGTGTGATTGGCGGTGGCAAAAAGAAACCTACTGGTCAGATCGACGTTGCTACCTATCAAAGCCTGATCAACAAGAAAGATAATACGGTCTCAAGTAAAGTCCGGGAATACGGGCAGGTCATCATCGATGAATGCCATCACATTTCAGCTCCCCGTTATGAAATGCTGCTTAACGAAGTCAGCGCCCGATATGTTGTAGGCCTTACCGCAACGCCTGACCGTCAGGATGGCCACCAAAAAATCATGTTTATGGTCGCAGGACCCGTTCGTCACAAAGTCAGGGCTGAACATGGGTCTAAGTTTGTCCAGCGTGTCATCGTTCGAGAACGTCATGAAACGCCACCAACGGACATCTTTCAGAATAACGGTGAACGACCACACATTGCATCCGTCTACCGTTGGCTCTCCCATAGCACTACCCGGAATCAGGATATAGTTCGGGATGTCGTGCGCTGCGTTCAAAACGAGGCCAACTGTCTTTTGCTGACCGAACGAAGAGAGCATGCTGAGACGCTGGCAACATTGTTGGAAGCTGAGTCTATATCGTCGGTTGTTTTGCGCGGCGGGATGCGCGTCAAGGAACGCCGGGCTGCCGAATCGCAGTTGCATGAAACTCAAGTTATTGTTGCAACCGGGAAATACATTGGTGAAGGTTTTGACTTGCCTCGGCTGGACACTTTGTTTCTGGCTCTGCCCATCGCCTGGAAAGGAACACTGTCGCAGTATGCTGGCAGGATTCACCGGGATGCCGACGGTAAGCAGGAAGTTACTGTCTACGACTACCTGGACAACAGCCTGCCAATGCTTGAACGCATGTTCCGAAAGCGCGAGAAAGGTTACAAGGCGATGGGATACCAGTTTGCCCAATCCGAGCCGCAAACACGGCTACTGTAAACTTTCCAACGAAAGGGGAAACATGGCTGAAACGAAATGTGCTTCAGGCCTGCTTCAGAGGTAACTCGTGGGGCTTTACGCGTCTCACGTTCTTAGCTTCTTGTTCATAGGCACGATGACGAACATCCCATAACTCAACCGCGTGCTGAATATTCAGCCAGAACTCCGGCGTATTCCCCAAAGCCGCTGCGAGTTTGATTGCCATGGGTGCTGTCAGCGTGCCTTTGTCATGCGCAATCCGACTGAGTGTATTTCTGTGCACACCCATTGCTTCGGCCAGTTCACTGATTTCTATTTTCATCGGCTCCAGAAACTCGCTGACCAGCATTTCGCCAACTGTCACTGGACGACGTTTTGTATTCCTCATTACCATAACCTCCTCTAGCCCTTGTAAACATGCGGGTCTAGATATGTATCTTGGGCGGTGCCATCTTCCCAGCGAAAAATCAGGCGATACTGTTTGTTAACCCGAATGGAACACCATCCAGAAAGGTTTCCCTGCAAATGTTCAAAACGGTTACCCGGCGGAATCCTCAAGTCTGACTCCTGCGTCGCGGCATCCAGAATCTGAATCTTTCTGAACAGAGCGCCTTCAATAGTGCTGGGTATTTTCTTGTGGCTTTGGTCTTCGTCGTAGAAAGCCTCCAGCCATATATCCCTGAATTCAACCGCCATAGTTACCTGATCGCTTTTTAGTCATTTTATGCACAACAACGTTGTGCGTCAAGTCCGTTCAAAATGAGAACGGATCCGTTTAGAAAACGATGTTACTATAATTTTGTTTGGCAGAAGGGGCTGAAAGAGCGATCTCAAGGCACTGATTTCATAGAGATAAAAGCGTATACAAGGCTCCCAGTTTCCCACTTATCCCAGTTTAAAATGGGTCGTCAGGAGCCGACGCAGAGGAAATTTGCCAATATTTACACTTTTTTTCGCAAATTTCAGCACTCCAATAGTGCTCCACGAGTTTCATAAACTTATGTTTTTAAAGTATTTTATACATTCTGTATCGGTAAATAGAGCCGCAGGTTGGTCGAATACAGCTCGGAGCTGGCGGGAAGTCGGCCGATCCGCCTGACCGGGCATCGTCTCGAACGCTCCCCGCCCTCCTCCCAGAGCATCGACCCGTCACCCGGGCCCAACGTGAGATCCACCATCCTTCTGACGATGAGCGCCGATCACGGCAGGCGCTAGATACCTTATGGCTATACTGTCGTTAACAGTCTGGCCCAGGAGACGGAATGGCGCAGTCGGATAATGATCGCGAAGCAATCCTTCACGGTGAATACAAGGTACCGGGCGGTAAATTGCTGGTGGCGGACGTCACCGTCCGCGATGGGCGGCTGGCCTCGGTGCAGTTATCCGGCGATTTTTTCCTCGAGCCCGACGAGGCGCTGGAGGCGATCGACCAAGCCCTCGAGGGTGCGTCGATCGACGCCGATGCCAGCGCCCTGATCGCGCGAATCCAGCCCGCGCTGCCGCCGCAGACCGAGATGATCGGGCTGTCCGTGCCGGCCATCGCCACCGTGATCCGTCGTGCGCTCTCGCGAACCTCGGATTGGCGAGACCACCGCTTCGGCCTGATTCACCGCGAACCGGAATCACCGCTTCTCCACATGGCCCTGGACGAAGTGCTGACGCGCGAAGTGGCGGCGGGACGCCGCGGTCCGACACTGCGCGTGTGGGAATGGGACCGGGCGGCGATCATCATCGGCGTATTCCAGTCGCTGGCAAACGAAGTCGATCTCGATGCCGCCCGAGAGGCCGGTATCGAGATCGTTCGCCGTATCAGCGGCGGCGGCGCCATGTTCGTCGAGCCCGGTAATACGATCACCTGGTCGCTGATCGTGCCGGAAACGTTGGTCCAGGGGCTCACCTTCGTCGAAAGCTACGCCTTTCTCGACGACTGGGTGATTCAGGCGCTGGGCGACATGGGTATCAATGCCTGGTACGTGCCGATCAACGACATCACCTCGCCGGGCGGCAAGATCGCCGGGGCCGCCCAGAAGCGAATCAACGGTGCAGTACTGCACCACGTCACCATGGCCTACGACATCGACGCCGACAAACTTACCCGCGTCCTGCGGATCGGCCGCGAAAAGCTCTCCGACAAGGGCACTACCAGCGCTGGCAAGCGCGTCGATCCGCTCAAGCGCCAGACCGGTCTCGAGCGAGAGGAGATCATTCGGCGCATGATCGACTCGTTCGCCGCCCGTTTCACGCTGATGTCGGAATCGCTCACGCAGGATGAGCTGGATACGGCGCACACCTTGGCGAAGAACAAGTTCGCCAGCGAGGCGTGGATACGTCGCGTGCCTTGATTCGTCGCGGTCAGCGCGGCTTCGGACTGCTAAGCTGAATCGGGTCAGCTAAGAGGCACCATTTAGGTGCACGCCATCCAATAAAACTGGTTATAGTTATAATCCAAAAACGATAATATAATCTTATAAAAACAGCAGTTTTCCCGAACGACCCCGTCTCCGGCACGCTTACTGCATGGATAGACTTGAGCAATCGCAAGGAGAAAGCCATGTGGTCGTTGTTACGACCCATTCGCGCGTTGCTGGGTAGCGTAGCGTTACTGCTGCTCGGCAACGGCCTGATCAATACCCTGCTGACACTGCGCGGCGCCGACGAAGGCTTCTCGACCAGCCTGATCGGTCTCATCATGTCCGGATACTTCGTCGGATTCATTGGCGGCACCTGGATCAGCGGTCGCCTGATCAAGCGCATGGGGCACATCCGTACCTTCGCATTCTGCGCCGGACTCTGCGCCTCGGCCGCCCTGCTTCACCTCATATTCATCGATCCCTGGGTGTGGCTGGGCCTCCGGGTGGTCTACGGCCTCGCTTTCATTACCCTGATGACGGTGATCGAGAGCTGGCTCAACAGCCAGGCTGCCAGCCATCAGCGAGGCCGGGTGTTTGCCATCTACATGGTGGTCAACCTGGGCGCGCTGGCCATTGCCCAGCAGATCCTGCGCCTGGATAGCCCCGATGGCTTTCTGCTGTTCGCGCTCGCGTCGATCCTGATCAGTTGGGCCTTGTTGCCGATCACGATCACCAAGCGCAGCCAGCCCGTCATCCCCGCACGACCCAAGAGCAGTCTCAAGGCGCTGCTGGGGTTTGCCCCGCTGGCCGTTGCTGCCTCGGCGATGTCCGGACTTGCCATGGGCGCGTTCTGGACGCTGACGCCGGTCTACGCCCGCAGTGTCGGGTTCGATGTCGCCGGTGTCGGCGTGGTGATGAGCTGCGCCATCGTCGGTGGCGCCCTGCTGCAGATCCCCATCGGCCGGTTCTCCGATACTCACGATCGTCCCCGCGTCATGACCTATGTCGTGATGCTCGCCGCGATCGCTGCCGCTGCCATGCCGTTCGCGCCCAATCAGATAACGCTGCTCGGGCTATATTTCATCTGGGGCGGCTTGTCGTTCTCGATCTATCCGATTGCTGTCGCCCAGTTGATCGATCAGTTGCATCCCGACGAAATCGTGGCCGGCTCGGCTGATATGCTGGTCGTTCAGGGTGCCGGTAGCGCCGTCGCTCCGATCCTGGCCGGGGTGATCATGCACAACGTCGGCGACCAGGGGTTACCGCTCTACATCGCCGCGATCATGGTTCTTCTCACAGGCTACGCCGTTTATCGCCGCCGCCGTGTTTCGGTTCTGGTCAGCGGCGATACGGCCCACTTCGAACCGATGACACCGACCAGTAGCCAGGCCCTGGAAATGATGTACGACGACATTCAGAAGGATCTGTTCGCCGACCCCAGCTTCTACGAAGAGCACGAACGCCAGCGAATCGTCGAGATGGCCGGCAAGGCCTGATCCTGAATCCAGGGGTCTGTTGCCGTTTCATGCACGGTCGCGCCGGAACGGCGACAGACCCTATGCCAAGTCATTCGACGAACGCACGAACCGCTCGCGCAGGGAAAATCGCCCCGGCACCGAAGGCCGGGCAGGAGGAAAACATGCTACTTGCAACCGATCTCGACGGCACCTTTCTCGGCGGTGACGCCGAAGCCCGCCTGAGTCTCTATCAGACCATCGCCGCGCACCCGGACATCAAGCTGGCCTATATCAGCGGCCGCAGCCTGGAGGCGATTCTGCCGCTGTTGTCCGACCCCACGCTGCCGCAACCGGACTATATCGTCGCCGACGTGGGCGCCAGCCTCTACTTCGGTGACAGCCTGCAGCCGATCCAGCCACTGCAGCACGAAATCGAAACCCGCTGGCCCGGCGAATCACGTGTCGCCAGCGCCATGCAACGCTTCCCGGACGTGGTGCGCCAGGACGAGCCACAGCTGCGCCGCTGCTCCTATTACTGCCCACCCGAGCGCGCCAGGGACGAAGCGCTGGCCGGGCTGGCAGCGGAACTGGGCTGCGAGATGCTCTACTCGGCCGGGCGCTATCTGGATTTCCTGCCCAAAGGCGTCAACAAGGGCAGCAGTCTGCAGAAACTGGTCGAATGGCTGGAGATCGACAGCGAGGATGTACTGGTCGCCGGCGATACCATGAACGATCTCGCCATGCTCACCGCCGGCTTCAAGTCGGTCTGCGTCGGCGGGTCGGAACCGCCCCTGCTCGAGCAGACACAGAATCAGACCCGCGTCATGCACGCCGAAAAAGCGGGCTGTGCCGGCATCATCGAAGCGTTCGCCCACTTCGGTTTCCTCGGGGCTCACGGCATGGCGGCGGAGAATCGTCGCGACGAGACGCAGACCGGCAAGGCCGAACTAGTGATGGTCTATCACCGGCTGCCTTACGAAGAGTACCGGGTCGATGGCAAGATCCAGCGCCGTCGCCCGACTTCCCCCAACGGCATCATCCCGACGCTGCTGAGCTTCTTCGCCAATCAGCGGGGCTCGTGGATCGCCTGGTCGATCCACGAGGAGGACGATGCCGAGGATTTCGTGACCCACACCAGTGTCGACGCCAAACAGTACCCACTGCTGACCGCCGCCCGCGTGCCGCTGACCAAGGTCCAGGTCGATACCTTCTACAAGCGCTTCTCCAAGGAGGCGTTCTGGCCGACGTTGCACACCTTCTGGGAACGCGCGCATTTCCGCGAGGATGACTGGGAAGTCTATTGCGAGGTCAACCGCGCCTTCGCCGAACGCACTGCAGAAGAGGCCGCCGAGGGCGCGCTGATCTGGATTCACGACTACAATCTGTGGATGGTGCCGGCCTATCTGCGCGAGATGCGTCCCGACCTGCGCATCGCCTTCTTCCATCACACCTACTTTCCTTCGGCGGATGTCTTCAACGTGCTGCCGTGGCGCCGCGAGATCATCGGCAGCCTGCTGCAGTGCGACTATGTCGCCTTCCATATCCCGCGCCAGGTCGAGAACTTCGTCGATGTCGCCCGCGGTGTCGTGCCGCTGAGCACGCTGTCCCGACAGAGCTGCGCGCCGCGGTTTCTGACCTACGGCTGCGCCGTCGGCCTCGAGACCATGACCACGGCCGTAGATACCGGCTCCCGCGTCGTCCGCCTGGGCGCGCATCCGGTCGGGCTGGATATCGATCGGATCAAGAATGCATTGAATCAGGAAGGCGCCAGCTCGCGCATGGCCGAGCTGCGAGAAGAGTTCAGCAAGGTCAAGCTGATCCTGTCGGTGGAACGACTCGATTACACCAAGGGCATCCTCGAGAAACTCCAGGCCTACGAGCTTCTGCTCGACGAGAACCCCGAACTACGCGGCAAGGTGACGCTGGTCAGCATCTGCGTGCCTGCCGCCCGGGAAATGACCATCTACAACGAGCTGCAGACCCAGATCGAGCAGACCATCGGTCATATCAACGGCCGCTTCGCCGACGTCGGCTGGACCCCGGTGCAGTTCTATTTCCGCGGCTTCCCCTTCGAGGAGGTGGTCGCCTGGTACGCCATGGCCGACGTGATGTGGATCACCCCGTTGCGTGACGGCCTCAACCTGGTGGCCAAGGAGTTCGCGGCGACCCAGGGGCTGACCCAGGGCTGTGGCGTGTTGGTGCTGTCGGAATTCGCCGGCGCGGCCGCTGAATTGAAAGGCGCCATTCTGACCAACCCGCACGACCTCCACGACCTGGCCCGGACCTGTTATCTGGGCCTCAACCTGCCTCGCGCGGAGGCGGAAGCGCGGCTACGTCAGTTGAACGATATCGTCAGCTACAACGATATCCGCCGCTGGGGCAACGAATTCATCGCTGCCATCAAGGGCGAAGAGCCGGCGGGCACCGAAAGCCCGGTCAACCCCACCACCACCGGCCTGATCTGACGAACCGCGAGCCGGGAAAAACGATGATCGCCACTTGCTGCCAATGCAAGTGGCGAGCCCGTAGCCCGTAGCCCGTAGCCCGTAGCTAGGGATTTTCGGTCGTCCACCACTCGCCATGATGCCTGGCACCATCGGCGAGCATCGGGGCCAGGTTGGCAAAGGCGCGATCGAGCTCTCGATCCAGCTGCCACGGCGGATTGAGCATCAGCAAGCCGCTGCCATACATGCCGCGGTCGGCGATCGGCTCACGGATCTGCAGTTCGCTACGCCATAGTTTGGGAATACCGGCTTCTCGCAGCGTTGCCAGCATCGTCTGGTGGCGCCCCGCCGGTAACAACGGGTACCACACCAGCACCACCGCGTGACGTACTTTGCGTACCACCTGGCGCAACGTCTCGGCGACCTCTTCATACTCCGCCTTGCGTTCATAGCTCGGGTCGATCAGCACGCAGAGTCGCGGCGTGGAGACCGGCACGCCTTTCGCCAGCCCCTTGAGGCCATCTCCATGCCGCCGCTGCACGGCGCTATCGGTCGGCAGGGCCTGATCGGTCAGATGCTGGTGTTCGCCAGGGTGCAGCTCGAACAGCGTCAGCCGATCCTGCGAACGCAGCGCCGAACCCAGCCACCAGGGCGAGCCGGGATATCGGCTCAGCTCGGCACCGGGCTGCAACGTCGCCAGCGCCGCCAGCCATTCACCCACCGGCGAATCGGCAGGAATACCGCGACGACGTTGCCATAGACGCTCGACGCCCTGGCGATATTCGCCCAGCTTCTGCGTCTCCGGCGCGGCCAGCGGATAGAGCCCCCGGCCGGCATGGGTATCGACGAAGCTGATGGCAGAAGACTTTTTCATCATGGCCTGGACGAGTTGCCGCAAGCCAAGGTGCTTGTGGACGTCGGCGAAATTGCCGGCGTGATACGCGTGCTGGTAGGCAAGCATGGGGATCCATCCATCAAAAAGGGCGCGGCTCTTGGCCACGCCCGGATTCGAGACCGATCATCGGCCGTCTCGGGACGGCCTTGGGTCTCAGGACTGCTGTGTCGGCGTCAGCGTGATCTCGACGCGACGATTCTGGGCACGGCCCGACTCGGTGTCGTTGCTGGCGACCGGGTTCGACTCGCCGTAGCCGACAGCGTTGATGCGCCCGCCATCGACGCCACCCTGTTCGAGATAGGTCGCCACCGACTGCGCACGCCGCTCGGACAGCTTCTGGTTGTAGCTGTTCGAACCGGTGCTGTCGGTATAGCCTGCCACGTTGATGCGCGTTTCCGGATAGGAGCGCAGCACCGCATTGACGTCGTTGAGCGCCTGGCGTGCTGCCGTCTTCAGATCGCTGGCGTCGACGTCGAAAGTCACGCTGCTCGGCATGTTGAGGATCAGATCGTTGCCGTTACGCTCGACGCCGATGTCCGTACCGTCGAGGCGATTGCGCAGCTCTTTCTCCTGGGAATCCATGTAGGCGCCGACTCCGCCGCCGATCGCCGCACCGGCCGCGGCACCGATCAAGGCGCGATCCCGGGTACTGCTGCCGCCATCGCCGGTCAGCGCGCCTGCAACCGCCCCCGCGACCGCACCAATGCCGGCACCGCTCCAGGTCTTGGTGTTGCCGCTACCCTGCTGCTGGCCATCGGTACCGGTGGAAGCGCAGCCGCTCACACCCACCATCATGGCGAGCGGAATGGACAACCAGAACGTCTTTTTCATCATCTTCATGCTTGAGAGGCTCCTTGCTGGCAAATCATCACGCTTTTCCTATCGACAGAACCGTGACGACGAATCCATCACTGCCCGGCCGTCGCTCGAGGATCGACGCCGTTGGTCGGATGCTCCTCATCGAACAGCGCGAGCAGGTCGTTCAAGAATAACAGGCCTTGCGGGGTGGCTTGCAGACGCGAAGGCGTCTCCATCAACAGGCCTTTCCGTCGTGCCGGCTCCAGGCGAGGCGTCAGTTCAGACAACGCCCGACCGGTATGGTTTACCCAATCCCCGGCACTCACGCCTTCGGTCAGGCGCAAGGCATTCATCAGGAACTCGAGCGGCAGTGCCCGATCGTCCACTTCCTGGCCACCGGCCACGAAGCCGCGCGGGTCTTCGAGACGGCGCAGGTAGGCTTCGGGCTGGCGCGTTTTCCAGTAACGTTCGATACGCCATTTCCCCTTCGAGTCGATCCGGGAAAGTTTGCCGTGCGCACCGGCGCCGATGCCGAGATAGTCGCCGAAACGCCAGTAATTGAGGTTGTGGCGCGCCTGCCGCCCGGGCAGCGCGTAGGCGGATATCTCGTAGCGCGAGAAGCCGGCTGCCTCGATCCGTTCGTGACCGTCATCCTGGATATCCCACAGCCGTTCTTCATCGGGCAGCGTCGGCGGATGGGAGAAGAATTCGGTATTAGGCTCCAGCGTCAGCTGATACCACGACAGGTGAGTGGGCTCGAGTGACAGCGCCGTCTCGATATCCCGCAGCGCCGTCTCCAGCGTCTGACCGGGGAGGCCATGCATCAGGTCCAGGTTGACGTTGTCGAACCCGGCATCCCGAGCGCTGCGCATTGCCCGCGCCGCCTCGTCACCACTGTGGATGCGGCCCAGCGCTTCGAGCTGTGCGGCGGCGAAACTCTGCACACCGATGGATAACCGATTGATCCCCGCCCGGCGATAGCCCTCGAAGCGGCTCTGCTCCACCGTGCCAGGATTGGCTTCCAGAGTGATCTCGATATCCGGAGCGAAGGCCAGACGTGCGCGCAGGCCATCGAAAAGGCGCTGGTAGGCCGCCGGAGAGAGCAGGCTTGGCGTCCCGCCGCCAATGAAGATACTGACGATCTCGCGGCCCTGAACCGCCGGCAGGTCGTGATCGAGATCCGCCAGCAGCGCTTCGACGTAACGGGACTCCGGCAGCGCCGCGCCGTGGCCCACGCCATGCGAATTGAAATCGCAGTACGGACACTTGCGCACGCACCAGGGCACGTGGATGTAGAGCGCCAGCGGCGGCAAAGCCATCATTCCGAAACCTGTCCCGATTCCTTGAGCTGCGTGATCAGCGACTGCAGCGCACGTCCCCGGTGACTCAAGCGGTTCTTCTCCTCGGCGCTGAGTTCGGCGACGCTCATGCCACACTCGGGTATCCAGAAAAGCGGATCGTAGCCGAAGCCGCCATTACCCCGCGGATACGCCAGGATGTCGCCTTTCCAGTCGCACTGGACGATCAGCGGCACGGGATCGTCGGCATGCCGCAGATAGACCAGCACACACCAGTAACGCGCCGTGCGTTCCCCTTCGGGAACATCCTTGAGTGCCGCCAGCAGCTTGGCATTGTTGGCCGCATCCTTGGATTCGCCGTTGTTCGATTCCCCGGCATAGCGGGCCGAGTAGATGCCCGGCGCCCCTGCCAGTGCGTCGACTGCCAGCCCGGAATCGTCGGCCAACGCTTGCAACCCGCTGGCACGGGCGGCGGCTCGCGCCTTGAGGATGGCATTCTCGACGAATGTCAGTCCGGTCTCTTCCACATCGGTCACGCCGAAATCCGACTGCGGTTGGACACGCAGACCGAGCGGGCCTAGTAGCTGCTGGAATTCAGCCAGTTTTCCACGGTTGCCACTGGCTACGACCAGGTTATCAATCTGCACGCTCATAGGCTCCTGTCAGAGTCTCCTGCCAAAAACGGTCATTCTACGGGGCGCGGCGATCGGGGCATAGCGCCCCTTATTATTGCCATTGAAGTTCCCACTACCGCCGGTGATGAGAAAACTCAAAAATTTGCCTGCTGGTCATTCCTGTTTTGTAGAGAGGAAAGCGTGCTTTTTCTGGGAATGGAAACAATGTTTTTTAACAAAACACCGTTAACCTATCCATAAATCCATGATTTTCAGAGGAAATATCAAAAAATTACAGGGTCCTTAATTGTCCCTGAGGTGTCACGGTTTGAAAAGTTAGATGCCCTATATTTACAACGCATGGGTTTTATTAACACTATTGGGCTCCAACAATCGCGGAAGGCAGTCGATTACCTAGCCAGGGATCACAACGAAAAGTGTAAAAGACTAATTAAAATCCTTCGAAGGGATCAGACCATGAACACAGAAAATACCGATATCGTACTTGTTACGGATTGTAACTCTCAATCTGTACTATTTTTGGACTACATCCACCAGAAAACCGGGTGCCGCGTCTCGGCACTCAGCCCTCAGGAGCGTTTTCCGGTGGCCGAGGGGCGCCACGTCCTCGTCCTGTTGGATGGAGATCACGTTCAGGAAAAGGACTTACTGGCCTGGAATACCAGAGCCGAAGAAAATAACGCGATCATTCTGTCGGCCTTCAATGTTCGCGATAACAAGCAGGTCATGGAACTGTTGATCGGCATCCACCTGCGTGGCGTGTTCTATCGGCAGGACAATCTCGAGCTTATCTGTAACCCGCCTTATTCACGAGGGCGCTGATTGAGC